>CAZIXF010000046.1:0-46841 GCA_964543195.1 uncultured Roseivirgaceae bacterium
CCGTCCTCGCTACATTATTATTTGGTGATTTGGTGATTTGGTGATTTGAAAAAATTTGAGATGGGTAAAAATGCTTCACGTGTTCAAACAATACTTGATTATCTAAGGTATGAGGAACTAACATCCAAATCTGCAACAACACAAAAGGATGTGAATAAATTAACAAAAGAAACAAAAAAGGGGCGATGGGACAGAATCAAAAAAGAAATCGGCCTCTTTTTTAGCCTCATGAACCGAGAAACAGGGATAAGGCCCTATCACTTCTTTAAATTTGAGATAGGATATATTCAATTCATTTCATTTATGGGCTAATTATAGCATATAAATGAAATAAAAATCAATATTATTCACCTCTCACTTACCGTACTGATTCTATAGGGTTAAAAATCCACTACGCTATCCAATGCCTCGTCTACCTCCTTATGGATGAAATTTGCCTGGTAGTTGATGGTGGTCTTAAGATCCGAATGGGGCGGTAAAACCCGGCACTACTGCATAACCCGGGGAAATTCCCAGGCAGCGCATGGACAAGCCAAAGGTAAGGCCGCCAATGCCCCAGAGCAAACCGAAGAAAAAAGTCCCGAAAAGGGCCCGGCCTGGTGAAGCAGCAAGTACGCTGAACAAGTCAGGAATAAAAAGGAAGCCCATCATCAATGGCATGATGATCCAGGCGACGATACCGCTGATCAGCCAATAGCTTTCCCAGGCCCAGCCTTTTACTTTTTTTAAAGGGCAAAAAAAAACTGGCGGCGGCTCCGCCACCTATGGCATGAAAGAATATTCCGAATAGTATAGAAATATATGTGCGACGGATGACAGCCAACAGCCGACATCAACATACCTTCACCACTTCAATTTGCCACAATTTCCCCAGTTTCTCCAAAGTACTGGTTACATCGCCGATCCCTACCGCGCAGTGATGGGCCGGGCCATGGCTGTTCCAGGCTTCTACAAAATTCCTGGCGCCAATGCTGAAACGGTAGCGGCTGTTGGTATTGCCGATTTCCAAAATAGGTCCCGGTACCGATTCTCCGGTAGCGGTTAGCAACATCAGTTGACCATTGGCCTGCGGTACCACCGATAGCAAGGTCACAGGCCCGTGCTTTACCGACATCTCCACCGAAAGCCCCTTGCCTACCTTACCATGGTACACTTTTAATGGTTTCACCTTCACTTTGCCTTCGACGATTTTCACATGGCCGGGACCGTCATGTCCCATCAGCACCACATCGTCGTGATAGTCCATGGCGTAGTACTCGGTAAATGAGCCGCCAACACCCAAACTGTCCAGTATCTTCATGGCCTGTACATTCTTTACTTCATATTCGCCGGCGACAGGCACTCCCCGGGCAGTGAGGGCAGAATTACCCACGATGATGCTGGCAATGGTTTCTTCATTCCCGGTGCCGGTGCCTTTGTAATAATAAGCCAGTGAACCTAGTTGATGCCGCTTCACCAGCTGGTCCAATGCCAATGATGTACGGGCAGCCTCCTTTAAATCTTCCTCCGCACAATCGGACTGTACATCAAATATCTGTTGAAAGTAATCCACCCGTTCTTCAATCGCATCTTCATTTACTTCAGCACGCAAATTGGTAAGCTCATCCACTTCCAGCAACTCAATGTGACCGCCAAACTGCACCAGTTGCTGGGTAAGGTCGCTATAAATATCCAGCATACCGCTATAGTAGTGGCCCATCAGTCCCAGGCGATTGTGAAACATGGCGTGTCTCACCCTGGCCGCTGCCACCCATTCTTTTATCGCTGTTCTGGCCGTATCATTTTTATCATTCAGCACACCTGTCACCTGGTGGAAAGATATGCCTGCCCGGGTAAATACATTGGCGATTTCCGGTACCGGGCAGGGGGAACAGTAGGCCAGCCATTCGCCGGTCATGCGGGTGCGGTCCTGCATGGCATTGAAGCTGGCATAATCGATGGAAGGCTCGGGAGACAAATTGAGAATAATCACAGGCACTCCGGCCCTGCTCACCACCGGCAGTACCGTGGATGACAACGCGTAAGTGGTGACATGTAAAAAGATCAGGTCAACATCCTGCCGGCGAAACTGGTGACCTGCTTCCAGCGCCTTTTCCGGAGTGTCAATCAGGCCCAGGTTAGTTACTTCAGCTCCCTCGACAGCAATGATCTGCTCTACCGTTTTCAAGTAGCCTTTTAGCCGCTCTTCCAGGCCTTCAAACTGTGGCCAGTAAGCATCCAGGCCTATACCGAAAAGGCCGATTTTTAATGGGTATTGCATTTTTGTTTGTTTTAATTAGTGTATTTTCAAGATTACGCTTTTTTGAAACATTTTAATTCAAGGGAATTTATTCTTCATTATCTCAAAATCCCCGAACAAGCCGTAATCCAACAAGTCATATTCGTTACCGGCCGGCATATCATTTGGCCCCATGAACCAGCTCCAGGGCGTGACAATGCCCCGGCGATTCACGTTGTGATGCGGCCCCAACTGATTTTTCAGCGAACCGACCACTTCCACCGTAACGGAATGATTGCCCGGTTGTAAATGTTCGGTCAGGTCAAATTCAAAAGGCGGCCAGCCGATGATGCCTACCTGTTCATCATTTACCAGAACCCTTGCTACGGTGCCATGCCAGTCGTTAAGCTTTACTTTATAATGGGTATCCGCTTTCACCTCCAGGTTTTTCGTGTATTGTACACTCTGACTGTAAAATGGCCTTCCCTGTTCTTTCCAGGAACCTATTCCCGGTGGAGTGGAAGGCACGATAAGAAAACCGGATGTTTTTGACTGCAAATCAAAATCTCCCAGCAAGTAAACAGGCTCAATCTCCGCGTGGATGTGCATGGGTTGAACAGAAAGAGTCAACTGGTTTCTTCCAGGATTTACGTATTCCGTGATTTCGAACACGTCCCAGGAGTGGTCCAGCCAATGCCTATCCGGAATGGGTTGAATGGCTTTTCCATTGATGGAGACCTGGTACAATTCGGACCATTCCACTACCGCCTGCAATTGCGGCGGTTGAAACCCGTCGGCAATTTCAAAATGATAGGTGGCCGTAAATCCACTGCTTTCGCCAAATTTTTCACCCATGTCCAGAATATTGGTCTTGTACTGTACCGCTACCGCCCATGGATTGTAGCCGCTACGCCCGTATGGCTCCAGCCCGTTCAGCTTGTAAGCCGAATCAGCGGCCATGGAAAAGTAAACGTTTTCAAAAGTCCTGCCCTGTACTTCTAAATCCAGGTAGTCAATGGTGAGGCTGTTGAGGGCGGTAGGCTCTACGCTACTGGTTTCAGTGGATATCGCCTGCCAGTTTTTAGTTTCCGACTGGACAACATTCAACTCAGAAGTATCTCTATCATCGGGGATGAAAAACAACTTGCTGCCACTCGCGGGTAAATCAAATTCGAGACCGGCCATGCCATTTTCAATTTTTGCTGCATATTTTTTGATCTCTCCGGTCATAGGGTCCAATTCTTTCACCGACTGCCCGGTAATAGTAAATTGAATTCTTTCACTGCCTTCCCGGTTGAAATTCGACCAGAATACCAACTGACCATCGTCCAACTGCCGTCGCATGTGATAAACTTTTCCATTGATTCCGGTTGGATTATTCACTTTAAAATCATCCGCGGACAGGGCAGCCAAAATTACCGGCTGGTCCAGCGAATTGATTGTTTGCCAATTTTCACTCGCATTGGCAAGATTTACCACTTCTTCAGAGGCTTCTCCATTCACCAAACCGGGAACAGTAAAGCTGAATATCTTGCCCCCGTTCTTCACATATTGTTGCAAAAGCTCCCAGGTGGTGTCGTCGATATTTTCAAAATATGGTGGCAAAACCAGCATATCGTATGCACGTTCTCCGATGATGAATCGCGGCCCCTTTACACTGCCCTGGTCTTTAATGATATTTTCCGCACCCAGGTCATATTCCAGCTGCTGCTTTTCCATGCCATCCACCAGTTGGCGAAAACCCTCTTCTATTTCATCCATTTTTGTCATATCGGCAGTAGGTGAATAGTACATCCAGGCGGTGGTGGTGGGTTCAAAGATGAGGGTTTTGTTAATTTGCTCACCGCGACTGAGGGCCAGGGAAAGGCGGGCAAAATATTTGGCCAGCACTCCGTAGTCTTTCCAGTAAGGCGCATGAGTTAAAAATGACTGGGGAAAATCTCCCTTACGACGGCCCTTGAGGGTCATGTAGCTCAGGTGCTGGTTCATAAAATTCACGCCAAGGGTATATTGCCAGTCACCCAGTCGTTTCATGTCCTGGAAAGTAAGCTCCCAGCCGGCCCCGCCATAAGTCTCGGACAAAGCACGCTCGCGTCCCAGTTGATTGGCCACGGAACTCAATTCTTTCACTGCCCGCACATTGCCAAACTGGTCGGGACGTAAATCGAAAGTATTGAAAAGCATGTCGATGCCGGGCATCTGGTGCCAGGCATACATGGCCATGTTGTCGCCGCCGTGATGCGGGCTGGGCCAGCCGTGTTCCCAATAGTGGCCTGTCCACTTCAGGTTTTTGCTTTCGGTGTACTCGTACCAGGGTTTCGACCAGCGCTCGATGAAAAGCTCCAGCAAAAAACGATAATAATGGTAGCGTACTTTTTTATAATCGCCCACTTCGGTGAAGAGAGAGGGCAGATGCATTCTCAGGTCATAGCCCCAGCGTTTTTCAAATTCAGGAAAAAGTACCGGGCTAAATTTCACACCCTTTTCCGGACCCCGTGGAGCAATGTTGGGCTCATCGGTGAAAACCCCGGGCACCGCCTGACCGAATTCATCGCCCATCACTTCTTCGTAGCCGGTCATGGTCACTTCAATGAATTTTTCGGTCACACCGGGAATCAGCAGGTCCACGTAAGAAAAGCCGCCATACCAGCCGCTCGTTTTTTCTTTTAATACTTCGAAAGCAAAATATTCATCGCTGAGAGCAGCAGGCAGTTCCTCTACTTTTTCAAAGCCTTCCCCGGATTTCCGGAGTACGATGATGTAATCCTGCATTTTACCGGGTTTTATTTGCGCACCCCTGCGAATACCTATGGAGCTGCCCCGGGTATAGGATTCCGGCATTTCTGCCTGCACGTGGCCGCCACCGAAACCGCTGGGGAAAGAATTTTCATCGTAAATCCACACGTTCATGCCCAATTCCTTACCTTTTTCCAAAGTGTAGCGGGAAAGCTCAAACCATTCCTCCGACAGGTATTCGGTAATTAGTCCCGGGCGTGGATGGATGAACACCTGCAGGATGTTCTGGTTTTTAAATTCCTGCAATTGGGTGGCAATTTTATCTTTGGTTACCACATCGTTCCACACCCAAAGCGGACCGGTACTATAGTCCTTATCCGGATCAGCGAATTGCTCCTGCAACCTGGCAAAGGAGTGTTTGTCAGATTTTCTACTGTTTTCTAATTGTTGAGGCTGGCATTGCCAGAGGATTATTAAAATCGGCAATGAAAAAAGAACCTTGATGTTTTTCATAATATTTGGTCTTGTTGATGCAATTCTTACATACAATTTACCCATAAAAGTTTATTTTGATTGTGCTGAATCATACAACCTGTTTAAAAATTCTCCCCTGCTCATTTTCCTGGCCTGCTTTACAAGCCGTTCATCAACAATATCGAGCTTTTGCATCCATTTTTCAGCCAAATCTTTTCCCATTTTCTTTCCGGGCTGAATATCATGGTAAGGATAAGGTTCTGTCCATTGTACCATTGGTCCCAATTTCTTTAACCTGGCTGGTTGTACTTTATCGGGGTCATACAAGTCCTGAAACAAACCGCGGTTACCAAAATATTGAATGGCTTTAAAATAAGGCGAATCCGGAGGAACATCTGACGCATAAAAGGTTATAGCTCCCAATTCATGCAGCCTGTCCTGCAGTTTTTCAACATTAACTTCCCCCGGTTCAACATCATTCTTCACCGCCTGGGCAGCCGCTAACCCGGCAGCCTGGCCTAAAGCAGTCCAGGAGGGTTCCATGCGAATTGCTCCAAACCCAACTCTGCTTGATGATACCGCTACCGGCACAAGCAAACCTTCTACTTTTCCGGGCAACATTACCGGGTAAGGTATTTGGAATGGCCTGGTGCCGGCACTTAAATTACCCAGCAACTCCCTGTCACAGGTATAATAAGTGCCATGACTGTTGAAACTATAATCACCAATGGCAACGGCCTCTTTGAAAGCCGGGGCCCGGGTACTTCCTTTTTCCCGTGTACCATCTTTTTGGGTATAAATGTATTCTCCTGTCAGCCTTCGTCCTTCTCTCACATAAATAAGTGGAGGAAAGTTATCATATTCTTCAAATTCATCTTTGGGCAAATTCCATTGTTTCATTTCCTGTTGGATGGCAGGAAGCACTCTTTCGTCATTTTGCAAAAAATAAAGAACACCCAGCGTATGTGTTTTGGTTTTTTCCCATACTTGTTTTCGTACTTCTGCATTTCCCTCAGGCCAAACGTCGGTTTCATTGCAAAGCTTGATACTCATTTTCGAGCCCTTACGATCATTGAAATCGGCCTTGTTGTTTGGTATTTGTCTTGAAGGACCTTTGATGATGTCTTCCAATTCAACTATAGAGCCGTCTTTCATGGCATCCGGCAATAATCGATAGTCATCCGGATTGTAAGTTTCTGGTCTGGGAATTGGAATGCTGTTTTCAGGATCTTTGGTCAGCGTTACCCTGAAATTATAACATTGCACATGCCAGTCTTTGGGTGAGGCTGCCGGCTCATCATATTTATCAGGCCCTTCGGAGCCCAGGGTGTATTCGCATCCTGCGGTAGCCATAAGGTCCCCTTCGTATGATGCATCAATAAAAACATCAGCCCTTATATCTATCAATTCATCTATTTCAAGATTATTAAGCCTGATACTGGTTATTTTGGTTTTTTTACCTTTCAGGATAGTAGTATTCGCTGAAACCAAACGATGCTTTAAAACAAGATCTAAATTGTCTTGCTCCTCTATCATATCCATAAAAACCTTTTTAGCCACTTTCGGCTCATAAAATGCTCCTTGCCAGCAATCTTTGACCTGCCGGGAGTCAGGACCATAAGTTTGAATATAATGTTCTTCAACTCTATTCATAAACTCAAGCCAGGTTCCACCCAGCGCTTCAAATGAATGAAAGTCAGTATTGGACAAACCACTGGAGGTAAGGCCGCCAACATGATCGGTTTCTTCAAAAAGAGCTACTGAAACACCTTCCCTGGCAGCATTGACTGCCGCGGAAATACCTGAAGGGGTGGCTCCATAAACTATGACGTCATAATTAATTTTTGTAAGCTGAGCTTCTGCAGAAAAAACATATAGTAAATATATGAATACATAAGATACTTTCTTTAACATAAAAAATGAGTTTTAATTGATTAAAGCCACTGATAGAGAAATATATATTTAATTTAAAGTAAAAATTATCAAAGATTTTGTAAATTCCGATAAGTGAAGAACACAAAATAGGATTGTTGAAGGAAATAAAAATGAGATCGTAGTAAGATTTGTGATGGGCAAAAATGCTGTGCGTGTTCAAACCATACTTGATTATCTGAGATATGAGGAACTGACATCCAAATCTGCAGCAACACAAAAGGATGTGGATAAATTAACTAAAGAAGCAAAAAAGGGGCGATGGGACAGAATCAAAAAAGAAATCGGATGCTATGAATCATACAAGTTCAGTTCCTCGTCTGATTTCATCAGTTGAATGATACGTTCCTCCTGTTCCTTTTTCATTCGTCTCTTGTATTCGGCCACATCCTCAAATTTTATCCTCCTGTGTTTCCCCACTTTGGTAAATGGGATCTCTCCTTTCTCAAGAAGTTTTACCAAATGTGGTCTGGAACACCCGAGAAATTCTGCTGCCGCCTGTGTAGTCATTTCAGTAGCTATAGGGACGATTGAAATGGGTTTACCCAAACTGGTGGCTTTTAATATTTTTGCCTTATCCGGAATTTTTAAAGTTACCGGTTTACTGTTCTTGTGCATCATATAATGCAGGCGGTTATCCTTCAAATCGGACCATTTCAGTTCAAGCACTTCGGCAATGCGGATGCCTGCAAAATAAAAGGAGAACAACCAGATATTCCGGGCATGCCAGATCGCAGTCTCCGGGGTAAGCTCCAGGTCCTCAATTTTTTCAATTTCCTCCTTTGTTAATCCGATCTTCAACCCGGAACCGATCCTGATTTTCATATTGTCGCCTCCGAAGGGATAATATCTGGCATCGACAATTCCTTCCTTAATGGCCCTGTTGAATAAAGTACGGATCAGGATCAGATGATTGGTTATAGTCCTTTCACTTTGTTGTAATTCAGATGCACAATACACGTTAAACCGCTGCAGGAAAGGAACGGTTATATCAGGAAAATAAAGATCGCCGTTTTCCACAAATTTTTTGATATTATTAATTTTAGATTCATCGGCCAATGCTACCGTGAAAGTACCTTTGTCCTTGTATTCTTTAATACGCTGATTCGCCAAAGTAAAAAAGGAAATATTTTTACCCTTTCTATTTACCTTATTTTTGATTTCCTTACTGCTGGCATAATTTGTATTTTTGGATCATGAAAACGCTAGAAGAAGTAAAATCAATATTAAACAGGAATAAACCACAATTATTCTCCAGATATCCTATTAAATCAATGGCTATTTTCGGATCTCTTGCCAGAAATGAACAAAATGATAGAAGTGATATAGATATCTTAGTTGAATTTAATGATAAAATAGGCATCCGTTTTATTGATCTGGCTGAGGAAATTGAGAATTTGATAGGCTCAAATGTAGATCTGGTTTCAAAAAAGGGAATAAAGAATAAATATTATAAGGCCATAAAATCCGATCTTGTTTATGTCTGATCGGGATATAATATTACTACTGGAAGATATTTTAGAATCAGCTCAAAAGATTAAGAAATATACGAATGAATTAGATTTTGCAACATTCCAAGATGACGAAAAAACAATAGATGCAACGGTCAGAAATTTTGAAATAATTGGTGAAGCCGCTAATAGAATAGATCCTGATTTTAAAATAAAATTTCCGGAAATTGACTGGAAAAGGATACGAGGATTGAGGAACAGAATAGTCCACGATTATTTTGGAATTGATTTAGAAATTGTCTGGTCAATAATTGAAAATGATATTGATAACCTGATTGATCAATTTGATGAAATAATTAAAATGTATAAAAAAGACAACAAATGAATTTTATGAATAATCCGGGCTAAAAATATAACACACCATCCAATGCTTCGTCCGCCTGCGTATGAATAAAATTCACCGGGTAGTTGATGGTGGTCAGTTTGATTTGCATCATCAGATATTTATACTGACAACAGACGGAAAACCAAACCTTCCCGGGAAATGGTAATTATTTTACAATGCGAAGGATAGGTTATTTTATAGGGCAGGTCCAAATTCAACTCCCGGCTTTCAGATCTGAATATTCCTGTACATTCAGGGAAACCTTCCGGGGAATACCTTGCCACTTCAAACATTAATCCACCGGATATTTCGTTAATTACAAACCAGGAACCCGCTCCTTCTCCGGAAAGCCACCGGGCTTCTTCCGGCAGATTAACAGGCCGTTCGGGTTCAGGTAAGATTTCAGGTAATCGTATCATAAATTAATGGTATGCAAGAATAGTTATCATAAATTGCTTTATCTTCTTCCCGATAGGATAAAACGGGGCCCTTTAAAGCCCGGAGATTCCACATCGGGGAAGGGCTGATGGTCAGCGGAAAATCGAGCATCCACCTTTCGGATATGGATGGTTCCCCGGCACGGATCACGCAGTTGACAAACCTTGAACAATTCGTACCCGGCCTGACAAAAGGCCCGTACGGAATGAATTCCTGATCCTGAAGGCTCCGGGCCTTCGACATGGCCCTGGAGAAATTGATTCTGGTTACCGATCCGTAAATGGTCCCGTCACCATGCGTGGATGGATTATGATAAAGCTCCTTCAGGATCTCATTTAGATTTTGAATTCCCATTTCGGCAGGATCAATAACCGCTTTCGTGCTGATCAGAAGATCATGATCTGTCTCACCGCTCCTCACGCGGCCATGCCGGTAAGGCGCATGATATCTCCCAAAATCAAAATACCGGCACACACCTGATTCATCATCGATTAGAATTACTGCAGCATGACCCACACGGTAATACCCCTGCCGGTTTATTCCAAGCATATATAGGGAGTAATCGTACCAGGCTCCCGCCTGCTTACACCAGGTTTCCGGCCAGGCCAGGGCAATGGCAAATCCATCATGCATAATCCGGCTCATAAGGATATTTTGTTACTTGTTTATTATCGTAAAAGGTTCGATATCCTGCAGATCAATTTCTTCAGTTAATTCGAAAGCAGAAATGAATCCACTTTTACAGGGGACACAGGTTACTGTGCACATGTGCTTTTATGTCTGATAGTAGCGGGCGCTACGCCAAAATTCTCATCTATGAGATGTCCGATCTCCAACTCCTTCAATCCTATTTTTATCAATGCCTGATGATGAATACTATGTTCGTAACAATATGCCAGTTCCCGGTATACCGATGTCCCTATGTTCAGGCTGGCGTCGTTTTCAGAAGAAAAATTACCATTAAGGAGGAGCGTCCGGTTATTTCGGACCCCACCCAGCCATTTTTTGATCGTGTCGATCTCCCGGATGGTACGTCTGACGTCTGTTTCAAGTACCTGATCCCGGACCCGGTTATCATAGCTGACCACCCCTCCGTCAACGCCTCGGGCCACACATTGATAAAATTCCAGGATATGCCGGACATGCTGACCGATTGTAGCACCGGACAATAATTCCAGCGACCGGGTATAATGGCCCTTGTCCAGCTTGATCAGGAGCCCTTTCAGTTCATTCAAGTTGTTTTTACAGTGATCTATCATGTTTAATTATGGAATAATGGTTTCTAACGTCATTTCACCTGTTTCCGGATCTTTATCGGAAAATCCTTATCCCTGACCTTTGTTTTTTAAAAGAAAAACAAGGGCTATCCCAATGAAACCCACTCCGGTCAGGGCCGGTGGAACCATTTTATAGGCAAACCCGATATAGATCATGGCTATGGCCAGTATGATCAATAATATTCCAACGATCTTTTTCATTTATAAGAGTTTTTTATGTATAGACGTGGGAGATCAGAATACCTGACAGAAGGCATGAAATTATTTTTAACCTTTTGGGCATCCGGGGGGGATACTTTAATCAGAGACGTAAGAGCTGTATGGCAGCAATTAGGATAAGTATTATCCCTATAATCGTATCGGTATGCGTTGAAAGAAAGGATGAATTGGCTACAATCCGCCGGCTTAATACCACATATAACCAAAGTACGATCATTTTCCCGGTCCAGACGGTAACAACCAGGACAGCCATAGAAACGGGATCAAACCGGATCAGGTCATTGGAGGCCATAAAGGTAATGGCAATGACCCAGAAGAAGAATACCTGGAAACTCAGTAAATTGAGCAGGATGCCTTTAAAAAAGGAGGCATGTCCATCCCTGTTGCGTGTCTTGTCACCTCTTTTTTTGAACATAAAGACTAAACCCGCGATGCTCAGGATCAGAATTGAAACGTATTTCAGGACGCTATTGCCATTGATGGATTCAAAAAGAGCCTTGCCGGCAAAAATAGCTGTAACCACAAATAAAACTTCGACCACGGCCGCTCCGTGCGCGATCAGGTAAGCCGGTCTTTTCCCTTGTTTAAGAGCGGTCTTCAAAACCGACAGGTTAACAAGGCCAAAAGGGACGGCAGCCATTATACTGGCAAGAAATCCCATTAAAACGATTAATGCGTATTGAATTATCATGTCCATGAATTGATCCGGATTAAAACAATGTCTGATGTGCCGGGAATCGGGATAACTTTAACCTGAAAAATTTGTGAATTTTTCGGATTAAAATTATGTTGTATAACGAAAGTTTATGAATAGTCCAGGTTAGAATATACATTTCCTTTCATGCAAATCATGTAAAAAGCCGGCAATAACCGTCAATCTGCTTGTGGGACGATTATCGCCAGCTTTAATGGTTGCGG
The DNA here is from genome assembly GCA_964543195.1 of uncultured Roseivirgaceae bacterium. GTDB lineage: Bacteria > Bacteroidota > Bacteroidia > Cytophagales > Cyclobacteriaceae > JAGTVG01. The sequence continues at coordinate 12,049 of CAZIXF010000046.1, forward strand.
CAAAGTGCTATTTATTGTTTCTGATATTCGGCCACAACCGTGACTTCTACCGTCTTCGCTATATTCGTTGAGGGTTTTCCCTTTTTAAATGCGATACCATGGTCAGCCAGGGTAACATTAAATGTACTGTTCACCTTCAGTGTATTCCCTGAAATGGTTATGGTTCCATTTTCGGTATAAGGTTTTGTCACACCTCTGATGGTCAGATCGCCCCTGATCCGGGCATTATAGGTTCCGTCCTTATCCCAGTTGACCTCATCCAGGTTGATGATCGTTCCGGTCAGCTTAGCCCTGGGATACGTTTTCGTATCAAGAAACTTTTTCTGATTGAAGTGTTTCTGCATCAGGGCTTTTTCAAATTCGAAACTTTGCATGGGGACGGAGAACACAACCTCTCCCGTAGACTGATCAATGGTACTGACGGCCTTATAGTTATTGGCTTCAATGTCTTCTGCCGGTGTTGTGGAGAAGAATTTGATATGCGTCTTGGAACTTACATATTTCACGGCCGCAGGTCTGAATGAGACCAGTGCAAATGTAAATGCCGTAACGATCATTAAAATGGCTGTCTTTTTCATGTTTGTTGATTTTAAGTAGTTATACATAGTTTTAATTATTGGTTTTCAGTGTAACTTTTTGAGACGATATCACATTTTTCCAGGATCACGTTTTCATACATACCAAGGTCTTTATCATACGAGGCTCCCGCACGGATCACGCCTTTAACCGTGACTTTTTGTCCCGGTTGAAGACCCTCCGCGGATACATTTGTCTCCCTGGTAAAGGTGCAACTCACACCCGCTTTGTCGGAATCGGACATCAACAGTACGACCTTCTGGTGATTAAAATCTTCCGTTATGGAAGCAATTTCTCCTGATACTTCCAGGATCTTAGAATCACCTTCCTGGTCGAGATACTTTTCATTGGCAGTACCCGGATCTTTCAGGTATTCCATAACCAGCTGCCCTGCTTCTACCACGTAATCCGTCTTGCTTGCCTGGACATCACGGTGGGGCATATTGAACATATAATAGATGATGCCTCCTGCAGTCAGGATCCCAATCCCGGACACGATCAATCCGATTTTGATAATTTTTTTAAGTTTCATTTTTTTGATATTGTTTTTGCTTTGATTTGATTGATTAGTCTGTTTCACAGAAAAATCCTGACAGATAAGAACATAAATTTTTTTTGATCCGGTATTCATTAGACAAAAGCTGATTAATCATCAAATAGTTTCAGTTGGTCGTCATTAGAAATTTTTATGTATAATATTCACATTTTCAAGGAATTACATCTATTATTTACACATTAGTGACGGATCCGGGTTGATTCCTTTCTTGAGGCGGCTGATTGTACAGTGATGCCGTGGCCAGTTGAATTTTAAACCCAACCTTGTTAATAGGAAAAACCTATCACTAAATTCAATTGATTCTCTTCTTTCGAAATGGCGTAATTCAAATTAATGATCGCCCGGTGAAACGGGACAACCCAAATGCCGGCTCCATAATTCATATGCCAAACATCTGACGAAGAATCTTCATGCCATACACGGCCTATATCATATAACCCGCTGATCCCTATGCTTCCAGGCATCACATAGGTTTTAAAATCAAGCAGTTTGAACCGGAGATCCTGGTTAATGGCCAATCCGGCATTCCCAATGAACCGGTTCCGGCGATACCCTCTCAGGAGCCCGTTATTCTCCAGCAATTGAGGCCCTCCAATACGGGCGGCATGATAAAACTCGAAATCACTGAATACTTTGCTTCCGCTGACGTTAAAGGCATAGGTAAGCCGGCGCCCGATCGGCTGGTAAAATGAGAGCCGGCCATACAATGCCAAATTTGATATTTCATTGTCGCTTAGTTCATGATTATAAATGCTCTTTAGCTTAATCATATAGCCTTCCCCGGGCAAAATATCATTATCCGTTTTATCCAGTTTATAATTTGCTGTGAAACCAATATAATGTCTGCCATGGTTTATCTTCTCGGACCTCAGGGATACTTCCGGATCTTCTGAAGGTCCGGGCACATCGAGGATGTTAATATATTGAAAATGGGGACCTGCCTTAAGTTCATTCCGGTTTTTCCTGCCCAGTGATAAACTCGTATTCAACCGGATCTCGTTATAAGTTACTTCATGGAACCTTTCTCCGAATGACCTGTCATACACAGATTCATTGCCGTAGCCAAAAAAATTTGTGACCCTCGGCAGGGCAATATCCAGATCAGGTTGAAAGTCCAACTTTCCTATGACATCCACAAAATCGGCGTTATATAAAATATTAAATCCGGACGTTTTAAATGCCCAGGCCGCCATAAGCTTTTGATAAGAAGCATAGGGCTCCTTGCGGAAACCAAAATGCGTATAGGTAGCGCCACTTCCGATAAATAATCCATTGTCGAAGTTATACCCTGAATTCAGAACCGGTGCCAGTATGTCATAGTTAAAGGCTTCCCTGTTATAACGGTTTATTATGGGATCGTTTGACAGGATGGTTTTTGTCTCCGTGCCCTTATCAATATCGTTGCCGGTTCTGGTATCATAATATTTTGAATATTTCCTGAGTCCCCCGACTTTACTCCGGTCCACATAAACATCGCGGTCAGCACCACCGATAATGCGAACCGGGATCCCTTTGTCCACTTTTCCGGTCAGCAGGAACCGATCGTTCCCGTCGAGTCCATACAATCTGATCTCCCGGGTTTCCGACCTCAAAAAAGTTCTCTTATAGAAAATATTTCTTACCTCATCTTTTTTAATGCGATAAACGGAGACCTCCGTTTTCTCATTCGAAATCCTGGTTACCTTGAAAAACTCATGTTTATCGGAACCGACCACACTGACTTCCCGGGCCAGTATACTATAATACCGGGCCGCAAATTCCGGCAGCTTGTCCCTTCGCGATTTGATTTTTGCCACTATGTCTTTCCCATCCAAATTATAGATTTCTTCAGGCCAGTTATTGATCGCCTGCTCAATTACCTCATCAGTAAGTGAGGCTTTTAATTCCTCCGCAATCCTGATCCAGTCTTCCCGTTCAAGGCGGGTAAGGAAAGACCGGTCAAAATGTCGTGCATTATAATTCATGCCAGCCATATCCCTGATATCATGATCAAAAAGCTGAAGTTTTCTTACTAGCCACTTCCTTCGGGCAATGGACGGAAAAACGCCGTCGAATTTGGAAAAAACCTGGTCCCGGTCACGGGATATCGGCACATAAAACTCATCATTGTCGGGCAAATGCTCGCAAAAAAGATGATTATCCCTTTTGCATTTAAATTCAGCCCAGCGCCACTGATCCTCATGCCGGTCCCAATCCCCTATGATCATATCGAAAAGTCGATTCCTCAGCAATTCCTGTTCATCCACGATCACATCATTATCTTCTCTCATATTCTCCAGCAATTTGGGTGTGCCGATAGCGTTATGTGTATAGCCGTAATGATCAAGATCCGAGAGGTCCTCATCAGGCCGCTGTTCAAAAAGTACCAGTTTATTGGCAAATTCTTCCCGGTAAGTCTTCAAAGCCGGATCGTCCGGCACAACCACCAGCCTCGGTACACTGTAGAACAAACCGGCCGCTTCCGCCAGTTCGGGTATCACCAGGGCTCCGTAAGGATGACTGCTGGAGATCTGATCCTGAAGAATATCATCAGCAAGGGTATTGTGTAACTCATCTGGTAACAGGGAAGAAAGGTCCTTTTGAACTGAACGGAACAGGTATTGATGACCATTATCACCCAATAGCCTTAATGATTTAGTCTGCATCCCGCCTCCTATTTTTACAGGTTTTAATCCTCCATATGTATTTTGGATGTCGATAACGGGGACTTTTACAGGTGTGGTCCATACTGAACGGTAATGTTCTCCCAAAAAGAAGCTTTTTATTTTGGAGGCCTTGTACTCGGGACCGGGCACTACGGCTACCATAGAATCAGCTTCATCCTGGTTTTGTGATGAAATATTGTTGTGTGATGCAGGAAGGAATCTTATGCAACAATCCCCACCGGGAACGTTGCCGGTCCCAAAAGAATGGATCACATGATTGCTCAATTCTTTTTCATCCTGGGCAAAAACATGACCCACAGAGACAATCAGTGTCAACGACAAAAAAGAAAAGATCCGTAATAATAAGGTCAACAAACTCTTTCTATTCATGATTAACCCGGTAAGTTTTATTATGTTAGACGAAGCTCAGACCTTATCCTTACATAAATGGTGCATAGATTATTTTAAAAGGAGAAGATATTTTCAGCTTCTGTAAGAAACCGGTTTTTTTGATCCTTTTTATTCAATACGCTGTTTCGAAGGACATTTTACAGCTCCATACGAGCAAAAGACGCAACAATCACCCGGTTTTGGTCTTGAAACGGTCGCGCATTTTTCACACTCATAACAAACCGGCAACTGTCAGCCGGCATGGTTCCTGTCTGCCGGGTCCCACATCACCAGATCGCTGTTGCGCACCATACCGGAAATGCCGGAATCAAGCAACCAGGACAGGTCGCCATAAAAAGAAAATCTCAACAGGATAAATTATGGCCTTGATGTCAGGATTTTGTTACTATTACGACTATCCTAATAAAAAATTCATACAGAACCAATTTGCAATGGAAAAATATCACACCCGGGGCAGCAGGTCGATCCCAAAACTTATTGCATTCAGTGAATCAGGAACTGAATTATTCACCTGGGGACCCCGTCTGGCTCCTGCTCAGGAATTATTGCTTGAATGGAAAGCCGGAAAATTGAATAGATCACGGGCGGATTTCGAGAAAGATCTCCACACCTGGTATACCCGTGATAAAGGGAAGACGATCCAGAAAGAAATTCGTCTTTTATTACAGGATACGGTAGAACAGCCAAAATCAACAAAAAATGCTGCATGAAACGATAACCGGATCAGCTTTATTGAATGATAATACGGAGCAATCCCTTATTTTCATTCCGGATATTTCCGGCTTTACCAATTTTGTCAATGATACGGAAATCAAACATAGTCAGCATATCATATCCGAGTTGCTCGGGATCCTGCTGAAATCAAACAATATAGGACTTCAGCCTGCAGAGATTGAAGGCGATGCCGTTATGTTTTACAGACAGGATATTCCGGACCTGTATGAACTCTTCGATCAGGTCAGGAGAATGTACATCGATTTCCACCACCACCTGAGAAAATATGAAACCTTACGCATATGTCAATGCGGGGCCTGCCGGACAGCCTCCTCCCTTTCGATTAAATTCATTGCTCATGCCGGACCGGTCTCCTTCATTGATGTCGATAAATTCCATAAGCCTTTCGGCAAAGCAGTGATCACAGCTCACAAGCTCCTGAAAAACGCCATTGATGGTAATGAATACCTGCTGATGACCGATGAACTGCTCAGGATGGGAAGCACCGAAAAGATCAGGCAGGATTCCATAAAGCTTGTCTCCGGTACGGAAACCAATCCGGTGGTCAGCTACCGGTTCATTCCATTGACCTTCCTCAATCAGTTTATCCCGCCGGTCGAACATTTTGTCGTCCCGCAGAAAAATAAAAACCCGTTAAGACTGGAGATCGTGATCAACCGGCCCGCTGAGGAAATTCACCCCCTCCTTCTCGACCTTGAATTCAAGAAAAGATGGAACCGCAATATTAAAGACATCCGGTATGATGAAAATCTGATCAATCGTTCGGGATTAAGCCATACCTGTATCGTGAACAACCGGGAATTGCACTTCAAGACCATTACCGATAATTCCGGACCAGAGAGATGGGTTTATGGAGAAAAATTGCAAAATCCCTTCTTTGTAAAAGAGGCAGACTTCTATTTTATCCTTGAAAAAATTGAGCCATTCAAGACACTGGTCAAAATGGAATTGCATTATAAAAAACGGCCAGGGTTACTGAAGCCGCTTGCACTCATATTCCGTAAAATGATGAAAAAACACTTTACGGATAACCTGGCCCGGCTTAAGCAAGTTATCGAATCCGATAACCTTGTCCGATGAAGCCAGGGCCCGTATCCTGAGTAATCTGAAAGAAGGATAATTTTACATCTTTCCTTGTCAGGTTTTTCATACCTTTTCGACTATTCATAAAAAAATGAAAACACTACTGATTATCGCAGGATTTGGTATCTCCGTTTTTGCTATATCAGGTATATACAAAAATGACCTATCCATTTCGAATAAAAATGGGATCAGCTTTTCCGACCTGACCTGGGAAGAATCTTTGAATAAGGCCGAAAAAGAGAATAAACCGATTTTCCTTGATGCTTATGCTTCATGGTGCGGACCCTGCAAATTATTGAAAAATACGACCCTTGCGGATGAAAAAGCAGGAAGATTTTTTAATGAACAGTTTATCAATGTCACTTTTGATATGGAAAAAGGTGAAGGTCAAAAATTAGCCCGTAAATTTAATGTGAGTGCCTATCCTACTCTTGTTATAATTAATCCGGAAGGTGAACCCCTGGCTATTTTAGAAGGCTATGTTAAACCCGATAAACTGATTAAATTTGGAAAATATGGGCTGGAAAGATACAGGAAGTAAAACCAGTGTATTATATTAGTTCAGAAAAATTTTGGTCGTGTTTATTGAAAAAAGAAAACAAATACTTATAAAAATAAATTCCTAACCTCATTATCGATCCAATGGCAACCTTAAATTATCTTCAAAAAAAATTAAATGAAACCAACAACAGCGATTTTTCCAATATAAAGGCACTGTTTTTAAATTGTACTTTAAAAAAAACACCTCAGTTATCCCATACTCGGGGGCTCATAGACATGTCTGATGAAATCATGAAAGCGAATGGGGTTCACACGGAAGTCATTCGGCCTGTTGATCATGATATCGCATTGGGTGTTTACCCTGATATGAGGGAACATGGGTGGAAATCGGATGAATGGCCTGCATTACAAAAGAAGGTACTCGATTCGGATATCCTGGTAATTGGAACACCCATATGGCTGGGTGAAAAATCATCCGTTGCCTCCATTGTAATAGAACGCCTGTATGGATATTCAGGGATTCTTAATGATAAGGGCCAGTATATTTATTACGGCAAAACCGGGGGTTGTATTATCACAGGGAACGAGGATGGCATCAAACATTGTTCGATGAACATCCTTTATTCTCTGCAGCACCTGGGATATACAATTCCTCCCCAGGCAGATGCCGGCTGGATAGGGGAAGCGGGTCCGGGACCCTCCTACCTGGATCCGGATTCCGGTGGTCCAGAAAATGATTTCACCAGGAGAAATACAACATTCATGACCTGGAATCTCATGCATTTGGCTAAAATGCTGAAGGATCAGGGCGGTATTCCTGCACACGGCAATCAGCGTTCGGTTTGGGATGCGGGCGATACCGATAATCCAAATCCGGAATACAGGTAAGCTTTTATCCGGGAAATTTTTGCCCGGATCGCCTTTGTTATAATGGGAGCTATTGCTGGTCCAATGCCACAACCTTAGTTAATTAAAATTAAGATGTATTTATGTAAATAATTTACAACATACCTGGAATAATTTTGATTTTCCCAAGCATTTGCTTAGCATTGCGTATTAAACCCGTACTTTTGCCAAGACTTAAATCATATAATGAAGAAGAGGTGCTGGAAAAAGCCATGCTTGTCTTTTGGAAAAATGGCTATGATGCCACTACCGTAAGGCTTTTGGAAAAGGAAATGGGCATAAATCAATTTTCCATTTATTCCTCATTCGTCGACAAAAAAAATCTTTTTATCCGGTCGTTGCATAAATACAGGGAACACTTGAGCCAAACATCCTTTCGAAATTTACTCAAAGAAGATGCTAATCTGGGAGATCTTAAATCATTTTTATTGAACTTTTCAAAATCCAGTCCCAATAATAGCGACCCGAAGGGATGTCTGGTGGTGAACACTGCAGGTGAACTGGGTGCCAGTGATACAGATATTCTCAGAGAATTAAACGCTTATTTTGTTTTCATTAAGCAAATGTTTAAAAAAATATTGGACCGGTCAAAAAGAACAGGTGAGATATCCGATAAAACGGATACAGAAAAATTGTCAAACTATTTGTTGGTGGTTGTTCAGGGTCTTTCAATAAATTCAAGAATGCAAAATAAAAAGCAAACTGAAGATATCATTAAAGTTGCTTTAACGAATATTCAATAATTTTTTTGTTAAAATACTAAGCAAATGCATAGAAATAAACAAAAATCAGGCATGAAATATTATAAAATTCATAATTCGAATTCCGCTCCGGTGGATTCAATACCAGTTCTTGAAAATATAGAAAAACAAAGTGGGTATATACCCAATCTGTATGGAATATTAGCCAATTCACCTTTGGTTCTGAAGGCCTATGTTGAAATGGCCAAACTGTTCGGAAAGACATCCTTCACTAATACCGAAAAAAATATAATCTGGCTGACGATCAGCCATACGAATAGTTGTCATTATTGCATGGCCATACATACCATGGCGGGTCAAATACAAAACTTATCCGAAGATATCATCAATGATTTAAGGGAAGGGAAAAATTTGAAGGATCCAAAGCTGGAAGCATTGAGAAGATTTACCAGCATCATGGTTGACAGCAGAGGCTGGGCCCCTGCAGGTGAAGTGGAAAAATTTCTGGTTGCCGGTTATTCAAGGGAACAGCTACTGGAACTGATGATTGGAATAGCACAGAAAACCATCAGTAATTATATAAATCACATTGTGGATACACCTCTGGACGATAAAATAAAACCCTATAAATGGGAAGCTGATAAATTAAATAATAGCAAAAACAAAAAAACAGATATATGATACGACTTTTAAATAAAGTAATCCAGATCTTTTTGCTGGCAGGGATCATACCCTTCACAGTGGGAGCACAAATACCGGATAAGGCTGAGGATATTTCTCCTTTATTAATTGGAGAAAGCATACCGGAAACCACACTTGTTGATGCGGAGGGTAGTCAACTATCGACCAGTTCGATCTTGGGCGAAAAGCCTTCGGTTATTATATTTTACCGCGGAGGGTGGTGTCCTTACTGTAATGTACACTTATCGGATATTCAGAAGATTGAAAACAGGATCATTGAGATGGGCTTTCAGATCATAGCTGTAAGTCCGGATTCTCCCGATATGATCAGTGATTCCTATAAAAAACACGATCTGTCTTACCGGCTGTTTTCGGACAGTGAAGGCGCACTGGCCAGAAACACAGGCATTGCTTTTAAAGCAGAAGACAGGCGTGCAGATATGCTGAATAAAAGATCGGATGGACTGAATGAGGGATTTCTTCCTGTACCTGCAGTATTCGTTACAGATACCAGCGGAAAGATCGAATTTGAGTATATAAATCCCGATTACAGTACGAGGATCAGTTCGGAACTACTATTGGCCGTTTTACAGGTACTGACTGAAGAAAACAAGTGAAGTTTAAATTTTTATCCTGCTCCGGGAACAACGTGCAGAAATATAATTTAAATAATTTAAGTTAATGGATCAAAATCCGAAAACAATGAGATCAATAGTTTTAATCTTTATCCTGTTTATCATTTCAACCGGACTAAAATCGCAGGAAAAAACGGGTGATATTTTAAAAAATCAACCTTCCGTTGAAAAAATTTTTGAAAGGATCCGGGATCATGAATTTAATCCTCTCGACACCGAATATTCCATGACACTTGACCGGCATCTGCAAAAAGACGGAATTGCCGATTTGAATGACCGGGACTGGAAAGTACGATTGCTTGCCGTCAGGGATCTGATCCGGGCCGGAGTGAAAACCGATCTGAACATTATTGAGGGTTTGCAAGATCCCTCAATGCATGTGAGGTATGTGAGTGCAATGGCACTGGGGATCATAAAATCAAAAAATGCCATTGATGCCCTTGAGGAAATAATTCAGAATGACAAAACGGCTATTGTCCGTTCACAGGCCGCTATTGCATTGGGTCAGATAGAAGCTGAAGAATCACTGAACCTTTTGCGTGACCGGCTGGTAAACGATCCATCCGGAGACGTCCGGCATCAGTGTGAACTGGCTATATACCAGATTGAAAACAATATGGGTGCAACCGAAAAACAAATATCCGCCTGGTTGTCACTGGATGAATCGACCTTTGAAAGCGTTGAGACAGGCGCCAGGGCTCCGGATTTCAGCCTTGACGATACGGATGGCCAGCCATGGCATCTCAATAATTATTTTGGGAAACAATGGGTAGTTTTAATTTGGGTATTTGCTGACTGGTGCCCTGTATGCCATGGTGAATTTCATGAGTTGATCGAATTAAGGGAAGAAATTCAAAAGTTGGGGATTCAGGTTTTCACCCTGGAAGCCCACGATATTTACCGTGGACGGGTTATGGTTGGAAAAGAACTTGAACCGGAATACTGGTTCTCGAAAAATCCATTCAAGGAAGAATATATGGAGAAGATCTACTGGCCCCACCTGCTTGACCGGGCGGGACAGGTTGGTGCCATATATGGAGCCGACCCCCTTGCATTTTCGGTTCATGCAGAATATATCAACCGGCCTGTCACAGTAATTGTTGATGACAAGGGGATAGTACGTTTCAGATATATCGGAACTTTTTGGGGCGACCGGCCCAGTGTGAAACAAACCCTGGAGATGATTAAAAGTAAAAATTTTCAATTCGAGCATCCAAAGCGGAGGAAAAATAACTAGCGCAGACAGGTTGTATTTTTGAATTCAATAAATAATTAAGTTACTGCCTCCGCCTTTTTGATTTCTGAGTGTTTCGTTCTGCCGGCTTCATCCACCGACTCAATCCAATAATTATGCATTTTATCATCGCTCACTATGTCTTCATAGATGAACGGTTCCTGGCTTATTTGCGGGTAATGCCTTACCTTTGCCAACTCTTTATCATCCCGGTAGACGACATAATTTTTCAGAGGTTCATCGCCGGCATAAGCGGTATCCCAACGGATCCTGACAATCCTTTTCTCCTGGTCTTTTGATTGATCCACAGAAATATTTCTTGGGGCTGTCAGATGCCCTTCTTTTTCCTGAAAATAATTGGTTTTACCTTCCTTCACCTCACCGGCCATATTTTCAATGGCTTTACGGTCACCCCGGCTCATTTCATGCTGACCTACCTGGGCATCGGCAATATTTTGCGTTAACTGACATTTTTGAGGGTCATCACTTATTTCACCGATCCCGATAATGGCTGTGGAAATCCCCGGAGTGGTCAGCACATATTGGATCAGGGAACCGCTGGCCAATTCACTGCTTCCCACGGTTCGTACAACATGATCCGGTTCATTCGACCAGACCGGCTCCTTGGAATACATGGCCCCGTCAGCAAAAACTTTCATGGCGATAATTCCCATATTTTTTGCTCTGGCTACCGGGATCACATTATGCTGCATATTTAGATTCAACAGGTCATTGGCATTGACGGCTACCAGCATGGCATCCAGTATGTCATCTTTATCCCGTTGGATCATTTCCATCATAACCGGAGCTGAAAAATGTCCGCTGAAACCAATATGCCGGATCAGTCTCTCTTCATCCGGATTGGTCCCCGTAAGATTGGTCCCATCACGGTAATCCCTTAAAGCAGCCAGGGCGCCAATGTTTTCTACCTCGGGATCCGTATTATATAACCCGGTATACAAGGCATTTACTTCTTCAGATGTATTCAGATTATGGATCAAAATCATATCAAGATAGGCGCCTTCGGGATAATTTCCCTTTCCATCCCCGAACATCTGGGATAATGATCGTTTTATGTCGCTTACAGCACCCCCTTCACTATTTCCATCGCTCCGGCTTCTTACGCCCTCAAATTCAGGATTACTCCCGGCCCAACGCAGGTGTGTTTTTGTAGTAAGGAAAATGGATCTTCGTAATTTCTCATTATATCCCGCCTTTCCCGGCAAGAGGTCCAGTTCCTTAAAAGCTTTTCCAAAATTCAGTTGACTTGGGCCGTATACGTTGGATGTATCAAAGTAATTGACCTTTTTATCGAACGCTTTGAGAATGATCTTGACAGGGTCAACATCCTCAGGTGTCCATTGAAGCGATGCCTGACCTCCAAGACCAAAGGTGGTAACTTCAAAATTACATCTTCCAAAATCCCGTTTTATCAAATCATCCCTTCTTTGACAACCGGAATTAATATAGGGCAAAAGTGCTATTCCGGTAAGTGCAGTAGTTGATTTTTTAAGGAAGGAGCGGCGGGAAAATTCATTCCCATTATACTGTTCTTTCATGGTTTTAAAAATCAGGTTAAAAATCAGGTTGATGTTATATTAACATAAAATGGAAGAAAAAAATTCATTTTTCTGTTTTGAAAAATAAAAAAGAAGTTCTTTACCTGGAAATGGGCCGGAACCCCCTACCTGATCTCAAGTTCCTTTATCCTTTCTTTCAATTCTTTTATCCTGAATTCCCTGCCCACAAATAATTTATTCATCCTTTCGAGTTGTTGGTTTGTATCCTCAAGTTCCCTGGTTCTTTGCCGAACCTGATCTTCAAGTTCAATATTCCAGTTTTTAATTTTTTCTTCATTGATTTTCTTCTCGCTAATATCTCTGATTATGCCGGTATAAAATGTCTCCTTACCGATTTTCCATGAAGAAATTGATAACTCAACAGGAAATTCAGTTCCGTTTCTTTTCAGAGCGGTATATTCCACCGTATTCCCGATTAATTTTCCTTTATTTGTCTCCCTTAACCGTGTCAATCCCTTTTCATGACGTTCACGGTATTGTGAAGGAATAATAACCTTTAGTCCTTTATTTTTAACTTCCTTAAAATCATAGCCAAACAATTTCCCGGCCGATTTATTCCATGACTTTATTTTCCCGAACGAATCAATGATAATGATTGCAACGACAGCATTTTCAAATATAGATCTGTATCGATATTCACTTTTTTGAAGAGCTTTTTTATATCGCTTTCGATAGGTAATATCCCGGATAACGGAAAGTATAACCGGAACCTGATTCAAATCAAAATGCATGGAATTGATTTCAACCGGTATTTTATCGCCATGTTTACCTATCAGTTCAGTCTCAAATAACACACTGCCTTCCTTTTTCATCTTGTTTAAAATCTTTTCAGCCCTTGCGGGGGACATTGCCAAGATCTTTCCGGGATTCAGTTCTTTGAATTCTTGGATCGAATAGCCCAGCATATCAACCGCGGCGTAATTTACTTCAATGAAAGAAGGGTCCAATATTTTATGGGAAAACTTCTGGATAAAGACGGGATCTTGTATATTATTAAATATTTTCCCGAATTTTTCTTCTTTGGCATAAATTTCCTTTTTCAGTTTCCTTTTTTCCGTTATATCCCTGATCAAACCCACAATGCCACGTATTTCTCCCTTACTGTCCTTTAAGTAAAATACATTTGTTTCACCGGGAAAGACCTTTCCGTCTTTTTTCCTGTAATGTACAACATGAACAAATTCCGTATTTCCTATATTCTTTTTGATCAAGGAGCCCATTTGCTCAAATTCGCTTTTATCATTATAAATGTAATGGGTCTTTTTCCCGTATATCTCTCCTTTATTATATCCGAAAAGTTTACTGAAGGCAGAATTACAGTGAATAATCCGTCGATTTGTATCGGCTACGAGAATGGCGTCCCGAACGTTGTTATATAAATCAACATTTAATAATTCCGTAATATCATTCATGTACTAACTGGATGTATTTGCTTTAGAGAATCACAGGTAAAATTGATCAGATGATTTGAGATTGACCCTTTTGTATATAAACCTAAGCAATTGCTTATTAAATACCAATAGCCATCTTAACAATATTATTATAAAACCCGGTGGTGTGAATTAGATAATTAAAAATTTAGTGATACCGGGGGGATATGGTGATATGGTGATATGGTGATTTGGTGATTTGGTGATTTGAAGGCCAAAAAAACTTTGGCTCTCCATTACTTGGTAACCTTCGTGGCTAAAATATAATGATTTAATGCCACAAAGTATCGAAAACACCAGGATACACCAGGATACACCAGGAAAGAAAATAATAAATCAATAATTCACAGTATGTTAAAAGATAATGAGATGTATAATAATTCACACGACGAGTTAGAAAATCTTAAAGGTTTATGTCCGGTTGGGTAAATATTCAATAATAATTATTCCCAAATCACCGAGTGTATCCCTGAGTGACAACTGCGGTTAATGCTTATTTTAAGGCATTATCTGATACAATTTCGGGACCGATTGATCCGAAAGCCTATTTATAAGCTCTCGCTATATTTATTCTACAATCGATGAAATATATAATTTAACCAATAGCATTGCTCGGCCGAAACTGTGATCCACGGTTGGTTATCTTTGATCCAATACCCTTTTTTATCCTGAATTTTCAATATGGTCTTAATTACCGGCATGGCAACGGTAAGATACCGTTCTGCGCCACTGACTGAATATAAGGCCGTACAGCCCGGAGCGACTTTTGCCGCCCAGATTGAACTCAATGCACTTTCACCTGCTGATTCAAGAATTTCCACAATCCTGTTTGCCAAACCGAAAATCTCCTTATTGCCAAAAACCGAATAATAGTTAGCCAGAAAATAGCATATTGCTCCCAGAAAATAATAGCTTTCCCCGGTCTCCCCGATATTTATTTTCCAGGTTTTGGGATCTGCCCCGATTGGAATATTTTGTAAAAAAGAACCCTCTCCTGAGGTACGAAGCCATAAATAATCCTTTTGAATTTGCTGGTCGATCCATCTGATCAAATAATTCAGGATATTATCGGCCAGAACTTTATCATTGATTTCGACGGCAACAAGTCCCAGAAAACTGGATGTCAATGGATCCTCAGAGTAGATCGTCACCTCCGTTTCCGGTCGGGTAGCCACACCCCCGGTTCGTTCATTTAAATGAAGTCTGAGAAATCCAAGTAATTTCTCCGCCAGTTCCGCCTCTTTGAGTTCTACCGCTGCAAGAAGCAACCAACAATTGGCATAGAAATGAAACTCCTTGTGAAATCCTGAACGCTCCGAAATAAGGTCGCCATTTTCTGTCAGACTTTGATTTATTATCCACTGAAGAAGTTTCTCCGCATCTTTTTTTCTTTGCCTTGCAGACAATGTCAATGGCCATTTGTAATATTTTACCGGATCTTCATAACTGCTTTCAAATAAATTGTTTATTTCCAGATGATCCAGCATCCATTGCTCGGTGCGCCCGGCAGCAATTCCACATTCTTTTTTCACCTCTTTGATCAAGGAGTGATTGATCGTGTTCTTTTTATTTTCCATATCTGCACCTGAATTAAAAAGTCGTTACTTGCATATTAGAAAAAATTGGCAGGATACCAAACAATTTGCCACAACCTTAGGTCATTGGAATTAAAATATATTTAACCCGTTGTTTAAATTAGATAATTAAAAACTTATTGATACTTCACCCCGATAACTTACCTGCTTCTTCCGCTGAATTTGATTTCCCGCAATAGCGATCTCAATTCCACTACTTTTTCAGGGTATTGGTAATATAAATTATTGCTTTCCCCAATATCTTCGTCCAGGTTGTACAGCTGACCGGGAGGTCCCTCCAGGTCTTCCGGAAAATTCCATTCATGGGTGAGGATACGGAAATTGGCTTCTTCATCCCATTGCACACCTCCGCCACCCTGTCCGGTGATGAACTTCCAGGGCCCTTTCCTGATGCCCATAAGGCCTGAAGTGGCATCGGCTACCACATGATCCCGCACAGGGCCGGCAGCTTCCCTGCCCTCCAACTCGTGTAAAAAGCTGAAGCTGTCTTCACCGGCATCCCAGGGCATATTATAACCGGTAAATTCAGCCATGGTAGCAAACACATCCGTAAGTGCTACAAAATGATCGGATTGTGAACCGGGATCGATGGTGCCTGGCCAGCGCACCAGCAAAGGCACGTGAATACCACCTTCGTAAGCCTCTGTCTTTTGCCCGAAAAAAGGCCCGTTAATGAAATGCCCGTTAAAATCGACCCGGCGGGAGTCCAGGTAATTCTTCACACCGCCATTATCGCTGGAAAGGAATACAATTGTATTATCAGTCAATCCCTGCCGCTCAAGTGCATTCAGTATTTCCCCTACCGACCAGTCAAATTCATTGATGAAATCGCCATACACGCCTATTTCACTGGTACCTTTAAATCGCTCGTTGGGTGTCAATGGACCATGCACATTGCGGTGAGCAAAATAAAGAAAAAACGGTTCTTCTTGTTGCTGTTCGATGTAATCCACCGCTTTTCCGGTCAGGTGAATGGCCAGGTCGCCATGTTCATAACGGGCCGATTCGTTGCCGGCAAACTGATGCGCCGGTACTCCTATACGCTCCTGGTAAGCGGCCCGGTCTGTCCATCGCTCGTCCAGAATTATTTCCATGGAATCACCTTCGGCCAGTCCTGCCACATGATGATTTTCAATATAGACATGCGGCTTTTGCCCTACATGGGGTATACCGTAAAAATAGTCAAACCCCACTTCCAGAGGGCCCGGCTTCAATGGCCGGTTATAATCAGGTCCTTTCACCGGGTCCCAGCCTGGAGATTCAGGCGAACCAAAGCCCAGGTGCCATTTGCCAATGATGGCGGTTTTGTATCCGGCTTTTTTCAGCACCCTGGGTAATGTAACCCGGCTGGTATCTATGAGCAGCGGATCATTGGACCAGACAGTAATATGGCCGTTCCAGGTGCGCCAGGCATAGCGGCCGGTCAAGAACGAATAACGAGTGGGGGTGCAAACCGAGTGCGGCGAATAGGCGTTGATGAACTTCATACCTGCATTGGCCAGACGGTCCACATTGGGTGTGCTTACTTTGGTAGCCCCATAAGCGCTTAAGTCACCGTAGCCCAGGTCATCGGCCAGAATGAAAACGATGTTGGGTTGGGATTTTGTTTGCTGGTCAGCAGGATTGGCACAGGATAACAGCAATATCAGTATAAAAAGAGGCAGAAATTTCAGAATATTGTCGGTCATATTTTCTTGGGTTTTCTTAAGCTATTTATCAAAAAGCACTTAACTTGTGAAAATTCTTATTCCCGGTAATTCATCTGTGTTTTTATTTCCGAATGGAAATCGATACCGCAATCAACCATGAAATATAATTAATCAATTCAATAATTAAATATTTATGAGGTTCCGGCAGTTATTCACAGGCTTTTTTATTCCGAATGAAGTTACTTTACAACTCTCCTTAAAAAATGGATGAGGAGATATATGGAAATTGTCCATTTTATATAATAAAATTAACATGTTAAAATGGACTTTAAAAACACAATACAAAGCACTACAAATAAATAAATTTTTGATACTAATTTACAATAACTATGAAAAAATTCAACATAATTCTTGCGATCATCCTTTTTATGCTTTCAGGGTTTGATTTAATTTCTGCCCCTGAAATAGTCAGGATGCGTGAAAACAAAGACTCGGTAGGCCTGTACGACAAATTTGAAGTCAGCCTTCAGGTGAATGCGGAGTTTGACAATCCTTTTGATCCCGAAGAAATTACCCTGGATGCCTTGTTTACCTCACCTAGTGGCAAACAATGGGAAATACCGGGATTTTACAACATGACCACCTTTAATTCTATCTGGATGGTGCGTTTTTCACCCCATGAACTTGGCACCTGGGAATATGTGATCACCATCCGGGATAAAAATGGTGAAGTAAAATCGGAAACACGCTCATTTACAGCCATAAAATCTCCGTACCACGGACCGATAAAAATTGCCGGAAATAACAGATACCTGGAATATACGGATGAGACTCCTTTTTATGGTGTGGGATTCTGGTATAACGATCTGATGACCTACAGGAACAGTGAAGGCGCAATCACATCTGATGAGCTGGACAGGTTAAAAGAGCTTGGCATCAATTTCATCAGCACTTTTATCACTCCTATCGAAACTATGGGCACAGGCCTGGGCCGCTATGATCAACATTTATGTCACCGGATAGATGAAATATTTGAAATGTGCGAAGAGAAAGACATCCAGTTGAGTTTCAATTTCTGGTTCCACAACTTCATATCGGAAACAGTCTGGAGCCATGGATGGCAGACCAATCCCTATCAACTGGTTTGTGATTCAAAGGATTTCTTCATCAGCGATGAAGCCTGGGAATACCAGGAAAAATTATATCGTTATTTCATTGCCCGGTGGGGATATAGCCGGTCACTGGCCATCTGGTTCATAGTCGATGAGGTAAACGGCACAGACGCCTGGCAATATGGTGACACCCTTGCTGCAGCCGAATGGGGGAAAAAGATCCATGATTATTTCAAAGCAAATGATCCATATAACCACCTTACCACGGGAACCCGCAGTGGAGGTATTAAAGAATGGTGGGGCGAAGGATATGATGTTTTTGACCTCCCGGGCCGGGAGATATATGAGGCCCAGGGATTCCCTATTAACAGCGATGGGAAGATCAGCGCAGACGATACCCATCCGCTTACTTACAGTTATAATAATTATGCCGGGGAGATCAGAAAACTGTGGAATGGATGGGAAAAACCATGCCTGATCCCTGAAACCGGTTATGATCACACTTATTATGAACCCAGTCAGCCCGGATACCTGGCTCAATATCACAATGCATTATGGGTAAGCCTCGCCAGTGGAGCGTCAATGACTCCATTCTGGTGGGCGCATGGCAGCTTTATTAATGACAATATGATTACGCATCAGATCACAAATCTTCGGATGTTTTCAGATGAGATCCCCTTTTCAAAATTGACCAACCTTGCCCCGGTTGAAGCAACATTTACGAACGGAGATGCATTTGTAATGAAAAGCGATCAATTCGTATACGGGTGGGCTGTCAATCCGGAAACAGATGCCTCAGGTGAAACGGTTACAATTTCCGGACTCAATAATGACAAGTACAAATTAAGGCTGTATCATACATGGAGGGGTGAATTTATTCATGAGGAAGAACTGGAGACCGGAAATAACAAGCTGTCATTTACGGTCCCGGTTTTAAAAGTCCAGCGTGGACATGCCAATAATATTGGAGAAGACGTGGCATTTATTCTGGTGCCTGTTGAATAAAATATATAAAATTGCTCATTTGAAACAGCAAAACTCGTACTATCACTTTGAGTGGTAGTACGAGTGAGTGTGTAAAAATATTAATTACATAATATATAAGTAATGAATATCGATCTCAGCAAGTATGAAGCCTGGTTTATCACGGGCAGCCAGCATTTGTACGGTCAGGAAACCCTGGACCAGGTAACTCAACATTCTGTCGAAATTGCCCGGCACCTTGACAGCGCTGACCGGATCCCGGTGAGGATCAAACATAAACCTACCCTCACCACACCCGAGGCCATTCATCAACTATGCCTTGAAGCCAATAATGACCCGAAATGCGTCGGGCTTATTACCTGGATGCACACCTTTTCGCCTGCAAAAATGTGGATCGACGGTTTAAAAGTACTGCAGAAGCCACTTCTTCACTTCCATACGCAGTACAACAGGGATATTCCCTGGAGTGAGATCGATATGGATTTCATGAACCTCAACCAGTCGGCCCACGGCGGCAGGGAATTCGGACATATCTGTTCCAGGCTGGGCGTGAAACGCAAAGTGGTGGTGGGCCATTGGAAGGAAGGCAACGTGACCGGCCGGGTGGGCATCTGGTCACGGGCAGCCTGCGCCTGGCATGACCTGCAAGGTGCAAAATTCGCCCGGTTTGGAGATAATATGCGGCAGGTGGCCGTCACCGAGGGAGATAAAGTGGAAGCGGAGATCCGGCTGGGCTTTTCGGTAAATGGCTTTGGCATAGGCGACCTGGTAGAACAAGTGAATGCGGTTGGCGAAAAAAAGATCGATCAGTTGATCGGGGAATACCGTGACCGGTACGACCTGGCAGATGGACTTCTTCCTTCCGGGACCCGCCACGGCTCGCTGCGGGAAGCTGCGAAAATCGAACTGGGCATTAAGTCCTTCCTCGAAGCCGGTAATTTCAAGGGATTTACGGATACTTTTGAAGACCTCCATGGCCTTTCCCAGTTACCGGGTATAGCCGTTCAGCGCCTGATGGCTCAGGGCTATGGGTTCGGGGCAGAAGGTGACTGGAAAACGGCAGCCCTGCTGCGGGCCACAAAGGTAATGGCCGGCGGATTGTCCGGAGGCATTTCTTTTATGGAGGATTATACCTACCATTTTCATCCTGATGGTCATAAGGTGCTGGGAGCCCATATGCTGGAGATCTGTGAGTCCATTGCGGCCCGAAAGCCTTCCTGCGAGATCCATCCCCTGAGTATCGGCGGCAAGGATGACCCGGTACGACTGGTTTTTGACGTAGATCCCGGAGAAGCGCTCAACGTTTCCCTGATCGATACCGGCGACCGGTTCAGGCTGCTTTTGAATGAAGTGGAAACGGTCAAACCCGACCAATCCTTACCCAAACTACCGGTTGCCAGGGCATTATGGACTCCGAAACCCAGTCTGGATATTGCGGCAACCGCCTGGATCCTGGCCGGAGGCGCCCACCATACCTGCTTCAGCCAATCCCTGACAACCGAATATATCGAAGATTTTGCTGAGATTGCCGGGATTGAACTGGTCAAAATTGACGGCCGGACATCATTAAGTCATTTTAAAAATGAGCTGAAATGGAATGAGGTATACTATAAATCCCGATAATGCCGGATCGTTTTCCGGTTTTATATTTGATCATCCATCCGCACAATCAATAAAACGTTCTCAAAGGCTGGCCTCCGTATTCGGCACCCACATCACGGGGCTCACAGAACCATACCAGTTTTCCGTCCAGGGTTAATTTGTCAGGCA
Organism: uncultured Roseivirgaceae bacterium; assembly: GCA_964543195.1. Classification (GTDB taxonomy): domain Bacteria; phylum Bacteroidota; class Bacteroidia; order Cytophagales; family Cyclobacteriaceae; genus JAGTVG01. The sequence goes on from CAZIXF010000046.1 coordinate 32,833, forward strand.
CTTCATCCGCATAAGGATGCGTCTCCATGAATTTATCCAGCATGACCTGTTTCATTTTTTCTATTGTTTCAGGATGTTCGCCGGCTACATTGGTGGATTCATCCGGGTCGTTAACCAGGTCATAGAGACGATGGGTGATACCCGGCGGTTCCAGCCCGGTCCGGAATCCCTGCCCAAGATCGCGTTTGCCCGTGGTAAAAATATACTTCCATTGTTTGTCCGCCACCATGGCTTTGTTATCTTCAAGAAATTCGGCAAATACGCAATCCTTTTCCTGATATTGTCCCCTCCTGATCAATGGCAAAAAACTTTTTCCCTGCACTTCAGCCATAGGTTCCAATCCCAGGGCATCGTTAATGGTGGGCACAACATCTATTAATTCAATCAGCTGGTCATATTCTTTTCCCTGGAAATAATTCCTGCCACCTGCGATGATAAGGGGTGCCTTGATGGACTCCTTCCACATGGTATGTTTTTCGAAGCGCTTGTGATCATATAGAAGATACCCCTGGTCCCCAAGATAGACGATCAATGTTTCTTCATACAGGCCTTTGTCTTTGAGGGCATCGATCACCAGCCCCACATTTTTATCCATAAACTCTACCGAAGTGTAATAGGAAGCGATCACTCCTCTTTTCTGTTCATCAGTAAAACCCCTGAACCGTGCCGGGATCCAGCGGTCATCTTCCGGACTTCCTTCCGGCAGCGGCATGTTTTCTGCCATATATTTCCCGGCATATTCTACGGGGAAGGCAAATGGAGCATGGGGTTCGTTGAACGCCAGCCAGAGAAAAAACCGGTTATCCCGTTGCTGTTCTATAAAATCAATCGCCGACCGGGCCAGGAAGGTGCCTTTTGCATCTTTATCATAATAATCCTGTGGAAGGGTGCGGACATTCATCCTGGTTAAGAATCCGGGCAATTCATCGGTATTTCTACTGTAAGTTTTGATGCTGTCCGTTACCGGTGTTTTTCCAGCACGTTCGAGCCAGGCCCTGTACTGCTGGTTGTCAACCAAGGAATCGAATCCGAATTTGGGCAAGCCGTCCCTAAAAAGATCGAACCAGATCCAGGTGTTAAGATGTTGTTTGCCGATCATGGCCGTAGCATAATCCTCCTTCTGAAGATGTTCTGCCACTGTATAATTGATCTTATCATTAAAGGGAGTAAATAACAGGTTGACTCCCGTGGCATGCGGGTACTTGCCGGTCAGGATCGATTGACGGGAGGCGCTGCACAGCGGTGAGCTGGCGTAAGCATTGGTAAACATAGCCCCTTCGCCGGCCAGCCTGTCGAGGTTGGGCGTGCGGATGATATCATTGCCATAAGCCCCCAGCACCTCGTAACTGTGGTCGTCTCCCACGATGACCACCACATTTTTAAACATGGGTTCCTTATCTTCGGACTGTTTCTGAGGCCCGGAACATCCTGCCAGGATCCCGGCAAGGATAATCAGGATCATGGACAGGATGATCAGGTTTTTTCGACATAAAAAATAAAGTGTTGTGATCTCAGGTATATTCATACGATAAAAAATTTTAAAAAATCTCTCCCAGCTAAGTTAAATTACAGGACAATTATTTCCCTGTCCGCAAGATATAAGGAAAAAACAATGATTTACGGGTGAATATAACAAATCCCTCCAAATTATGGTGAAATCAGGCGCGGTTGTTTTTTTAAATTGTTTGTCCTACCGGTACTGTATTACCGGTTTTGAGTTTAGTTCAGGATCACCGTCTTATCCCGGCTTATGCCACTTTCACACTTCCGGTTAAAAGCTACCGGCTGAAAGCTAAGCGCTTATTGCTTTTCTAATTCAGATGATATTCCTATTTTCAGGAAATTATTTTCACCTTGAATTTTTTTGAATATGAAAAAGCTACCGCTTCCGATCATCTCATTAATGTTTCTGTTTGCCTGTACAGAAAAAACCACCTTAAAGAATGAGATCGAAAAACTTGAGGTAAATTCACTTGCTGACGAATTAAAGCTACTCTACCGGGTGGATCTTCTGCCACAATACCGGGATCATACCATGGTGGAACAGATCTCCAGTTATGATACCACCGGGGGAAATAATGACGGTTTTTCGGGTCTTTATTCCTACATCCGGAAGGAAAACAATAATCTGGTCATGGCAGAGCTGAAAGGCCCGGGCATTATTGAGCGGATCTGGACCCCCACCCCTTCGGAAAGTATCATTGAATTCTATTTCGACGGCGAGGAAGAGCCAAGGATCAGTCTGCCCTTCATTGATCTTTTCAGCGGTGATGCCTATCCTTTTGTCAACCCGGTAGTGGGCAACGAGGTGGGCGGTTATTATTGTTACCTTCCCATACCCTATTCAGGATCCTGTAAAATAATTTATAAAGGGGATGACCTGTATTTTCATCAGATCCAGTACAGGAATCTTTCAGCAGACAATCCCATAAAAAGTTTTCCGGTGGAATGGTCGGTGGAAGAAAAGGCCGAATTGGAGACGGCTGTGCGGGCCTGGACTGAAAAAAGGGATTTCGTCATCGGTCAAATGGATTCTGTCTATATCAACCAGAAAATTATTGAAGAAAGCATCAGCATCCGGCCTGGCGAGGTAAAAACCATAATCGACCTGGTAGATGGCGGCCGGATCACCGGAATTGAAATGGGCCCTCCGGAGGTTTTTACCGGTCTTCATAAGGACCTGATCCTGGAGATCTACTGGGACAACGATTCCCTGCCTGCCATCAAAGCGCCCGTACATGATCTTTTCGGTTATGCCTATGGTGAGCCTTCCATGCAAAGCCTCGTAGGTGGCAGCAGTGATGGATCAAACTATCTGTATCTGCCCATGCCTTTCGATGAAAAGGCCAGGTTGAGACTTATTTACAAACAAAGAGCGGAACATGAGCAAAAACCACATCAACTGATCACCCGTATCAGGTATTCTCCACTGGCCCGTAACCCGGAGTATGAAGGAAAACTATATACCGAATGGAGGAAGGTGATCCGTCCGGAAAAAGGAGAGCCGTATGTATTTCAGGAATCAAAAGGAAAGGGCCATCACGTGGGCACGATCCAACAGGCCCAGGGTTTAAAACCGGGCATGACCGGGTTTTTCGAAGGCGATGATTCCACCATCGTGGATCATAAACTCCGTATACACGGTACCGGGTCGGAGGATTATTTTAACGGTGGATGGTATGCCCTCCCCAATCGCTGGGATAAGAGCTTCAGCCTGCCCATTCACGGATGCCTGGAGTATTCACTGCCTTTTGCACGAACAGGAGGTTACCGCTTTTACATGACCGATAAACTTCCTTACTATGAACAGTTCTATCATACCATTGAACATGGACCTGTGGGAAACCGGTATCCGGTCGATTATACCTCGGTGGCCTTCTACTACAGTGATACCCCGCCACAACATATAATGGAACCGGAGGGAGATCTCCTGGATATATTTATTCCCGATACCCTGATGCTTTTACCCAATTTATTGAATGTGACAGTAGGCATCAACCAGACCGTAGAATTCCGGGACTGGGTAAAGATCGTGATCTCGGGAAACGAAGTACGTCCGGTAGTGGTGCACATGAATGAAATACCCCAGGGAACCTATTCGATGTTCCTGACCTATGAAGAGCATCCACAGGGTTGTGAATTCTCGGTCTGGCAACGGCAGCAGGAGGTGGCCGCAGGTCTTGACAGCAGGGGTCAGGAAACGAAGGTGGTGGAAGATCAGTATATTGGTGATATTACTTTGGACGAGCAGTACAGTACGGTCTCACTGCGTAAAGATTCCGGCGACCCGGAAGAGGAGTTGATCTTTTACAGTATTACTTTGGTAAAGAAGAAATAATGCTGGAATCCGGAAGCAGGAGTTGGAGCTGATTTAATCAGTTATTGCCTCCCGTACTAACGTTTCCGGATTTCTTATAAAGTGAATGTCATTCATCTGGAGGAATCCGGTAGTATGCAGGTTATGCTACCTTAGAAACGATCAGTTATAAATAGTGGCTGTCACCCTTACTACCAAGATCCTTCCTGGATGACATGGGTGAATTCACCAAATATATAGAACGTCCAATTTTAATTTTCACCTCCACACCTCCCAAACCGTCATTCCGGGGAGTCGGTGACGACGACGCGGGACTCTCAAAAAGGGGACTCCCACGGACTCCGCCCTCGGAGTGACGTTACTATATTGGGGGACTCCCACGGACTCCGCCCTCGGAGTGACGTTACTATACTGGGGGACTCCCACGGACTTCGCCCTCGGAGTGACGTTACTATATTGGGGGACTCCCACGGACTTCGCCCTCGGAGTGACGAAGACTTCTCAAGCGGAATGTCTATCAGCACGATATCCCGGTCCCTGTCCTTTGCCCTGGCCAGCACCTTTCCGTTTCCATCGATCGCAATACTTTGTCCCCCATAGACCTGTCCAGACCATGGACCTTTGGTGATCTCTCCCACTAGGTCGGTTCCAACTACCGGGCATCCGGTCGTGGTAGCCGTTTTACGGACCACATCTTCCATGCTTTTGGCATGTCCGGGCCAGTCTTCTTCCGGTGCAGCCCAGCCATAAGGCACCAGCACGAGGCCGGGCTCCAGGTCTTTCATTTCTTTTACACGATTCTCATGAAATGTATCCGCACAAATGAGCATCCCGATCCTGCCATATTCAGTTTCCACGACTCCCACTTCATCTCCCGGTGTATAGGGGGGTGTCATTAACTCCGTCAGGATATTGATCTTCCGGTGTTTACTCAGCAGATTGCCTTCCCGGTCAATCAGGATCACCGTATCATGTAATCGATCACCGTTCTTTTCCGCCAGGCCAATACAGATGTATACATTATATTTATCTGCCAGTTCACCTAAACGGTCTGAATCGGCACCGGGAATGGGAAACGCACGCTGATGCGCATCGGAATTTACCCAGCCCAGGATGGCGGTTTCCGGGAAACATACAATTTCTGCTCCGCCTGCACTGGCTTCCTTCAGTGCATGTTCAATTCGTACAAAATTACCGGACCGGTCACCATCGAGGCAGAATATCTGGGCCATGGCCACCCGTACCTGCCTTTTTTCTTCACAGGAAAAAAGTATTACAAGCACAGGCAATAAAAACAAAAATATCGGCTTCATGTTATCCTATTTTTTAATTAATTCACCGGGGTTCGATGCATACCCATTATTTTTAAATTTGCTGATTTCGTTCTCTATCCGGTCTCCCCTGTAAAACCAGAGTTTCCCTTTGACCATTACGGTATCATCGAACGTCAATACCGCTATTTTCTGTTCCTTTTGATCCTCCGAACGCGGCTCCCTGCATCCGAAAACCAGGGCTATCAACAGCCAGATTATTGTTAACCTATTCCAATTCATTGTATATGGTTATAATCTCTTTCCAGATATTCTTATCGACCGGTATACCTTTCCTGCGATTTTCATTCCTGGTGATCAAAGTTTTTTCTCCCGGATAATAGGTTCTCTCCCCTGCACCAATAGGTGGAACATCGTGCGTAAAATCAATAATCTCATTCATAATTGCTTCCCTATGGCTTTCGGAGATCATGGTTGGTTTTATAGCGATAAACACCTGGGACAATCCGTATTCTTCCTCCCGTTTTCCAATTCTGACTGAAGGATCCCCCCCTGAAAGCACCGCGGCCAGCATATCCAGCACGAGGGATAAAGCCGAACCTTTCCAGTAACCGATGGGCACAGTTTTTTCATTTGATTGCAATACCCGGGGATCGTTTGTCAGCTTACCCTTATCATCGAAACCTCCCGGATAAGGCAGTTTTAGATTTTTCAGAGCATACTGTTGGATCTTGCCGAACGAGTATTGTGATATGGCCATATCCAGTACCACATGTCCCTCCTTCCGGGGAATGGCCATGATCAGCGGATTATTGCCCAGCCGGGGTTCGGCCCCTCCCCATGGGAGTGTATTGGGTGTCGTATTCGTAAAACAGATCCCGATGAATCCGGCCTCGGCCGCCTGCCAGCCATAAGTGCCCCCTCTCATCCAGTGATTGGTATTGTACAGGCCTACTCCACCGATGGTGTTCGATCCGGCTAATTCCATCGCCCTGTTCATCATAGCCCGGGCATTGAGTATTCCGGGGCCCAGGTTACCGTTCCATTGCTCCATAACCCCGGACGATCCCGTGCGTTCCGGTTCATTATCGATTTTCACATATCCCTTTTTTACCGTATCGATAAATCGTGGAAACCGGTTTACGCCATGTGAATAAACCCCATCCAGGCTCGAACCGGCGAATGTGCCGGCAAGATCTCCTGCCTTTTTTTCAGAGAAACCATATTTCAGGAGAATCTCATAAAACGTATTCCTGAGTTCTTCAAAAGATATTCTGCGGGTGTTATGAGTCATTATATACTATAAATAGAGGTGTTTGCCGGGTGTTTCCGAACACCCGTACTAAAAATAGAAGTAATCCCATTAATTATCAATCTGCATAGATATCGTTGATATCAGTCCTGTTCAATTCTATGAAAAAGTCAGCAATTTTCTGAATAGCTACTTCAAGATATTTTTTCCCTTTTTCCGGTGTGGCCTTTTGGGGATTTCCTATACCCGTATCTCCGGTTACTTTTGTCCACTCCCTTGGTGCCCACAGCCATCCTTCACTTCTTCCTTTGAATTTGAGTTTTTTACTCTTACCGTCCCCGGCTTTATCTATTGGCAATACCAGGTCGGGGACTATATGCATCATTATACTGGTTTCCATTTCACCGGCATGATCGCCCGTATCGTCAAAATAGTCCGACCAGTTTTTATCGGTGACATACCAGTTAAGGACAAAGATCAGGAAATCAGGATAATCGGCCTTGATCTCGCGTACCATCTGCCGGAAGTCATTCCCCCCATGGCCGTTAAATATTACCAGTTTCCGGATACCCTGCCCCCACAGCGATTCGACCACGTCGCGCAAGACCATCGACTGGGTAGAAGGATTCATATTGATGGTAAGCCTGATATCGAGCTGCTGGGTGTTCACGCCAAAAGGTATGTTCGGAAGCACCGCGATCTTCACTCCATTTTCCCATGCTCTTTTTGCCGCCTCACCGGCAATATATTCATTCTGGATATTGTCTGTACCATAGGGAAGATGATAATTATGAGCTTCAGTGGCACCCCAGGGAAGCACGGCAATTTCATAATTGGTTGAACTAACGGTATTATAATTGGCTTCATTTAGGATATACGATCTGATCATTATACTTTATATTAACTGATTTTACCTAGTTTTTTCAAAAATCCATTCACCGAGTTGATCTCCATATTGGAAATACCTGTTTCCCATCCATGGTTACCTGCCACCACCACCACCCTCTCCTCATCATTCAGATGAGACTTCATCTTCAGCGATTCCAGCGCGGGTATCACGAACTGCAGATATTTATCACTTAATTCCTGGTGATTGACATAAACACCATATGACAAGGCTAGTTCCCTCATTACCCTTTTATTATAGCATTGGGCAAACACCAGGTTTCGTCCCCGGTAGGCCGCAAGAGCACGAATTGAACGGCCGTCGACCGTATCACAGATAATAGCCCTGGCATTCAGTTCGATTGAAGCTTTTATGGCGGTAACAGCCAGGAAAGCCGTTACATCACTGTTAAGGATCATTTTGGGCAGTTCCATAATCGGTGGTTTTATCTTTTCCGTTTCCAGGGCGATCTGGCTCATGGTATGTAATGATTCCACCGGATAATTACCATAAGCCGTTTCCCCACTCAGCATGATCGCATCGGTACCATCATAAATGGCATTGGCCACATCACTGATCTCGGCCCGGGTCGGGCGGGGCTGATGGATCATTGAATGAAGCATCTGGGTAGCGATGATCACCGGTTTACGCTTCACGATACATTTTTCAATAAGTTGTTTCTGTATCCCGGGGATACGCTCCTGGGGTATTTCCACGGCAAGGTCTCCCCTGGCCACCATGATGCCATAAGCATAATCGAGGATCTCATCGATATTATCCACCCCATCCTGGTTTTCGATCTTGGCAATGATCTTGATCTTGGAATCCTTTTCATCGAGAATGGATTGGATGGCCTGTACATCTTCCTTGTTTCTGACAAATGAATGCGCAATAAATTCGAGATCGTGTTCAATGGCGAAATCAATAAAATTCCGGTCTTTCTCGCTTATGGCGGGCAATTTTACATGAACAGTAGGTATATTTATACTTTTATTGCCATCTATATAACCGTGATTTTTTACCTCGGCCACTAACCGCTGATCCTGCTTTTCAACCACTACCATCTCCACATTACCGTCATCGATCAGTATCCGGCTTCCTTCCGGCACATCGTTTACAAAATCCTTGTAATTGACATATACCGTTTCGGCAGAAGTCTCGGCCCAGGGATCCCCTTTCATGGTAACCCGGTCGCCGAAGGTCACTTCGATCTTTTCTCTCGCGCTGGTAGTCCGGATCTCCGGCCCCTTTGTATCCAGCAGTATGGCGATCCTTTCCGATACGGTTCGTACGATGTTGATCACCTTCAGGGCCTGTTCGTGGTCCATATGAGCCGTATTCAGGCGGACCACATTTAATCCCGCACTTCGTAAACTTTTAATTAATTCCACATCACAATTCTTTTCCGAAATGGTGGCTACGATCTTGGTTTTTTTTCTCATGGAGATACAGTTTAAATCGTTTATGATGAAAAATTAATGGTTTGTGAAATATTATGGGTTATCATTAAACTCCACTCCTGTTTTCAAATAAATAATTACAGGATGATTTCTGATCAATAAAAATTTCCATATTAACTTTGAAATGATCAAGTTGGTGATATATTACGTGATATCATTTTATGATCAATCGATTTTTTCATCTGAAAGATAGGCAAACTACCGTCAAAAAGGAAGTGATCGGGGGTATTACCACCTTTCTGACCATGGCCTATATTATCTTTCTGCATCCCAACATGCTTGCGGAGACCGGTATGGATAAGGAGGCCCTGATCACGGTTACCTGTCTGGTCTCTTTTCTGGGCACCCTGATCGTAGCCATCTGGGCCAATGTGCCTTTTGCATTGGCTCCGGGATTGGGGTTGAACAGTTTTTTCACCTACTCTATCGTGCTGGGGATGGGTGTGGAATGGCAGACAGCCCTGGGGGTGGTTTTTATTTCCGGTGTGCTCTTCTTTTTACTGACCATTCTTGGTTTCAGGGAAAAAATCGCCGATGCCATACCGGAAGCCCTGAGGCTGGCCGTCCCGGCTGGCATTGGTCTGCTGATCACGTTTATCGGTCTTCAGAACCTGGGCCTTATAACTCCCAGTGAGGTCACCCTTGTCAAACTGGGTGAAACAAGCCCCTCCGTGCTGCTTGGACTGGCCGGTTTTGTGCTCATCATCGTGCTTGAAATCAATAAAATCAAGGGCAGCATCCTAACCGGGATAATTTTTATTGTATTGGCGGGGATGGCCATAGGTCAAATAGAAATGCCGTCCCAATATTTTTCCATACCGCCATCACCGGAACCCATTGCCTTTCAACTCGATATATCACAGGCTTTCAGTCTGGCTTTGGCAGGTGCCATCTTTTCATTTCTATATGTCGACCTTTTTGATTCCCTCGGCACAATAATCGGATGTGCATACGAAGCGGATATGGTGAAAAAGGATGGTAAAATTCCAAAACTGAACAAGATCCTCAGTTCCGACGCGGTAGCCACCCTGTTTGGTTCGTTGCTGGGAAGCAGTACCATCACCACCTATGTAGAATCCGCTGCCGGTATAGCGGCCGGTGCGCGAACGGGCCTGGCCAGTGTGGTGACCGCCTTTTTTTTCCTGACGGCACTTTTCTTTGCCCCTTTCATCGCTATTGTTCCGCCCTATGCCACTGCTCCCGCATTGATCATCGTAGGGATATACATGTTCAGAAATATCGTGAGGATCAACTTTATGGATCTCCGTAATGGTATCCCGGCATTTTTAACGATCATCCTTATGCCTTTTACCAGCAGCATATCCCTTGGCCTTTCATTCGGTTTCGTCAGTTATATTGTTTTACAACTACTGACAGGAAATGCAAGAAAGATCTCACTGGTGTTGTGGATTATCGGGTTGTTATCGCTTGTGAATTTATTCCTCGATATGGGATGAAGCAGGTTGGAACAGGCAGCGAACAACTGTGCAGGTAGTGACCGGTAAAGTAATGGGTAGTGAGCTCATCCTCCGGAAACTCATCGGATGACCTGGAGATCCTAAAACTCATCGGATGACCTACCGGTATTCATCAAATGACTTACCAATGCTCATCGGATGACTTCAAGCCATTCGTGTGGTACTCATCGGATGACTTCAAGCCATTCGTGTGGTACTCATCGGATGACTTCAAGCCTTTCGTGTGGTACTCATCGGATGACTTCAAGCCTTTCGTGTGGTACTCATCGGATGAGTTAAAGTCATACGATGAGTTAAAATAAATGAGTCAGAATATGCTCTCCCATCCATTGGGATCAGGCCAATTACCTCAGTACACTGAACCTTCGCCGGATCTGCCGTCAAATTTATTTCTACTCATCGGCGAACTCCGGATCAAGGTCCGGATAATACATACCTGTCAGGTGGCAAACTTAATGATCTTGGGCTTTACCAGCTTCTCGAAATCACTGTATTTCATTTTGATCACTTCCGAATGATTACCGGCGTTGAAAACTATCTCATCATCTTTGGTCAGCGATTCAGCCACAAATACATCCATACCATACAGGTTTCCGAAAGGCGGCATGGCCCCGGTTTCACAATCATCGAAGATATCCTTGAATTCTGATTCCTCCGCCAGCACCACATTTTCGTTACCGGTCACTTCTTTCAAGGCCTGAAAATCGATCTGGTAATTAGCGGGCAATACAGCCATGGCCATGTGGCCATCAATTTTAATAATGACGGTCTTGGCCATATCCTTACCTTTGATATGGGTAGAAGCAGCTACCTGTTGTGCGGTAAAAGCCTGTGAGTGGGTTATGGTCACATATTTGATTCCCTTTTCATCCAGGAATTTTTTTAATTTTTCACAAGACATAAGACTATATTTAAGATTTGATAAGCCGGGCCGCAGCCCTGTTGGTATCTGATAAACATTTCTACAAAAAATAAAATGCCCTATAACTCAGAAGAGTACATTTATCGCACTTTTAATATAAGAAAAAAATAAGACACACGATAATGATCATATGTCTTTATTTTATTGTGATGAAGCTTTCTTTATAATCCGGGCAAAATTCCGGAATGAGTCGGCCTGTACTTCTCAAACTGTTTCAGATATTACTCCCTCATCATAATCTGAAGGGTCTCCGGTAATTTCTTGTCAATAACGTATTAGCTACATATTCATTTTCAAAACGCTCATTAACCGGATCCCATTTCAAAGGTTTCTTTAATTCATAAGCGATATTGGCAATATTACATACGGTAGCCGAGCGATGCCCCGTTTCTGCATCACAGATCGGCCTCTCCCGTGAATGGATACAATCGATCCAGTTCTGGTAATGATTGTTACTGTGATAAAGATGTACGCCATTTTCAGGTATTTCTGCAGAGAGTATTTTCTCTGGTTCGGCTTCCAGGAACTGGCGGCTTACCCTGATCACTCCTTCCGATCCGGTAAACTCCACGGCATTCCCTCTTCCAAAATCCTCATGGACCATTTCCACACCGTTGGCATACCTGAATCTCAATCCCCGGACTGCATTTCTTTCTTCGGGAGGGTTAAGTTCCACAGGCCCTGATTCATCCATGCCCAACCCCCATTGAGCGATATCAAACATGTGAGCGCCCCAGTCGGCTATCCCTCCTCCTCCAAAAGGCCAGTATTTACGCCAGTCGGGCCAGCCCGTAAATGAAACCGGGGGAGATAGAGTTGAATTATAAGGCCTCACCTGGGCCGGTCCAAGCCACATGTTCCAGTCCAGGTAATGGGGTTCTTCTTCGGCGGGCAGATGACAATGAATGGCAGGATCACCTATGCTTACTTTAACTGTTTTTATATCACCGATCATGCCATTTCTCACCAGCTCACAGGCACGGCGAAAATTTTCCCAGGACCGTTGCATGCTGCCGGTCTGTAATATCCGGCCATTCCGTTCTGCTGCTTCCACCATTTTCCTTCCTTCGTATACCGTATGCGCCAGGGGTTTTTCACAATACACATCTTTTCCGGCATTTATCGCATCGATAGAGATCAATGCATGCCAATGGTCGGGAGTGGCCACGATCACCGCATCGATATCATCCCTTTTCAAAAGATCCTGGTAATTACTATAGCTATCAACTCCTTGATAACCGGCTTGATTTGATTTTTCAGCATATATGCCATTCACCAGGTCCGCATAAGCCTGCAATTTCTGGCTATCCACATCGCAGTTAGCTGTTATTTTTACCCCTTCGAGTTCCAGGAACCTGCGGCTCAGCCCGTGACTCAGTTTACCGCAACCAATAAACCCAATGGTGACCTTATCACTTGGAGCAATGTGTTTTGCACCACCCAGCACATATCCGGGTACAATGGAAAAAGCCCCAATGGCTGCCGACTTTTTTAAAAAATCCCTTCTTGAGGAGGGGTCAATATTTTTTTTCATAATTTATTTACTAAAGCTCGGTTAAAATTAATTTCCCCTAAACATCTGAAATCCTTATTAAAATAACAACTTACATTTATGACTAATTTGTTCTTATGTGATCATTTTTTATATATTGGCCAATATTTAATATGCCATCAACATGAAAAACATGAATTTTAAAACCTCCGGCCGCCGGAATTTTATTAAAAAAGCTTCCATCGGTACAATGGGAATGATGTTCCCTTCTTTATTGACATCATGCAGTAAGGCTCAAAATACCGGTAAAAAACTGGGTATCGCCCTGGTGGGTCTGGGTTATTACAGCACCGATCTGCTTGGACCTGCCCTGCAGGAAACCGAACATTCCTACCTTGCGGGAATAGTGACCGGTACCCCTGAAAAAGAAAAGACCTGGTCTGAAAAATATAATATACCCAGGAAGAATATTTACAATTATGAAAACTTCGACTCGATATCGGAAAACCAGGATATCGATATCATATATATTGTGCTTCCCAATTTCATGCATAAAGAATACACGATCAGGGCGGCACAGGCAGGCAAACATGTGATCTGTGAAAAACCCATGGCCCTGAATGCACAGGAATGCCGGGAAATGATCGAAGCATGTGAGAAACACAATGTGAAACTTGCCATTGGTTACAGGATGCAGTACGAACCCTACACCCAGGAGATCATGCGGCTTGGCCAGGATGAAGAATATGGTAAAATAAAGCTGGTAACAGGGGGAGCCGGTTTTGTATGGCCGGACACCTTCGACAACTGGAGGCTCCATAAAGAATACGGAGGCGGGGCCATGATGGATATGGGGGTTTATCCTTTGAATGCAGCCCGTTATATTACCGGAATGGAACCGGTAGCGGTTTCGGCTCAAACATTCACAAACAGGCCGGAGATATTCCATGAAGTGGATGAGATCACCAGTTTTCAACTTGAATTCCCAAACGGGGCAGTCGCCAACCTGATCACCAGTTTTCATGCGGGATATAATTATATCCGGGCCACTGCCGAAGAGGGCTGGTTCCGGCTCGATCCTTTTCAATCCTACAGCGGTATAGCCGGTGAAACTTCCGAAGGTCCTCTGGAATTTCCGGAAATCAATCAACAGGCTGCCCAGATGGATGAATTTGCACTGAATGTGATGAATGATGAGCCGGTGAGGGTCCCGGGAGAAGAAGGCCTGAGCGATATGATCGTGGTAGATGCGGTTTTCAAATCCCTTGAACAGGGTGGGAAACGGATAACAATTCAGTGACCAGTGCTTGGCAATACCCGATCCAGTAATTTGACTTTTATGGAAAACGGATAAGAATTCAATGACCAGGGAAGGTTGTTAACCCGAAAAATTCATAAATTTTTCGCCCGAAGGGCCGATTAAGCGCAATT
>CAZIXF010000047.1:0-19615 GCA_964543195.1 uncultured Roseivirgaceae bacterium
ATTGCGCTTAATCGGCCCTTCGGGCGAAAAATTTATGAATTTTTCGGGTTAAATGGTTGTTTCCAAAGTTACTATGATATAAAATTACCTTTCGGTGTATTTGTATTTATCTATGGGTTATGTCCCAATGCAAACATTCCTTGTCTGAGAAGATGATCTAAAACTTTGGAAGCTCCCAGGGTTTCCTGTATTCCGGAGCATAATAGGCCATGGCCGCTTTGTTATTACCAAAATCCCCACGCTGTTCATCCCATTCTACCCGGGTGTTCGATCTCAAAGAAATATTCGCCATGTGGGCATAGATGGCTACATTCCTTCCGGTCTCGACCGGACAATTGGGTTCTTTCCTGGTTCTGATGCAATCAAGCCAGTTCTGTACATGCTGTTTATGGGTTTCGCCCCGGCTTCTTTGTTCGGGCATGGCCGGCACTTTGTATTTGCCGTCTTCCAGTTCAGGAAATAGTTCCCAGCCCCCACGGTCAGTCACTATGGTGGCATCGTTACCAATGAAGGCAAGACCATATAGCCGCCCGTAAGGTCCCAACTGGGTGCCGGCCGTATGTTCCCAACTCATGGCATAATCCTGCATCTGCCAGCTTACACTCATGGTATCGAAGGTTTCGTGTGCATGATCGGGATAGGCAAAATTCCCTCCACTGGCCATAGCAGCTATAGGTGGAGTAGCCACATCCTTTGCCCAAAGGGCCATATCGATAAGATGCACGCCCCAGTCGGTCATCAACCCGCCGCCGTAATCCCAGAACATACGCCAGGAACCATGGAATCTCGTTTCATTGAATGGCCGGTCGGATGCGGGTCCCAGCCACATATCGAAGTCAACCCCTTTGGGAGGTTGGCTGTTGGGCATTTCGGGCCTTCCGATTCCATAGTTGAAGTTCGCCCAGATCATCACTTTTCGCAACTGGCCGATATCTCCTTTTTTGATCTTTTCCATGACGGTCATCCAGTGGGGACCGCTGCGCTGCTGCTGTCCCACCTGTACCACACGGTCATATTTTCTGGCCGCTTTTACCATCACATTGCATTCTTCAATGGTGTTGGCCATGGGTTTTTCTACATAAACATCTTTCCCCGCTTCACAGGCATATACCATAGGCAGGCAATGCCAGTGATCGGGTGTACCTATTATCACCGCATCGATATTTTTATCATCCAGCAGTTTACGGAAATCCTTATACCTTGCAGGTCTTGTACCGGTTTTCAGGAACACATCCTCGACCTTGTCATCAAGGATACGGTCATCCACGTCACAAATGGCTGAACAGACTACATTGGGCTCTGCAATAGCATGGCTGAGAATGCCGTATCCCATGTTGCGTGCACCAATCAAACCGATATGGATGGTATCATTTGCCGATCTTTTTGTTTCATGAGCCCGGGCATTTTCGGATACGGACATCAGACCGGTTAATCCGGTGCCTGCAGCAAGTTTAGTGGTGTTTGACAGGAACTGCCTTCTGGAAGATTTCATAATAATGGTTTAAAAAAGTGCAATAATGATGAACTTTACTAATATAAAAAATAATATGGTCGAAAAATCAAATGGGCAACAAAAACCAAGGGTAAAATCAACGGTTAATGAGTTTAATCCCCATTTTTTCCATCAGTTTACTTGCATTCAGCGTTTTGCTGATACCTTCATGTAACTTATAATCAAAATATATCTCGTCACCCTCAATGGAGCTTTCAAAACTGTAGTTTTTTACCCATGTTGCTTTACTGGTCTCCCTGGCCAGTTCCAGGTCATGCGTAGAGATCAATCCCATGGCATTTTTCCCGGACAACTGATGTACAAGCGAAACAGCACCCAGGTGACGGTCATGCGAATTGGTGCCTTTCAATAATTCGTCAAGAAAATACAGCACCGGATCATTAGTTTCCATTATATCCAGTAACTGTCTGATCCGGTCCAGTTCGGCATAGAAAGATGACATGTTTTCTTCCAGGTTGTCCTGGCTCCTCATGCCTGTGAATACCTGCGAAAGTGACACTTCCATTTTTTTTGCACAAACCGGGCTTCCGGCCATGGCCAGCACGGCGTTAATGCCCACCGTCCTCAGGAAGGTGCTCTTTCCCGCCATATTCGAACCGGTGATCAACGCCACCTTCCCCCGGTCATTCAGTGAAAAATCGTTGTTCACTCTTTTTGAGTATGGAATTAAAGGATGCCCCGCATTGATTAATGAAATATAATGGGTACCGGGACGGATCTCCGGGAAGCAATATTCCGGGTTGATAGCTGAAAAGGCTGCCAGGCTGGTGAGGGATTCCATTTCTCCCACGGCCTTGAACCAGTTCCTGATTTCCTCCGGTTGTTTACGCTTCCATTTTTCGGCGGCAAGGGCAAAATGCAGGTCCAGCAAAAAAATGAAATTGAACACATGATACATCGTATTGTACCGGTTATCAAGATTCTGCAGTATCATTTTCAGGTTCCCGATAACACGGGAAGCACTGTGGCCTCCTGTCATAAAAATATGCCGAACCGTCCTGAGCTTTTCTGTGTGAAATTCTCTTTTTTCAATGAAACCGATCAGCGCTTCAAAGGATTGAAGAGCACGGATAGCCCCTGAAGTACGTTCATGGACATGCTTGATTTGCGGGAAGTACCTCAGCAGAATAAAGCCGTGAAAAACAAAGCCCAACAGGATGAGCCCCAATGACAAGCCTGAAAATAATACCCACCCTGTCAGCACAAAGAATAAAAAAGGCCCCACATACCGGATAATCCTGGGAAACAGACCGGGATACACCTGGTTTTTTTCATCCAGCCATTCAAAAAATGCCTCTGTATCGGTTTTGCTCCGGGTATGCATACCGGTAGCCTGAAACTCCTGAAGCCAGTCGATATTATTTCTGAGCTCCTGCACCGCTTTCTGCCGGTTAATGATTTCATCTGATGAAGTCTTCTGCGATATCCAGCCGGCAAGGGTGGATCTTCCGGTATAGGTGGTCGTATGATCCAGCAACTGAAACAACGAGTTCCTTCCGAAAATATCCAGATCGATGTGATAGGGATGGCCGTGGTCGATGAATTCCAGGCCTTCATCGAATTGATCCAGTTTCCCATTGATACGGCTGATTTCATCCCGATTGATTTTCGATAGAAATTTCAGGTGTTGATGCCGGTATTTGAGCCGGTTATGCGCTTTGACCAGCAAAGGGAATATGACTGCAAATAACGACACGCTGATCAATAAAGCGGTAAAATCCGAATTATTGGCAGCGATGATTGCAGCGATGACAAATACGGCAAAGACTGCAACCCTGAGTATAGAAAAAAGGGTCAGGCGGCCGTCCAGCCTGCCGGCTCCGGCTTCATAGGTATGGCTTCTTTCCCGGAAAAAAGATATATCCGCAGGTGACATGATCAATGCAAGGTTAACCCGTGAAGATAAACTGAAAATAACTATTTCAACAGGTTATATACGATTAATGAGGATACATAAGCCAATCCCGACATATAGGTAAGCTGCAGGACAGGCCATTTCCATGATTTGGTCTCCCGGAAAACCACGGCCAGGGTACTCATACATTGCATGGCGAAGGCATAAAAAATGATCAGTGAAAGGGCGACGGCCAGATTATATAGTGGCTTGCCCGTATCGGGATTGATCTCCTTCTGCATACGGTTTTTAAGCGTGGTTACATCCTCATTATCTGCCCCGATACTGTAAATGGTGGCCATAGTCCCCACAAACACCTCCCTGGCAGCAAAAGATGTGATCAAAGCAATACCGATCTTCCAGTCGAAACCCAAAGGTTCGATTACGGGTTCGATGGCCTTGCCGAATATGCCGGCATAGCTGTTTTCCAACCTGAAAGAAGCCACCTTGTTCTCGAATTCCTGTTCGGTAATGGCATTCTGGTCCACACGTGATGCCACGGCTTCTTCCGCATTGTTCATCCGGTCGGCCGGACCATAGCTGGCCAGCACCCAGAGGATTATGGATATGGCCAGGATCACTTTACCGGCTTCCACAGTAAAGGTCTTTGATTTCTCCCACATGGTGAGCAATACATTTTTAAACCGCGGTATTTTATAAAGCGGAAGTTCCATGATCAGGAAACTATGCCCTTTGCGAACGACAAACTGCCTGATAAAGAGGGCTGATAGTATGGCGGCTGCAAACCCCAATAGATACAATGCCATCAGTACAAGACCCTGTAGATTAAAGATCCCAAGTATCATATTTTCCGGTACGACCAGGGCAATCAGTATGATATAAACGGGGAGCCTTGCCGAACAGCTCACCAGGGGTATTACGAATATGGTGATCAGCCGGTCCTTCCAGTTATCGATGGAACGGGTGGCCATTATGGCAGGAATGGCACAGGCCACTCCGGAGATCAGCGGGACAATACTCTTGCCGTTCAGGCCGAATTGCCGCATGATCTTATCCATCAGAAACACCACCCTGGCCATATAACCGCTCTCTTCAAGGATCGCAATAAAAGCAAAAAGAAGGGCGATCTGGGGAATGAACATCAATATGCCCCCGATCCCCGGAATGATCCCATCGGTGATCAGGTTGAAAAAGGGGCCATCCGGGAGCATATTATTAAGATGAAAGCTTAAATCGCTTACTGCACCGTCGATAAAATCCATCGGATACTGTGCCCAGGCATATACTGCCTGAAATACCATGCCGAGGATGATAAAAAATATCAGGAATCCCCAGATCTTATGGGTCAATACACTGTCGATCCTGTCGGTGAGATTATGGTTTTCACTG
Organism: uncultured Roseivirgaceae bacterium; assembly: GCA_964543195.1. Lineage (GTDB taxonomy): Bacteria > Bacteroidota > Bacteroidia > Cytophagales > Cyclobacteriaceae > JAGTVG01. Next base: position 4,758 of record CAZIXF010000047.1, read on the forward strand.
TCATGTTCAAGTTTTATGGCTCCCTGCAATATTTCATTGATCACCGCATACCGTTCAATAGTCTCCTTGGCCTGTGGAGCCTGAATATCAAAGGACGATTTTTCGATCTCCTTTCCTATGAATTCCTTTTCCTCCTCGTTGAGCCGGTAATTGAACTTGTATTGCTGTATTACCTGGTAAGCCTGATAGTCGTTATCGAGGTTAAAGGCTTCTTTAATGGTCTGGATCAGCCCGGGGGCCAGGGGTCGCACATCGAAGAAAGGCGTACCGTTGGGAGGCAAAAAAGGCTGGGCCAGCATATTTTTAATTTCGTCGATACCCTTGCCGGTGCGTGCATTGATGGTGACCACCGGCGCTTTGAGCGCTTTGCGGATCTTTTCTATATCGAGGGAAATTCCAGACCGTTCCGCTACGTCCAGCATGTTCAAGGCCAGGATTACCGGAATACCAAGGTCATAAAGCTGGGTATACAACAGAAGATTCCTTTTCAGATTTACCGCATCAGCAATAACGATCACCACGTCGGGAAATTCATCATTGTTGATCCGGTTCAGCATGTCAAACACCACCCGTTCATCATCCGATCTGGGATATATGCTGTATGCTCCGGGCAGGTCGATGACTTCCACCTTTTTACGGTTTGGCAAAATAAATGTACCGGATCTTTTATCTACCGTTATGCCCGGGTAATTCCCTATCTTCTGGTTGAGGCCGGTAAGCTGGTTGAACAGGGAAGATTTACCTGAATTCGGATTTCCTACTAATGCTACTGATATTTTATCTTTTCCAGGCATTGAAAATACTGTTATTCTATCGTAATGATATTGGCTTCATCCAGCCGTAAAGAAACATTGTATCCGCTTACCCTCACCGAGATCGGATCACCCAGAGGGGCTTTATAACTGATCTTCACATCCACTCCAGGAAGAAAACCCATTTCGAGCAACTTAAGCGTCAGGGGATGTTCTACGTATCCCTTGATCCTGGCGGTCTCCCCGATTTTAAGATCAGCGATGGTCTTTGCCATCATCATATTTATTTAGATTGATTTTAAATAAGCAAAAATAATCTCAAATGGTGGTATAAACAATGCTATTTATCATAAAATGGAAATATTTTATGATCATTCAGAAATTACCTGTTTTGGTGTATACCCATCCCCCCAACTCCCCAACTCCACAATTCCCCAATTCCACAACTCCCCCCATCAGATTAATTACCACCAGTTTTTTAATTAATAATATTTTAAAAATTATGAATCATTTTACTTTTTTGTTTCATTAGTCCACAATTTAAAAGTTGAAGCTTTTCATTAACCCATCATTTCATTTTGGCAAAGGATCTGTTCAGGATTTATCGTTCGTCGGCGGGATCGGGTAAAACCTATCATCTTACGCTCGAATACCTCATGCTGGCCCTGAGATCACCCGGGTATTACCGGAAGATACTGGCAGTGACCTTTACCAACAAGGCAACCAATGAAATGAAAGCACGGATCATTGCCAACCTTCATAGCATAGCGCACAACAAAGCCCCGGATGAACTGGTGGAGCGGCTTTGCCGGGAATTGAATATACAACCCCCGGTGCTGAGAGAAAAAGCCGGGCTGACGCTCAGATCGATCCTCCACGGCTACTCCTATTACACAGTAAGTACGATCGACAGCTTTTTTAAGCGTATAGTCACTGCCTTTGCCAGGGATATCGGCATTCAGGGCGGATTTACCATAGAATTCGAACAGGATAAAGTCACAGAGGAGATTATCGACCGAATGTTCCTTGACCTCGAAAAGGATCATTTACTGAGAGAATGGTTGTTACGCTATACCGGATCCAGGATGGAGGAAGAAGGACGGTGGGATATACGGAATGAACTGAAAGATCTTACCCGGCAGATCTATTACGAACAATTTCAGGAATATCTTTCCGTATTCGGTGACCGGATCTCCGATAAACAATTGCTGACGGATTTACTGGATAAACTGAAAAAGGAAAGGGCCGTATTCAACCGGAAGTTGCGGGAATATGGAAAAGAGGGTTTACGATACCTGGAGCGGTATGATCTGATCGTGGAGGATTTTTCATACGGGGAGCGGGGTCCGGCAGGCCTGCTTCAAAAAATGGCATTGGAAAGGCCTTTCGGGCTCAATACGTATATGATGAAAGCGTACGGCTCGGAAGATTCCTGGTATACGAATAAATCAAAAGTAAAATCTGCCATTCTTGAAGCATTGGGCAATGGCCTGTATGAACTCTACCGGGAGGCCATTGATTATTACCAGAGGCATATCCGGTATCAGAATACGATCTCACTTGTGCTAAAGCTGTTTTACAATATCGGGATTTATTCCAACCTGATTCAAAAACTGGTTGAATACAGATCTGAAAATGCGGCCATACTCATTTCCGATCTTTCCCGGTTGATCCGTACCGTGATCGGCGAAAATGACGCTCCTTTCATTTATGAAAAGATCGGCAATTATTACAATCATTTTCTGATCGACGAATTCCAGGATACAAGCGGATTTCAATGGAATAACTTTAAGCCACTCATCAGAAATACCATGGCTCAGGGTTATTTTAATATGCTGGTGGGCGATGTTAAACAATCGATCTACCGGTGGCGGGGAGGAGACTGGCAGATCCTTCAGCAGTCTGTGACCGATGATATCGGAAAGGAATATATTGATTTCCAGGTGCTGAATAATAACTGGAGAAGCCGGGAAAACATCGTGGATTTCAATAACCGGATATTCAGGAAGGTCCCCGGCCTGCTATCGGAACATTTTATATCCCAGATAACGGACGATCCGGATCCGGATTACCGGAAAAAGCTCGAATCCTATTCTACCCGCTTCATCGATTCATATTCGGATGTACTCCAGCATATCCCGGAAGGAAGAGGGAATAAACATGGTGGTGAAATTTCCGTCCGTTTTTTTTCATCCGATAGCAAAGAGGAAGAGGAGCCTCGTTCCTGGCGCGATAAAGTTTTGGATGACCTGATCCCCCTGATCAGGCATATTCAGGATAAGAATTACCAGGCCAGGCAGATTGCTGTCCTGGTTCGTTCAAACCGGGAAGGAAAAATGGTGGCAGACCATCTCCTGGAATATAAACGATCCATGGATACGACCGATCGCTGTATCTTTGATGTGGTCTCTTCGGAATCCCTGTTCCTCTATGCTTCTCCCGCCGTCAATGCCGTGATCAGTTTCATGAAACTTATTCGTGAGAGTAAGGACCCGGTAGCCAGGATCAATCTGTACTACTGGCTATCGGTGTTGAAGGGCAGACCGGCAGGCATCACGTTAACTGAATTATACCGGCAGGCCCTCGACCCGGACCGGGAGATATTCCTGAACGGCCATCTGTTGGATTCAAAAGACCCCCTCCGGCTTGATCAGTATATGGCCGTAGCGCTTGATGACCTGGTCGAAATGGTATCCCTGCTCATGGAACTGGGCGAATTTCCGGTAGAACAGCCCTATCTCATGGGGCTTCAGAATGTGATACTGGATTATATTTCAGTGCATAACGGGGACCTCAATTCGTTCCTTGACTGGTGGGACACCGATGGCCGGAACCGGTCCATTAATCCCTCGGAAGAACAGAATGCCATTCAGATACTGACCATTCATCAGGCCAAGGGACTTGAATTTGACCAGGTGATCATTCCTTTCTGCACGTGGAACCTGGATCATAAGCCCAACAGTACGGTGCTCTGGTGCCTTTCCGGACTTGAATCGTTGAAAGACCTTCCCTATTATCCGGTAAAATATGAGCAGTCGCTGAAGGATTCCTATTTTATCGATGATTATTACGATGAAAAATCCCTGGCCTATATGGATAATGTTAATCTACTCTATGTGGCCCTGACCAGGGCGGTCAGCGGATTGTATGTATACAGTGAATTGCCAAAAAATACCTCTCCGGTAAATCATGCCGGCAGCCTTTTATATAAAATCCTGAATGAAGCCCCGGTGGATACCTCAGGGAACAATGGATCCGGTATCCTCGCTGATGGCTGGGATGAGGAAAAGAAGATCTTTCGGCTTGGTGAAATGCCATCCGGTGAAGCTCAGGCAAAAGCAGAAGAAAAGTTTATCCAAAAAAAATATTCCCGTGGGAGATGGTATGAAAAAATCGCCGTCAGGAAACAACCCGATGTATTAGCTGCCGGTGACCGGGATGAACACATCAATTATGGTGTAATGATGCATGATATATTATCCAGGATAATCCATAAGGATCAAGCCGGCCGGGTGCTCGAAGAAGATTTGCTAAGCGGAAAGATCACGGATGCTTCAAAGAAAAAAACAGAAGACTTGCTGAAGAGCCTCTGGGAAAATAAAAAAATCGAAAACTGGTTTTCGGGAGAATGGCAGGTGAAAACGGAAGTTCCCGTACTCCCCGGATCCGGCCGGGTAAGCCGGATGGACCGGGTCATGATAAAAGGCGATCAGGCTGTGGTGGTCGATTACAAGACGGGCGAACCGGTGTCGCACGATGAAGAGCAGGTGGTGCGATATAAAAAAATACTAAGGGAAATGGGGTTTAAGAAGGTGGAAGGATATCTGCTCTATCTTGAAAACGGAACATTAAATTCGGTTTGACATCCATGCGAAATGATTTTTTATCCGAGCTTGCCGACAGGGTGATCAGGGACCACCGCGATCATTACGACCGCCTGAAGATCGTCTTCCCCAACCGGAGGGCAGGGATGTTTTTCACCCGGGCCCTGTCGAAGAAGATCGATGCCCCGGTCTGGTCGCCAGCCATTCTTTCGATCGAAGATTTTATCTGTTCCTATTCGGATCTCATCCCTGCCGAGAACCTGACCCTGCTGCTTGAACTCTATGAAGTTTTCCAGGAAAAATCCCCTGTAAAAGAAACCTTCGACCGGTTTTATTTCTGGGGTGATATGCTGTTAAGGGACTTCGATGAAATAGATAAATACCTGGTCAACCCGGAAGATCTTTTTTCCACACTCAAAAACATGAAGGAGATCGATGCCAGGTTCCAGTACTTTTCCGATGAACAGCTGGAAGCCCTGAAAAGTTTCTGGTCAAGCGCCATCGAGCACCCCACCGATCATAAAAAAAATTTCCTGGTCTTCTGGCAAACCCTTATCCCGGTGTATAAGACCTTTAAGGAAAAGATCGGTAAAAAGAAATTTGCTTACCAGGGCATGATCTACCGGGAGGTTTACCGCAAATTGTTTAAAGAAGAGATCGCTGTGGATCACCATCATGTGATCTTTGCCGGATTTTATGCTTTGAACAGGGCCGAGGAAAAAATAATCAAATGGTTTGTCAAAAACCGGCAGGCCAGCCTGTACTGGGATATCGACCGGTATTATTTTGATGATCCGGCCCATGAAGCCGGTCATTTTCTCCGTAAATATTACAGCGATACCGACTTCAGGCCCTTTTTTCCCGAAAAGCTGCACGACCACATCAGGCAGGGATCGAGGAATATCGAAACCATTGCATCATCCCAGTATACGACCCAGACAAGGATTGCAGGCACTTTGATCAGGGATATGATCGAAGAGACCCATCTTGAGGAACTGGAAGATACCGTGGTGGTATTGCCCGATGATTCTCTTTTATCGCTGCTGCTGTATTCCCTGCCTTCCGAAGTGAATAAGATCAACATCACAATGGGTTATCCGATCAGGAATTCTGCTTTCTTCAGTCTTTTTAACAACATGCTGGAGATGCAGGAAAAGATCCGTGCCGGAAAGAGTATGACCTGGTTCAATCATCGCAACGTACTGAACATTCTGAACCATCCGTTTATCAGGGCCAATGATAATGAAAAGGGTGTAGCGCTGATCAGTAAAATAAAAAGGCATAACATAATCCACGTCCCACTGAATATCTTCCATGACGATCCGGTACTCAACAGGATTTTCCGGAAGATCGGGAATGAAGAAACCGTATTCGATTACCTGATCGACATCCTGGCGGCCATAAGGAATTCCTTTGACCAGGATCAGTCTTCAGGATATATTTTTGAAAAGGAGTTCGCCCTGGTCTATTACCGGTTATTCAACAGGCTGAAGGAGGTTTTTTCCTCCAGGCCGGTACATTATGATGCCGGGGTGGTAAGGAGAGTGGTAAGGTCTTATGCTCAATTCGAAAAGATACCTTTTACCGGCGAGCCCCTTGAAGGCCTGCAGATCATGGGGCTGCTGGAAACCCGCAACCTCGATTTTAAAAATGTGATCGTCCTCTGTACCAACGAGGGGTTTATTCCCGGAACAGGGGGCCAGGCTTCCTTTATTCCCTACAATGTAAGAAGGGCATTCGAATTGCCCCTTCCTGAAAACAGCGATTCGATTTATTCCTATCTCTTTTACCGCCTGATACAGCGGGCCGGGAAGGTTCATCTGATCTACAATACGGAGGATGCCTATAACCGAAAGGCCGAGCCCAGCAGGTATATTTATCAGTTGAATTTTGATTCCGGGGTCGAAATAACCGGCAGATGGTTATCGAATGATATTGCTTCCACGGTACGTGAACCCATAATACTTGAAAAGAATGGTTTTATTAATGAGCGGTTGAACAGATATGTTGCAGGCAAAAGTGATTCCCAAAAGCATTTTACACCTTCGGCATTAAACCAGTATCTCGACTGCCCTCTTACGTTCTGTTATAAACACATTTTTGATATAAGAGAAAAGGATGAGGTGATCGAAGACCTGGAAGCCGCCAAATTCGGGTTGATACTGCACCGGGCGATGGAATACCTTTACAGGCCCCTGCTGGGGAAGGATCTCACGGAGGGCAGTTTCAAGCTGCTGCATGACCGGCTGGAAGAGTCCGTCAACCGGAGTTTTGCCGAGTATCATGGATTCGAGGATAAGCCCGGGAATTTCCGGTTTGAAGGCAAAAATATCCTGGGCAGGGAAATCATCATGAAGTATATCGGGAAGATCCTTGAGCGTGACCTGTCCTCGGTTCCCTTCCGGATTGTGGGTATCGAAAAACCCTATAAATACAGCTTTCCGGTGCAGACCGGGCAGAATACCCGCCATGTATCGCTGAAAGGTGTCATTGACCGGATCGATCTCAAAGGGGATGTGATCCGGATCATCGATTATAAAAGCGGGAAGGATACCTCTTCGTTCCGGTCACTGGAAGAGCTCTTTGACCCGGAAAGTAATTACAGGAATAAAGCCGTATTTCAGACTTTTTTTTACGCCCTTCTTTACCTCAGAAATCATACTGAAAACCCGGATCCTGTGGTATCCGGCCTTTATAATTTCAGTGAATTGCATTCTGAAGATTTTGATGTAAGAATAAAGTTCAGGCAGCCGGGAGGAAAACCCGGCCTTCCGGTCACCGATATAAGACCCCATATAGAAGAATTCGAAACCCTGCTATCCGGCTTGATCCGGGAGATCTTCGACCCAAAGGTTCCGTTCAGTCATCATCCAAAAGCTGACCGGTGTATTTATTGCGAATCGCTGGGCATGCCTTCCGACTTTGAATAAGTGGAGATGGGTTAGCCTGTAACATGGAACCGGAACAGATACAGCATTAATCCCCAATCCGTTATTAGAATATAAAATATACACGTAACGCCCTGAAAATGTGAACATTACAAATAAAAATCTCTAATGACCGGAAGCACTCGTCTCGACCAGTATCTTATTCACGAGAACATCAAAAAATTTACCGGGTTCTTCACGGTGGGGACGATGGGCCGAATGGTCGAACCAGATCAGCTGTTTACCTTCGGTTGCTTTCAATGTATGAAAATACTCCTCCGCCAATTCGGATGATACGATTTTGTCATGCCGTCCTAGGCAAAAATATACGGGCACCCCGATCTCGGGAACCTGATCAAAAAGGTCGATGGCCTTTATGTCGTCCCACAACTGTTTACCCGAATAATAGGGGTGAAGAATGATGTTGATCTTATCGGAAAAGGTATACTGGGGCGTTTGCCAGATCTCTTTGAGTATATTTTTATCGATATAAGGTCTTTCCTCCCCATTGGAAAAGATCACACCCCCATAGGTATAGATCCAGCGCCGTACCTCCAGGGCATCTTTCAGGTCATAACCGACCGTGTCGATCTTTTTAAGTTTTTTATATCCCCTCAGGTTATTGTCTTTCAACGTTTTCCTGAGTGCATGCTGATAACATAGCTGTTCATTGGCAAATACATCGACCGACTGGCCCGTGCCGATATAGGCGATAATGTCTTCCGGATACTTTTCAGCAAGAAATATCCCGATATTACTTCCCCAGGAATGTCTCCAGACATATACCTTATTGATGCCGAAAAGTTTTTTTACGAGTGTGATCACCTGGTGGGCATCTTCCACAAATTGAGCGGTATTCATCGAACTCTTCCTGATCTTGCTGCTGTAGGAAGCTCCTGTACCCCGCTGTTCCATTAGACCATAATAAAATGCGCTTCAAGTTCCTTAAGTTCCCCGGATTCGGGAAGATAGGGGAAGAAGGGATAACCCGGACCGCCATGTAACCTGAGAAGTACCGGTAGATCTTTCGACTTACCCCTGATCACCATGGCCTGTTCCACACCGCCGATCTCTTTTTTGATGTACAGATCTACCTCATCATTATCCGTGCCGCCCGGGCCCGCATGGGTTATGGTTACCCATAAAAACAGTCCAAGAAACAGAAAATGATCCCTAAGAATTTTCATTTAGCCCCCGGTTTACTTGTCAGTACGGTTATTCCAGGAAGGAATATTTCAATCGTGAATGGCCATTCTCAGATAATCGTTCAATGGCTTCATTTCAGTGAATACTTCAACTACATACTCTGGAAACGAATCACCGGCCACCATATTATCATCAAGGGAATGGGTCACTATATAACTCTTGTGATTTATAAGATTTATATTCTGATGATCCGGATTGTAACCTTTCGGTGCTGTTTTTAGCTTTTCTCCTTCGAGCCTTCCAAAATATTGCCGGAACGGGTCACTGTTGATGAATTCGATCAGGGGATCCGGATTATAATCGATTTCCTGTCGTATTTTCTTCAGTATATCCATAGGAGGCATATAGGAGCCACCGGCCGCCATGGAACGGCCCGGTTCGATATGAATATAATACCCGCCATCCACGCCTTTTTTCCCTGATTTTGAAATAAAAGCCCCGAAATTCTCTTTATACGGCCTTTTATCCTTACTGAAACGGATATCACGGTTTAACCTGAAAATACAATTTTCCGGCCGGATGCCACTGATCTCCGGATCGAATAATTTGATCCGGTCGATGAGCAACCTGACAAGCGCCTGAAATTCACCTTTGGCCTCCAGGCAGGCGGGCCGGTTTTGCTGCATCCATTCCCGGTTGTTGTTAAGGCGTAAGTTGTTGAGAAATTCAAGGACGTTTTTCATATCGGCTTAAATTTCATCCATTACCTTTTCCAGTTCCATGGCACGGGAACCTTTTACCAGGATCACCGAATTATCGAAAGCATGGTTTTCCAGGTATTCGATGAGTTCCTCCCTGGTTTTGAAATAAAGCGCATCCGGGTTTTCTTCCGCGGCAAAACGCATTCTTCCCCCGCAGAAAATGATCGTATCAAACCCCTTGCCGCGCGTCACTTTTCCTATTTTTCTATGCTCTTCTTCCATAAAATCGCCCAGTTCGTACATGTCGCCAAGGATCACCATCTTATGATCCGCCTCGAACATTTCCAGATTGGCCAGGGCCGCTTCCATCGAACTGGGATTAGCATTATAAGCGTCCATAATAAAAGTGTTGGATCCTTTCTGCAGGATCTGTGAGCGGTTATTGCCCGGAATATAATTTTCGACAGCCCTTGCCGCCTTATCCATCGGAACCCCGAAAAACTTACCCACACACAGTGCTGTGGCGATATTCGAGAAATTATAGGCGCCGATCATACGGGTATTGATTTTCCGTCCGTCTTCATTCAATACACTTATAAAGGGATAAACCTGATCCAGTTCACAATGAAAAAAATCCTCTTCATTGGGGTATAATACAGGCTCCCTGAAACGTTTGGCCATGTTCATCAATACCGGGTCGTTTGAATTGATGAACACGGTGCCTTCATGGTTCCTCAACCAGTCGTATAATTCGGTCTTGCCCCGCAACACCCCTTCATAACCCCCGAAGCCTTCGGTATGCGCTTTTCCTATATTGGTGATCAGTCCATGTGTGGGTTCTGCGATCCGGCACAGCCCGGCAATATCGCCGATCTTATTGGCCCCCATCTCGATGATGGCTATTTCTGTATCTCCGGTTATGGATAACAAGGTTAACGGAACTCCGATATGGTTGTTGAGGTTGCCCCGGGTGGCCAGTGTATTGTATTTTTCCGATAACACCGCATGGAGCAATTCTTTGGTCGTGGTTTTCCCGTTACTGCCGGTAATACCGATAAAAGGGATATTGAGTTGCTTCCTGTGATGATTGGCCAGTTGCTGAAGGATGGTCAGCACATCTTTTACGAGGATAGTCCTTTCACCGGTGTCGAATTCAGTTTCATCGATTACCGCATGGGAAGCCCCTTGACTGAGCGCATCCTCTGCCAACCGGTTGGCATTGAAATTAGGTCCCTTGAGGGCAAAGAAAATATTTCCCTTTTCCAGGCTGCGGGTATCGGTGCTTACTCCCGTGCTGTTCAGGAATTTGTGATATAAATCTCGGATCATTTACACAGAAATTTATCTATTTTTCGAATATAGGAAGTAACTTTATAATATGATAGAAGTTTAAAGAAATTGACAACAGGGTGTTGGGAAGGTCGAGTATTTCAAAGCGTTTTGTTTATGCCACAGTGCTGATTCTGTTTCTGATTCAAGGGGCGACAGGCCAGATCCTTTATGAATATGATAATTCCGTCCCTGTAATTGAAAATGACCGGGCACTGAACGATCCATGGGCGGGGGGTCTGAATTCCGGTCAGTATGGACGGATTGATTTTAATGGCGACGGACAAAAGGATCTGATCGTTTACGACCGTGCGGCCAACCGGCTTAATACCTATCTCAACCAGGATGATCAGTTCATTTTTACACCGGAATACCGGTCATCCTTTCCGGAAGATATCGAGGGATGGATCCTGATCAGGGACTACGATTGTGACGGAAGGCCCGATCTGTTTGCCAATGCGGCAAGGGGGATGAAGGTATACAGAAATACAGGGTTTTCCGCCGGCCTGATCTCCTGGGAGCTGATTGCCGACCCGGTGCTTACCCTCACCCCATCGGGTATTATCAACCTGCAGGTGAATGTTACCGATATTCCCGGTATACGGGACCTTGACGGGGATGGTGACCTGGACATTTTAGTGTATAATTTTGCCCTCGGGGGATATATCCGGCATCATAAGAATATGAGCAAGGAAAAGACGGGAGCATGTGGCATTGAATATGAACTGGTGACCAGAAGCTGGGGATTGTTCGAGGAATGCCTCTGTTTTCTGTATGCCTTTCTTGAAGAGGGTGAAACCTGTGATGACCTTATTGGTCAGCGTGTGATGCATCCCGGCGGAAAAAGCCTCCTGCTGATCGATATGGACAATGACGGGGACAAGGATTTTTTCGGTGGGCATGAACAATGTGACGAATTTTATTTTCTTGAAAATGTGGGTACGCCGGAGGAAGCAGTAATGACCGATTTCCGGGTGGATTTTCCGGATGAAGATAAACCGGCTGTGTTTCCAACCTTTCCCGCAGGCTATTATGACGATTTCGACCTGGATGGAATTCCGGATATGGTGGTGGCTCCCAATGTGTATGAAAGTCCCGAATACCGGATCGATTTTTCACGCTCCAGCTGGTTATACACCAACAGGGGTACAGCCGAAAACCCCGAGTTCGATTTCCGGACCGAACAGTTCCTGCAAGCTGATATGATCGATGCCGGAGAAAATGCCGTGCCTGTACTTTTCGACGGGGATGGGGACGGTGACCTTGACCTGTATATTGCGGCAAACGGTAAAAAGATGGATGGCACTTTCTATGGATATATCCGGCTGTATGAAAATACGGGTAATGTACTGGAACCGGAATTCAGGCTGGCCGATGATGACCTGTTCGGGCTCAGCAACTGGAAAATATTCGATCCGGTTATCCAACTGGCGGATCTGGACCATGATCAGAGTGCTGACCTGGTACTTTTCTACACGAATTCAACCGATCTGTCGCGACAGGCAGACGTTTTCTTCAACAGCAAGGGGCCGGGAGAAGGATTGGATATTGACCTTTCCGGCGGTGTGGCTTTGAATGTGGAGACCCGAGCTAATGATACGCCCTTTTTCACAGATGTAAACAGGGATGGGAGAACGGATATGTTGCTGGGCAAATCAAGCGGCCGGCTGGAACTGCATTTGAATACGGGAAGCAGGGAAAACCCATTTTTTGAGCTGGAAGACCTGGCTTATTTAGGGATCGACGATGACTTTATTACTTTTAAAAGGAATCTTGTGCCTTTTGTGATGGATCTGGACCTGGATGGGAGGGATGATCTGGTCACCACCGATTACAGCGGCGTGGCCGCCATCTATATGCATTACCGGGAAGACCCTGAGATAATTTATGAAATTATCCATAATCCTGTAACCGAAACCGACGACAGCACACAATGGGGATTTCATAACTGGCTGACCGGGGGTTTGTTGTTCGCCGATGAGTATCCGGCGTTGATCACCGGGAACATTCAGGGTGGACTGTCTCTTTACAGGAGTGCTTTTGACAGGCAGGCCTCGGATTCACCTGTAATTGAAATGACCCTGTATCCTAATCCGTTGTCAGGCAGGAAAATACTGACTGTTAAAACCAACAGGGAGGGCCGGATCGACCTGGTCAACAGTCTGGGACAGGTTCTGATGGAATCCATACCTATACAGGCTTATATTCCAGCCCGGTTTGAGATCCCCGAATTGACCGCCGGTATTTATCTGGTAAGGTTTACAGGGAAAGACGGAAGTATTTCGGAAAAACTGGTCAGGTATTGATATTATTGTTAAATTTAAATCGGTGATTTTTTACCCGACTTTCATATGAAAGCGGAAATTGTTTTGAATGAAAGAATATTTGCTTTCGATTGAAAGCAAAATTACTTTCAAATGAAGGTTCCGGGCAGATGTCAACCGGCCGTGTTCCTGAAAGTTGTGAGAAACCAGGCGAATGGGAACCGTTAAAAAATCCGGAACTGGACCGGGAACAGGATATGGGGTGTAAGGTTCAGGGAAAAGGATGAGACCTGATACGCACTCTTTTGGGACGATATTTTCCGGAACAGTTCAGCAAGGTATCGTTGACCGGTTTAGAGACGGATGTGCAGGAAATCAGCCAATTTTATGTGGTGCGGAAAACAAGTAACCGGGAAAAATTCAGATATGGCTTAAATTTGTAGTATGCCCTAGGCAATTATTTTTGATCGTATTTAACCCGAAAAATTCATAAATTTTTCGCCCGAAGGGCCGATTAAGCGCAATTTCTTGATAATCAAAGAATTATATAGGGTTTTGAAATTCTTATACTTAATCAAATAGCCCAGAAATAGGCTACTGAATTGCGCTTATCAGGGGTTAATCCCTTTTTGTAACTACCTGATAATAAATATTTTAAATAGTAAAAACGGTTTATTTTGAGAATGGTTTATGAATAATCGGGGTTAACATGTTCAACCGGCTGAATAATAAGATCCAGAAATACTTCGGGATCTCCAGGACCGAAGTCAATGGGCTGATGCTCCTGTTTCCGATCATGTGCCTGATCATGCTTTCTCCAATTTATTATCAGCGATTCGGACTGGAACCCTATTCGGCATTTGTACGGGATTCTGTTTACCTGGATAGCCTTGTCAGGATACTGGAGAGCGAAAATAAAAATGTCAGCCGGGAAGGGAATATATCGATGCGGGTAAACCAACGCTTTCCGTTCGATCCCAACACCACAGGCTATGAGGAGTTGCTGATCCTTGGTTTTGATACCGTCGTGGCAAAGCGACTGATCAAATACCGGTCGAAAGGGGGCAGTTTTGCCACACCGGATGATCTATTAAGGATTTATGGTTTGTCCGGAGAATTTTTTTCTAAGATCGAACCGTTTATCGATCTCCCTGACCTAACCGGGTACGGGCCGGATCATAAACCGGGAGCAGGTCATTTCAAAAAGGTCCGGCCGGATCGCCATTCTATCACGGGAACCATGACAGACAGCCATTTTGCCGCGGACACACTTCCTGAAAGCCTTTTGGCCGCCGACAGTCGGCAGGATAGTCTTTTGGCCATTCATTCCCGGCCGGACAGCCATTTTACTGCGGATACCCGGGAAGGTGGATTGAAAGATGATAAAATATCCGCCTGCAGCATCGATATTAATCAGGCCGATTCCGTTCAATTAAGGAAGATCAGGGGTATAGGTCCGGTCTATTCCGGCCGGATCATCAGGTACAGGGAATTGTTGGGGGGATATGTACACAAGGATCAGCTGGATGAAGTGTATGGTTTGACGGAGGAGACCCTTGCCTTGCTCAAAAAATCAGTGCGCATCGACACCCTTTTTGAACCTGAAAAAATTGAGATTAATTTTGCTGAATGGGCCGATCTGGTGCGGCATCCTTATATTTACAGTGATCTGGCCAATAAGATCCTTGATGCCCGGTCGAAATACGGACCTTTCCGGACGGATGCGGATATTGAAAAAACCGATCTGGTCAGCGACAGTATATTTAGCCGGATAAAGCCTTATATATCGTATTAATTATATTCGTTGTGTATTTTAGCCACGAAGGTACCAAGTAACGGAGAACCAAAGTTTTCTGGCCATCCAATCGTCCAATCGTCCAATCGTCCAATCGTCCAATCGTCCAATCGTCCAATC
>CAZIXF010000047.1:19715-45012 GCA_964543195.1 uncultured Roseivirgaceae bacterium
TCCAATCGTCCAATCGTCCAATCGTCCAATCGTCCAATCGTCCAATCGTCCAATCACCAAATCACCACATCGCCACATCGCCAAATCGCCAAATCGCCACATCCCCCAATCGTCCAATCACCACATCCCCCAATCGTCCAATCGCCACATCGCCACATCACCACATCGCCACATCACCACATCACCACATCACCACATCGCCACATCACCACATCGCCACATCACCACATCCCCCTGGTATCGCAAAGTTTTTAATTATCTGATTCACACAACAAGTTAATTTTTTTTATATTATATATTTCCGGATCCACGACGTATTTTTGTTTTGATTGCGGATTAATGGAGAAGATCCTTCAAACATATTTGCGGCGACTCACCAACCTTTCGGGCAATAACCGTTCCCTGTTATTGCTGAGGTTATATGTCGATCAGTTTATTGATCTGCATGATTTTGACTTTCTTGATAAAAATCCTTCTTTTCAGATCATCCATCAGTTGATCGCCGGTAATCCCCGGATTAAACTTTGTTCACGGGTTGATCCGCGGGATCATCAGAGCAATGAGGTCAGCACCCGGTTAAAAAAGATCCAGCGGGTTGAAAAATTCATATTCCAGGAAAGGGGTGGGAAAGATCTTTATGTGGGATGGCCCTTTATCCGTGGCAGGCTTATGGATGGCACATTGGTACGGGGTCCTTTACTCTTTTTTCCCGTTGAGCTGGAGCTCGATGGCAATGACTGGTATCTTAGGCTGAGGAAAGAGGTAAATCTTACATTTAATAAAAGTTTTTTGCTGGCCTATTCCTATTATAATCAGATTGCACTTGAGGAAGATCTGATAGAGAGAGTATTTGATGATTTCGACCGGGAAAGCAAGGCCTTCAGGACATCTCTGTATCATCTGATCAAAGACAGCCCCTTAAAAGTAAATTTCAATCCGGAAATATTTGTCGATCAGCTTATTCCATTCAAGGAATTTAAAAAAGTGGATTTTGAGGAAAAACATCAGAACGGGGAATTGAAACTATTCCCGGAAGCCGTACTGGGAATATTCCCCCAATCGGGATCGTACCTGGTGCCGGACTATGTTCATTTGATCGAAAAGGGGAAATATAATTCTCTGGATGATTTTTTTTCCGAGCGATCCTTTTCCGATGATTCACACGAAGAGAACAGGCATCTGTCTTTTTTTTATTTTCTGAATAAGATAAAGGAAGAGCAGACCTTCACACCCTTTAAAATGGATGCTTTTCAGGAGAACGCCATCAAGGCCGTTAAAAAGGGGAATTCCATTGTGGTACAGGGCCCTCCGGGTACCGGTAAATCACAGTTGATCTGTAATCTGATCAGTGATTTTATATCCAGCGGCAAAAGAGTGCTGGTGGTCTGTCAGAAAAGAGCTGCGCTGGATGTGGTGTATGAAAGGTTAGAGGAAGAAGATATCGCCGATTTTACGGCACTCGTCCACGACTTCAAAAATGACAGGAAACAGATCTATCAGCAGATCCATGCCCAGATCGAAAAATTGTACGAATATAAATTGAAGAATAATAGCCTGGATTCGATCCAGCTTGAAAGAAAGTTTCTTCATGCCAGCCGGACTATTGACAGGCTTGCGGAAGAGCTGGACGAACTGAAATTTGCTTTGTATGATGAAAGTGAATGCGGCTTATCGGTAAAAGAATTATATCTGACATCTGATCCCGGGGCTCCCACCATAAATCTTAAACAGCATTATAATTTCTTTAAATTCAATGAACTTCAGCCTTTTACCGATAAATTACGGTATTACATACTTTACGCCAAACGTTTTCAGAAAGAAGCCTACCCCTGGAGGAAACGGAAAAATTTCAAAGATCTGAAGGCCAGTGACCTGAATAATATCCTGGGTCTCATTGATGACATCTCTGTTTTTCAGCAGCGACTTATAACCGAATCGGAAAAAATCGTCAATACGGAAGTCAGTTTTCAGGAAGGGGAAGCTATTTTGAAAAACAGGGAAGAAATCGATAGGATGCTGGAGCTGTTATCACAAGTGCATATTTATGAATATTTTCAGCACATCATGGGTAATGTCCCGAAAAATGCCGAGCACCTGTATGTGAGTAATATCGAACAAAATATAACCAATTGTTTTATCGATCCCGGTATTGAAACCAGTCTCAAATCCAATGAACTGGGGAAATTCCAGATTACGCTTCACCGCATGCTGGAGGCGAGAAGAAATCCCAGAAAATGGATCCGTTGGCTCATTTTTTCCAAGGACAGGCCCTTGATACGTCGCGTACTGGCAAGAAATCGATTAAGACCGAAAAAGAAAGACCTTAAAATTCTGACCAGGCGCCTGGATAACCGGCTGAATTTCGAACACAATATAACCAAGCTCAAAGGTAATCCCTGGATCACCGGTTTGCCTTCCAATCTTTCGCTGGATGAGATGAAAATCTGGTTCGATGATTTTAAAAAAGCGATCATAGCCAAGGATATTTTCATGAAGGTGAGAGGTTTCCCAGATTATTTCAACATTCCGGCCCTGAGCTATGAAGAGTTTGAGGGTTCGGGAAAGGCGCTGTTGAAGTTATTGTCGGAGATACCCGCTAAGAGGCTGGCCTGGGAAAAATATTTATTACCGACACAGATCCAGGAAATCCTGTCCGGAAGATATGAACCTTCCAGGTTAAAAAATGTAATAAACAACGATTTTGAGAGTTTATGTGATTTCGACCGGATTCAACATGACCTCCTCGATCATGAGGAAGGGGTAGTCAGCCGGATCGATGAAATTCTGGAGGATTATCCGGAAGAGCAGGTGATGGAAATATTCCAAAACAGCCTGCGGATCAGTTGGA
Organism: uncultured Roseivirgaceae bacterium; assembly: GCA_964543195.1. GTDB lineage: Bacteria > Bacteroidota > Bacteroidia > Cytophagales > Cyclobacteriaceae > JAGTVG01. Next base: position 22,564 of record CAZIXF010000047.1, read on the forward strand.
TCGACCATATAGAAACCAAATATCCTGTATTGCGCGTCGTTTCCAGTCTTAAAATTGATCCCATGATAAAAGAGCTCCAGGAATCGGTAAAGGAAAAACTGGATGTCAGCAAGGAGATTGTGCTGATGAAAGCCAGGGAAAGGACCTATGGAAAGGTGGAATACAACCGGCTGCATAATATGACCACCTATCGCGATCTTACCCATCAGATCACCAAAAAACGCAAGATCTGGCCAATCCGAAAGCTGATCTCCATTTTTTCTTCAGAATTGTTCAACCTGATCCCCTGTTGGATGACCTCTCCTGAATCCGCCTCGGCCATCTTCCCTATGGAGAAATTATTTGATATCGTGATCTTCGATGAGGCTTCCCAGTGTTTCGTCGAAAGGGGGATTCCTGCCATGTATCGCGGGAAACAGGTGATGATTGCAGGAGATGCCAATCAGTTGAGCCCTTTTGACCTGTATAAAGTCCGCTGGGAAGAGGAATCGGAAGATATCCCCGAACTGGAAGTGGACTCATTGCTTGACCTGGCAGAAAAATACCTTATGCAGGTTCACCTCAGAGGGCATTACAGGTCAAAAACGCTGGATCTGATCGATTTTTCAAATCGGAATTTTTACAAGGGGAACCTGACCCTGATCCCAGACAGGCACCTGCTGAACAGGAAAAATCCGGCCATTACCTTTAAAAAAGTGGATGGGATCTGGGAGGATAACAGGAATGAGATCGAAGCACATGCCGTAATCGACCAGGTGTTTGAGATCCTGAAAAAAACACCGGAAAAGGAGTTGGGTATTGTAACATTCAATGCCCGGCAGCAGGACCTTATCCTTGATCTGATGGAAGAAAGGACTATCGAAAGCAAGGTATCGATACCTGAGACACTTTTCGTCAAGAATATAGAGAATGTGCAGGGTGATGAAAGGGATATCATTATTTTTTCACTGACTCATGGACCCGATACAAAGGGTAATCTTTCCATGCAGTTCGGCACGCTGAATGTGATAAAAGGGGAAAACCGGCTGAACGTAGCCGTGACCCGCGCGAAGGAAAAAATTTATCTGCTGGCCAGTTTTTATCCCCACCAGATGAATACCGAACATCTTAAAAATGAAGGTCCACGCTTACTTAAAAACTATCTGGAATATGCTGTAAAAGTGTCTGAGGGAGAGTATACGCCCTCTCTCCAGCCAAGGTTGAAATCATCCTCATCCTGGTATTTGAAAGACAGGTTGATGAACGACCTCCGGGATGAGAAACGGTTTGTCATGGAAGTGAGTCAGGAATTGCCTTTTGCCGATCTCACGCTGAAACGCAATGAAAGTTATTATGGCTTAATACTTACTGATGATGACCTTTATTATCAGAGCGTGTCCTCAAAAGAAGCCCAGGTATATGATCCGTTGAATCTTACCACTAAGAACTGGAAATTCCGTTCGGTATTTTCCCGGGAATACTGGCAGGACAAAGCCCGGATAATTGACCGGCTGGCCTTGTTCAGCAATCACCTGGTCCGATGAGTCTTATTCCGACTTCTCAACCCTCAGTCCAATGGCCATGATCTCTTCCAGGGAGTCGGGACGCATATAATGCTCGATGTTGAATTGATAAAATCCCGGATTATTGAACTGATAATTTCCAATCACTTTTACCCGGTGATCGAATATGTCACCAAGTCCGTCACCCAGGGGTTCACCGGTTTTGGGATCAAACAGGTTTATATTGGTCAGGTCGGATTGAAAAACATTTCCCAGGGTATCTTCCAGGGAATAGGCCAGGTATACATTCTGATATTTATAGCGTATCGAGTTTCTGATATTAAAATAAAAATTATAGGAGGGATGGATGTCAGTGATCTCAAAATCGAAAGTGACCACCTGGTCTTTCGGCCAGATCCGGTCTCTGAATTTTTTATTTTTTTCATAGATACGGTTCTGGTCACATGAAGCGAAGAAGATGACCAGGGTCAGAAAAAAGAGAGATAAATACGACGATCTCATTTATTCCTGTTATTTTTTGGAGGCCTGTTTTTTTTCTTGCGGTGCTTTTTCTTATGGCCTTTACGTTTATATTTTTTATCCAGTTTTTCAAGGTCGGCATTTAAAGCCTGGGCCGTATCTTCGGAATCGACATTCTCGTTTTTAAGCAGGGTAGCCGGCTTTTTGTTCTTTTTATTTAATTCCATCACCTCCTTTACACGGTCAACGGGTACGGCGATCCATGTATTTTCCGATTCATACCCGAAAAACATGATCTTTTTGAAAATATCCGTTTTCTGAAGGTGGGCTTCTCCTTTTTCGGTCAGGAGTGGTTCTTCGAGGTTTGGAATATCCTCGAGGGCTTCCATATACGTGTCAAGCTCATAATTCAGGCAGCATTTCAGTCTTCCGCACTGCCCCGATAATTTACTCGGATTCAATGAGAGGTTCTGGTACCGGGCTGCCGAGCTGGATACACTTATAAAATCCGTTAACCAGGTGGAACAGCATAATTCCCTGCCACATGAGCCAATACCACCCAGGCGGCCGGCTTCCTGGCGCAGGCTGATCTGGCGCATTTCGACCCTGATCTTGAATTCACCGGCCAGCACTTTTATCAGCTCCCGGAAATCAACCCGTTCGTCGGCAGAATAAAAAAAGGTAGCCTTGGTATTGTCAGCCTGGAATTCCACGTCCGTAAGTTTCATTTGGAGCTTCAAGTCCTGAATGATCTCCCTCGTGCGATACATGGTAGGCATTTCCCGTTTTTTTACCTCCTCATATTTTTCCAAATCGCGTTGAGTGGCTTTGCGGTAAATATTCCGGATGATCTCATCGTCTTCCACCTTTTTTTTCATCATCTGTAACCTGACCAGTTCACCCTGCAGGGCTACATATCCCAGGTGATGTCCGTTGGGCACATCCACCACCACCGCATCACCCGGATATAAGGCAACATTATCCGCATTGCGGAAAAAATCCTTTCTTCCTGATTTAAACCTGACTTCAATAATATTAAAACCGAAAGCCCCGGGCTGCTCCATATCGGCCAGCCAGTCGAATGCGCTCAACTTATCACATCCATCTGTACGGCATCCGCCGTTATTTCTGCAACCTGGGATGGTGTTTTTTTCTCCAGGAACCACACATGATCCACAACTCGACATAGATAAATTAATATGGTCTTAATATACGGATTTATTTAATTAACTCGTAGTGTGAATTATTATACATCTCAGTTTTTTTGGCCACCAAATCACCAAATCACCAAATCACCAAATCACCAAATCACCAATCCCCCCCGGTATCACTAAGTTTTCAATAATCTGATTCGCACAACGAGTTATAATTTATCAAGTTACACTTATATTTATTTGCAACAATTTCATTTTTCAAGACTGAGAAGATCATTGCCGATATCCCTTCTGAATTGCATTCCTTCCCACTCTATTTTTGCCATCTCCTCATAGCAAATTTTTACTGCTTCCTGTATATCATTCCCCTTCCCGGTAACGGCCAGCACGCGTCCTCCGCTGGTAACGATTTTACCATCCCCGGTCTTTTTTGTGCCGGCATGGAAAACAAGGGCTTTGTCGATCTTGTCGAGGCCTTCTATTTCCTTACCTTTTTCATAGCTTCCGGGGTATCCTCCGGAGGCTGCCACCACGGTAACCGCTGTGTCTTCGTCAACATATACCGGTTTATCATCCAGTTTTCTATCGGCTGCCGCTTCAAGTAAGCCCAGAAAATCATCTTTTATCCGCGGTATTACCACCTGGGATTCGGGATCTCCCATACGCACATTATATTCAATAACGAAGGGATCTCCATTAATATTCATTAATCCAAGAAAAATGAATCCAATGAAGTCAATATTTTCCTGTTGAAGTCCCTTAATGGTGGGTTGAATGATTCTTTTTTCAATCTTATCCATGAAACTTCTATCGGCAAAATTCACCGGTGATACGGAGCCCATCCCGCCTGTATTCGGTCCGGTATCATTTTCTCCGATCCGTTTATAATCCTTGGCCTCGGGGAAGACCACGTAGTTGTTTCCGTCGGTGAGCAGGAATACCGAAACTTCTATTCCCTCGAGATACTCCTCGACAACCACTTTGCTGCTGGCCTCACCGAATTTTTTATCGATAAGCATCTGGTTGATCACCTGTTCGGCTTCGTTTTTTGATTCACAGATGATCACCCCCTTACCTGCCGCCAGTCCATCCGCTTTTACCACAATGGGAGGTACCAGCGAGCGGATATGACCCAGAGCCCTTTCAATTTCTTTGTCGGTGTATGTACTGGACCTGGCGGTGGGGATATTGTATTTCGACATGAATTTTTTAGCGAAATCCTTGCTGCCTTCAAGCATCGCACCCTCCTTGCCGGGACCTATAAATTTTATGTCAGCCAGGCTTGGGTCTGCTTCAAAATAATTTCTGATACCGTCGACCAGGGGTGCTTCGGGTCCCACAACCACCAGATCGATACTTTTTTCCAGTACCGCCCTTCCGATTTGTTTAAAATCGGATACCGGCAGATCAATATTTTCGGCGAATTCCGAGGTTCCGGCATTACCGGGGAGCACAAACAATTTTTCACATTCGGGGCTCTGGTTGATCTTCCAGGCCAATGTATGTTCCCTTCCACCCGAACCTAATACAAGTACATTCATGAAAAATGGTATTTAAATAAAAAAATCAGTTTGCATATTCCGACAGGAATTTAATTCTCATCAGGCGAAGTTCTTCTTCTTCGTATCCTTCTTCACCTAGTTCTTCCAAAGCCTCATCGATACTATCGCTTTCTGCCGTCAGGAAATAATCATACAGGTCATCACGGCGCCCCTCGTCAAGATATTGATCGATATAATAATCGATATTGAGTTTGGTGCCGGAATATATGATCTGTTCCATTTCTTCAAGAAGCTCCTCAAAGCTCAGGTCTTTCGCGTCTGCTATTTCTTCAAGATCTATTTTCCTGTCGATCTGCTGAATAATGTAGATCTTTATTTTGGACTTATTTCCTGCACTCTTGATGACTACATCGGTGGCCGTCGTGATGTCGTTTTCCTCCACGTAATCCTTTATGGCATCAACGAAAGGCTGGCCAAATTTTTCTACCTTTCCTCTTCCGACACCATTTACCCTGGAAAGTTCTTCCATGCTTACCGGGTAGGTGGTAGCCATTTCCTCAAGTGACGGATCCTGAAAGATCACATAAGGAGGCAGGTTTTTTTCCTTGGCCACCTTTTTGCGAATAGATTTTAAAATATGAAAAAGCGTCTCATCATATGCCGATCCGGCAAGCGGTTGTGATTCGGTTCCATCATCTTCCTCCTCATCGGAAGTGAAATCATGCTTTTCAGATACCATAATCGTCGTCGGATTTTCTATGAAGTATTTGCCTTTTTCAGATACTTTTAATGCACCGATGTTTTCAATATCTTTCTCAAGATAACCATGTATTGTAGTCGTCCGGATGATGTTCTGCCAGAAAATATCATCATGGTCTTTCCCTTTACCGAATACCGGGAGCTTGTTGTGTTTATAGCTCAATACATATTGATCATCCTTTCCACGCAATACGTTGGATAAGTGCAACAATCCGAATCGTTCATTGGTTTGAAGGGCTGCCTGTACGGCCAGCAGGGCGTAATCACGCCCGTCATATTTTTCCACCGGATAACGGCAACTATCGCACCACATCGTTTTCCCGCATTCATCCGTATTATATTCTTCACCAAAATAATGAAGCAATTGTTTCCGGCGGCATTCTGAGGATTCGGCATAGGCAGCCATCTCTTCAAGAAGCACCCTTGCATTCTCTCTTTCTGTTACCGGCTTATCCTTATTGAACTTCTCCAGTTTAAGAATATCCTTATAACTGTAGAACATAATGCAGTTGCCTTCCAGTCCATCACGGCCGGCTCTGCCAGTTTCCTGATAATATCCTTCGAGTGATTTGGGTGTGTCGTAGTGAATAACAAACCTTACATCCGGCTTGTCAATACCCATCCCAAAGGCAATGGTGGCTACAATGACTTCAATTTCTTCATTGAGAAAATCATCCTGATTTTTCCTTCTCACATCAGCCTCAAGCCCGGCATGGTAGGGTACAGCTTTAATGTCGTTTACCTGTAGGAGGCTGGCGATTTCTTCCACTTTTTTCCGGCTCAGGCAATAGACTATTCCTGATTTACCTTTGTGCTCCTTGATGAATTTGATCAACTGTTTCTTAACCTGTTTTTTGGGTCTTACCTCATAATACAGGTTTGGCCTGTTAAATGACGATTTAAATGCCCGGGCATTTTCTATGGCCAGGTTCTTTTTAATATCGAGTTGCACTTTCGGGGTGGCTGTGGCGGTGAGGGCTATCACCGGAATATTGCCCAATTCATCCAGTATGGGTCTGATCCTTCTGTATTCAGGACGGAAATCATGGCCCCATTCCGATATACAATGGGCTTCATCAATGGCTACAAAGGAAATTCTGACCTGTTTAAGGAAACTGATATTGTCCGGCTTGGTCAGGGATTCCGGCGCAATGTACAATAGCTTCAGACTGCCTGAAAGGATATCTTTTTTTACCCGGTTAATTTCAGATTTGGTTAAAGTACTGTTTAGAAACTGAGCATTAATATTCAGGGCGTTTAGCTGGTCAACCTGGTTTTTCATTAAGGCGATGAGTGGAGAAATAACGATGGCGGTGCCATCCATGATAATGGCAGGAAGCTGGTAGCAAAGAGACTTGCCGGCTCCCGTTGGCATGATGACGAAACTGTTATTGCCGGCCAGCACATTATTTATTATATTTTCCTGGTTACCTCTGAATTGATTGTACCCGAAAACTTCCTTTAACGTTGTTTTAACATTCTCCACTATTCTTTGCAAAACTTGATCAATCAAACAATTTACTTTATCTGTAGAAATACCGAAGTATTTATAAATTTAATCATGTAATCTCTAATAATTAAAATGTAATGAAGGAAAATATTTATGAAAAAGGCAGAATTTGATGCAAAAATAAAGATATTAAATCATAAATAATATCTTTGTTATTTGAAAAGACAAATTTAATCAGACTGTAATTTTAGAATTGAGAGGAGGCTTCAATGAATAAGCACTATTATGTAGTAATAATGGCTGGTGGAATCGGAACCAGGTTCTGGCCCATGAGCCGAAATGAATTACCCAAACAATTCCTGGACGTACTGGACGTAGGATCTTCTCTGCTACAGCTCACCTATGAACGGTTCCTGCAGGTTTCGCCAAAGGAAAATATTTATATCGTAACCAGTGAGAACTATAAAGATATAGTAAAAGAACAACTGCCGGACCTCACCGATCATCAGATATTACTGGAACCCTCAAGAAAGAACACCGGACCATGTGTCGCCTATGCAAGTTATAAAATAGCAAAGGTAGATCCGGAAGCCACCCTAGTCGTTACCCCGTCCGACCACGCCATACTCAAGGAGAAGACCTTCATCGATGCCATCCTGAAGAGCCTGGACCATGCCAGGAATAATGATATTCTGATCACCCTTGGCATTAAACCCGACCGTCCTGAAACCGGATACGGTTATATTCAATATATCCTCGGTGAAGGCACCGAATTCAAAAAGGTGAAGACGTTTACAGAAAAGCCACAGTTAGACATGGCGAAGAAGTTTGTCGAAAGCGGGGAATTTGTATGGAACGCGGGTATATTTATCTGGAATGTGGGTACCATCATCAAGGCATTTGAAATACATTTACCTGACATTGCGGAAATGTTCGGTAACATTTCCGGAAATTTTTTTTCGGATAAGGAACAACCGGCCATTAATGAGGTGTATTCTCAGTTCAGGATGATCTCCATCGATTACGGTGTGATGGAAAAAGCGGAAAACGTATTTGTTATCCTGGGAGATTTTGGATGGTCAGACCTTGGGTCGTGGAATGCTTTGCATGAGATCAAGGAAAAAGACGATAACAATAATGTGATCGAGGCCAATGTGCTGTTATATGATACCACCAATAGCCTTATTCTTGCCAACAAGGAAAAACTGGTAGTGGCGCAGGGTCTGGACAATTATCTTATTGCCGATAGTGGCGATGTATTGCTTATCTGCCCTAAAGACCTGGAAAGTGAATTCCGGTCAATGATCAAGGATGTAAAGTTCAATAAAGGGGAAAAATACGTCTAACTCATTCTCTGTCTTACGATCTCGGAGCCAATCATAGCCATACTTACCGACACATTATAGGAATCAATTTTCCCAAACATCGGTATTTTAACCCTGAGGTCACATTCTTGAATGACGTTTTCACTTATACCGTCATATTCGGAACCCAATACAAGGGTGAGAGGCCCGGATAGATCCTCATTAAACATTACTGTTCCGGTTTTTTCAGTACAGGCCACAGTTTTTATGCCATGATTTTTAAGATAGTATAAAGTGCCTGCCAGGTTTTTGACCCGGCTTACGGCAATGTGTGATAAGGCTCCTGCCGATGTTTTCATTGCTTCCTCATTGACCAGGGCGCCGCCTCTGGCCGGTACGATAATGGCATCAAATCCCAGTCCTTCAGCTGTTCTCGCGATCGCCCCGAAATTCCTGACATCAGTGATTCTGTCAAGCACCAGCAATAAAGGATCCTTTCCTGTTTTGAATGCACGCTCAATAATATGATCCAGCGAGGCATAGCTTATGGATGATATATAGGCAATCAGGCCCTGATGGTTTTTCCGGGTGATCTTATTCAGTTTTTCGACCGGGACCTTTTGAACAGGGATATTCAGAAGGGAAGCTTCTGTAAGAAGGTCTTTGACGGCAGTGTTTGTGTTGTCTTTACGGACCAGGATCTTTTCTATTTCGGCTCCCGAACGTATGGTCTCTTCAACCGGTTTAATTCCAAAAACAAACTCTTTCTTCATGGATTCTGTTTCTGTTTACGCAAGTATGTATTTATTTCCTGCCCTTTCGCCAATCATCTATGGACCTGAACCAGATCGTCCGGTATTGTTTGTTTCTAACCAGTACATAATGCCTGTCTGAAAATTGATTATTCAGTCTGGTAAAGTTGAATACAACCGGAGGTGTATCAATTTGGCGACTGTAATACCAGGATTCTGTTTCACCGGTACGGTATACTTCATCGGGATTTCCGATAATCGTGTAGATCATTCCCATATCCGTTTTCCAGCCCGGTTTGTAAGTGGTGAAATATTCATTGGCCCGTTCGATCCGGTCGTAATACGAATCGATCATTCGTTTACCTTCATTTTCGGAACGGGCGAGGTTCAGCCAGAACTTTTCAAAGGATTTCCTGAGATCACCGGTATCTTTCAGTTTGTTCAGTTCCTGCCTGGTCGTAAGGTATATGGCCGCATCGATTAGGTCGGCCATCGACACCAGTTTAGGATAATAAGGATTTTCCACCCTGATCGTAAGACCGGTTAACGTGGTGGTATCGGACTGGATAAAATACAATCCGGTTTGGGTTAATGAAAAGATTTGATCATTGCTGACCTGAAATACGGAATCGACTGTTAATGTCCTGCTTATGTTTTTTTTCAACCTGTGCATCGGCGGGTCGGCCGGGGAAAACTCATGATCATAATAAAAAACATGAAAGAGTGAAGCCTCATTTTCTGTATCACGGATTGTGAGGCTTTCATTAAGCCGGACAAATGTATCGCATACAGGCAATCCCGGCGCGGAAAGATTTAGATAAAATTCCGGATGATTATAGGGGGGCGATAGTCTCAGCGGTATATCTTTTAAAAAAATGATGTCAGAATTTATGTTTCGCACACGAATGATCAGGAGGCTATGATCCGGATCTTTGGGCACCTCGAGCTGAAAATATTTTTTATCCTGATCTTCTCCGATGCCATGAAGATGAAAGTTCAAAGTTTTGTTCAGCCTGCTGGTTTTGCTGGCATAATCATCTTTTATCTCATAGGTGAGATTAAAATCCTGGTCAAAATTCATGTTAACCGGGATGGCTATGGTGATAAAAACAAGCCAGCTTGTATCCTTTTCTGCCACCCGGTAATTGATGGGGATATTATTTCCCGGCCGGTAGCTGAGTGTCAGCGGGGTATTGGGGAAGTCAACCTGGGCGAATCCGGATGTCACGCATAAAAAAAGCATAACCAACCACACTGAAATGAACAGAAGTGGCCGAGTCTTTATTTTCCCGTTCTTAAGATTCATTTTGTTCCGTCTTGAAAAGTTTTATGCCATTGGTCTACTACCGTTACAGGTCTTTGATTTGGTTCCTGACTTAATTTACAATTGTTATTTAATGACAGTATTATTCAGGTAAATATCCTAAGTTTGCTTTTTATTATTCTTATTCTTAACAGGAATTTATATATGGCCCCATATAAAACTGAAATTGCTTCCGAGTTAATCCCATCTGATAATCCTATACATCAACGGTTAAAAAAACCATATGTTGCGATTGCCGATAAGGTAAAGGGAGATGTGCTTGAGCTGGGTTGTGGTGAAGGCAGGGGCGTACCGATCCTGCTTTCCCGGGCAAAAAGTTATCTCGGGCTTGATAAGATTGGCAGCGTGGTCGACAAATTGCGCGACCGCTACTCGAGAGCCGGTTTTGAGCAGGCTCATTTTCCACCTTTAAAAAATTTAAAGGAGGATTCTTTCGATACGGTTGTCAGTTTTCAGGTGATTGAACATATACCGAGCGACCGTTTGTTTCTTGAAGAAATATACCGGGTGCTCAGACCCGGCGGGACTGCTTACATTACCACTCCCAACCGGAAAATGAGTCTGACCCGGAATCCATGGCATATCAGGGAATATACAGCCAGCGAATTGGAGGAATTGATCCGCAATATTTTCGACCGTGTGGAATTGAAGGGGATAACCGGGAATGAAAAGGTGATGAAATATTATGAAAATAATAAGGCATCGGTGAGGAGGATTATGCGCTTTGATATTCTGGATCTTCAGCACAGGATGCCGGCCTTTCTGTTAAAAATCCCGTATGAGATCATGAACCGGTTAAACCGAAACCGGTTAAGCAGTTCCGGTGATTCGCTGGTAAGGTCGATCGATCAGAATGATTATCTGGTGAGTGACGACCCGGCGGCATCGCTTGATCTTTTTGCCATTGTATATAAAAAAAACTCATAGTATGACTTGAAGTCATACTATGAGTATAATATTATAGAATATATCGATTAATAATCAGCGATTATTTTTTCTTGTTTTCATCTACTTCTTCATATTCCACATCCGATACATCTTCACCTCCCTTTGATCCGGAAGCTTCGCCTTCCTGCTGCTCACCGGGACCGCCGGCCTGAGCGCCACCGGCTGTTCCTGCGCCTTCAGCTCCGGTGGCCGCATAGATCTCCTGAGAGGCATTCTGCCATGCCGTATTCAATTCATTCATGGCATCGTCGATCGCACTTACATCCTGCGCTTTATGAACTTCCTTAAGCTTATTCAGTGCGGAATCGATAGCGGTTTTGTTGCCATCAGACAACTTATCACCATATTCCTTCATCTGCTTTTCAGTCTGGAAGATAAGTGAATCGGCTGCGTTGATCTTGTCGATCTTCTCTTTTTCCTTCTTATCGGCCTCAGCATTGGACTTGGCTTCGTTTTTCATCTTTTCGATCTCTTCTTCGCTCAGTCCTGAAGAAGCCTCAATACGGATCTTCTGTTCTTTGCCGGTTCCTTTATCCATGGCCGATACATTCAGGATACCGTTAGCGTCGATATCGAAGGCAACCTCGATCTGAGGCACTCCTCTCGGGGCTGGTGGTATACCATCCAGATGGAAACGTCCGATCGTTCTGTTATCCTTGGCCATCGGCCTTTCACCCTGGAGAACATGGATCTCAACAGAAGGCTGATTATCGGCAGCCGTCGAGAATACTTCTGATTTCTTGGTTGGAATAGTGGTATTTGCCTCGATCAGCTTGGTGAATACACCGCCAAGAGTTTCGATACCCAATGAAAGAGGTGTTACGTCAAGCAGAAGTACATCTTTGACTTCGCCTGTAAGCACACCACCCTGAATAGCAGCGCCTACGGCAACCACTTCATCGGGATTCACCCCCTTGGAAGGCTTTTTGCCAAACAGCTCTTCAACAGTTTGCTGGATCTTCGGCATCCTGGTCGAACCACCTACAAGGATCACTTCATCGATGTCGTTAGTGCTCATTCCGGCATCCTTGATCGCCTTTTTACAGGGTTCAACAGTCCGCTGGACCAGATGATCGGTCAGCTGTTCGAATTTTGCCCTCGATAAAGTTTTTACCAGGTGCTTCGGAATGCCGTCGATCGGCATAATATAGGGCAGGTTAATTTCCGTGCTCGTTGAGCTGGAAAGCTCGATCTTGGCCTTTTCGGCTGCTTCTTTCAGTCGCTGCAGGGCCATCGGATCTTTTCTCAGATCAACCCCTTCATCTTTTTTGAATTCTTCTGCCAGCCAGTCGATAACAGCTGAGTCGAAATCGTCACCACCCAGGTGTACATCACCATTGGTTGATTTTACTTCAAATACGCCGTCACCCAGTTCAAGGATCGAAATATCAAACGTACCGCCGCCCAGGTCGAATACGGCAATTTTTACATCTTTATTCTTTTTATCAAGACCGTATGCCAGAGAAGCGGCAGTTGGTTCGTTGATAATCCTTTTTACTTCCAGTCCGGCAATCTGACCGGCTTCCTTGGTAGCCTGCCTTTCCGAATCATTAAAATAGGCCGGTACGGTAATTACTGCTTCAGTAACCGTAGTTCCCAGATAATCCTCAGCCGTAGCCTTCATTTTCTGAAGAACCATGGCAGAGATCTCCTGTGGAGTATACAGCCGGTCTCCAATCCTGATCCTTACCGTATCATTATTTCCTTTTTCAAGGGTATAGGATACATTTTTCCTTTCTTCCGTTACTTCACTGAATTTTTTACCCATGAATCTCTTCACGGAAGAAACCGTGTTTTGCGGATTGGTGATCGCCTGTCTTTTGGCCGGATCACCTGCTTTTCTTTCTCCCTTGCCCTCATCGAGGAAAGCCACAATAGATGGCGTGGTACGTCTCCCCTCACTGTTGGGGATAACAACCGGCTCATTACCTTCCATTACGGCAACGCAAGAGTTTGTTGTTCCTAAGTCGATTCCAATTATTTTTCCCATATATCAAGTATTTTTATTTATTGCAAATTGATTTCTTTTTGCCTTATAACTATCAATGGTTGTGCCAACCGCTATTTTTTTATTATTAATGACAGATTGTCATATTTTATGTCCTGATTATGTTAAATCAGTCAGTTTATACTGCATAATGCGGTTAATCCAGGGGTGATTTATTACCAATAACGGGATAAATTGCTGAAGATCAAGATTATCGCACAGGTGTTATGTATAGAAGTGCGTGAGAATCCATGAGATTTGTCGGGCTTTTAGCCGGTATCCCGGGGGGGGGCGATTATCCGGAAGATGGTTGACCACCGGGTCAGCTATGCTCCGGGAATGATGGTTTTGCCGGCTTATCCTTAATCCATATCCTTAATTAATTACCTATAGCCGGTGAAGAAACCCTGGCACGGGTCAATAATTTTAATGGAAAGATTATAAAATGTGATTTTGTTTTGTTAGTTTTAATTTTCAAATAAAAAACTGTATTATTTTAATAGCCGTTTGAGCATATGAAGAAAAGGATCTGGTTAGACTCTATCCTTGGTACCTTCTTTATCTTTTTCCTGATATGGTTGATCTATAATGTATCTGCCCTGGGCATTTTTGACCTGTTTGATCCCATAGGAGAAGCACTGGCCGATATGGAGTTTACAGACGTTGTATTTTCTCAGTTAAGGGATGAACCTGAAGTAGATCCGAATGTGGTGCTGGTGAATATAGGCTATCTTTCCAGAGCCGAGATAGCGATGCAATTGAATATTCTGGATCAGTATGATCCGAAAGTGATTGGCATCGATGCTTTTTTCGGGTCACTTAAAGAAGATACTTTAGGCGATATGATGCTGAGCGATGCCATCAGGAATGCCGGGAATGTGGTACTGGTGAGTGAATTGGTTGACCAGTCATTTGATCGATCTACCAAAACCTGGGATTCCTTACGATTATCCCATGAATTATTCAGTCAGCCTGCTGCAGGTCATGCTTTCGCCAATTTGATAACGGATAATGATGCGGGCATTCAGGAAGATTTTAAGGTAACCCGGTCATTTCTTCCGATAACGTACATTAAAGGGATCAGGAAACAAAGGGAAATGGCTTTTGGGGTTAAATTAGCTGAACTTTATTCACCGGAGAAGACCGAAAGATTTCTGAAAAGAAACAATGAGTCGGAAATAATCAATTACAGGGGTAATATCATCAATCCCTATCAGAAAACTGTATTCGGAGGAAAATTCTTTGCCCTGGATTGGGAGGAGGTAATATCCGAAAATTTTGATCCCAGCATACTTAAAGATAAAATTTTGATCATGGGATTCCTGGGTTCTGATTTCCTGGATCCGTCATGGCATGATAGGTTTTATACGCCCATGAATCCCAAATATGCCGGGCGCGCCAATCCCGATATGTTCGGGGCGGTAATTCATGCCAATATTGCATCCATGATCATTAATGAAAATTATATATACCAGTGGCCGGAATGGCTTGAAGCGGTCATTGCCATCATTCTTACCTTCGCCAATATCTATTTCTTCTCCCTCATTTACAGGAGAATACCAAAATGGTATGACGGGACTACAAAAGTTATACAGTTGATGGAAATTTTAATATTTTTATTTTTAATTATTATGATGTTTCACTGGTTCGATCTGAAATTAAATTTAACTTTATTGTTTGCTGGCATAGCTCTTGCGGGAGATGGACTTGAAGTGTTCTATGGATTGATTATGAATTCTTTTTCGAAAGAGGGAAGAGCCCAGTTATTCCGGGTCGACAAAGAGTATTAATTAGAAACTTATACAACTTATAAACCTAAATTTTGGAGCGATGAAAACTAATTTTATTACATTGATCTTAACATTAGTGTTATCGGTTTCCTTAGTATACGGGCAGGACTTTGCTTTCAGGGTCATGGCCACTAAGGGAGAGAACAACGTTTTAACAGGAGGCGAATGGCAGCCATTAAAAACGGGAACGAAAATCCAGGAGAATGAAACCATCAAGGTGGGTTCCGATTCCTATGTGGGGCTTTATCATCATACAGGCCGGACGCTCGAACTAAAATCCTCAGGGGAATTCACCACCGGCGATCTCTTAGAGAAGATCAGTACGGCCCAGACTTCCGTAGCCGGGAAATATGCAGATTTTGTACTGAGCAAGATGCAATCGGAAGAAGGCTCAGGACACAGGATGAGTGTTACCGGGGCCGTGGAGAGGGCTACAGATGACGCTTCCCTGAAAGTCCTTATGCCCAGTTCGGTAGAATTATATAATGAAGAAGCCATTGTAAGATGGTCGGAAGTGGAAGGCGATCATAATTATAAGGTAGTGCTGAAGAATATGTTTGATGATGTAATCATGGAAGCCCAGACAGAGGAACCTGCTATCAAATTGAATTTTGAGGATCCCAGGCTGGATGGAGAAAAACTCATTATTTTCAGTGTGAGGCTGGCCGATGATGAAAGTGTACAATCGGCGGAATATGGAATAAAGAAACTGATGGAAGATGAAAAGGAAAGTATACAAGGCTCTTATGAAGCTCTAAAGGCAGAGATCGGGGATGATTCAGCACTCGATAAATTGATCTATGCTGCTTTCTTTGAAGATAATAACCTTATGATCGATGCACTGACTAATTACGAATATGCCATTCAGATGTCACCCGATGTCGATGATTTTAAAAGTGCCTATGAACAGTTTATTGTAAGGAATGGATTGGGAAATTGATCTATTGAATAGTTCCCTGTTATTTCCTGAACAGACTGATAAAAATTATTTACCGTAATATTTGGGATACCGGAAGGGGAGAGGATCGTTGAGGTCAGTGGATTAAAAAAGCCATTAGATTAATCGCAATCTTTTGAAATAAAATTTGCGCCTGCTTTTGCCTTTGGTGAAGCAAAAGCAGGCGCAATTTATTTTACTGCTCCGTAATATCGAATTCCGGTCCCTGTTATCGAACTCCGGTCCCTGTTATCGAATTCCGGCACTGGTTATCGAATTCCGGCTCCGGATTTTGAATAAAGTGATCCCGGTTATACTAAACTAAAACCTCTTTCTAATTATCAATATTCAAGACCGATCATTACAAAGGCTCCCCAGTATATGGGATATTTATACTTATTCCTGATCTCTTTTTTAGCCTCGATAAACGATTGCCGTTTATTCCCTGTTGCCAGCCATTTATCATAAAATGTGACCATCAGCTCCTGGGTGGCCTGGTCGGAAACTTTAAAGAGGCTCATGATAATCGTTTCGGAACCTGCCACCAGAAATGCCCGCTGCAAACCGTACACGCCTTCACCAACCTCGATATCACCCAACCCGGTTTCACATGCACTCAACACCACCAGCTCGGTCCGGTCCAGGTTAAGATTCATCGCCTCATAGGCCGTTAATATGCCCGCTTCCAGATTGTAATTATACTGGGTCGTTCCAAGTAGGTCCCCTGCCCCCCTGAGCATCAGTCCGGTACGTAAGAGCGGATTTTCGAGGGCTTCGTACTGACTTAATTCCACTCCTTCGATATTGGTTTCAATGGCCTTGTCGGATGTAAAAAAGCCATGGGTGGCTATATGAAATAGTTTTGGATTATCAATGTCTTTAATGCTTTCTTCCGTGGCTTCATCATAGACAAAGTCATGTATGTTCCAGCCATGACTGGAAAGCAGACCGGTTAAATCGGATATTTCCTTTTCAGTTCCCGGGAGTTCATCAACTACCGATCCGCGTGTAATACCCGATGAGATAACCTTTTTATCTGTAGAAACATAAAACTTCGGATTACCTACCAGCGTAGCCAATTTTTCCTCCTGAACCAACCTGGATCTTACCTGTCGGAAATAAATATCCTTTGTATTGTTAACCAGGATAATGTTCGAATTATCGATCACGTACCGGTCATCGGGTGTGGGTATTGCTTCAAGGTTCAGTTGGTTGAATACACCGTCCGGTGATAAATAAATGGTTTTTGTTAATCCGAATTTGTCTTCAAAAGGTTTCCAGAACCTGAAATAGGATAATTCATCCCTGACCTTAAAGCGAATACTGTTCCTGTATGCTGAAAAATACCGGTTTTCCATTTCTTCACCTTCTTTGAACAGAATATAACCCGGTTTTGAGTTTTTATCCACGTTATCAATGTATAATCCTGCATAGACCACCGAATCGGTAAACACCTGATTAAAATACCGGAACCTTACCATTTCAACGGCCACCTCATTTTCGTTTAATGCCATTTTAACATTCTGCCAGGTAACCGGCTTTTTCTCGAAAGTCTGTGCAAATCCTTCCGTGCGTTCACTTAACTCCCGCTCCAGTTTTTCAATTTCCTCCCGCAATGATTGTGGATTGATCTGATTTTCTTCCAGTTCCTCAGGACTCATCGACAATACATTGGTGAGCATTTCCTTGTTCGATTTCCATTCATTATAGATCTGTTTTAACTCTTCATCTGTAGAATTCATGATTCTTTTCCGGATCTTAATGGAAGAGTTCAGCAACAGGGCCTTGGTCAAGAGGGCATTGTTATACATTTCTTCAATCATCTCCGGATACTTGTCCTGGTAGGTAAGCGCTACGGTATTGTAAAATTCGAAATCCGAATTAATGGAATTCCAGAATTTGGATTTTTCCCTTTCGGATAAGGCCGGGAAATAATCATTGATGAATATTTTATAATTGCTCAATGCCTCATCGAGATTTTTCTTGGTATTCCTTTCGTTCCCGGTCATAAAACTCACCTTACTCAGTTTGGACAGGGTTTTTACATATTTCGGATGTGAATCGGAAAAGAATTTTTTGTACAACCGCTGGGCATCCTTGTAATGATCTTCGGCATTCTTATAATCTTTTAATATAAAATAAAGATCTCCCAGCAATACATCGATATCGGCCGTATTAATGTTGTTCCGTTTACCGGCGTTCATTTCCCAGATTTTTTTCGACTGCTGCAAAATGCTCATCGCACGGTTATAATCTTCCTTGGCCAGATAAATGATTCCCAGGTTCTTCAGGTTTTCAGCAAAAAGCGGGTTTTCACTTCCCAGCAACTGAATAATAATTTTTTCAGCATCCAGAAAATATTTTTCCACTTCTTCCACATCCTTTCCGCGGTAATAGTTGATTTGCCCAAGAAGCGAAAGTGTATTGATCAGTTCAAGGCTTGTTTCACCATAGATGTTTTTCTGTATGTTTAAAGCCTGGGTGGCATAATTATTGGCCAGATCGTTATCTCCGATGGCCTGATTCAGCTTGGCTCTCATGATCAATCCCTGTGCAAAATAGGATGAATTTTCACCATGTACCTTTGTGGTAATGTCCTGCGCCTGCCGGATCAGCTTTTCCGAATCTCCGTATTCACCCTGAATTACCATCCAGTCGGCAAGCCGCAAATACGGATCGATCAGGAACCGGGAGTTTTCGCCATATAGCTTTGTATTGGAGCTGATCACATCAATTAAAAGATCATAGGTAGACTGAAAGAGGCCGAGACTCATATTTACATCCGCCAGGGTTATCAGGGCATCGAAATCCTCAAATTGATTGATTGTGGTTCTTCGAAGCAGTCGTTTTGACCTGCGAATGGATTTTATAGCCTCATCATATTGCCCCTGCATATTGTAAAGTTTCGCTTCTATCTGTAATGCCCTGGTATAAAACGAAATTTCATCCGCATCCCTTTCCTTTCTGAGAATGTCGAGGGCGATATCAATATGTTCTCTGGCAGCTTTCAATTCGGACGTGGCCAGGTCAATGTTAACCTGGTTAATCAGTACCCTGCCATATTGTTTGGAATCTTCTCCATACCTGTTTTTGTTGGCTTCGGATGCTTTGGTCGCAGCTTCGCTTGCCTTTTCAAGCATATCTTTTTCATTATGTACCCTGGCCGCCAATTTCATGATCTCTGCAAGCTCCGGATAATTTTCGGAGATCTGTTCTTCAATCACATTTTCATAACTGTTCTTGTAAATAGAATAGGCGCTGTCCACGCTATTGGTGTGTTTTATCTGAAAATTACTGAGATTGAGTAATCCCAGATGATATCGTGGTGTATTTTCACCATAAAGTACTTTCTTGATTTTAATGGATTCATCAAGATATTGTCTTGCGAGGTCGTACCGGTTGGCAAGTAAGCTGAGCACATATAGATAATCCACTACTTCCATTCTGCTGTGGTGAAATTCAGGAAGCGAAGGGCGGGTAAGTAATTTGAGCGTATTCTGATAGACCACATCCGTTGAAATCGCTCCCAGATCATTTTTATAGCTGGTTAAATCGGCTACCACCTGGTAATAGCTGTTCTCATCGTGATAGTTCTTTACTTCTTTTACGAAAGTTTTAATGGTATTGTAAGCACGGGAATCTTTTTCGTCTGCCAGTAGATTATCAATAAGATTTTTATGGGATTTATAGATCAGATAATGTGTAGGTTTGAATTTGGTCTTTGAGTTTCTGTAGGCAAAATTCAATAATCGCCTGCTGTCCCGGAAATCCAGTTGAAGTAATTCATACTTCCCATGTTCAGTCTGGTAATTGATATAGGCAGGATCATACCTGCGAAAATTTTTCCGCACATAGTTTTCGGCCACTGCAAAAGCAGAATCGGCCAGTCCGAAATTTCCCTGATTACCCAGGGTAGCGGCACGTGTGATCAGCAGGCCGGCATAATCAGTTTTGCGCTTTTCAATCTGGTATTTTTCCAGGCTTTGCTCACGGAACGATTTTGTCTGCGGGTCATAAATCTCGTCTTTTTTTACAATATCTTCCGACATAGACTTATGAAGGCCCCCGGAAAGTTCGAGCGCATCCTTGTAAAATCCTTGTTCGGCTAGTGTTTTAAATGTTAAATACTGGTTATAAGATCGGTAACGGCCTTCAAACGCATCATTTTCTTTAAAGATATTTTCTGCAAGTTTCAGGTTATCAAAAGCCTTAGCGAAATTTCCGTATAAAAGGTACAGTTCGGCTGCCCTGGTAAGATTAAAAGCATGTGGGATACTGTTGTTTCCATGATTCTTATCGCTGATCATTAAAGCAGATATGATATCACTTTCAAAATGATTCAATTCACCCTGGGCCAGGTTGATCTTTGCCTTGTTGAGAAAATAGTTGGCCAGATAATAATGTTCCAGCGACAGCTTTTTTTGTACCTTCTTTTTGAATTTCTCATTCTTTTTTTCGGCGCTGGAATAATTTCCCTGGTTATACTTTTTATCAACCTTTTTAAGGAATTTATCAAAATTCTGTGCAGAGATTTCATTCCACCCCAGGAGAAGGGCCAGAATGAGGGTAGTATTCAACAGAAATTTCATGTTTTTTATCCCTAAAGTATAAAAAAAATACGCTTTATTAAAGCGCATTTTTATATATTTTTCACCGATCTGTTATCAGTGGGCTTTAAGCCTCATAATCCTGTTTTCTCCGGAGAATCAGAGATTAGCCAAACAAGCCCCAATCCACACATTCATAAACCGGTGACCGGCCAATCCAAACTGGTGGGATTTCATACATTTTCCATATCCTTAAAACAGAAGGCCATACTGCAGCGCCAGCCGATTTTGTCGTATCGGACAGGATCTTTTCTAAAGATTTTTTCTGTTGATACAGAGCCCGGAACCGTGTATCTATGCATGATTGCCGGATTGGATCTGCACGAGGCGAACCCGTAAAAAATTATGCTTTTTATTTTAACATTTCATTGCATATTAGGGTAAATTTTTATTAAAATTATATTTCGTTTCCGATAATTTATTTCTCTAAGAAACTGACTTTTTTCTTAAGCATTTTTTTAACAACTTTGTCACCCTTTTCCCGGGGTCGGGGGTTTTAATCAAAGGAGTAATTATATTATATGTCATTAGATCATACGCAAATATGGGATAGATGTCTCAAGGCCATTAAAGGTAATGTGGGTGATCAGGCATATAATACCTGGTTTGATCCTATCGTGCCGGTTAAACTGGAAAATAAGGTGCTGACCATCCAGGTACCGAGTCAGTTTTTTTATGAATGGCTCGAAGAACATTATGTTCATATACTCAGGGATGTGATCACTGACCAGCTGGGTAATGAGGGTATGCTGGAGTATTCCATTGTAATCGATACGGGAACCAGTGATTCCAAACCCTATACAATCAACCTGCCTACCTCAAAAAGACCTGAAAGAAAGCAGTCTGCAGAATCCCGGGACCGGGAAAAAGACATGCAGGTTATTTTCAATTATGATTTTAAGCTGAATCAGAATTATACTTTCGATAGTTTTATTGAGGGTGATTGTAACCGACTTGCCCGGTCTGCAGGTTATGCGGTGGCTCAACGTCCGGGGATCACCTCTTTCAATCCCCTAATGGTATATGGTGGAGTGGGTTTGGGGAAAACACATCTGGCACAGGCCATAGGGAACGAAATACAACAGAACCTGAATGAAAAAATTGTGATTTATGTACCTGCCGAAAAATTCACGCAGCAATTCATCGAGTCGGTAAAGATCAACAAGATCCAGGAGTTCCAGAATTTCTATAACAAGATCGATATCCTTATCCTGGATGATGTGCAGTTTCTGGCCGGAAGGGAAAAAACCCAGGAGATATTTTTCCATATATTTAATAATCTTCATCAACTGGGTAAACAGATCATCATGACCAGTGATTGTCCTCCGAAGGACCTGAAAGGACTCGAAGAGCGGTTGTTGTCAAGATTTAAATGGGGTCTTACTGCCGATCTTCAGCAACCTGATTTTGAAACTCGGATTGCGATCATTCACCGGAAAATGCAGGTCGACGGCATCCATATACCTGAAAATGTGCTCGAATACCTTGCTTACAGTGTCGACACCAATATCAGGGAACTGGAAGGTGTGCTGATCTCGCTGATCGCACATGCCTCATTGATGAAGAAAGATATCGACCTGGAACTGGCAAAACAGACGTTAAAAACCATTGTACATGATATCGATACCGAAGTTAGTATCGATTTTATTCAGAAAACCATTGCCGAACACTACAGGCTGAAACCGGAAGATCTCAAGGATAAAACCCGTAAAAAGGAAGTGGTAATAGCCCGGCAACTTGCCATGTATTTCGCCAAGGAATATACCAACCATTCACTTAAATCCATAGGATACCATTTTGGAGGCAGAGATCATAGCACGGTAATACATGCCGTTCAGACAGTGAACGACATGTATGATGTAGATAACCGTTTTCGTTCCTCGGTGGATGAACTGAAGAAGAAAATGAAAATGAAGGCGGTTTAACCCGAAAAATTCATAAATTTTTCGCCCGAAGGGCCGATTAAGCGCAATT
>CAZIXF010000048.1:0-42458 GCA_964543195.1 uncultured Roseivirgaceae bacterium
TCAAGAAATTGCGCTTAATCGGCCCTTCGGGCGAAAAATTTATGAATTTTTCGGACTAAAAGACGATTCGTAACCTCATCATAATAATAACTCCGTAACATTTTGCCCGGTGAGGCGTCTTTCTTACAATTAATTTTATATTTATTGTAACTATTCAGTCCGGTTAGAGATCTAATAGATATAAAAAATGTTTGATTTGTATTCAGATACCTGATCGGATTGCCACTGATTATCAATATGATTTTTTAACTGACGCAAAAAATGTTACGCAATTACCTCAAAACCGCTTTCCGCAACCTCATACGTCATAAAAGCTTCACCTTCATCAACCTGATGGGACTGGCTGTAGGCCTTTCCACTTTTCTCTTCATTGCCCTGTGGATCTACGATGAAGCGACCTATGACCGGTTCCACAAGGACGTAGACCGGATCTATGAGGTCTTTGAACACCAGACCTATTCGGCCGACAAGATCTATACCTTTGCCGCTACCCCCGGTCCCCTGGCCGAGGGCATGACCGCCGAATTTCCCGAAGTGGAACTGGCAGCCCGGTGTAACTGGGGCGGCCGTAACCTTTTTTCATGGGAAAATAACGCCTTTTATGCCGAAGGCCGCTATGCCGATTCTACCCTGTTGAGAATATTCACCTTCACCTGGATCGAGGGCAACCCGGATAATCCGGTACCCGATCCATCAAGCGCAGTGATCAGCAGATCACTGGCTGAAAAGTTATTTGGGGAAGAAAAAGTCCTTGGCAATATGGTCCGGTTCAAAAACCAGTACGATCTTTTGATCTCCGGTGTTTTCGAAGACCTGCCCTCCAACTCCACCCTGCAATGCGAATATATTGTCCCTTTTCATCTGTATGAAAAAGAAAATCCATGGCTGGAAAACTGGGGAAACAACGGGATCATGACCTTTGTGAAATTGAAACCCGGAGCCGATTACCGGGAGTTCAATGAAAAGATCGCGGATTACATTAAAACCAAAAATGAAGGGTCCGTGGTTACCCTGTTCCTGCATCCGTATAAGGACCTGAGGCTTTATTCCGATTTTGAAAATGGCGAATTGACTGGTGGCAGGATCACCTATGTAAAGGCATTCATATATGTGGCTTTATTTATTTTGTTGATCGCCTCCATCAATTTCATGAATCTCACCACTGCACGCTCCACCATACGAAGCAGGGAAGTGGGTGTACGCAAAGTGATCGGGGCCAGTAAACGCTCACTGATCAATCAATTCCTGGGGGAGTCTTTTCTCATGACCTTCATAGCCATGATCCTTTCACTGGGCATAATCATACTGTTGCTTCCCGTTTTTAACGACCTGACTTCCAAACAGGTAGCGATCGGCCAGATCGGGCTTCCGTTCTGGATAGGTTTTTTCCTGCTTTTTCTTATAACGGGACTCCTGTCAGGAACCTATCCCGCTTTTTTCCTTTCTTCTTTTAAAACTGCAGCTATCCTCAAAAATCAGTCCCGGAATATGCTGCAGGGAAGCGGCCTGAGGAAAATACTGGTGATCATACAATTTACCCTGTCGGTGATATTGATCGTAAGCGCCCTGGTGATCCATAAACAGATCCGGTATATGCAGAACAAAAACCTGGGTTTTGACAAGGAAAATGTACTGTATTTTTATAATACAGAAGGAATAAGCGAAAACTTTGAAGCGTTCAAGAATGAATTGGATGATCTTTCCCTTGTTTCCGGTGTGGGTAAGGGCAGCCACCTTCCCTACCAGGTAGGCAGCAGTTCATCCGGAATTCAATGGGAAGGTAAACCCGAGGATGTCACAGTTTTATTCCAGACTTATTTTACAGATTATGACCTGGTTGAGGTATTTGGTTTTAACCTCCTGGACGGAAGGTTTTTTTCGCCTGATTATGCCACGGATTCCACCAATTATATAATCAACCAGGAAGCAGCAAGAAGAATGGAAATGGAAGATCCGGTAGGACAGCCTCTTGAAGTCTGGCAGAGAAAAGGTCAGATCATCGGTCTGGTGGAAGATTTTCATAGTAATTCCCTATATAACCCAATCGAGCCGCTTATTTTCATGTTAT
Source organism: uncultured Roseivirgaceae bacterium (assembly GCA_964543195.1). Lineage (GTDB taxonomy): Bacteria > Bacteroidota > Bacteroidia > Cytophagales > Cyclobacteriaceae > JAGTVG01. The sequence continues at coordinate 2,069 of CAZIXF010000048.1, forward strand.
ACCCCCAGAATACCTTAATTACTTTCGTCAGGATCAGTGGAGGTGATATTAACGAGGCCATTTCGTCTGTTGAGCATGTATATAAAAAATTCGATCCCGATTTTCCCTTTCAATATCATTTCCTGGATAAATCCTACGAAGAACAGTACAAATCGGAGATGACCATAGGAAAACTGGCCGATTATTTCACAGGTATTGCCATCTTCATTGCCTGCCTGGGATTATTCGGTCTGGCCTCATTTACGGTTGAGCGACGGGCAAAAGAGATCAGCATCAGGAAGGTTTTCGGCGCTCCGGTTTCAAGGCTGGTTGGCCTGCTTAGCCGTGAATTCGCCTTGCTGATCCTGATCGCCATCGCATTGGGAAGCCCGGTGGCATGGTATATCATGAATAAATTCCTTTCCGGATACGCTTTTCATACCAGGCTTGGCATCGATGTTTTCGTCATGACAGCCGCCGGTATTTTTATACTAGCCTTGTTGACGATTTCATATAAATCAATCCGGGCCTCGATGGCCGATCCGGCAGAATCACTCAGGAATGAATGAAGCCTCTACCCCGTTACTGGCTTTAATTCGAATAAACACGATCCCGTCCTTTTCCAGGGTATCCCATGATTCCAGGTATACTGCGGAGCCGGTTCCGGTCTGCAAGGGTCTGTTTTCTTTACAGGAAACAAACAAAAAAGAAGTTGAAATAAACACAAAGCTGAAAAAGGTAAATGTATCCTTCATGCTATCCGGTTTTTGTACTGAAGGATCCATATTACGAAAAAAACCGAATCATTCGGAACATTTTTCGGTTACTGTTTAAAAACCTCCCGGCCTTCGTTAAAACATTCAAGTTTACTTATTGACAATTTTTTGTTAAATTATAAGGTTAGCTATAAAAAATTCCAGGAAATGATGGAAAAAATCGATGAATTCAAGGAATTGAGATCTTTAATGACAAACCAACCTTTCGACGAAGGATTGAAATCATATAAAGATCGTTTATATCCGGGAAACAAAGTCGGGGAGCAAAAAGGGATCGATCAATATTTTTATTACATCCTAGACTGGCAAACCCGTTCCTATCCGTATATCAGCAGCAACTGGAAAGAAATTATCGACTATGACGGGAACTTCTGGAAGATGGGGTTTGACGCCGTGCTGAATATTGTTCATCCGGAAGATACCCGGGCTTTACAATGCATTGTAAAAAAATGGATTGAATTCGTCAAAGCAAAGGGCTCCGAGGCAAGCATTAACGATCATTCGGTAAGTTTTGATTTCAGGTTGGTGAAAAAAAACGGCGAGGAGATCCATGTACTTCAACAGAATCTTCATACCTGTCTGGATAAAAAGGGAAATATCATTTATGACCTGGGTATGTTCACGGATATCTCACACCTGAAAAATGATAGTGACCCGACACTTCGCATCATGGATCCAAATGGTAAAAAAATTCTGGAATATCATCCAAAAACGAATTCTGTATTATCGCTTGCGTTTGAAAATAAAATTTCCGCGAACGGAAATACGTTTATCGATAGATTACAAAATATAATCAATGACCATTTCTATGATACCGGCTTCGGCATCCGGGAATTAAGCCATAAAATGAATTTAAGCCGTTACCAGCTGCACAGGAAAACAAAATCATTGATCGACCTTCCGCCCAATGCCATGATACGTGTTATGAGATTAAAGAAGGCTGTAAAGTTACTGGAGGAAAATAATCTGAGTATCTCCGAAATTGCCTACCAGGTGGGGTTCTCCAGTCCAACCTACTTCAGCAAATGTTTCAATGAAGAATTCGGTTTTTCACCCAGGTCATACAGAAAAAAAGTACATAAATCCCATTAGAAACCCAGATAAATCAATCAATTCCTGCTGATATTTCTTAAGCCGCACAAAATTTAAAGTCTTTGCCACATTTTTTAATATTTCATCCCTTCTCATTTATTACATTTTGATTTACGGTTTAAGCGGAAAGATAAATCAGCCACCCACTTGAGAAACTTTCTTTAGCTTTAATCTGAACCGAGATTTATAATTTGCACGGTATATTATCACATAACATTTTATTCCCCCATAAAAAGGGAATTGGTTTCTTTATTGCTGCCTTGTTGATGCTTGTTTCCTGCAGGGAAGTGGATGATCTCAGTCCAAACCAGCCCCCTGAAGCGGATATCGAGGGAAACACCCAGGTGCCGGTTCTCTCGGAAACTACACTGGATGGTTCCGGTTCCAGCGATCCGGATGGTGATTCACTTCGTTATTCCTGGAAATTTATCGATAAGCCGGAATCCAGCTCATCTGTATTTGAAAACCAGTATTTACCGGTGGTTTCTTTTGTGCCCGATACCTCGGGTCTCTATTCTGTAGAACTTAAAGTAAGTGATGGGATTGTTTCCTCGGCCGATTCCCTGGAGATCTTTGCTTTTAATCCCAATGCCCCACCGGTTGCGGATGCCGGACCGGACCAAACTGTTGAATTGAACGAAACGGTAACCCTTGACGGATCAAACTCCAGCGACCCGGACGGCGATTCCCTGACCTACGAATGGGAATTTCTTGAAACCCCTGCCGGCAGCTCGGCTACCCTGACGGATCCCGGCCAGGTGATGGCCTCCTTTGTGGCCGATGCCGATGGATTGTTCCGAGTGAAGCTGACCGTTAATGACAGCCTGGCCTCGGATACCGATACCGTGGATATCACCGTTGAACCCAACCTGCCTCCCGTAGCCGATGCGGGTCCTGACCGGGAAGTGGATATCAATGAACAGGTTGTCCTCGATGGTTCCAATTCATCCGATCCTGAAAACGATACCCTAACCTATGCCTGGAACCTGCTTGAACGGCCTGCAGGCAGCAACGCCTCCATTACCGATCCCGACAACGTACAGGCATTGATCATCCCTGATCAGCCCGGCCGGTATGTTATTGAGCTTGCAGTCTCGGATGAATTCAATTCGGACTCAGATACGGTGGTGCTGACTACGGCACCTCCAAGGATCGACAGTATCGATCCCACCGAAGGCCAGTTTGGTACGGAAGTTACGATCTCGGGTGCCAATTTCAGCAACGACACCTCCCAGGTAGATGTATTCTTCAATGGAGAAGCGGCCGAAGTCACGGAAGCATCCTATAGCCAGGTGGCCGCCATCGTCCCTGAAGGTGCAGGCACCGGGCCGGTAACGCTCACCACCCGTGGAGAAACAGCCACCGGACCTGTTTTTACCTATATTCCCACCATAACTGTCTCCACATTAGCAGGTGATGGAACGGCCGGTTTCAGTGATGGAACCGGCAACAACGCCCGGTTCAACCAGCCTTCGGATATAGCGATAGACGATGCCGGCAACCTGTTTGTGACCGACTGGGAAAATCATGCGATCCGTCAGGTAACACCCGGCGGTACGGTCAGCACCTACGCCGGAAACGGTCAGCAGGGATATAATGACGCTAACGGTCAGCAGGCACTTTTCAATGAACCGTTCGGCATCGACATCACCCAGGACGGCACCTTATATGTCACCGATTTCAATAATCAGCGGGTCAGGATCATCAATACCAGTCAGGATGTGACCACCCTAACCGTGACCGGACCGAACGGCCCTGAAGATGCGATATTCAGCTACCCGGGAAATGTGGCTCTTGATGAAACCAATAACAGAATATATGTATCCGAAATTCCATCCTCAGCACAGCAGGGCAGTAATAACCGTATCATGCTGGTTCAGGGCGATACGCTCTCGGTACTGGCAGGAAGTTCAAATTCAGGATTCGCAGACGGACAGGGTGAAAACGCACTATTCAACTTCCCCGTCGGAATAATTCTGGATGAAAACGCCGATATCCTGGTTGCAGATGGCCTGAATCACAGCATACGAAAGGTCACTCCAGAAGGTGAGGTAACCACGGTAAGCGGTAACGGCACCCCGGGCCTGGTCAATGGCGATTTAAGCGAAGCGAGATACGATCTGCCGTTCGACCTGTTCCTGACATCCTCAGGCATAATATATCTTGCCGAAGCAGGGAATTATATTATAAGGAAAATCGACACCAACGATACGGTAACCACCTTCGCCGGTGACGGCACCCAGGGATATACCGATGGCGATGCCTCGACGGCCCAGTTCAACACCCCCTACGGCGTAGCAGTGGATGCCGACGGAGATATTTACGTAGCGGATGTAATGAACCATGTGATCAGGAAAATTACGATCAGATGAAAAACCTGAATGACCATAGAAGCACAGAGGCGATCATCCGCCTGATGATCATATTCACAGGCGTGGTCTTCCTATGCTTTCCTGTACCGGCACAGGATATCGAGCAGATCCCGGAAAAAGAGCCGCTCAAATTTTCAGGCTCGCTTTCCCTGCGATTGAATGCCTATGCCTCATCCCGGGACAATACCTACCGGGATCCGTTCATGTGGACGATCGCCGGAAGCCCCACCGTTTCGGTTTATGGCATCACCTTTCCTTTTTCTTTTTCTGTAAGCAATAAAAATACCGATTTCAGACAACCTTTCAACCAGTTCGGGATGAGTCCGCATTATAAATGGCTGACCGTGCATGCGGGCTACCGCAATATCACTTTTTCCAATTATACACTCGGAGGACATACCATCCTGGGCGGGGGCTTCGAAGCTACGCCATCGATCTTCCGGATTGGATTCATGTATGGAAGATTCCGTAAAGCCAATGAACTTTCGGTCAACCGGCAGGGAAACTTCCTTGCCCCCTATAAAAGAACCGGTTTTGCCGCGAAGATCGGTGTTGGCAATTCCACCAATTACGTCGATCTTATCCTGCTAAAGGCAAAAGACGATTCCACTTCGGTCAATACCACCGTGGAAAACCTCAGCCTTCAACCCTCCGAGAACATGGTGGTCGGCCTGAAAGCTCATCAACGATTCTTTGATGCCATCACGCTTAATGTGGATTATGGGTTCAGCATCTATACACGCAATATGGGATCCGGCCTGCTGAATGCCGAAAAATACAATGTACCCGGCATACTTACCGGCCTGTATGATGTACGACAATCCACACAATTCAATATGGCAGGAAGGGGCAGCCTGTCATTCCGGATCAAATCGGTCAGGTTGAGGCTCCAGTATCTCAGGATCGAGCCGGATTTCAAATCGATGGGCACCTATTTCATCAACAACGACCGTGAAAACATAACCGTAGCGCCCAGTTTCAACCTGTTCCGGAACAAGTTGAGGATCAACGGGAGCGTGGGCCTGCAAAGAAATAACCTTTTTAAGGATAAGATGAACAGGACCAACCGGTGGATCTCTTCGGTAAATGTCAGCTATGTACCGTCATCCAAGGTTAACCTGAACGTAAATTACAGTAATTACCAGATCAACCAGGAAAGGATCATTCAGCCGATCGATACCAGCGAGCGAAGAGACCGGCTTGACCGGACGCTGGATTCACTCCGGTTGCAGCAGTATTCCCATAATGTAAACTCGAATTTCAGCCTGAACCTGGGATCGGGGGAACAGCGGCACACAATAAATCTGAACATGAATTACCAGATCTTCGGGAACGCCAACCAAACTTATGAAAGGGATATGTTTTCCAGGAATTTCAGTCCCAACCTGAGCTACAGTTACCGGAATGATCCGGCGAGCTACGGGTTGCGTTTTAATGTGAATATGAACAGCTTCAAAACGAGCAGCAACAGTAATTTCCGGTACGGCCTCACCGCGGGAGGCAATAAAAGCTTCCTGGACGAAACCTTCCGGTCAAACCTGTCCCTCACCTATTATTCCAATTACCAGGATTCGGAAGCGACAAGCAACACCTACTCAGTCCGTGGAAGGCTGGGTTACCGGGTGGCTGAACAGCATAACCTCAGCCTGAACCTGAATTTTATGTCAAGAAATGCAAAATCGGACTTAGATACATCATATAGCGAAATACTGGCCACGATCGGCTACAGCTATTCCTTATAAAAATTACTATACTATGGATCGGATCGGGAACATTATCGGAAAGATTAAGCTTATTATTCCGGCATGGACGTTGGCATGGATGTTGGCATTGACGTTCATATCCCCGGGGATAATTTCAATCCCGGGACATGCACAACCCCCATCTTCCAGTGATCCGCTCGAGGTGCAGGTAATGATCAGTCCGCCTTATCCGACCCATTTGTCCGATTTCAAGGCCGTGGAAAGTACCGTGTTCATCACGGTGAGGAACACCTCCTCTTCATCGCAGGATTTTATTTTTTCAGGCAGCCTGCGAAACGAGGATGTGGGCATTTCAATATCTACCGATCCGGCCCTTCCGGCTACTGAATGTTTCAGTATCGGTCCGGGAGAAACCCGGAATTTTACCGGGGCCGACCTGGAAGAGACCCTCGACCCCGACCGGCTGATTTACCGGGGTACCACCCGTGAGCGCATCCGGGGTGATGAAGCCCTGCCTGAAGGCCATTATGTACTATGCCTGAGGGCCATGGACTGTCTGGACCCTACAGCCCCTCTTTCGCCTATTCCCGATGAATTCAATATGGGCTGTGCTTCATACGACATGAGTTACGTGGATCCGCCCGTAGTGATCAATCCCGAATGTGAAACAACCCCAACTATTCCAACCACCCAAAGCACCATACCGGTGATGTGGACCTGGATGCCTCCTGCCAGGGGTTATGATGAGATCAATTTCCATATTAAGCTGGTGGAGGTCGATCCGCCTTCCCGGAATCCTTTTGACGCACTCAATACCTCTCCCCCTTTCTTCGAAACCGATGTGATCAATGCCACCAGTTATAACCTGCTGATCCCCGATGACGTGATCCTCGAGGAAGGTCAGAAATATGCGTTCCAGGTCACCGCTTCCGATCCGGCCGGTGAGATCGTATTTAAAAATGAAGGCCGGAGCGTGCCCTGTGTCTTCTGGTATGGCACCCCGGGAGATGTTACTACAAGGGTGATCCCGCTTTATCCCCGGGAGGGCGACATCCTTCCGTTCGAAACGATCCCATTGATCGGCGCCGTAGACCAGCTTGGGGAAAATACCATTAATCAGTCGACAATCACCTTCGACCCGGAAGTTACTTCTTCCGAATCGAGGGTAAGCGAAAGGGCGGAACATAAATCCCGTGAGACTACCCCCTGGGATTACAGCCAGCTTGTACTCGAAGCATTCCCGGCGGAGTTTAATGCCAATTGTTCCTGGCAGATCGAGACCAGTATCTATACGGGCGAAAGGGATGTCGACCTGAGCACAGGTTACATAAATTTTGCCACGGGTATGCCCGTACCTGCACTTAATTCTCCGGGTGATGACGACGAGATCGCTTCCGGCAGCCTGAATTTATCCTGGTCATCAACAAAACCTGATATGCTGCTACCCCCGGTGGATCTTTCCTCCCTCGACGAAACCCTCGGCAGCCTGACAGTCGATGAACGGTGGGTGCTGGAAATTGCCCGGTCGAGCGCCTTTGATTCGGTAGTCCACTCCATTTCGGAGAGAATTGAAGTAACCGTCGACGCACCTTCCGACTCTACGGCTTTGATCGATGCCCTGTATGGGGAAAAAACCCGGAGTGTATCCCTTGCTGAAGCGGGGGATTATTTCTGGCGGGTAAAGTGGGTTACCGACCCTGCTGATGCCGGATCAGAGGCATATGCCGTCAGCCCGGTTTATGAATTCAGCGTTATTGGTGGCGCCGGCCTGCCGGAAGATGTGCCGGCCACCACTTCGGTCGACGGACCCTGTGTGGGCGACTGCGAAATGGGGGCCATCACCGACAGGACAGCGGTTTCCACGCTTTCTGAAGGAGATATTGTTACCATTCGAAATTTCGACCTCGAGATCACCGTACTTACCTCCTCCACAAGCCCTTTCAATGGGGAAGGCGTGATCACCATACCCTTTATGAACAGCCTCAGGGTGAACGTTACTTTTGAAAGCCTGCAGGTAAATGCTTCGGGGCTGGTGTTTTCAGGCTCGGCCACCGCCGTGGACGATATTCCCGGTACTACAATGGAAGATTTTTCGACCACCATCGCCGGGGAGACTGTGGAGGTTCCTCAGCCCGGCTTTACAGACACAGAAGAATTTGAAGCCCTGTTCGAAGGCGGTGAACGGCTGATCAGCGGCTTGACGGGCGACCGGCCGATAGGCATGCCCGTCGGGCTGGATAACGAAGTAGGCGGTATTCCCTACACCATCGGCATCACGGGAATGACTTTCGACGCACGGAGGGCTACGTTCGATGCGCTTATGGCTATGGATATCCCTGCCCTGGGCAATAAGATGATCGCCCTGGGAGCCTCGGACGTGTGCCTCACCCCATCGGGTCTTGGAGAAACGGGCCGGCTTTACCTGGCCCGGGATTGGGAACTTGTCCAGGCCGGAGGCACCGAATTTGCTTTCACGGGAGCGGAATCGGCCGCTTCACTCGAGGAGATCACCTATGCCGAATGGGATTGCAGCGGGTTCAAATGCCTCCGGATCAATGGAAGGGTCGAGTTTCCCCGCGATAAGCTGGTCAGGGAAAACGAAGCGGGTGATGTGCTTTCAGAAAAGGTAACCGGGAACATCAACGTGGAATCCTGCCGGGGTACCAATATCATGGCCCGTATCGAGATCGACCCCTTCCAGATCAACGGTTTTAAAGGCTGGGGATTCCATATATCCGAAGCCTGGCTGGATCTTTCCGATGCCGAAAACCCTTCAGGCCTCAGCTTCCCGGAAGGGTATGTGAATACATCGATCATGCGGGAAGCCGACGACGGCTCCATGGAACCCATGCCCGATATGATCAATACCTGGAAAGGCTTTTTCCTCAGGCTGGCGCATATACGCACCCCCTCCGCCTTCAGCAGCGGCGGTTCACGCGGCAGCGCCAATATCGAGCACCTGATCATCGATGAGACCGGCTTCACAGCCAACATCAACGTGGATAACCTGATCGATTACAGTTCGGGTAATGTCAGCGGCTGGGCCTTTTCCCTCGATACCATTGAGGTGCAGTTCGTACAGAACAGCTTCCGGTCGGGTGGTTTTAACGGGAAACTGGGAACGCCCCTGTTCGAAGGGGATGATCACCTCAAATACAGCTCTACCCTTTCCCTGACCGAATCGGATAATATTCATTATGATTTTAATGTGCTGGTGGGCGAGGATGCAGTCGATGTGAATGCCTGGAAGATACGGATGTCGTTCAAGCCCGGTTCCAGGATCACCTTTGAATACAACGAAGGGGAAGAAGACCCGGTATCCCTGGAAGCCAAGCTGAACGGCAGCCTGGGGATCAAGGGAGACATGATCGAGGATATTCCCGGCATGGATTTCACGGGGATCGAATTCGAGAATCTTGTGGTCCGTACCGAACCCGAGTATTTTAATGTGGGCGAAACCGGTCTTGACGGCGGCGTATTCGGCCTGGCAAGTCCTCAGAAATACCTTGATAGGAAAAGCGACGGGGACGGTTCCGGCGCCGGGGGTTTCCCTGTTTCAATCGATAATATAGCGCTGGCAGGCAGCCCGATGGAGCCCGGGATTGAGTTTACGACCCGTGTAAATTTTGTCGGGGAAGACGACGGAGGTTTTTCCGGCACCTTTGTATTCACCCTGGCAGCCAGGCTCACCATCCCGGAGGTCACCGGCGATAAGTTCAGCCTTTCCGATCCGTCGTTCACGCCAGAATCCATTTATGTGGGTTCCACTTTCGGCGGTCTCGAACTGGAAGGATATGTCGATTTTTATAAAGAGACGGTGGATGGCGAGGAGGCATCCGGCGCCCGGGGTCAGGTGAGTATTGTGCTGCCTGTGGGCGGAAGCGTTGACATATACGCCAATTTCGGGAGCACGCCTACCTTCCGATACTGGCGGGTCGACGGCCTGGTGATCCTGCCGGAAGGCATCCCCGTGTTTTCCGGGATAGAGTTGCTCGGCCTGGGCGGTGGTGTGTACTATCATATGACCCTTCCCGAGGACGACGCCAGCATGCCTTCCCTCGCTTCGGTCGACCTGAGCGCGGAATCCACGGAAGAGGTTTCCATAGCCTACCGGCCCACTACCGATGTTCTTCTTGGATTTACTTTTACCGTTATTCTCGCCCTTGAAGGGAATTCCGATACTTTCAATATGGATGTTACGCTTCGTGCGGAAGGAAGCGAAGAAAATGCCCTGCAGATGCTGGCCGTCTCCGGTAATGCGTATTTTATGAAAGGCCTGGACGAGCCTACGGATGCCGCATACGTATGGGCCAACGTGAATGTGGTTTTCGATAATGAACCCGGCAATAAAAAAATGTATGGTTCGGTTCGGATCTTTGTGAACGCCGAGATCGCCGGCGGCGCCGTGTATATTAAAGGCGGAGGCGATGATTTTCTGTTTACCGAAGCCAAGTTCCACTTCAGCAAGACCAAATGGCTCGTGCATATGCCGCCTCCGGTCGATAACCGGATCCAGAGAAATGAACTGATCGCCGGCGTGGATTTCGGTATCATCGATTCAGACATTTTAACCCTGAGTTCCTATATCCTGGTGGGTCATGATGTGCCCAACCAGCTGCCTCCCCTGCCTGAAAAAGTACAGAGCTTCTTTGCCAGTGACAAGACGGAAGCAAAGCCGGGGAATACCGTCGACAATACGGTATCGGACCGGGACCCGATGTCCGAGTCGCAGCGTTCGGGCGATATTTATACCAGTGGTAACGGCTTTGCCACCGGGGTGCATATGGAACTCCATGCCGACCTGAAATTTGCCATCTTTTTTGCCGAGCTCTATTTTGCCATGGGCCTTGACGTGAACTTCACCCAGCATCCCCTGCCCTGCCTGGAAACCAGGGAGCTGCCCGGCCTTAATGGATATTATGCCAAGGGAAGGGTTTATGCCGCCCTGGAAGGGAAAGTGGGAATCGACCTCGACCTGTTTTTTGTCAAAAAAAGGATCACTATCCTGGGTCTCGGGGCCGCGTTTGAGCTGAGAGGCGAATTCCCGAATCCCTACTATTTCCAGGGCAGGGTGGCTCTTCGGTACAACATCCTCAGCCTGATCAAGGGTACGGCCAATATCAATGCCGAATTCGGCACCGAGTGTACTACGGTAGCTTATGAAAGCCCGTTCGGAGACCTGAAGCTGATCAGTGATATCGGCCCCTCCGGCAACGCGGATGTGTTTACCACGGCCAATACCTATTTTAATCTGCCGGTATACCGGACCATTGAGTTCCCGGGTGAAAAGAAGGATGAAGTGTATGTCTATAAGCCATATATTGACGAATATGTGTTCCGTGATCCGGAAACGAAAGAGGAAATTACAGGTATCGGTGCAGTCACCAGGCTAAGGGATGATAATTTAAGAGCGGAACTGATCCCTGAGGGATCCTATCTGCCGGGTGACCGTAATATCGAGGTGTATATCAATGTACGGGCCTGGGAGATCATCAGGGAGGATGGACGGAACCGCAGGATAGAAGCACAAGTGCCCGATCCGGACGGTGGAGGCATGATGGACTGGCCGGGAGAGCCCAAGACCACCCAGTTCAGTACGGGTCCCGAACCCACCAAAATACCGGACGACCAGGTAGCCTATACCTACCCGATCAAGCGGCAGAACTATTTCATGCAGGATGAAACCGATGGGGGTAAGGGTATATTACGATTCCGGACGGTGGGTATGGCGGATCTTTTCCGTGGAAGGATCGACCTGGATGGAGACGGTTCCTATGACCCGCTTGGGGAAAGGTTTTATGAATATGTGGTGCGGTTCACCCACCTCGAAACGGAAGAAATTACCGAGACCAGGCTGAATTATTCCGGTGGGTTAAGCATGTGGTACGAGCTGCCGCGACTTGAAAACGATGCCTATTATTCCATGCAGATCGTCGGGAAAAGCATGCGGCAGGCAGCAGAATTGATTAAACGGGCAAGGGAACGTGCCGCCCGGGAAGATATGACACTGAGCGAAGTGCTGGGTCCTGAGATCGAAGGTGCCGCAGACGTGTTCGAAGACAGGGAATTTCTTGATCAGATACAAAGGGATTTTGCCCAGCTGCAGGTGGAAGAAGGGATTGAAGGCGGTGAAGGCTCTGTGGCTACCTATGCCTCGGAGATGGAGGTGAATTTCAAAGATTATGCCGCTTCGATCGGTTTGAGTGAACCTACCCTTCCCGGCGATACGGTCGGCGAACACGAACATATGCTCTATTCATATAATTTCAAAACCAGCGAATACAATACATTGAACGCCAAGCTGAGTGATATGAGTTATGAAGTGGAAGTCAATGATGGCGGTTTCTTCAGCCTGACCACAAGTTTCGATATTAATGTGGAGCTGGGCGAGCCTTTCGATGTATTCGATATTTACGGATATGAAAAACATGGTGAGCAGCAATTGCCCCCCCTTTTAACGCTCCGCTCCGCCGACAACGCCTATGTCCATAAGGTTCAACGGGAGGTTTACTCCGTGTACAACGGATTACTGGGCGTAAAAAGGATCGACCGCAGCCCGAACTATACCACCTGGTGTGTAAAATGCATGCCCATCGATTCCATCGATCACGAAATGGGCAAACCACCGGTTTACGGGATCATTGTGGATAATGACTCCGACATCCTCGATCCCATTCCGGATTGGGCACTGGAAAATGCGGCGGGATTCAACGAACCGGCAACCACCGCTTCGTCCGGTGGTAGTGATGACGGCTATAACGGGTCTCCTTCCCTGCCCGGAACGGGTATGTTTACATCCTCATCGGGTGGTGGCTATAACCTGGGTTCATCGCTTTCTTCCGGTATGCTGAACGGAACGATTAATAACGTAAGTACGTTTTCACCGGGATTTGTGGATCTTTCTACTGATCATGACCCGGTTTACGACCTCATCCTGCTTTACGATCTGAATAATTTTGTGTTGAACGATGCCGCAAGGATCCGTAATAATATTGCGAAGTTGTTCAACCCCTTTGCCTATGCTCCCAGCTGGTACGGATTTTTCAGAAACGTGCTATTGTACCATCATTGTCAAAGAGCCGGGCTCGAAGCCGAGGCCCTGGAATTCTTCGATGAGCATGAAGGCTTTAACTTCAACGGATATGAAGCCCTTATCAGCAATGTGAATCATGCCGTCTGGGAAAAAGCCGACAACTTGCTGAACAGCAGCCTGTATTCCATCACCCGGATGCCCAAGGGCGAATATGATGTACAGTTCAATTACAATTATCCCGTCCAGGGTGAGTTCGGAAGAACGGATATTTACTCAAGTTCACCACGAATAATACGGTTTGATTATGAATAATAGGATCAATAAGACTGTTTTCAGGAATACACTTTTGGGGCTCATTTTCATGGGCATAACTTCCCCTGACATTGCAGCCCAGGAGGATACAACAGCCATTGAAAACGCATATATCTCGAGCCTTCATCTCCTTTCCAAACCGATGGAGGATTCGGTAATCCTTCGCTGGGCTCCCGATAAGCCAGGCGGATGGCGGAAATGTAATGAGGCCGGATATAATATCGACCGGGTGGAGGTTAATGAGGATACGAGCTATAATCCCCAGGATTTCATCCGGTTGAATGACGAGCCCATCCAGCCGCTTCCCCTGGAAGAATGGGAGGATATCGTAGGCACTGATGTCGAGGACCCTTATGCCGGTGTAGCCGCGCAGATGCTGTACGGCGACAACTCCCTGCAGGGCCTGAACTGGCTCGAGAAGGCACAACAGTTTGAAAACCAGTGGTCTTTTGCCCTGTTCGCAGCCGACCTTTCTCCCGACGCGGCCGATGCATCAGGCTTGCGGTATGTCGACCGGACGGTGGAGCCCGGCAAGATCTATATCTACCGGGTGAGCAGCCCCGTCGATCCCAATGAATACCTGATCATTCCGGGTCTTAACGTAGTAAACATGGAAGAAAGCCGGCCCACGCCCGTACCGGAAATAAAAGAACTGGTGGAACTCGAAAATGCCATCCGGATCAAATGGGACAGGTACCGGCATGAAAAATATTTTACCGCTTATCATATCGAAAGAAGTGAAGAGCAAGATGGTCCTTTCAGCCGACTTACCGACCAACCCTATATCCATCCGATATCCGGAAATACGTCGGCGGCCAGGGAAGACATGGTCTATCTCGATTCACTTAACCGGAATTATAAAAGGTATTATTACCGGATAATCGGTATCACACCATTCGGGGAGGTCAGTGAGCCTTCCAATATAGTGAGTGGCATGGGTCGTGACCTTACGCCCCCGCCGGCGCCATCCAATGTAAAAGCGGAGGCCCTTAATAATCATACCATACAGCTTACCTGGGAAATGAAGGAAACCCCTCCCGACCTGGCCGGATTCCTGGTCGGGAGAAGCCATGAATCGGAAAAAGGATTCAAGCCTTTGACCGAAGATCCTCTTCCCGCAGGCGTGCGTAAATATATTGACGAAAATGCTTATGAACATGTAGACAATTTTTACGTGATCGCGGCGCTGGACACGGCCGGTAACGGGCAGGTGTCGCTCTCTACGTTCGGGAATATCCTGGACAGCATCCCTCCCGCTCCTCCTCAAAATCTTACAGGTACCATCGACACTGCCGGCGTGGTCCACCTGAGCTGGGACATGGGCGATGAACCCGACCTGTATGGCTACCGGGTATACTATGCCAACAGCCCCGACCATGAATTCTCGCAGGTCACGCCCGGCACCTGGCACGATAATGAATTTACCGACACGGTTACCTTACGGACGCTTACAGAGGAAATTTATTATAAAGTGATGGCGGTCGACAAAGCGCCTAACTATTCGGAGTATTCCGAGGTGCTGAAACTGAAACGGCCGGATATCATACCCCCTGTCCAGCCCGTTTTCAAAGATTACCGGATCAGTGAAGACGGCATACGGCTGGAATGGCTGCCTTCGTCGAGCAGTGATGTAAGCCGGCATTTTCTGTACCGGAAGACCGATACCACCGTCTGGGAAATGATATACACGGCGGACAGTGCGAGCCGGGATCATTTCTACCTGGATGAAGAGGTACAACCTGAGGTTACCTATCAGTACACGCTGGAAGCCATGGATGACGACAGCCTGTTATCGGGGAAAGTGTATCCCCTGCGGCTGAAAATGATCGATTTTGAAATAAAGCCCTCGATAAGGCAGTTTTTTGCCTCAAAAGATACCGACCAGGGCACGGTTAACCTGAACTGGGAGTATCCCTACGAGGGCATTCACCGCTATGTGCTGTATAAATCCACCGGTGGCTCGGGTTTTTTCACCTACAAGCAGTTTGATACCACGGTGCGGAATTTCAGCGACAACCATGTAAAACCCGATACTTCCTACCGGTACGCCATCCGGGTGATCTACGAGGATGGTAAAAAATCGCCTTTCGGCAAGATCGTGGAAGTGGAGTTTTAGGGGAAATGTTTAATTCTCAATAGCTGCTGATCAGGTAATATTCAGTCATCAATTTATGTAAATTATCAAATAATTGATCCATCCCGTCATTCATTTGGTCTGACTATAGTCTGAGGATTACAGGTTACGATTGTTCTTTTCCAATACAATATTCAAGATAGGCCTGACCTTGAAGTTAACATGCTTAATAACTGATTTCTGATATAGTTTTTATGCTACATGTTTCAGATCTGGTGTTAATAATCAATCCTGCAGGTAGATATCCTCTTCATTACGTGCCAAAGCCCAGTAAACATCCGTGGCGAAGAAAGAAAGGAAATTTAAGGATATGCGCATAGCCTTTTACTATTTAACATTTCGAATTGAATATAGATATGAGGATCTTTGCGCTAAATTCTCTTTTTTTAAAATTTAATCCGCATGTATAACCGTATCTGTTTAATCCTGCTTTCCGGAATTCTTATTCTGACCGGCTGTAACCTGCAACTGACCGATGAGGCCCGGCCTTGGAAACTGCATATCATCGACAGCACCCTGTACGGAGCCGATGGCATCCGGGCCGGGCATTTCAATCAGGACACACTCGTAGATTTTATTTCGGGAGGAGAGGAATACGGGGCTACCCGGGTTTTCCTTAACCGGGGAAATTTCCGGTTTGAGGTGAAGGAATTTCCATCTCCCCATGTGGAAGATGCCCTGTTTGCCGACCTGAATGGGGATGATATTCCGGAAGTATTGACCTTTTCGGAAGGAACCACCCAACACATTGCCCTGCACTTCAATCAGGGAGATCCAGACTGGCAGTCAGTAGTGATCCCTTCCACCGAAGGCATAGCCTGGATGTATGGAAAGGCGGTTGACCTGGAAAGGGATGGTACCATGGAGATCCTCGCAGGCGCCAAAGGAGACAATGCCCTTCTTGGTTGGTTGGAAACGTCTTCTGACCTGCAAAAAACCGAGCAGTGGGTATTGCACACCATCGCTCCCGTAGCCTGGGTCATGAGCATAGAGTACCTCGATATAGATGGGGACGGGCATAAGGATGTTTTGGTTTCTGATAGAAAAGGTTCGCAGTCCGGTGTGAAATGGTTCAAAAATCCGGATACGGACAGTCTTACACAGCTATGGGAAGAAACGGTGATCGGCCTGAGCGGGAAGGAACCCATGTTCCTGGATGTGGTGGATTTTGACGGAGACGGAGAGGAAGACATCGTTGCCACCGACATTGCAGAAGGCGTCTTTTTGTATAAAAGAACAGACGATAGTGGCCGTAAATGGTCTGAAAAGCTGCTCTTTGCCTATCCCGAAATGGCGGGTACACGCGGTAAAGCGGTGGCCTGCACCGACCTGGACAAGGACGGCACCCTTGAGGTGATCACCTCCTATGAGGAAGCCGGGGACAGGAACGGTGTCATTTATTCAAAATACAATGACGATCTTGAAACCTGGGAACATTTTCCCGTCAGCGGCATCCCGGGGATCAAATACGACTTGATTTTACTCTTCGACATTGACGGGGATGGAGACCTGGATATCTTTACCACCGAAGAACGGGAAAACGGTACCGGATTGGGCGTAATCTGGTATGAGAATCCCACAACCGGCAATGGTACGGGTACACCATCACCGATCCAGTGACAGAACTTTCTTCCAAACGACAAAACCAATAATCGGTACCTGATTAATATACAAAAAGCATATACTTAACCCGAAAAATTCATAAATTTTTCGCCCGAAGGGCCGATTAAGCGCAATTTCTTGATAATCAAAGAATTATATAGGGTTTTGAAATTCTTATACTTAATCAAATAGCCCAGAAATAGGCTACTGAATTGCGCTTATCAGGGGTTAATCCCTTTTTGTAACTACCTGATAATAAATATTTTAAATAGTAAAAACGGTTTATTTTGAGAATGGTTTATGAATAATCGGGGTTAACTCGTTGTGTGCATTATTATACATCAAATTATCTTTTAACATGCTGATGCTTAATGATTTGTCATTTTCTTTCCTGGTGTATCCATGTGATTTCGAGACTATGTGGCATTAAATCTTTATATTTTAGCTGCGAAGGCACCAAATCACCAAGTTTTTAATTATCTAATTCACACCACGAGTTATGCTAATTATTTCTTGTTGGGAAGACCTATAGGAAATTTAAAACATGCAATTTTTTAATTCACACAACGAGTTAATATATAAATATTATATCATGAAAACCGTATCATTGAAAACAGACGATTCGATTTCGTGAAGCTCCCAGATCAGGCCCGCCACGGACGCTCCCGCTTCAGGTCCGAATTCAACACTCTCAGAGCTGCCTTTACATCTTCTTCGATCTGGAAATCGAACATGCCCACACAGATGAAATCCGCACCTTTTTCAAAGGCATACTTAAAACCCTTAGAAGGTTCGATGGCTCCCGCGGCAAGGATCTTATATCCGATCCAGGGTTGCTGAATATCTTTCATATAAGAAATCGTATCCTCAGGATCCGTGCACCAGATGTTATCGTTCTGTTTTTCCGGTGAAGCCGACCAGTAATCCGTCGAATGCAGGGTTTTCATCCAGAAATCGGGTTCCAGCCCATAGTCGACACAGATTTTAACCGTTTCCAGTTTATGTCCGCCTATTCCTGCCGGGAGGCCATTTTGCCTAATCAGATCCAGGCCCCGGCCAATTTCCTCAACCTTGCCATTCTCTGCAAGACGGTCAGCTACGCCTCCATGAATATAGCAGGCCGAAGCCCCGTTGTCTATGGACAGCTTGATACCGTCCATTATATTTTCAGCGCCGCAATCGGAAATGAACTTGATCTTTCCTAACCCTCTTTTCCAGTACGCATTGATCACCCGGATCAATACCGGATTGGTCAGAAAGGCATTGATCCCGTATTTTTCTGCCAGAGAAAAGGTTTCAAATATCTTTTCATCAGTAAAATAGGTGGTAACCAGCCTGGACACATACAACAGGTCCCTGGCATGGGCCCAGCCTCCAATCAGGTTACCGCCCAGGATCATCCGGCTGATCGACTCGTTTCCGATCTTTGCCCGGGGCATTCTGATCTTATCCCGGGTCATACCGGCATGTCCGGCAGTACCGGCAGCGCCGGAATTATTTTGGCCCACCTTCAACCTTTCTATCAGATTTTTTTCTTCAAAACTCAGGCTGTTAAATGCCCTGGATTGGGTAATGAAAAAAGGCCCGATAACCGGCAGGATCGCCAGTTGCTTGATTACTTTTCGCCTGTAGTTTTCTTTGCCCTCTGTGCCGGTGGCTTTCGATCCGGATCTGCTGAATCGACGAGGAAGAGATCGTATTGTTTTTCTGAAAAAATCCATCAGTGCCATGATTATATATTTAAAAAGTTAAAAATAAATTTTCCCCACTCACAAGGGTCCTGTACACTAAAGTTAAAAAAATTCCCTTATTTCTCCCCTTTCCGGTGATATATTTATGACGAGCACCGGAGATGAAATCTACTACTGTAATTTCCCGGCAGGAGCTACATCCATACCGGGCTGCTCCAGGCTGCTTCGTGGCCGTCGTTCAGATAAACCCGGATATAAAAATAACCTTCCACCCGGCGGGGTGTCCAGTCGAATTCCAGGATCCTGCCCGGATCACGGGTCGACCGATAGACCGGTTCACCGTTACTGATCACTTCCACCACATCGATCTCGCCATCCCCTGCTACTGAGATATGGTAACCGTCACCGGAGGGTTCTATGGTTATCAGGGTCCGGTTGGAACTGGTGGCATAGCAATCCTTTTCGTATAATTCATCGATCACCGCTTTCCGGGTTAACTCATTCCCATAGACGCCGGTGATCGCATTGAATCCAGTCTGCCCGTCGTGATTATCCGAGCCGCCGGCAAATCCGATGCGCATTTGATCGTCGATCAGCTCCCTTGCTGAAAATTTCTGGTCGGGATCCCCTTCCAGCCTTCCGGGTTTCATTTGTAAAGCCTGCGGCGTATCTTCCTGGTCTCGGATCTCCGAGGTGCCATGCACCGAATAGATCTCGATAAGCCGCATCCGGTCGGCATTCAGATAGGGTCTGATACCCCTCCACATGGTATGGTGGGGGAACACCATGGTACTGCCGGTATATTGATCCCGGTTGAAGACCTCCCAGTAAGGCTCCACTTCCTTTTTGAGCTGTTCTTTGGAAAAGTTCTCAAAATCATTCGACAGGTTGTCGGTCACACTGTCGATCGAATTCACCAGGTCGATCATATATTCCGCATCCGCCCGGTCAAAATAAAAGTTCATATGCATTACGGGAAGGAAATGGGTCTCGCCGGCAGGAATGGTCACATACTCCCCCGGCCGGTTGAACCTTTCCGCCTCAGCACAGATCTCACGGATGCGTTCTTCCCTGGTACCACGGGCACCCCGGCCGAAATTATGATCGGTGATCGCCACAAAATCCAGTCCCCGGGCATAGCCATCGCGGTACAAGTCCTGCAATTCACCGCGTCCGTCACTCAACTGGGAATGCACGTGGATCTCACCCCAGTAAAGGCCTTTTTCCGGCAGGGTCGAACCTACTTTTACGGGATTGCTTACTGCTGTCAGACCCAGTTTCCCGTCCCGGGCTTTTATATAAAAAATGCCTTCCTCCTCTATGGAAAACGAAAACGCATTCCTATCCAGCAATTCCGAGTTGTCCCATTCCCTCAACTGATAGTTGAGGTTGTTCTCCGACGAATCCTCCAGCGTAAAAATATCCAAAAGGCTTTTATAGGTCTCACACACATTATTGAACCGGTCTTCGGCATACACGATCACTTCAAAATCCTGCCCCGCCACTGCATGGGAAGGTGCTATCACATATAGTTTTTCCGGTGCCGCCTCGGCAATGGGCAGGCCGGGAGGATCGAGACGCCGGTAATCTCCGTCGCCATCCGCATCCAGCTCCACCTCAAGGTAAAACGACTTCTGCTTTCTTTTGACCATCACTTTTTGTTCCTCAGTGCCGAAGGTAATCCTGATCTTTTCACCGGCAGCCATATCCGATTCCCTGATGAAGATTTTCAGGTCCGAAAGGATATCCCATTCGGGGTTGGTCAGTACATTTTCAATCTCCAGACCCCCCTCATCACTCCTGACGGCAGAAACGTATTGGTTCAGTTTCTTATCGGCCGATACGCCCTTGATCAATCCGTCCCATGGTTTCATATAAAAAGGAAAAAGTATGCTGCCTCCTTTTTCGATCCCCCCTTCAGGCACCGTAATGATCACATCAAGGATCACTTGGTCGCCCGCCTTCAGCACTCCGGGAGAAATTTCGATCGGGGATTCTTTGGCAGTCCGGATTTTTCCGTTTTCCTGCTTTATGTCAGAACAGCCAAACCCTGTTAATAAAAAAGCAAGACCTATGGAAAAGAGAGATTTTATTTTTGTGTCCATATCAAAAAACAGGTTAAATGATTCGCTTCTGCAAATAAATACATATTTGAGGGCAGTTAAAATATTTTATCATGATGATTGAACGACAGGGATGTAAAAATATTAGCTGCAATACCCTCTACTGTTCATGATAGAAACCAGATAGTTATTCACTGTTTAATGATCGGCAATATGATCAAGGTCAGGGATTTCTGATTATTTTAATTTCCACTTCATAATTATAAGGACCATAATTAACAAGATCCTCCCACATACTGATCTTAAGATATGTCCCGGAAACGGTGCCGGTGTTACTCTTATCATAAGTAAAATAAGTTGAAGCAGCGGTAAATTCATGACATTGAACTTCCCGGTCATTTCCTGAAGAATAATGGCCGTATTCAATAACTGAAACGGTCATTGACCAGAGATCATTCATATTGCCGCTGATCAGAGAAAATTGAACACCATCACCATCTTCAAGATAAATCAGGAAACAATCCGCATCGTAATTACGGTAAGAATAGGAACTGTAAATGCTGTATGCGCCTGAATATCCACCTTTTACCCGGAACCAGTCAAGCTCTTCTGTCGATTCTTCCGCATCGTAATAATGCGTATCGTATGTAAGCGTAGTAGACGTATTCTCATTGTTCCTTTCAGACTCATAAACCGTTTTCATAGTCGCGGCATAAGCGGGATCAGAATCTGAACTTTGCCGGTTGTAGGTATTATCTGTCGCATAAACCTGATAAAAATAACCTTTACCGGGATCAATGGTATTATCCATAAATTCAGTTGTGTTAATATCTTCGGCAATGGTAGAAAAATAAAAATCTATTGCAGGGCATTTTCGCTCTACATTATATACTACCCCTTCAAAATCAACTGGATCCCAGGTTATTTTCACCGAACCATCTGTAACCTCGGCATTTACATTAGCCGGTATATCCAGGGGGGTTACTTTAGGAGTGCCGCTCACTTCTACCGAAAGAAGGCTGGTAAACTCCCCGCTCACAGCTATTAACTTATATTTATAAGTTCTGGTAAAATCTAGATTTTCATGGGTATAATAAGTATCCGTTATTCCTTCTATTTTATTGCCGCTTTCTCCAGGTCCCGATCCGTCATCCGTCCAGTATATTGTATAACTCAATGCTTTGGGAACAAAATCCCAGCTGATAAATAATTTTCCTTCATATTCTCCCACCGTAATATTTCCCGGAACCGTAAGAAAAATTGGATCAACGGTAATATTAATAGTCTTTTTACCCTCCTTGCCAAGGTCATCGGTCGCTGTGGCAGTAATTTCATGAGCCCCGACCAGTGCATCTTTGGTATCCCAGTCATAATATATCTCCTCCGATGAACTGGAATTTACCAGGTTTCCATCTATTTCCAGTTTCAGCTCCTGTATGGTACCATCCCCGTCAGTCGCTTCAAAAAAAACGGATATAATATCTCCCTTTTCACAGGAATGATTGTCTTCAGGAAAAAATGATATAAAAGCCGGCGCCATGTTCTCTTCTTCACAGGCAGAGAACATTAATATAACAGGAATAAGGCATATGCTGATTCCGGTAAATTTTAATATGGTTTTCATAGCATAAAAAGTTAGACGGATTACAGAACTTGAAAAGGCATATAAATTCATTTGTTAACTGAAAATGCATTAAATCCCTCAATACAAAGATTGGCTATAACAAGGTAACATCCGGGAGGAGAAAAAAGTGCCGGGAAACCCAGAAATAATCCAGTCCGCCATGGGTGGGTGACGCCGGAACCCCAAGGGAGTCCTTTGGCTGACTTCAAGTATTTTTTAAATTTCCCATCCGGAATGATGGTACGATGGTACGATGGAATGATGGAATGATGGTACGATGGTACGATGGTACGAAAATGAAATTACCATAGAAGGCAGATGCCTGAGGTTTTGCAAGGCTCAGCAAAAGCCCGGCAGGAGTTGGCTGCCAGGGTTCTACATATGTCGGCATGAAAGCCCAAAAGAACCATAATAATTATCTTTCAGACCGACTGGGCGATTTCTTCGAAACTCGCCTCGAGCTCTTTCAGGCTTTTATATCCTTTGGAAAAAACCCGTTTCTCTTCCGCCGACTCCAGCATCATTGTCGGGAAATGATCCACACCCAGGTCCTCAGTCAGCCGGAAAGAATCCTCCGTGATCTTCCGGTAAACCGGATCATGATACCGGTCCAAAAAGGCCCGTTTATTGATCGGGAAAGCTTCGGCGATCCGCAGGTACACCTTGATGTTGTTCAAATCCTTTCCTTCGATATAATGAGCCTTCTGGATGGCACGGGCCAGCTCAAACTGCTGTTCCGGCCGGATCGATTTGAACACATTGAATGCAATGGAAGGAGGTGTGGAATCGCTGATAAAATTGCCTTCCTCGAGCAGGTCCCGGAAAGCCTGTCCGAATTCAACACCATGGGAATTTTCAATGGCCTCTGCCTTTTTACGCAGGTAGCCGGCTTTTTGTGAAACCGGCACCACACGGTTGCCGGTGACCATACCGCCACTGATAATTTCAAAATCACAGGAAGCTTCGTGCCTTTCCTTAAATTCTGCAATAACGGAAGCAAAGCTGAAACAGGTTATACAAAGCGGGTCAAAAAAATATATGATCGTCCGGGGTTTCACGTTTATACTGAAAATTGTATCTTTTAGGGATATTTTTTATTACCCTACTTGATTATAAAAATTTACAGGTATAAAGATCGATTAATTTTTAATGAATAAAAACCCTATCAATGATCCTTCCAGGAGAAACTTTCTGAAAAACTCCGTTAAGGGAGGCGCATTGTTTCTGTTGCACCAGGATATGGACAACGGGAACAGCGACCCTTCCGGTGAAATAATCCTGCCGGAAAAACTGCAGTCACTCAATAACTATACCCGGTCCATTGATCTTTCACCTGCCCGATGGATCTGGTATCCCAGCCAGCGAACTCTCCCCAATACGGTCATTTTTTTCCGGAAAAACATAACCCTGCATTCGCGGGTAAAAGAGGCCAGGGGGTGGATCCTGGCTGAAAGCCGCTATAATCTCTACGTCAATGGCACCAGGGTGCAGTTCGGTCCGGCACCCAACGATCCCCGGTTCTCTGAAGTCGACCCGGTAGATCTTACCGCTTATCTTAAGGAAGGTGATAATGTGATCGCCACTGAGGTTCTTTTTTATGGTCACGGTGACGGCACCTGGCCTATCGGAAAGCCCGGATTCATTTTCAAGCTCGACATCACCGGGGCCGATAATTCCACCACGCAGATCATCAGCAATGAGTCCTGGGATTGCCGCCTGGCCGACTGCTGGAAGCCCGGCCAGTATAAACGATGGTACCTCCGCGCTTTCCAGGAAGATTTCGACGCAAGGAAATATCCCGCAGGCTGGAACAAGCCCGGATCTATCCCTGACGAAAAATGGACCAAAACCATGCCGCTCAGTAACCCTGCGGACCTGCCGGCTATCTGTTCCACCTATGAAGAATACATGTTCGAAATCCAGGGTCAGCGCGATGAATGTGACCTCAGGGAAAGGAACATTCCCCTGATCCGGGAACACGATGTAAAGGAGGTCGGTCTCACCGAATGGGCCGTACTGGAATGGACACGGTCCCCGGAAGCGTATTTTCAGATGGTCACCCCGGACTCCTACCGCGTGACCGGCAAACCGGATATCGGTCAGCCGGTCACGGATTCATGGAATTTCCAGGCGATCCCCGGTAAGGCTACCCTGCTGACCTTTGAATTGCCTGAACAGATCGTGGGTTTCCCGTTTTTCACCATCGAAGCTCCCGAAGGAACCATTATAGAATTACTGGTACAGGAAGGCCATGCCACGGGCACCGATACTCCGTTGATGAACAATCATTTCCATTCCTGGACCCGGTTTACCTGCCGGGAAGGCATAAATCATTTTCAGACTTTCGATTTTGAAAGCCTTCGATGGCTTCAATTGCATATAAGGAATGCTTCAGGCAGTATTAAAGTATCCAATGTGGGTGTCAGAAGACGAATGTATGACTGGCCGAAACTGCCCGAAATCACCTTGTCTGACAAGAAGGTACAGAAAGTGGTGGATGCGGCCATCAATACCATCCATAATGCCGCCCAGGAAACCATTGTGGATGGCATGGGCAGGGAGCGGCAGCAATACAGCGGCGATGTGGGACATCAGCTGCATGCCATCTTTTATGGCTTCAACGAGACCCGGCTGCCGGCCCGGTACCTGAACACCTTCAGCCAGGGATTGACCCACGACGGATACTTCCTCGATTGCTGGCCGGCCTATGACCGTCTGGCACGGCTTATGGAAAGGCAGCTCAACCTCACGCAATGGGGTCCGATCCTGGATCACAGTGTCGGTTTTAACTTCGATTGCTACCATTATTATCTGTACACAGCCGACCTGCAGGCACTCAGGGAAGTGTATCCGCGGTTGCTGGTATTCAGAAATTATCTCAAAAAGATACAGGATAAGGATACCGGCCTGTTACCGGTAGAAGACCTGGGCATCCCTTCGGTATGGATCGACCACGATGCCTATGAACGGCAGCGGCATAAACAGTGTGCGTTTAATCTATATGCCGCAGCCATGCTTAAATACGCGTTGATCCCCCTTTGCGAGGCCATGGAGGATGAGCCCAACCAGCAGGAGGCAAAAAAACTGGCCGAAAACATACTCAGGGGTGTGATCCTTAATTTCTGGGACAAAAATAAAAAAATGCTGGTCATCAATAAACCCTGGCTACAGGATGGAGAAAGCCCCCGTTATTGTGACCGTTCCCTGGCTACGGCAGTGATGTATGACCTGATCCCATATGACGGAACCCGGAATGCCATCGATATGCTTGCCGATCCCCCGGACACCCTGGGGTTAAGTTACCCGGCCAATGCCGGCTGGCGTTACTGGGCGCTAGCCAGGGGTGGACGCATGGATGTGGTGATCGAAGAGTTCAGGGAAAAATGGGCTTCTCTCGACTCGGTGATCCTGAACAACACCCTGCAGGAAGCCTGGAATGTGCAGCCGGATTCGAAATCGCAATGGAGCCATTGTCCCGTGGCCCCCCTTTATATGATGTACATGGGTATCATGGGACTAAAACCCTTAAAGCCGGGTTTTGAAGAGGTGCAAATTAGACCCCAGCCGGCCGATCTGAAAGAAATCACCATCGAGGCGAATACGATCCGCGGACCAATCAGGTTTAAAACCGAGGGCAGGAAGGGAAGAAGGAAACTGAGTCTTCTTTTACCGGAAGGAATGACCGGCTACCTGTTGCTGGATAATCGTGAAGAGCCGGAATTGGAAAAGGTCGCCACGCTGGATCCCACTTTCGATCATTACAGGCTGGAAGGAGGTCGTGAAGTAAACCTGAAACTAAAACATACCTGAACAAAATATGAGACAGCCCGGAATTATACCTGACCCTATCATGAGGCAGCCCGGAATTATAACCGTCCCGATCAGGAGGGAACCCGGGATATTGATCCTTTTTTTAATTATCAGCCTTCTTTTCACGGCTTGCCAGCCGGGAATGAATGATGGGGATAAGATCGATTTTAACAGGAGACTATCCTTCGATCCGGCCCAGAAAATCCCTTTCCGGCCCAATATCGTATGGCTGGTGGCCGAAGATTTGAGCCCCATCCTTCCTCCGTTCGGAGACTCGACGGTGAGCACACCCAACCTGGACAGGCTGGCCAGAGAAGGGGTCCGGTATACCCATGTATATTCACCCTCCGGTGTTTGCGCACCCAGCCGGTTCGCCCTGGCTACCGGCATGTATCCTTCCAGCGTGGGAGCCCATAACATGCGGGTTCAATATGTGAAATCGCATATGGACCAGCTCGGACTGGTACTCTATGAAGTGGTCCCGCCTCCCGAAGTGAGAATGATGAGCCAGATCCTCCGTAAAAACGGTTATTACTGTACCAATAATGATAAAACCGACTATCAGTTCCAGCATCCGGTCACGGCCTGGGATGAGTCGAGCATCAAGGCGCACTGGAGAAACCGGCCGGAAGGGAAACCCTTTTTTTCGATTTTCAACTTCGGAGTTACCCACGAGGGGCATGTATCCCAACCCTACCGTAAACAGTTGCTGCGATATGATGACCCCGACTTCCCGGACATCGACACAAATACTCCCCGCAGCGCAAGGATATCACGCGAAGATTGGACCCTGAACATTCCCAAAGATGCCGAGGTGCCTGTGCCCCCCTATCTGCCTGAAACGGAAAAAGCTCTCAGGGATGTCCGGAGGGTCTACTCCAACATAGTGGAACTGGACCGGCAGATCGGGGTTATTTTACAGCAACTCGAAGAGGATAACCTCCTCGACAGCACCCTGGTTGTGTTTTATTCCGACCATGGAGGTCCGCTTCCCCGGCAGAAAAGGCTGATCTATGATTCGGGGATCAAGGCACCCATGATCATCCGTTATCCGGGTAAGCTTGGGGCGGCCACCTATGATGACCGGCTGATCAGCTTCATCGACTTCGCCCCCACCACTTTTTCCGTGGCCGGCATAACGATACCGGAATATATACAGGGGAGGGCTTTCATGGGAAAATACAGAACCAGAAAGCAGAGGGAATACGTCCATGCAGCTGCCGACAGGCTCGATGCACAGGTCGATATGATACGGGCGGTCAGGGATGAACGGTATAAATATCTAAGGAATTTTTATACGGAAAGGCCCTATTACCTTCCGGTTAAATACAGGGAACAGATGCCCATCATGCAGGAATTGCTGAGATTACATGAAAAGGACAGCCTTAACGAGTATCAGGCTCAGTGGTTCCGGGAATCAAAGCCCAAAGAAGAATTGTTCGATACCTGGAACGATCCCCATGAATTGCACAATATTGCCGACGATCCGGCCTATGTGGCTAAACTTGAAGAACTGAGAGCTGAATGTGACCGGTGGATGGACCAGATTGATGATATGGGTGCCATTCCTGAAAGTGAGATCCTGGAAAAATTCTGGCCCGGCAGGAAGCAACCGGTAACACTGTCGCCGGAATATCATTTGCACGACGGGTTGGTTGAACTGAGCTGTGCCACCCCCGGTGCTTCCATTGGATACAAGATCACCGGGGAAGGCAAAAAGGGGGATGAAAGTTGGAAAATCTACCAGGCTCCCCTTAAAATAGAACCGGGAATCACCATTACAGCCCAGGCACACCGGCTGGGCTATGCTCCCGGTAAATCAATCAAGTTCAGTTTTAAATGATCTATCATGAAGCCGTCAAAACACCTTCTTTTATTTCTATTACTTTTGTTTGCCGGTTTGGCCCACACCCAGGAGATACAACCATTGTTCAATTACTGGCAATATTATGAAGCACGTTCCAATGTACTTTATCATGAATTCGTGAATACGGGAATATCCCAACTGAACGAACGGGAAAAGCAGGTTGCCGGGCTCGGGACTAAAAAAGACTGGGTAAACAGAAAAAATGAAATAAGGGGTAAACTGCTTAAAATAGTAGGTCCCTTTCCTCCAAAAACACCCCTGAATGCAAAAATCACAGGTACCGTGAAGGCAGATGGATTCCGTGTTGAAAAGCTGGTTTACGAATCCATGCCGGGTTTTTATGTCACTGCCGCCTTGTTCCTTCCTGATGGCCTGCAGGAAAAAGCGCCTGCCGTGTTATATTGCAGCGGGCATACCTATGAATCATTCCGGTCAAAAGTATACCAGCATATGATCATCAACCTGGTAAAAAAAGGATTCATCGTGCTGGCGTTTGACCCGGTCGGACAGGGCGAACGCCTGCAATACCTCGATGAGGCCGGGACGGGTCCACGGTTCAGAACACCCACCTACGAACATTCCTATCCCGGCAATCAATGTTTTATCTCCGGGAATTCACTGGCAAAATATATGATCTGGGATGGTATCCGGAGTATCGATTACCTGGTCAGCCGGCCTGAAGTCGACACAACCCGGCTGGGTATTACGGGCCGCTCAGGCGGGGGTACGCAGAGCACTTATATTGCAGCCTTCGATAACCGGATCAATGTTTCGGCGCCTGAGTGTTATATTACCAGTTTCAATTACCTGCTCAAATCCATCGGCCCCCAGGATGCGGAACAGGATTTGCCCGGTTTGCTTGAACACGGCCTCGACCTGGCCGACCTGCTGGAAGTCCGCATCCCCAGGCCCACATTGATCATCAGCACGACCAATGATTTTTTCAGCATCCAGGGTGCCCGCGAAACTTTCCGGGAAGCCAAAAGAGCTTATGCGATATGGGGTAAAGAGGAGAATATCAGCATGGTTGAGGATGATGCACCTCACCAGTCGACAAAAAAGAACCGGAAAGCGCTCTATTTTTTCCTTCAAAAGCATTTTAACCTACCATTGGATACAGCCGACCTGGATGTCACCCTGTTTGACAAAAAGGATCTCCAGGTCACGGAAACGGGACAGGTACAGACCAGCCTTGGGGGCGAAACCATATTTTCACTGAACAGAAAAGAATCCGAAGTCCTTTTAAAAGCATTGAACACCAGAAGGGAAGAGGATGAGATTGGAGAAGAAAAACTAAAGAGCTGGATTGCAGAATCCACCGGTTATGAAGTTCCCGGAAAGGCGGATGACCCGGTTTTTTCCGGAAGGGAGGTTTTTGATGAGTACGTGGTGGAAAAATACCTCCTTCAGGGGGGCGGATCCTATAAATTACCCGTACTGGTGATGGTACCCCGTGAATACATCAACAGCAAGGCGGCTATCCTCCTCAACCCCGACGGCAAGGAAATGGAAGTCAGTGAGGGATCGTTGGGACGATGGTTGATGGAACAGGGATATCATGTGGTGCTGCCGGATATCGGGGGGGTTGGAGAACTGAATCCAACGGATCAGGTAACCGATGAATTCATCGATCATTCGATGTACCGCCATTGGTATGCCGGTATCCTTACAGGTAAAACACCTGTGGGCTTGAAAATGCGGGACATTTCCCTGCTCGTTCAATTCATTGAAAAGAACCTTTCTGTTTCCGGCCAAAATATAGATGGAATAGCCCGGGGTATCCTGGCCAACGACCTGCTCCATGCCGCTGCCGGCCTGGATCTGTTTGAACGTATTGCCCTTATCGATCCCCTGGTCTCCTTCCGGTCACTGGTGATGAACAGGAATTACCGGCCTCAATATGCGGAAGCTACTGTTCCGGGTGTCCTCCTGTATTACGATCTGCCCGACCTGGCCGCCGGTCTTGCCCCCCGGAAACTGCTGATGATCGATATCAGGAACCAGGATGGTGATATGATTGATCAAATTGAGAATAATGAAGACATAATTGTAATCAAAAGATCATTTGAGGAAAAAAAAGCGGGTCAGCATCTTGAAATAAAAACATCGACGAATAATACCTATGAAGAACTGTTCGGCAATTGGATGGAATGATCGCGGAAAACCGATAACCTCCGCCCGGCTCATATAAATGCCGGGAAATCCGGTTGTCTTGCAGGGAAAGCTCATCGGGAGAAAATTATCATTGTTAATGAAAATGGTATCATTAATAAAAATAAGTTGTTAACGGAATTTTAAATTAAAATTCATATTGTCAAAGTAAACCAACATTATGAAAAGAATTTTTTTATTGATCGCTTTTATATCTTTTTTATTATTGTGGGGCTGTAAAACCGGTGAAAAATATGAAGAAAACTGGTTCGTCTTTTCACCTGAAAAGGATTATGAAAACAGTGAGATCATGATGAATGACTGGCAGGATGCTCCCGCCGGCAGGCATGGTTTTGTCAGGATGGATGGCGGCGTTTTTTCTTTTGAAGACGGCACACCGGTAAAATTCTGGGGCGTGAACATTGCCAGTTCCAAACCCTATGTCGAAAATGAGGTTGCGGATGAATGGACCGAATACCTGACCCATTTTGGAGTTAACGCGGTGCGGTTCCATAAATTTACCAGCCATGCCATGAAAAGCGAAGTCAGCACCGAGCTGGATGCCGGCATGCTCGACAGGATGGATTATTTTCATGCCCGGCTGAAAGAAAACGGCATCTATATAGGCTGGTCGCATATCTACGGGCATAAGCCCAAACCCGGTGACAGGGGTCGCCTGATCGCCTATGATGAAATTGCAGGCATCGAGGTGCCCTGGTCTCATCTGAACAGCGCCACCTCGGGACTGGTCAATTTTGCCCGGGATCTGCAGGATCTGAACATAGCGCTTACCGTAAACCTGCTGAACCATGTCAATCCGTATACGGGACTGAAATACGCCGAAGATCCCGCCCTGAACTTCATCGAGCTTCAGAACGAGGATAATATTTTCTGGGGAGCTATCGAGGCTTCACTCGAACAAACACCCACGTACAAAAACCTGCTCAGCAAGCAGTTTTCCGAGTGGTTGAAGAAAAAATACGGCACACAAGAGGCATTGGAAAAAGCCTGGGGTAAAGAAAATATTCCCGAGGGCCAGCAGCTCGATAAACTCAATCTTTATCCCCAGCCCAATCACAGTGCTTTTTCGGAGGAATACAACCTGGCATTGAAAGAAGGCAGGACCATTCGGCAGCATTTCCTGGATAAGGGGAGGTTTCTTTATGAAAAACAGATCGAATTTTACGATCGTTTTGTGGAGGCTATCCGTGAAACCGGTTATAAAGGACCCATTGTGGGTTCATGCTGGCAGGCGGGAAGCGGATTATTACATTTATATAACCTGTATACTGATTACAAGACCGGTTTTATCGACAGGCATAATTATTTTGGCGGAGGTACGGGACACCGGCTCGATACCGGGACGGTAAGGAATGAGTCGATGGTGTCGAATCCCGGCTCGGGCCTGCTGAGCACTGGTTTGCAGATGGTAAGCAACCGGCCCTTTGCATTTTCCGAATGGATCAGCAAATTACCCAATCCATGGATAGCAGAAGCCCCTGTGATCATCGCCGCTTATGGTATGGGACTTCAAGGCTGGGATGCGTCTTATCATTTTGCATCCAATACAACCTTTTACACCTCAACCATTGAATCGGATAATCATGGTGTGTATAATGTAGAATCGCCCCTGCAGTTGACCCTCTATCCTGCCCTGGCCAGGATGGTTCTCCGGAATGACATTACCGAAAGCAGCCCATTGATTATCCGGCGCGTGTCGCTGGAAGGCCTTTTAAAAGGGAACCTTGGCGCGGTGGAAAAAGTGGTGCAGGATTACGATAATAAGAGCATTAGCGGTGAAGTCCCCCAGGAGACTCTCGCGATAGGCAAGGTAGCACTCGAGTTTACCGGGCATCCCCGGGAAAATGAGATCCCCGATCTCACGGAGTACTGGGATCCCCTGGCTAAAAAGATCACTTCAATTACAGGAGAACTGCACTGGGATTATAGCGACAGGGGATATTTCACAATAAACAGTCCCGGCACACAAGGTGTAACCGGTTTTGCGGGCAACCAGCCTGTCGAGCTGAATGAATTTTCCGTGGAAATGGAAAACCCTTTTGGCATCATTCTTTTTACCAGCCTGGATAAAGGAGCTGACCTCAGTGAAAGCAATAAAATACTTATCACGACACTTGCCAAAGGCAAAAACAGCGGCATGGAATATAATGAAGATTATTCGAAACTACTGAAGACCGGAGGATCACCGGTGATGCTTGAAGGCGTGGTTGCCGGCATTGAAATTAAAAATGACCGGGAACCTGTTTCGGTCACCGTACTCGATCATATCGGCAGAAAAACGGATCAAAAGGTTGAAGTACGGAACAACCGGTTGCGCATTGATGGGGGAAAATATGAAACATTGTATTATCTGATAGAATACTGAAAATTTTTTAATTGAGTACAAAAGAAAAAACCAAAATCATATAATTCAAACCATAAAATGAACAGCTACCTGAAAAAAACAAAAAAAACTGTTGAATACTATGATCTGATGTTCAACCGTAACAAACCGGGGGAAGCTATTGAAAAAATATCATTTTTGTTTAAATAAATTTATTTTTATGTCATACAGCATAACCAATTTGAATATCATGAATAAAACCACTTCTTTACTGTTGTTTTTCCTTTTTATGATTTTTCTAGCCTCATGCCGGAAGGATCAGGCACAACCTTTACCCAATCTTATCATTTTCCTGGCTGACGATCTGGGTTATAACGATATATCATGTTACCGGGAAGCCACCCCGGACCAGCCGGAAATGGCTCCCACATCGATGACTCCAAATATCGATCAACTTGCTGAGGAGGGAATGCGGTTCACCGGTTTTTATGCCGGTGCCGCAGTTTGTTCCCCTTCCCGCTCTGCCCTGATCACCGGCCGGAATGCCACCCGGGTGGGGATATATAACTGGATACCTGCCAACTGTCCCATGCACCTGAGGGATGAGGAAATAACGATCGCGGAAATGGTTAAACAGAAGGGTTACCGTACGGGACATTTCGGGAAGTGGCACCTTACCTCTCCCGGCATGGGTCAACCATTACCCCGCGACCAGGGATTCGATTACAGCTTTTTTACCTATAACAATGCCCAGCCGTCCCATAAGGATCCGGTAAATTTTCACCGTAACGGCAGGGAGGTGGGTCCCCTCGAGGGTTATGCCTGCCAGCTGGTAGCCGACGAAGCGCTGGGTTGGCTAGACAGCATACGGACCGGCGACAAACCTTTTTTTATGAATGTCTGGTTCAACGAACCGCATGTAAAGCTGGCTGCCCCGGAAGAATTAACGGCCAGGCACGATTATAACCAGGAATATTACGGAACCATTGAAAATATGGACCTGGCTATTGGCAGGGTAATGACCTTCCTGAAAGATAACGGGCTGGATAAAAATACGATCCTGATCTTTACTTCCGATAACGGTTCCCAGGTTAGGCATTCCAATTATCCTTTCCGGGGTAGTAAGGCGTTTAATTATGAGGGGGGTGTCCGTGTTCCTTTTGTCATCAAATGGGCCGGCGAAATACCGGCCGGTGAAGTATCCGGTGTTACCGGAAGCCTTACCGATGTATTTCCTTCAGTCGCTTCCATTACAGGTCTGGCCCTTCCCGGCGACCGGGAATTCGATGGGATCGATCTCTCCCCGGTGTTCAGAGGCGAAGTGGACGATTATCAACGGGAGGACCCGGTATTTTTCTACCGTTACTTTCACGATCCCATATGCATGCTGAGAGAGGGAAACTGGAGTTTGCTGGGTTATGACAAACTGATCCCTTATTCCTTAAATCTGAACACGGTAGACCTGGCCAAGATCAAGCCCGAACCCGGTGAGCCACAATGGTCGGAATGGGGTTTCAAGGAAAATCACATGGAGATCATTCTTGAGCAGGAGCCTCGGATTTTCGAATTGTACAACCTGGAAACGGATCCGGAGCAGAAAAACAACCTGGCCGGTCAGTATCCGGACCGGGTAGAGGAAATGAAAGCCAGGATGCTTGAACTTCGAAAGGAGATGATCGAGGAGGGAGGAGACTGGTACGATTAGGAGGGATTTTGGATCGTCATGGCGGAGAGGAGGCTGCAAGCCGGTGACGCGGCAATCCCCAGTTCGGTAACCGGGGGGACTCCCGCGGCTGCGCCTCGGAGTGACGGTTGGCTATGAAACGTCATTCCGAGAAGGAGTCGGAGACGACGACGTGGGAATCTCCTGGTGAGGGAACGGAATCCGTAGCGGGGGGGACTCCCACGGCTGCGCCTCGGAGTGACGGTTGGCTATGAAACGTCATTCCGAGAAGGAGTCGGAGACGACGACGTGGGAATCTCCTGGTGAGGGAACGGAATCCGTAGCGGGGGGACTCCCGCGGCTGTGCCTCGGAGTGA
The DNA here is from genome assembly GCA_964543195.1 of uncultured Roseivirgaceae bacterium. Taxonomy (GTDB): domain Bacteria; phylum Bacteroidota; class Bacteroidia; order Cytophagales; family Cyclobacteriaceae; genus JAGTVG01. Next base: position 36,662 of record CAZIXF010000048.1, read on the forward strand.
CGGTACGTTCAGTAACCGGGGGACTCCCGCGGCCTCCTAACGTCGGCCTCGGAGTGACGATGCGGATACTGAAGGGTTCACAAGATTAGGCAGTTGATTAAATAGTAGGCTGTGTAAAAAGAAAAAGGAGCAGGAAGGCCAGCACACTGAACACAAACCCATACATAAAAATCTGATAGGCGATTGCGAGTAATTTGTACTTCCTGCTCAACACCCTCCCCTGGTAATAAATATCGATCATCATGGTCTGGTAGATCGATTCTTTGGATCTGATCAGGTCGTCCATTTCGTTCATGTACGCATCCAGGGATTTTTCCGAAATATTGCCGAAAAAGAGCAGGCTGGTCTTCTTCTTATCTGGCGGGGTGGTCGACTTTTTCGATTTTATTATTTTCGGCCGGGCGGCCTGGATGGCAAAAACAACCGAAAGCAGGCAGGTCAATATGATCAGGGTGCTAGGGATCATGATCAGATTTACATTGAGAAGCCTGACACTTGAGAACATACCATAACCCGATAAGAAGATAAAAACAGAAATGATCAGGGAATTGATCGTAATGATCATATTGGCTTTATTATCAGCAATCTGCGTGTGATTGATCTGGTTGCGAAAAGTAACCCTGAATAAAGTTTCCCTGCCCCTTTTTCCTGTCTTTCCCGATTGGTAGTTATACGATTCCATAAATAATGAATAGCCCTTCAGACAAATATAAAAGTTAACCTGGCAACATGCTAATTTTTTATCGGCGTTAACACAATATTTCTGAACATGACCTTCCCATGGTCACCCTGCAGATAAATGGGTCCCGGGGCAAACTGATCCGAGGTCAGCGCACCGCCGGTAATACCCAAAAGCGGCTCGTTATCGATGATCTTAACCCCATTCAGGATAATGGTTACATGCCGGTCGTATAAGGTAATATCGAATGATTGCCATTCATCGGCAGGTTTTTCCGCTTTGACCGAGGGTGTGATCCGGCTGTAAACAGCGCCCATATGATGCGAGTCGAGCGGAAGCTCATAACTGTCGAGGATCTGAACCTCATACAGCCCCCTTAAATAAATGCCACTGTTGCTGCCTTTGGGCACGTTCACATCGATCTTCAGATTAAAATCCCTGAACTCCTGCTCCGTGCGCAGGTTGCCGTAAAATACATGGACTCCCTCCTTCTGTTCCGGCAGATTTTTAAGGATCCCGTCTTCCACTACCCAGGCACTTTTCGCATTGGGATTGGTCAGTTTCCAGCCACTAAGGTCCTTTTCATTGAACAACTCGACCGGTTCTCCATATTTTATTTTTGAAAGATCCGGTGGCTCCGGTATTTCAGGAATGCGGGTTCCGGTAAACTCTTCGATTCTCACGCCGTCCCCGTTCATGGAAGGTGTGATCACCTGGCCGGTAAGCTTATCTTTATTTACCTCCATTTGAAGGGTGGTGGTTATCGTATGGGATCTCAATGGCTTGCCGGCTTCATCTTTCTGCCTGACCACCTCCCGGTTTCGTGTGATGATCAACTGCCCTTCTTTCATATAAATATTATCTACCGGCACCACGCTGCCCCACATCCATAATATATCGGCATCCAGGTATCCTTCTTCCTGTCTGATCTCGAGCCATCCCGGCCCGTTGGGAAGCTGAAGCGCCCAACGCCCGATAAAAGGTTCCACATCATTTCCAGCTTTTGTTTCATGGCTGAAAAAAGGAATGGTTAAAAAAATAATAAAAATGATAGAAAACAGCCTTTTTGTATTCATGATCACATCAGTTTTAAAAATCATATTAATATAACAGTAAACATAGGATTTCTCCCGGTAAAATCAGGTGTAATTTACATCAAATTTTAATTAAAATATATCTTGACTGGAGATTTTACCGGTTGAATGTTACCGGGAAACTGCATGACATGAGCGGCTTTCGCAGGTTATTTCCCTTTCCGGTGCCTTTCAAACCATTCCACTATATAAACCACCTTGGCAATGAGGTTGCTCGGCTTTGCTGCAATGCCATGTGATGCTCCGGGGATCCGGACCAGTGCAGATTCCACCTTTCTCAGTTTAAGCGCCGAGTAATACTGCTCCGACTCGGCAATAGGCGTACGGTAGTCTTCCTCACCCGTCAATATCATGGTAGGCGTTTCCACGTTGCCCACCAATGATATCGGGGAACGCCTGAAATAAGGCTCGGGATCTTCCCAGGGGTACTTGTCGAACCAGTACAAGGTCAGATAGGCAGGTATATCCGTATAAAGACCAAGACTGAACCAATTGATCACCGGTTTTGCCACCACCGCCGCATTGAACCGGTTAGTCTTTCCCACGATCCAGGCCGACAATACACCGCCACCACTCCCCCCGGTAACAAAGAGATTATTTTCGTCTATATAGCCCTTTTCTATTACTGCATCCACACCTGATATCAGGTCATCATAATCTTCACTGGGATAATTATGATGAATGAGGTTACCGAATTCTTCACCATAGCTGGTGCTTCCTCTCGGATTCGTATAAAGTACCACATACCCTGCTGCGGCATACAACTGCATCTCCACAGAAAAACGACTCCCATAATTGGCAAAAGGACCTCCATGGATCTCCAGTACCAGGGGGTATTTTTTATCCTGGTCAAACCCCGGAGGTTTGCATATCCAGCCCTGTATCTTTCTTTCATCATAGGAGGATTCATACCAGAATTCCTCCACTTCACCCAGTTCCTTGTAATCAAAAAGGTCGTCGTTGAGACGGGTCAACCGCTGACTGCCGTTTTTCCCGGTCACCATCAGGTCGGCAGGATGAGAAGGGGTTGTATAGGTATAGGCCAGACGGTCATTTCCGGAAACCGAATAGCTGCCCGAGGGATAGGGCCTTCCCAGGGAAGTACCTCCCACATCTGTAGCTACCGTAGATATTTCCCCGTCCAGGTTAATATAGCCTATGTGGGTATTTCCTTCATCATCATACAGGAAATATATCCCCTTTCCATCCCCGGCCCACCGTAGCTGGCGGATACTTCTGTCCAGGTCAGGTGACAGAAGCCATGGATCGTTCCCGCTTATGTCGCTCACATATAAACGGGTCAGTTGATAACCCTTGTAATGATCATCAAAGCCAAGATACGCCAGGGATCTGCCATCCGGTGAAACCCTGACGCCTTCGTCCGGTCCGTGCCGGTCGGTAACAGGCATGACGCTGAGACTCTCCAGATCGACCCGGTAGATCTCCGTATTCCTGGGATCATAGTCACCGTTCTCATGCAGGTTGGCCGTGAAAAATACAGCTTTTCCTTCCGGGCCCCACTCAATCCCGCCCAGGTCATCATCCCCGAAGGTGACCTGCCTTGGCGTACCTCCATCTACCGGCAGTGTAAACAGTTGTATATTCCCTTCTTTCCTGTATCCCGACCCATCTCCCCGGTAATTCAGTTCATCGATATACATGGGCGGATCATTCCAGGAAGCTCCTTCAGGTTTTGCCGGAAGACTGGCAAAAGGGTCTTTTTTCTTTGGAACAAACATGGTAAAGGCAATATAATTACCATCCCGGCTCCATTGAAAAGATTGGGGTGAATGCGGGAAATTAGTGATCTTCGCCTCAGATCCCGTGTCCAGCCACCTCAGGTAGAGCTGAACATCCTCTTCTTTATTGGACTTGTAAAGTATTCTGGTCCCATCCGGAGACCAGCGCGGAGCAAAATCGTTCCGGTTACCGGTGGTAAGCGGGCGGTTATCCGTACCATCGAAATTGATGATCCATAAATTGGAATGGGACTTGTCTGTCATCACATCCTTGAAATTCCGTACATAAACAATTTTTGAACCATCCGGTGAGATCCCGGGATCGGATACATATTCAAGATTGAACACATCTATATACTCAAATTTCCCTGTCTGGGCGACCAGGGGATCGGTAATGGTCAAGAGCAGGAAAAAGAAAAAAACCGGTTTCATAGTATTTTTATATTATCCATTGTGTGAATTATTTTATGCCTCATTATGACTTAACATACTGATGATTAATGATGTATCATTTTTCTTTCCTGGTGTTTCCTGGTGTCTTTAATACTTATATGTGGCATTAATTCATTAAATTTTATTTAAGAAGGCACCAGATTCACCAAGATATCACTGAGTTTTTATTTATCTGATTCGCACAACAAGTCATATTATTTTACATTGATCCATTAAGCCTTTCAGCCACTTCTTCCACTTCATTCCAAACCCGGAAAAGGTTTCCGGCACAGATCTTACGGATATCTTCTTCCGTAAATCCATCTTCCAGCAATCGGCGGATCAGATTGGGATACATCGACACATCGCTTAATCCCTCCGGAACATGGGAGACCCCATCAAAATCAGATCCCAACCCGATATGATCGACTCCCACAATAGCCGCCACATGACTGATATGATCCACCACGTGATCTACGGTGATCCCGGGCACGTCATGTTCAATTTTAAACTGTTCAAGATATTCGGTATACTCTTCCGAGCCCCGTTTCAATCCATGATCCCGGATCTGCTCCGAAGCCATCTCCATTTTTCTGCGGAAATCGCCATCGAGAAAATAGGAACCGAAATTGATATGGATCACTCCGCCATGGGCAGCCATTTCGCGGATCATATCATCGCTCATGTTCCGTTCAAAACCGGGTGTATAATAACGGCAGGCCGAATGGGAGGCGATCACCGGTGCTTCGGTAAGGCGCATCACCTGATAGAAGGCACTGTCGCTGATGTGGGATACATCGATCATCATCCCGAGACGGTTCATTTCCCGGATCACCTTTTCCCCGAAAGGGCTTAATCCATTCCAGTGCTTATCCGGATCGTAGGAAGAATCGCAGATCCGGTTCCATTTTGAATGACAAAGGGTGATATACCGGACTCCCCGGTCATGGAAATATTTAAGATTGGCCAGGTCGCTTTCCAGTGCCGCTCCGTTCTCAATGCCCATTGGGAGGCTGATCAGGCCGGCTTTCATCTGCTCGATGATATCTTCCGGACTTACAGCCACGGCAAACTTATCAGGCCATCTATCACTGAATTCATACACCCAGTCAATCAGTATATCGGCATAATCCTTTGCTCCCCCGGCTTCCTGATAACTTGCCGGAATGTAGATTGACATAAAAGGTGCATTCAATCCACCTTCTGCGGCCCTCACATAGTCAAAATGCCCCCCTTGGGTCCGTTGGGAAATGTCCTCCCATTTCCGTTCAATCCGGTAAGGCAGGTCGATATGGCCATCGGCAATGATCAGTTCCCTGCTGAGCCGGTTGGCCTCTTCCGTATAATCGATTTTTTCCTCAAGAACTTCTTTTTCCTGGTACTGCCTTCTTGTGTTGCAGGAAAATAATGACAGGATTAAAAAAAACAGGATATACCTTTGTAAAAACTTCATGATACTATGTTTAGGATCGAATCAGCAATAATACAATAATTAACGGCGGGCGAACAGGACGCAGTGATAAATTTTTCAATTCCGGAGGAAATTTGGGAGATCTGGGGGTGCCTGGGTTCATGCAATTACCCGTTATGAATATGCTTTGCGGAAGGTGGGGACTCCCACGGCTGCGCCTCGGAGTGACGGTGCGTTCAGTAACGTCATTGCGAGGAGGAGGCTGCAAGACGGCGACGCGGCAATCCCCAGTTCGGTAACGCATGCTGGACCGCGGAACTCCGGGACCGGGGGACTCCCACGGCTGTGCCTCGGAGTGACGGTTGGCTATGAAACGTCATTCCGAGGAGGAGTCGGAGACGACGACGTGGGAATCTCCTGGTGAGGGAACGGAATCCGTAGC
>CAZIXF010000049.1:0-9196 GCA_964543195.1 uncultured Roseivirgaceae bacterium
CGGAGTGACGGTTCGTTCAGTACCGTCATTGCGAGGAGGAGACCGCAAGGGCGGCAACGCGGCAATCCCCCCGTTCAGTAACCGGGGGACTCCCGCGGCTACGCCTCGGAGTGACGGTTCGTTCGGTAACCGGGGGACTCCCGCGGCTACGCCTCGGAGTGACGGTTCGTTCGGTAACCGGGGGACTCCCGCGGCTACGCCTCGGAGTGACGGTTCATTCAGTAACCGGGGGACTCCCGCGGCTACGCCCCGGAGTGACGGTTCGTTCAGTACCCGGGGGACTCCCGCGGTCTCCTAACGCCTGCCCCGGAGTGACGGTAATGACCCTAACTCTCCATGATCTGGGCCGTGTGGTCCTTAGTCTCCACCTTTTCAATAATGTTCTCGATCCTGCCCTCCTCATTGATCACAAAGGTGGTTCTGGCCGTCCCCATGTATTTTCGTCCGTACTTCGATTTTTCAACCCACGTACCATATTTTTCATGGATGCTCTTGTCCGTATCGGCCATCAGACGGAAAGGGAGATTGTATTTATCAATAAACTTTCGATGTGATTTTTCATCGTCACTGCTAACCCCAAGGATCTCATATCCTTCGGACAATAATTTTTCATAATTATCCCTCAGGTTACATGCTTCGGCCGTGCAGCCGGGCGTGTCATCCTTAGGATAAAAATACAGGACAACTTTTTTGCCGCGATAATCCGAAAGTTTTACGGGTTTGCCATTCTGATCCTTACTTTCAAAATCAGGTGCCTGGTCTCCAGTTTGTAATTTCATGGTATTATTTGATTGTGGTTTTAAAATGATTAATATTTCCCGCGTTGTCTTCAACGTAAAGGGATAACTCTCCTTTTACAGGATTGTTTGGTTCCAGCATTTCCGAGCGGATATAATCCTGCTTGGGATCATAATGCATCAACAGCCATTCCCCGTTCAGCCTTGCTTCATATTCCTTGATACCCGAAAGATCATCCCTGATCCGGAAACTGGCTCTTTTCCTGTTCACCTGCAGGGGTGTGATCTGCGGTGGAATCGTATCTTCCAGAATGGTAAACAACCCAAGATTCCTGGTCCTGATTCTTATCGTTCCCTGATCCCAGTCATTCGATTCGAAAGAGAAGTTTTTCATATCAGTAGTACTGTACATCGCATATTTTCCGGAATTTTGATAGTCGAGTTCCGGTTTAAAAGTGATCTGCATCGAGTTGGCGAGCGGTACGGATGAATTACCGATAGTAAAGATCTCGATCATATTATCAGGAAGGACTTTGTGGTCGGTTTCCAGATACAGCGTATCATACAGGGTTGAACGGAACGTACGGATATCGAACAGCCGGTTATAAAAATTGAAATCTGTTCCGGATGGGATCATCACCTTGTAGTTAAACACTTTACTATTGCTGCAGATTCGCAATGAGTCGGGTAATCCGACCCGCATATCCCAGAGATAAACGGCTTTCTGATCAGAATAATAGGAGGGAAGGATATCATATTGCATGCGCTGGGAGTAGACCAGGGCATGGTTCGGGGTATCGTTCTCGAATCCGGAGGTGATCACCAGTTGATTGTCAATTAACCGGGTTTCGAGCGGTTCCTTAAACGATGATTCGATTTTATCAACCCGGGAAGAAGGGGACACGCCCTGAAGCGGTATCACAAGACTCGAAAGATTACCCATGGCATCCATAAGTTCGATCTCGAGCTCATGGAGTTCATCATCTGTAATGGTTATTACTCCCCTGTTCTTATGGTATTTATAAAAAGGAAGATTGTTCCCGTCGGCGATATATAATTTCTGAAAGGTTCGCCGGCTGAGTGATCTTTCTTCATAATCGTAAAAGTTAATCACGTGCCTTGAATCTCCGAATGAAAATGTATCGATACGGATGTTAATGAGTTCTTCCCCGTCAAGATAGGCGGAAATATAGGGTATGCCATTCCTGTTGGCCGCTCCGTTGAATTTGTCATGGGCATCGATCTGCACGCCAATAGTACCATGAACCGGTATGGCGGTATCCACATAAAATTCCGTTCCCCTTCGTCTGACAGGATAATTGAACCGTCCGAACTGGTTTTCAACCCTGGAATTGATATCCATAGTTTTCAAGGCAAAAGAGGATATGGTAGGTGGAATTTCATCACGGATCTCTCCAAATCCTTTTTTAAGGGGATTGACCGGACGCTGGTGGGGATCCCTGATCTCAAAATGGAGGTGGGGTCCCAGTGATGAACCGGTATTGCCGGAAAGGGCAATCAGGTCACCCCGGTTGATTTCGAATAGATCCTTATCGGGAAACAGGTTCACTTCGAATGATTCGAGCTCATATTGTTTTTTCCTCACGTAGTCGGCAATATCTTCCCTGAACCTGAGCAGGTGACCGTAAACAGAGGTTTCACCACCGGGATGCTGCAGATAAAGGGCATGGCCATATCCGCCTCCGGCTACCCGGATACGGCTCACATAACCATCCTCAATTGCATATACAGGTAATCCCGAGGTCCCGCTGGTCTTAATATCAATGCCGGCATGAAAATGTGTGGATCTTATCTCACCCATGGACCCGGAAAGGTAATTGATCTCTCCCGGCCTCACCGGGAAAAAAAAGCCTCTCCTGTGACCGCCGTTCTGGGCGTGTACATGAATAATAACAAGAAAAAATAATCCTAATCCAAAAAAACACTTATTTAATTTCAACTTCCAATAATTTTTTATCCTCAATATATCCTTCTAATTTATTTCCTGTTTCAACGGGTCCTACGCCTTTGGGTGTGCCGGTAAATATCAGGTCATTATCCTTTAACGTAATAAATCTTGACACATAACTGATTATCTGACTGAAATTGAACAACATCAGCGATGAATTCCCCTTCTGCCTCTCCACACCATCGATATTCAGAGAAAAATTAATGTTATGGATATCTTTAAACTCTTCTACCGGGATAAATTTTGAGACCGGTGCGGAGCCGTCGAACCCTTTGGCAAGTGCCCAGGGAAGGCCCTTGCTTTTCAGCCTGGTTTGCAGGTCCCTGGCTGTAAAATCTATTCCCAGTCCAATGGCATCAAAATAACGGCTGGCAAATCGTTCATCGATCTTCTTTCCCAGTTTGCTGATGCGGATCACCAGCTCGACCTCATAATGAATTTCCCTGGAAAAATCAGGGTAATAAAATGGTTGGTTATTCCTGGCCAGGGCGGTGTCCGGCTTGGTAAAAATGACCGGCTCACCGGGCTTTTCATTTTTGAGCTCTTCAATATGCTCTACATAATTTCTGCCTATGGCTATGATTTTCATAGTTCTACTGATTATTAGCCGGGATACGCCGATTCTTTCTATTTCCCACCTGTGTATCAATTATATACCATATTTTAATATTTTGGAAGTTCTGGGTGAAAATTTTTTATGAACATAAACGGACAGAGGTGCACGAAAATGAACATTTCACCGTATAAAGCCTGTCCAAAATCATGCTTTGAACCGATTTTCGGTTTTGGCATGTAAATTGAATATTATCCTTCCGGATAAAAATTGAATCATGAAAAACAGTACATTTAATAAGCAATTACAGGAATTGGAATCAGAGTTCAGCCTTTCTGCCACAGGTATGAGTATTTTATTTACGGTGAGCGTTATCGGATTGGTTGTGGGATTAGCGGGCTGGATCCTGAATCCTTCATTTTTCTGGAATATTCCCACGTATTATTATATCCTGATCACCACAACAGCCGCTATTATTTTCGGCATTACCTCCTTTTTCAGTGTTTATGTCAGGCATTTAAGGATCTCCCTTAACCAGTTGAAATCAAATTCTCTATGTTAATTCACTAAGCCGTAACCAGGGCTTTTTTAAATTCAACAAAGAAGGTGGCTCCTTTTCCGTTTTCGGATTCACACCACACGCGTCCTTTCATCAGATCAGCAAATTTTTTGACGATGGATAACCCAAGTCCGGTGCTGGATTCACCATCCGTTGGCTGGGCCGACAGGGGTTTGAATTCCAGAAACAGCTTTTTCATATCTGCTTCATTCAGCCCGGGGCCTTCGTCTTTGACCATGATCCGGCACTTTTCTTCGAAATTAAAAGTTTTAATGTAAATTCTTTTACCTCTTGCAGAAAACTTTATGGCATTTGAGACCAGATTTTCCAGGATCTGGGTAAAATAATTCCGGTCGACCAGCACATAGGATTCCTTTATATCGGTCATTAATTGCAGATCCTTCTGGCTCAGTTTTTCTTCAAAGAGTTCCACAACATAATACATAACCTGTTTTACATTGATGGCTTCAAGTTCAAGATTCACTTTTTCTTCATCGATGGCCTTTATATCCAGGATCTTGTTGATCATTTCCTGCATTCTGATGAGCGATCTTCTGATTAGACCAAATGTGTGTTGTCGATCGGAATGAAGATCATCCGGCGGCCTCTTTTTTATCAGGTCGGCCATAGTAAGGGCGCTGGTCAAAGGATTTTTCAGATCATGAGCTACAATTCGGATCAGACGATTCTTTTCTTCATTTAATTCCTGCAGTTTCTGGTTGTTTTCTTCGATCAGTTTATTCTTGGCGGTTATTTTTACTTTCGATTTACGAATATTGTAATAACCCAGTACCATGAATACCAGTACGATAAATATGATTACCACACTTAGTATCAGAATAATACGTTGTGCTCCGGCTTTCTGCAGTTCAAAGGCACTTAATTTCTGTTCCTGTTCGAGTGTTTTGATCTGCTGTTCCTTCCGGACCTGTTCCAGTTTCCGGTTTGCCAGTTCAAGTTCTCTTTCCCTCATTTCTGTCTGTAACCTGGCAATTTTGTTTTCATGTTCTTCCGCCGCCAATTGCTGTTTATACAGTTCTATATCCTGAAGCTGTTTTCTCTGTTCAAGCTCCTGATTTTTGATAACAGCATTCTGTAGTTCCCTTTCGGTAAGGAGCAACTCAATATTCTTCCGGTAGTTCTCAATATCGAGCCTCAGCAAGGCCTCGGACATGGTATCGAGTTCCTGCTGAATGTAGGATTGTTCAAGATTCTGAAAGACCATCCGGTTGGCATTCTCCGTGTATTTATTGATCAATTCCTCGATCCTGGCTTTATTTTCATTATGCACGCTATCCTGAAATACAATGAATTGTTTAAAAGCCTTACTGGCGTTTTTGTACCGGTCGAGTTTTTCATTGGCGGCGGCCAGCAGATGAAAGGCCTTGGTCAGGGATTCAAAATCCCTGCTGGATTCCAGGCGTTCAATGGCTGATTCACTATGTTCGATACAGGATCTGAATTCATCCAATTTGAAATATATACCGGCCGTGTTGAGATGAATTTTTCCTGCCTGCAGCGGGTCTTCTATTTTTTCAAATACCATTAAGGCGCTGTCGTAATAGTTTAGCGCTTTATAATAATCATCCGGAGGATTGAGGTCACCCCATTTTTCGTAAAAATATCCCTGATAAAGTAATTCATGGCCCTTCAAACCCAGGATTTCAGATGTAATGCGGTTATCGGGTGTCCGGTTGTACAGCAGTTCGAAGGCATAAATACCCTTGTTATAAAATTTATCGAAATCATGGCTTTCATAATAGATCTCAATTACGTTAAGCAGGGAAAGTAACTGGCCATATAGATTTTCGGATCTCCTTTCGATTTCAAGGATCTGGGCCTGCATATTGATGGCCTGCTGATATTTTTTTAGAAAGACATAATTATCCGACAATTGTTGGAGAAGGTTTTTCAGTTCAGCACTGTTATGTTTTATGTACAAGGGTAGAAGCTTTTCCTGATAGATCACGGCATTGTTGATCTCCCCGGCCTCCATATACAAGGCAGAAATCTGTTGAAGGATTTCCAGTTGCTTGTAAGTGTCGTTTCTTTCCACTTCAATCGAATAGGCGTCGAGGTATTTTTCGATGGCTTTATTCGTCCAGCCATTTTCATAATAAAGAAGCGCCAGTTCCTGGTTCACCTCTGATCGTATGCCATAGTCCTCTACATAACGCAATTTGTTGATGGTGATAAGATAGTTTTTCAAGGCGAGGTTTATGTTCCCCCGAATGCGATTTATTTTTCCAATAAGATAGTATGCCTCAGAGATGATCGTTGCCGGCACATAGTTGATATCATATTCGATTATTCGTCCGGCAAAGTGTAAAGATGAATCCAGTTGATTTGATTTGAGATATCGCTTAGCCTGGAAAAGATTTTTTTCAGATTCGTTCACACGCTGAATGGAATCTTCAAGGTAGATCGAGTCGAGTCGCAGGTTTGTTTTTTCCTCATCGCCTGGATGAGTTATATCACGGGGAAACGCCTGATTGAGGCTGAAGATCAATATACCCAGAACCGCTAACCATGTTCCGCTGATATGACGCATGACTTTAAAATTATTTGTCCACTTTACCAGCATCCTCAAATAAAAATACTTTATATCGACTTTAAATAATGCATGCACCCTGTTAAAATACCGTAAATTGGGGGGTAAAGCAGGCTATAAATTTTCCCAATAAACAATGATTGTCACCTATAAGACTGTGGGGAGAGCAGAATAGTTGCAGACCGATTGATTTTTTTTTACGGTAAAGTTAGCTACCCTGTTACGAAGGGTTCATATATCAATCCCATATAAGCCCGAGGCGGAGGCTATCTGAACTGGTCTACCTTCTTATAGGCTTCAATAAGTGCGTGTTCACCTTCTTTTCCGCCTTTTGATTTCCCGTGTTCCATGCCGAGGATCCCATCAAAGCCCTTATTGTGGATGTGTTTGAATACATTCAGGTAGTTTATTTCCCCGGTAGTAGGTTCCTTTCTTCCCGGATTATCACCGATCTGGAAGTATCCGATTTCATCCCAGGCCAGGTCGATGTTGGGAATAAGGTTACCTTCAGTGATCTGCTGGTGATACAGGTCGTCGAGTATCTTGCAGGAGGGGCTTCCTACTGCTTTGCATACCTGATAGGCCTGTGGCATTTCAGAAAGGAACATACCCGGGTGATTAAAAAAGTTGAGCGGTTCAAGCACGATAACCAATCCATGGGGTTCCAGTATCTCAGAAGCAGCCCTGAGTGTATCCACCACATTAGCGGTCTGGTAATCCATTTGAAGTCTCAGGTCGACATAACCCGGCACTACTGTCATCCATTTGGCATTAACCCGTTTAGCCACGTCCACCGATTCACGTATCTGGTCGAGGAATTCCTTTCTTTTGTCCTTATCGCCGCTGGTCAGGTTGGGTTCATTCCAGTATATTTTATGAGCTACAAAAACACCCATTCTCATATTATTCCGGGTCATTTCACTGGCAATTCTCTCCTGAACGTCTACATCACGTCCCTTCATGCCATTGTCTTCCATCGCGGAAAACCCGACATCCGCCATGAATTTCACCTGGTCGATAAGATCCTTTCCGGCCAGATTTTCGAACATGCCGAAATGGGGTGCATAATCCAGGTTAAAATCATATTTTTCAATATCCCGGAATTGTTTGCCGGGCATCCCGGAAGCAAAAATGGTGGTTCCCAGAGAACCGGCCGCGAAGGCAGCGGAAGACTTTTTAATAAAATTTCTTCTTTTCATTTTCAATTTTCATTTATGACCCTTCGGTATTAAAAATTCAAAAGTTAAAAAAATATGGCAATAAGTCATGGTACAGAATTTGTTTATATAAATTCACTGTACGGATGTAAAGATGTTAAAAATATGCCGTTTTTCTCAAAAATATATGCTCTTTTTCTGTTTATGTTATTGATTCTCATGGTCAATAACACGCTCACGGCTCAAAAAGCAGACTCTTTAAAACGGTATGAATACACGTATCCCGGTATGGGCAGTCTTTTCCGGATTGTGGCTTACACCGGGGATTCGGCAGCTTTGGCAAAAGCCTGCCGTTTGGCATTTAATAAAATCGATAGTTTGAATTTAATTCTGAGCGATTATCTGTCCTATTCCGAAATAATGGAGTTATCCAGGACGGCAGGATCAGGAAAATTTCAGCCGGTAAGCGACGATCTTTTTAAGGTGATCAGTTTAAGTAAACGCTGGGCGGAAAGATCGGATGGAACATTCGATATCACCATCGGGGCGGTTACACAGCTATGGAGGAGAGCCGCTTTCATAGAGGAATATCCGGAAGACAATGAGATAGAAAAGGCCCTGGAAAAAGTAGATTACCGTCTGATAAAGCTCGACTCCTCCAATCAATCGGTGCTTCTTGAAAAAGAAGGGATGATGCTCGATGCGGGGGGGATTGCCAAGGGTTATGCCCTCGATCAGGTTTTTCAAATTCTGAACCGTCATGGATTTGAACAATGCCTTATTGACGGTGCAGGTGATATACGTGTGGGGGCTCCGCCACCCGGTAAAAAGGGCTGGCCGATAGCCATGGAGGGGCTTTCAGGGATTGACAGCACCCTTATGCTCACCCATAAGGCAATTGCTACATCCGGCGATCTTTATCGTTTTATCGAGGTGAACGGTATGCGCTATTCACATATTATCGATCCGGAGACCGGATATGGATTAACGGTCAGTAGAACGGTAACCGTAGTTGCGGATACGGGTACCGAAGCGGATGTTTTGGCGTCGATATTCAGCGTGACGGGAGCCGTAAAGGGAAAGGAACTCGAGGAGAATTTTCCGCCTTGCCGGGTTCTGATCATGGAAAAACGGGATGATGAGATCGTCAGTTTTGAATTCGGCAAACATGGGCCGGGACGCTGATACCCGTATGACCAGATCTGTTAACACCAAGCCCGGAAGCTGTATATCCCGGAATCCTCAGTCCTCCATTCAACATTCTCACTCCTCAATAACCCGTCACCGGTCTTCTGTTCCCGGTCTTCCGTCTCCGGTCTCCGGTCCTGGAACATGCACGCCTTTCGCCTGGTTTCCGGCTATCGGCCTCCAACATACTCCCTGCCACATACCGCTATCTGGAGAAATGATATTGCCTGGCAATAGGGGAACTTACCGCCTACGGCCTCCACATTCCCCCATCATCCATCCCCCATCTTCCATCCTCCATCCTCCATCTTCCATCCTCCATCCTCCATCCTCCATCATCCATCCTCCATCCACTATCCTTCCCTTTATACATACAGCCTACTGCCTATAGCCTACAGCTTATCGCGTAACATCATCCCCCATCTTCCATCCTCCCTCTTCCATCTTCCATCTTCCATCCTCAATCCTCTATCCATCATCCA
>CAZIXF010000049.1:9296-32005 GCA_964543195.1 uncultured Roseivirgaceae bacterium
TCCTCCGTCTTTAAACCAGACCTTTACAGCACTTTGGTAATTCCCGGCATGGGCACGGGATAGAAGCCGTTTTCATCCGGCAATATCGGAGGCAATACATCCCATCCGAATTTATCCGGCACAAGTTTATGATCGGAATTGATGGCCTCATCCCAGGTGATCATCTGGCCGGAATAGGTGGCCATACGTCCAAAGATGGCCGTCATCGTGCTTTTTGCACCGTTTTCAAGATCATTGATCATGCCGCCGTTGACGATCGATGCAAACAGCTCGTCATGTTCCTGCTGATATGGATTGGGATCATCCTGGTCACGGTGTTTCCAAACGATATTACCTTTCATATCGTAAATGGTTCCCGAACTGTCGGCCCTTCCCTTGGTGCCGGTAACCGCTTCGAACACCTTGTTATAACAGTTCTTTATATGACGGCACTGGCTGTTCATGATCGTGCCGTCGGCATATTCGAATTCCACAAAATGGTGATCAAAGATCTCACCGTGTTCTTTTCCTGTTCTTACCTGGCGGCCACCCATACCCTGGGCCTTGACCGGATAATCCTGTTTTACCCAATTGATCACATCCATATTATGGATATGCTGCTCAACAATATGGTCCCCGCAAAGCCAGTTAAAATAATACCAGTTTCTCATCTGGTACTCCATTTCGGTTTGTCCGGCTTCCCTGGGCCGTACCCACACGCCACCGCTGTTCCAGTAGGCCTGGGCAGAAGTTACATCGCCGATCTCTCCGCCGTGAATACGTTTCAGCAACTCACGGTATACGGTCTGATAATGACGCTGGAGCCCGACCACAATGTTCAGTTTTTTTCTCCTGGCTACCTCGGCCACCTCAAGAACCTTACGGATGCCCGGGGCATCTGTAGCAAGCGGTTTTTCACAGAATATATGCTTATCCTTATTTACTGCATATTCAAGGTGGATCGGACGGAAACCGGGAGGGGTGGCAAGGATAATCACGTCCGCCAGATCGATAGCTGCTTTATAGGCATCGAAGCCGACAAACTTATTCTTTTCGGGAACTTTGATACGTTTACTGTCTGCCTTTTCGACAATATTATTGTAACTGGTATCCAGTTTATCTCTGAACGCATCAGCCATGGCTACAAGCTGCACATCCTCCTTTACGCTGAGGGCCTGTACGGCTGCTCCTGTACCACGGCCACCGCATCCTACCACTGCGATCTTCAGGGTTCCGTTGCCGGCTACATGGGCACTGGATTCGACCGGAAGGCCTCCAAGCATTACGCCCCCGGCAACAGTGGCAGATCCTTTAACAAAATCTCTTCGGGTTACTGAAAGTTTTTTGTCCATAATATTTAAGTTTGAAGTAAAAAAATTAGTTATTATTCATCAAGGTTCCTGGCCCAGAAGGCATCCTGTTCTTCTTTTGTAGGTTCATCGAATGGCCGTACAACCCGGAAACCCACAAAAGGCGAATCGGTATTCCACCAGAAGCTTTTCGGTATCTGCGGGTCACGCTGCTTCCATTTCTCCGGATCGGTAGGTATGCGGGAAGCACACCTCAGTTTGTCCGGATCATCGTAATAGGAGCCTCCTTTAACGGTCCGGGGATACAGCGCCATGGGTTGCATCCAGGGATTTTCTACTGTATCTCCTTCCAGCTTTTCGTAATAATCCGGGTAATAATGATCTATGGTCCACTCGGCTACGTTGCCAATAATATCATACAGCCCGAAAGCATTGGATTTCAATTCACCCACCTTGTGATAGGCATATTGGGCGTTTTCATAATGCCAGCCAAAGTCATCCAGTTCCGTCACATCATCTCCAAAGGGAAAGGCTGTGGTGGCACCTGCCCGGCAGGCATATTCCCATTCCGCTTCGGTGGGCAGCCTGTAAAAATGTCCCGTTTTGGTCGATAGCCATTTGCAGTACATGAGGGCGGCAAACTGGGTCATACTCGAGGCAGGATAACCATATTTTCCCATTCCGAAAGAAGGGTCTTCGTAGGGAGGGCTTGGCCGGGTAATTCCTTCCGCTTCCATCTCCCGTTCGAGGGCCACCTGTGACCGGATGGAATCTTTGATGATGTTTTCCTTTTGCATGAATAACTCATACTGGTCCCACGTAATCTCGAATTTGCCCATCCAGAATCCATCCACCTTAATTATCCGCTGAGGGCCTTCATCCACATCCCGGTCCGCTTCTGTTTCCGGACTTCCCATCAAAAAAGCCCCGCCCGGAACGGGTACCATTTCAATGGCTTCAGTGGACCCGGGAATTTCCTGTGCATAGACCTCGTGCTTTGTGTCCGGTTTATCCTGTGCCTTAAGGGTAAGGGTTAAAAATGTAAAAGCAGTTAATCCGATAACTGAAAAAATTAAAAATACATTTCGCCGTATATTATTCATTATTAATCCCAAATTTAATATTATTCTCGTACTAATGTCAACTCAAAATTTATGGTCACTTCTTTACCGGTTTTGATCTGTCCGAACATAGCCGTTGGCGGTTCCACCTCATAGTTGGTCATATCCAGGGCGTAACTTCCTTTGAACCAGAATTTGTTCCGGTTCAATCGCTGCCCGTTCACTTCGAAACTGACTGATTCCGTATGACCGGCAACAGTAAGATCGCCTGTAACGGCCAGATCAAAACTGTTAATTCCTTCCTGCCCGGTAGAGGTGATTTTATTCCCCGTTATTTCAAAAATTATATTCGGATGTTCTTCCGATTTCAGGGCATCATAGGTTTTGTTATCCATGGTAGTACCCCGCGGGCTTTCAATGCTTTTTACGGGAACTACTATCTTTACGTTTTCGACAATACTTCCCGACCGGGGTATTTCAGAATTCAGAATATTTTCCTTCAACACATATTCTCCCTTGATCTCGTTCACGGTGCTTGTCCAGTCGTGTATGGTAGAGGTACCTGAAATAGTCATTGTACTTTCTTCACTCACTTCGAACTCAACCTGTGCTCTTGTCCCGGTCCAGATCAACAGAAGTGAAATCATCAATAAGCTTATTTTTTTCATAGGAATCTTCATTTTTTAAAAAATACTAAGCAAATTTCAGGCCCAAATATAACGCTATTCAGCCGCGATTGCTATCGCCAGGGGTTAAAAAAATTGCTTCTGAAACTAATATCAGCGATTTTTTTACATGATGGACAATGATTCCTTCCTATTTCCTTATTTTTTTTCCAACCCAGGCCAGCGCACGGATTATTATGCTTGAAAGATAAATCACCAGGCTGATCAGGGCAATATTATAGATATCCTTATACCACACGTCAAAAAATATTCCATAGATCACAATACCAAGCAGAACAAGCGTAGCAGATCCGATCATAAAAATAAATTCATTGGCCAGGAGGTTTTTAAACTTCGATGACATATTTGAATTGCCTGGTGTATAAATCAATGGCAAATGTATATAGAACAATTGAAATATAAGCCCTGATTATGAAAAGGAAAAGTTCATTACGTTGTCGGGTTATTTATTTCAGGATCGATTAATAACTCAATAATTGATTGAGATGTGAGAATTTTGTATTTTTAGCTGTGAATTAAATACCAATGACATGCAAAAATTCAACTATCTGATCATTCCTGTGATCATTCTCTTATTCTTTGGATGTGATAAAATTAAAGAAGTAAGCACCGTGGATATCGAAACCGACCTGGAAAAAGACCTAATTTTCAGTATCAGTGAAACGGACCCTTCTTCGGTGAATGAAAATTTCAGTATTTCCGCTACCGATAATACTGAGATCGCCCGGTACCGGGAAAATATCAGGGAAATAACAATCAATCGTGTATATTATCAGGTCATCGAATATTCGGGGACTGAAAATGTGCTGTTAACCGGAACTCTTGAACTCGGACCGATTGATATCCAGGTGGAAGACTTAAACCTGAATGCCATGTATAATACGGGTCAGGAAAATGAGCTGGATCTGTTTGAGACCGAATTGCGGCAGCTGGCTGATGATCTGGATGTCAAGGATAAAGTGGATGGTTCGTTAACCGGGAATGTCAGCGATAAGCCCCTGACTTTTGCCGTGCGCCTGATCATGGATGTTGAATTCAGGGCCGCCGTACTTTAATTAAACCAGGTTATTAAAAGAAGCATTTTACTGATCGACCAGGATAGTGTTTACCTTGTTTTTTTTCCATTCGTCCGTTTGTTTTTTCCATTCATGGATCTCCTGGCGGCTTAATTTCATGTTATCCATGTCGATAGGGGGGGGTTCCTGGTTTGGATCCGGGCCCTCCCGGTCCTGATATGCTTCGACAAAACGGACATTCTCCTCTTCATCGAAGGTATAGACTTCTGTTCTGACGTAAAATTTTTCACCGGCCTGTTTCCATTGTGTCATATTAAAAAATTCCTGGCTTACATCGATATTATTCCTGATCTCAAGACCATTGGGCATATTGAATTGATCTTCCTGCATGAATTCCCCAAGCCTGTCGAGGGCTTTTTTCACATTCTTAATCCTTTCGGTATCCATTTCTTCAGGCAGGTCTTCCATATTCTCTATACCGGTAAGGAACTCTCTTTCTGAGGGAGTAGAGGCGGTGCTTACAAAATTGTAATTTTCATAAAAATCTTTAATGCCACCCGGAAGGGGTTCCTGCTGTGCTAAAGAGATCCCGATGGTCATAAGGAAACTCAGAATAAATGAATACAATAGTTTATACATCATTGGCTAAACAGGTTCTCATAATGCGTCAGAATTAATCCTGTTTAAATTAAATTTACAAAGTATCCGAACACTTACAAAATTGTGTAATCTAATATTTAAATTATATTTTTAAAGGGAAATTCACATGCGGGCAGTGCGTCAGGACTTTAATAAATGGTTACTAAATGGCGGAAGGAAGATTTTTTATATTATTTTTTGTTGTATGGGTTTCGTGTAAAGCTTTTGGCCAGACCAATGAGGTGGATCATTGGGAAATGGCGGTGAGCGCCGAACAGGAGTGGGCTTATTTTACCGGCACAAGTGAGCCTCCTGCCAACTGGAGCGAGGTCGGGTTCGATGACTCGGACTGGCCGCGGGGTAACGGGGGGATAGGATATGGCGACGGTGACGACCGGACCGAGATCGATCCGGTCGTTTCCTTATATATGAGAAAATCCTTCAGCCTGGTGGATACCTCCACTATTGAGATTATGATGCTTCATATGGATTATGACGATGGCTTTGTGGCGTATCTGAACGGCGAGGAAATTGCCCGGTCCAATGTTTCAGGGCAACCGCCCTCCCATAATACGCTGGCTAATGATCTTCACGAAGCGCTTATGTACCGGGGAAACGATCCGGAAGCCTTTCAGATCAGTAAGCAGAAAATGAGTGAATTGATCTTTGAAGGAGAAAATGTGCTTGCGGTCCAGGTTCATAACCGGTCTTCCACATCGAGCGATCTTTCGGCCATCCCTTTTTTATCGGTCGGGATAAGTGATACAACACATAATTATATGTCCCTGCCCTCCTGGTTTGTGGCTCCCTTGGATTACACCCTTTCCGAATTACCGGTCCTGGCCGTGAATACGATGGGAAGAACGATCAGAGACGAACCCAGGATCAAAGCCTGGATGGATGTGATCGACAGAGGTCCGGGTAATTTAAATTCCATCTATGATGAACCGACCGGTTATCAGGGATGGATAACCATAGAGATCCGCGGTGAATCGGCCCAGATGTTCCCTAAAAAAAGTTATTCCTTCGAAACACAGGATTCCGTGGGAGAAAACAATAACGTATCCTTACTGGGCCTGACCGAGGAAAATGACTGGATCCTGTACGGGCCTTACAGCGATAAAACCCTCATAAAGAATGTATTGACCTACCATATGGCTAGAGAACTGGGCATGTATGCCACACGAACCAGGTTCTGTGAACTCTTTATTAATGATCAATACCGGGGATTGTATGTACTGATGGAAAAGATCAAACAGGACGATAACCGGGTGGATATTGCCAGGCTGAGGCCTGAGGATGTTTCCGGCAATGAATTGACCGGCGGCTACATTTTGCGGGTTGATAAAATAGATGATAATGACTATCCTGCCTGGGAAGCCTACCCGGAACTGCCCCTGAGTAATGCGAAGGTGATTTCTTATCAGTATTATGACCCCGACGGATTTGAATTGCAGCGGGAACAACGCGAATATATTCGTAATTTCATGAGGGAATTCGAAATGGTATTGAGCGGCCCGGATTATGTACATTATGAAAAGGGTTTCAGGGCGTATATCGACAGGCGTTCATTTATTGATTTTCTGATCATCAATGAAATTTCAAAAAATATCGATGCCTACATTTTCAGTACCTATATGTATAAAACCAAGGATTCCGATGGCGGGAAGCTTCATATGGGACCGGTCTGGGATTTTAATATTGCCTATGGCAATGTGGACTATAATGATGCCGCCATGCAATATTATGGATGGATGTATGAGGATAATTGGCGGATGTACTGGTTTCGAAGAATGATGAGGGACCGTGGATTCAGTAATGCCCTGAGCTGCCGCTGGCATAGCCTGCGTGATGGAATGCTGGCTGACGACATGATCCTTGATTACATTGACAGCCTGGTTGCCTCACTGGAACAACCTGTGCGGAAAAATTTCAACAGGTGGCCGGTCCTTGGGCAATATGTATGGCCTAATGAACTGGTTTTCGATACCTATGAGGAGGAGATCGGTTATCTGAAACAATGGTTAACCGACCGGTTGCAATGGATGGACGATCATATACCGGAAAAATGTGTTACCGGTTTCAGCAGTCAATCTTTAGTTGAGAGCGCAACCCATATCTATCCCAATCCATTTTCAGAACAGATCATGTTTGATGCCGGAGATAAGATGACAATCAAGCATGTTTGCCTGTATGACAAGGAGGGGAGATTGGTTGACCGGCTTGCTCCACGTCCTGATGACGATCCGGTTCATAATTTGGAATGGAGACCGGGCCAATCCGGGGTTCGCAAATTGAATTCAGGCTTATATGTTGCGGTCGTAGAGTTAAATAATGGTGCTCGAATTGTCAAAAAAATTATGAAAAAGTAAGCGGGAAAGGATCATGCCTCGATCGGTATCTTTGCAGTGAAATGATTAAAAAATTTTACCATGGTTTTCGATTGATCCTGATTGATTGAAATAAATTTTATTTTAACTTAGCTCAACTTTTTCTCTATATTTTTCTTGTGATGAAAATATTTTTAAAGACCCTGAAATACCTGGGTATCCTTATCCTGACGATCCTCGTGATCCTTGGTCTTTCCATGGTCATATCGATGAATTATAAAAAATATGCTGTTAAAGCAGAAGAAGGAGCTTTCCCCGGCGTATTCTCACATTCGGATTATCAGACCCTGGCAGACAGTCTTGTGGGTCAGATGAGCCTCGAGGAAAAATTAGAGCAGATGTATGGTGAGCGTCCCTTTTGGGGCGGTCAGAAATTACTGTGGAATTTCCTGGTCAGAGACCGGTTTCCCCATATTTACGTAGGCCGCAATGACCGGCTGAACATTCCTCCCTGGACATTTTCGGACGGCCCGAGGGGAGCGGTCGTGGGTAAAGGGAATACGGCATTTCCGGTAGCCATGGCCCGGGCTGCAAGCTGGGATACCGGTCTGGAAAGGAAGGTGGCAGAAGCCATTGGAAAAGAAATCAGGGCCAACAGAGCCAATTATACAGGTTCTCCCTGCATCAATTTATTAAGGAATCCACTCTGGGGCCGGGCTCAGGAAACCTATGGTGAAGATCCCTGGCTTCTTGGCGAATTTGGCGTGGCCTTTGTGGAAGGGATGCAATCCCATAATGTGATGGCGTGTCCGAAGCACTATGTGTTAAACAGCATTGAAAATGCCCGGCAGTTTGTCAATGTGGAGATCGGGGAACGTGCTTTCAGGGAAGTTTACCTTCCGCATTTCAGGAAAGTGCTTCAGGAAGGACAGGCTGCCTCCATCATGAGTGCGTATAACAAGGTAAGAGGAGAGTACTGCAGTCAGAATGAATATCTTCTGACGACCATTCTTCGCGAGGATTGGGGGTTTGAAGGATTTGTCTCTACCGACTGGGTAACCGGACTGCATGATGGGGTAGAAGGAATCAGGGCAGGACTCGATGTGGAAATGCCGTTCAGAAATCATTTCGGAGATGAACTGGAACAGGCACTGGCCAAAGGTACGGTTTCAGAGGACCTCGTTGATCGCAGTGTGCGGAGGATCCTGCTCACCCGGTTACCTTATGCAATCCGGGAGGACCGGTTCCGGTATGATGAAAGCCTGAAAGCATGCGATGAACATATTCAACTAGCCCGAGTAGTGGCAGAAAAAAGCATGGTATTGCTAAAAAATGATGATGTATTGCCTTTTTCGAAGGGCGAAGGAAAAAAAGTAGCCGTGATAGGCAGGCTGGCGGATGTGGAAAATACCGGAGACCGGGGCAGCAGCTACGTGAGGGCACCTTATGTCGTGACCCCCTTTCAGGGAATTAGAAATTATATGGAAAGCCTGGGCAATGAAGTAGTCCTTAATGATGGATCCGATACTGAATCAGCCATATCCCTGGCGGAGGGTGCAGATGACGTGATCATCATCGCCGGATACACCCATGAAGATGAAGGCGAGTATATATTATTCAGGGGAGATGAGAGGGGGCAGGCACATGAAGTACCCGGCCGGGGTACGGGTGGCGACCGGGTTGACCTGAGTCTGCCCGTACCCGATGAAAAATTGATACTGGCATTGCAGGGTGTAAATCAAAATACTGTGGTTGTGTTGGTGGGTGGAAGTGCGATCCAAATGGAAAACTGGAAAGAAGGGATACCTGCCATACTCTACAGTTGGTATGCCGGTATGGAAGGGGGCAATGCCCTTTCCCGGATCCTTTACGGTGATGTGAATCCTGGTGGGAAGCTGCCTTTTACCATTCCGGAAAACGAAGCTGACCTTCCGGAGTTTAACCGGTATGGGGAGGAGATCGAATACGGTTACTATCATGGATATACACTTTTTGATAAACAAAATCTAAAAGCGGCTTATCCATTCGGTTATGGGTTGAGTTATACTACTTTTCGTTATGATAATCTTGAGGTGATCACACCGGAGGTGGACCCTGA
Source organism: uncultured Roseivirgaceae bacterium (assembly GCA_964543195.1). Taxonomy (GTDB): domain Bacteria; phylum Bacteroidota; class Bacteroidia; order Cytophagales; family Cyclobacteriaceae; genus JAGTVG01. Next base: position 18,416 of record CAZIXF010000049.1, read on the forward strand.
TGATGAGCTGAAGGCAACAGTTGAAGTTATGAATACCGGTGACCGTTATGGTGAGGAAGTGGCGCAACTCTATGTGGGTTTTTCCAATTCACGGCTGGATCGCCCGGTTAAGCTGTTGCGCGGATTTAAAAAAGTGGGTCTTGACCCCGGCCGGAAAGAAAGGATTGAATTTACTGTGGATATAAATGATCTGGGCTGGTATGATCCCAAAGAGAAGGCCTGGAAAATTGAAAAAATGATCTATGAGGTATATGTTGGTCCTTCATCCTCTGGAAATGATCTGTTAATGGATCAGTTCCTGATCATGGATTGAAATTTATTGTGTTGGATTTTTAATGTTTGACAGATACATATCGTTAAACCGATTAATGAAATGAATTATCTGAGAGCTGAATGAGTGCAGTATTCGAACCCTATTTTGTATTGATCGTTCTTCTGATCATTTTTATCCTGATCTATGTGGAAGTGCTCAAGCCGGCTATTAGTTTTCTGCTTGCCGTGCTGATATTTACCATTACCGGAATTCTGGATACCCATCAGGTACTGAATGGTTTTTCCAATACGTCCATTGCCATAATCATCCTGCTGATCGTGATAAGCGCCGGACTGAGAAAGAATTTTAAGCTGGAACTTCTTTTTGATGCGCTTTTCAAAAAATCCAAGACCTACAGAAATTTCCTGATCAGAATGATGTCCCAGGCTGCCATTACTTCCACTATTATCAATAACACACCCGTGGTAGCCCTGATGACGCCTTATGTGTTCAATTATGGGCTGAAGAACAATATAGCGCCTTCCAAACTTTTGATACCCCTTTCTTATGCCACCATAATAGGTGGGATGATTACCCTGATCGGAACATCAACCACCCTGATATTAAATGGATTTATTGAAGAAAGGGGGCATATAGGATTACAATTTGACGATTTGTTATTGATAGGACTGTCCGTTACGGTTACGGGCATTCTGTTTATTACATTTTTTGGTTACCGGTTATTGCCGGACCGAAGGGATACCATGCAGGAATTCGCACGGCATCAGCGTGAATACATTCTGGAGACGGGGCTTGGCCCTGACTCACCGCTGATCAATAGATCGGTTAAAGAGGCAGGCCTGAGAAACCTGAAGGGGGTGTACCTGGTGGAGATCATAAGAGGTGACCGGATCATATCTCCTGTAGATCCCGGAGAAATCATTGAAAAAGACGATGTACTGTTTTTTGCAGGCGACACCGGTAATATCATGGATCTGATCAATACCAGTAAGGGGATAATGCTACCGGAAAAGGCATCTTCGTATCATCAGGATAAGATCGATGTGATCGAGGTGGTGGTGGCTGGTAATTCCTCCCTTTCGGGTAAAACCGTAAAAGAAGCCAATTTCCGGAACCGGTACGATGCGGCCATCATCGCGATCCACCGGGATGGGGAAAAATTGTCCGGGAAGATCGGGGATATTGAACTAAAGCCCAGCGATGTGTTGCTTTTATATGCGGGAAGGGATTTTAATAACCGGGTCGACCTGTATCGTGACCTGTTCGTGATCAACAAGGTCAGGGAGATCGCCGAACCCGGCAGGAAAAAATATTATGCACTGATACTGATTTTCATATGTGCCGTGATCCTGTTTATAACAAAAGGCCTGGCATTGTTTCCTTCCCTTTTGATTATTTTCACTATAATGGCCGGATTCAAACTGATCACCATTCAGGATATCCGGCGTGAAATCGATTTCAACCTGATCGCCATCCTGGTGCTTTCGCTTGCAATCGGTCAGGCTATGATCGTATCCGGTGCCGGTGACCTGGTAGCAGGCTGGCTTATGGATGTGCTGGCTTCTGCCGGAAAGATTACCGTCCTGATCGGTATTATTGTAATCACCAATATATTGACTTCCTTTATTGTCAATGTGGGTGCGGTGTCCATAATGTTTCCTATTGCCCTCAGCCTGAGTCAGCAACTGGGTATTGACGGAATGCCACTTTACCTGGGGATTGCCTATGCGGCTTCGGGAGCATTTATCACCCCGATAGGCTATCAGACCAATATGATCATCTATGGCCCCGGCGGATACCGGTTTAAGGATTTTATGAAGATCGGATTACCAGTAACCGTGCTGTATCTCATCATCGCATTCCTTGCAATCCTGTTTATTTATAAACAGGAATTTATATGATCGGATTGTTTTATATTCAACTTCTTTTGGAGGGCTATCCTGATCCGTTTATTCCTTTTTAGATCCGAAATCTTCTTTTCGCGAGTTACCTTACATTTCTTTTTTCTTCCAGATAAATTCCATGTCCTCAAGGCTTTTTCCCTTGGTTTCGGGAACAAGTTTCCAGACAAACAACGCGGCAAGGATGCCCATAACACCATAGATCCAGTAGGTAAACCCATGATGGAACCTTTCTGTAAGCCAGGTGTTGTCATTCATCATGGGGAAGGTCCAGGAAATGATGAGGTTGGCGATCCACTGGGCTGCCACGGCAATCGACATGGCTCCCCTGATCCTGTTGGGGAAGATCTCGGATAATAAGACCCAGGTAACCGGTCCCCACGACATGGCAAAGGACGCTGTATAGGTAAGCATGAAGATCAATGAACCGAGGCCGACACTTTTCAGATAAAAGGAGAACCCAAGGGCAAACATGCTGATGGCCATTCCGATCGCACCGATGATCTGTAAGGGTTTTCTGCCGAATATATCCACCGTATAAATGGCCAGCACTGTGAAGGACAAGTTTACGACCCCTACGATTATGGTCTGCAGTAACGATACATCGGTCTGACTTCCCATGTTCCTGAAAATTTCAGGGGCATAATACAGCACTACATTTATCCCCACAAACTGCTGGAAAACGGACAGAAGAATCCCCACGATGATCAGCATGCCCCCGTAAGATAACCAGGGCACGTCTTTTATACGGAGTGTTTCCTTAATTTCTTCAAGCACTTTTCCGGCACGGTCCGGATTTCCCAGCTTCTTTAACAGGTGAAAAGCTTCATTTTCCTTATTCTTCATGACCAGGTACCGGGGGGTTTCGGGAACAAAGAGCAGTAATACCAGGAAAAGGATAGCCGGTATGGTTTCGGAGGCAAACATCCACCGCCAGCCGGTATGGACCAGCCAGGTATCGTTGCCCTGAAGAGCAATGGAATAATTCACAAAATAAACCACCAGCATGCCGAATATAATGGCAAACTGGTTCCAGGATACCAGCTTACCCCGGATATTGGCCGGGGCGATCTCGGCAATATACATGGGCGACAGCATGGAGGCAATACCTACCCCCACACCACCGATGATCCTGAAAATGATGAAAGCAATGATATTCTCCACTCCGAAAATATTCATTTTTTCAGGTATGGAAGATCCGATTGCCGATAGGGTGAACAGGATCGCAGCCGTGATCAAGCCATTTTTCCTGCCCAGGACCCGGCTGATAAAACCGGCAAGCGTGCCACCCAGTATGCAGCCTACAAGTGCACTTGAAATGGTAAATCCCTTTAATGAGTTGGCCGTTTCTTCATTCAGGATATTTTCTCCGCGGAAATTGATAAACAGGATCAATATCAGAAAACCAACGATCCCGGTGAGCCAGAACAGACCTTTCTTTCTGCCAAATAACTTCATGAATATGCCCCCAACGGCTATACCAATGATAAGGATCACCGCAATCACGGTAATTCTGTATTCCCAGAGTACCCGAACGGCTTTATCCGAATCAAGAGAAAGGGAATCGATGAAAAAAGCCTGCAGGGAACCCACCGCACCGGAAATTACCGCCGTATCATAACCGAATAACAGCCCTCCAAGTGTGGCTACAAGCGTCAATAAAAATACATATACCCTGTTTGATCTTGCGTTTTCCATTGTAAGCCTAAAAAGTTAACGGGCCTGAAGATATTAATTTTTCGGATAGTTTCTCAAATTTATTGTCCTAATTTCTCCGGACCTCAGAACTAACGCCTTTTGCAATCCTGTGCTTACCAATGGTAGAAAATATAAACCTTTCGTCCCGGCTAATCTCTTATTCATACATTAAAACCCCCATTTTAAATGAATTTAATATAGATTTGATTGCTTGATATCAAAACACTCGTAATTATGATTAAAAAGATATTTTTACTTCAATCGTTGATCATCATGTCGGGTTTCCTGTCCGTTCAGGCTCAGGTCGACGCCCGGTTGTTTCAGTACCCCGACGTGTCAGAAACCCATATAACTTTCGCTTACGCCGGCGATATATGGGTAGTTCCCAAGACCGGCGGTACAGCACTTAAACTGAGCTCCCCGGATGGGGAGGAAATTTATCCGAAATTTTCTCCGGATGGTTCATCCATCGCTTTCAGTGGGAATTACGGTGGCAATACCGACGTATATGTGATCCCTTCGATGGGCGGATTGCCAAAAAGGCTGACTTTTCACGGAATGACCGACCGCGTAGTGGATTGGCACCCTGACGGCGACCGGGTCCTTTTTGCATCTGCAAGGGAAAGCGGAAGACAACGGTACAACCAGTTCTATCTGATTTCGGATGAGGGGGGCATGGCAGAAAAGCTTCCGCTACCACATGCGGAATACGGGACATTCTCTGAAGACGGGAATAAGATAGCCTACACCGATAAATCAAGATTGAGCCGCACCTGGAAAAGATACCGGGGAGGTATGGCACCGGATATGATTGTATTCGACCTGGAGGGTATGACTTCCGAATATATTGTGCCCTCCGATGCCAATGAAGAGTTACCCATGTGGAGAGGAAATACCATCTATTTTCTATCCGACCGGGGGCCTGAGAAACGATTTAATATCTGGTCGTATAATTTGGATGATCAGCAACCGGAACAGATCACCTCGTTTGAGGATTATGATGTGCATTATCCTTCACTGGGACCCGATGATATCGTGTTCGAAGCCGGCGGGGAATTATATCTCCTCGACCTGTCAACCCTTGATTATGAGAAAGTGCCGGTACAGGTAGTTACTGATTTTATGGCCCTTACACCAAAAAGAGAAAATGCAGCATCCTATATGATGAGTGCTTCCATTTCTCCTGATGGAAACCGTGTGCTTGTGGTAGCGCGGGGTGATGTGTTTTCATTACCTGCGGAACATGGATTCATAAAAAACCTGACCAATTCAACCGGAGTGGCCGAACGTTCGGCCAAATGGTCTCCGGATGGAAAATCAATCGTGTACTGGAGCGACCGGAGCGGTGAATACGAGCTGACTTTACACAATATCGAAGAAGGTAGTCATACAAGGCTTACCTCCTACGGACCCGGTTTCCGTTATGAACCCTACTGGTCGCCGGACAGTAAGAAAATCGCTTTTATAGACCAGGCCATGAAGATCCGGATCTATGATGTGGAGAATGATCGGACCATTGATGTTGATCAGGGGTTATGGATGACGCATGGCGCATTGGCAAATTTTAAGGTCAGCTGGTCGGCCGACAGTCGCTGGATGGCCTATTCAAGAGGCCTGGATAACCGTACCGGATCTGTATTTCTTTTTGATATGAACGGGGAGGATCTTCACCAGGTAACCAGTTTTTTCTATAATGATAATAATCCTGCCTTCGATCCGGATGGGAAATATCTGTATTTCCTGACCAACAGGAACTTCAGTCCGGTTTACAGTGACTTTGATTTCAATTTCGTGTATCCGAATTCAACCCATTTGGCGGCGGTGTCATTGAGAAAAGATGTGCCTTCACCGCTCGAGCCGCGTAATGATGAGGTAGAGGTCAGGGATGAAAAGAAAGGGGAAGAGGAAGATCAGGCAGGAAACGGTAAAAAGAAGGACAATAAGAAAAAAGATAAGAATGGTGAAAAAGAAAACGGTGAAGGTAACGATGATAAAGCCGTTGAGATCGATATAGATGGTTTTGAAAGCCGTATTGTGATCCTGCCTCCGAAAGCGGGGAATTATTCCAATGTGCAGGCCGTATCGGGCAAGGTGGTTTATCATAGAAGGCCTAATTCCGGTTCTTCGGAGGAGGCAAGTCCCATTAAATATTTTGATCTGAAGGAGCGCGAAGAAAAGACCGTAATCGATGATGCCGATGGTTATGAGATCTCGTCCGATGGCAGTAAAATGCTCGTGATCAACAAGAGAAAGCTGGCCGTGATCAGTGTGGCTGCCGGTCAGAAGATGGATAAAGTAATACGAACCTCCGAAATGGATATGCTGGTGAAACCCAGGGAAGAATATCGGCAGATCTTTAATGATGCCTGGCGTTTTGAAAGGGATTTCTTTTATGATCCGGGTATGCATGGTGTAGACTGGGATCTCATGAAGGAACGATATGGCCGGCTCATCGATGATGCCGTGACCCGCTGGGACCTCAATTTCATACTGGGTGAGCTTATCGGTGAGCTCAATGCATCCCATACGTATCGTGGAGGGGGCGATACCCAGGAGTCACCGACTACCAATGTGGGTTATCTGGGAATTAACTGGGAGACGGATAATACTTATTACCGCATTGGTTCGATTATCGATACAGCGCCCTGGGAAGCGGAGACCAGGTCACCGTTAACCGAACCGGGTGTCGACGTAAATGAAGGAGATTATATCCTGGCCGTAAACGGTATGACATTGAATACCGGAGAAGAGCCTTACGCTGCCTTTCAGGGACTGGCCGGTAAGACCGTGGAGCTCACGGTCAATTCCGAACCTCAAATGGAAGGATCGAAAAAGGTGATCGTCGAGTTGTTGAATAGCGAGACCCGGCTCAGGCATCTGAACTGGATCGAGAAAAACCGAAAAAGGGTGGAAGAGGCCACCGGCGGAAAGGTTGGATACGTCTACGTCCGGAGTACCGGTATCGATGGACAGAATGAACTGGTTCGTCAGTTTACTCCCCAGATTACCAGGGATGCATTGATCATCGATGAGCGGTTTAATTCCGGGGGGCAGATCCCGGACCGGTTTATTGAATTACTGAACAGAAAGCCCCTGGCATACTGGGCTGTGAGGGATGGAAAAGACTGGCGATGGCCTCCTGTTGCTCATTTCGGGCCTAAGGTGATGCTGATCAACGGCTGGAGCGGATCGGGCGGCGATGCTTTCCCGGATTATTTCAGGAGGGCCGAGCTCGGTCCCCTTGTAGGATCGAGGACCTGGGGCGGATTGATCGGGATTTCCGGATCACCCCGTTTGGTCGATGGCGGATATGTAACCGTGCCTACTTTCCGGATGTATGATCCCAATGGAGAATGGTTCAGGGAAGGCTATGGTGTGGAACCCGATATCAGGGTGCCGGAGGATGCCGCCTCCCTGGCGGAGGGTACTGATGTACAACTGGAAAGGGCTATTGAAGAGGCGGAAAGGTTAATGGGCACGCAACCCTATGTAAAACCGGATCACCCCCCTTACCAGGAGCGGTAGGCTGTTATAAGGGGTTTCGCGGGAGTCCCCGGTTACCGAACGAACCGTCACTCCGAGGCCGAGGATAGGAGGCCGCGGGAGTCTCCGGTTACCGAACGAACCGTCACTCCGAGGCGCAGCCGCGGGAGTCCCCCGGTTACCGAACGGGGGGATTGCCGCGTCGCCGGCTTGCAGCCCGCTCCTCGCAATGACGTTACCGAACGAACCGTCACTCCGGCTCAGTCATTTCCAGTACATTTTTCTCAAAATTTACTGAGAAATACATATATTCAAAGAAAAAAACAAATGAATAACCTGAACTACGGTGTAATTGGAAATTGCCGCAGCGCGGCCCTCATATCGGATAAAGGATCCATTGATTGGCTATGTCTTCCAGATTTTGATTCCTCTTCCGAATTTGCTAAAATCCTGGACCGGGATATTGGCGGTGAATTTGCCTTCATCGTGGATGAAAGTTACACGATCACCCAGGCCTATCATCCCTATACCAACATTCTTAAAACACGGTTTCAGAAAGGAGAGGATAAATTTGAAGTACTGGATTTTATGCCGCGGTACCGGACGGAGAACGGACATATCTATAATCCCCCCGATGTGATCCGCTATATTCATCATATTTCAGGCAATCCCGTTTTCCGGATAAAATATGATCCGAAGCTGAATTACGCTGAAGGTGATATGAAAACAGAACTTGATAAGGAGTATATCAAAAGTTATACAACCAGCGGCGAATATGAATCGATCTACCTGTACACCGGCCTGGATCATAAAAAAATCTGCAGCGGTGATGCAATAAGGCTGCAAAAGGATGCCTTTTTTCTGTTGAGCTACAATGAAAAACTGCAGACCCCAACCCTTGCCGGCATGAACCTTAAATTACAACGTACCGAAGTATACTGGTTGAACTGGGTGGAGAAAGGAATGGGTTTTGGAAAATACAGGGATGAAGTGGTAAGGAGCGCATTGGTTTTGCGGTTGCTCACCTACAGCAAAACCGGAGCGGTAATTGCCGCGGTAACTACCTCCCTTCCGGAAACCATAGGGGAGGTACGCAACTGGGATTACCGTTTTTGCTGGATCCGGGATTCGGGAATGATCGTACGGGTATTGAGAAAACTGGGATATCCCAATGAAGCAGAGGATTTTTTGAATTTCGTGATCAGCATTACGCCCAGCAAGGACGAAAAGCTTCAGATCATGTACGGGATAAGAGGCGAACATGAACTGGAAGAATACAGACTGGATCATCTGAAAGGGTATGAAAATTCAACGCCTGTGAGAATAGGCAATGCAGCGTATACCCAGCGTCAGCACGATATCGTAGGGGTACTGATGGATGTTATATTTCAGGATTTTCAGAATTACCGGATCACTCCCGACCGCAGCGAGGATATATGGACTATAGCACGATCGATCATGAAAAAAATCAATGAACACTGGCACGAACCGGATAAAGGCATCTGGGAGATCCGGAACGAAGAAAGGCATTTCATTTTTTCAAAAGTGCTGACCTGGATGGGTGCAGACAGGGGGGTTAAGATCGCAGAAATGCTGAATAAGGAAAAATATATCAAACCCTGGTCGGAATTAAGGGATAAGATCAAAAAGGACATTCATGAAAATGGCTGGAACGAGGAAGTTCAGGCTTTTACACAATATTATGGAAGCACCAATATGGACGCAGCCAACCTGCTGATCGAGGATACCGGTTTTATCGACGCGAAAGATCCGAAATATATCAGTACGGTAAAAAAGACAAAAGAAGAACTCCTGAGGGACGGCCTGATGTACCGGTACCGGAACGAAGATGATTTTGGTCTGCCTACCTCTTCTTTTACCATATGTACCTTCTGGATGATCCAGAGTCTGTATAAGATCGGAGAGAAGGAAGAGGCCAGGGAAATGTTCGATAACGTGCTGAAATATTCCAATCATGTGGGATTATTCAGTGAAGATATCGATTTCGAAACCAAAAGGCTTTTGGGAAATTTTCCCCAGGGCTACTCCCACCTGGCCCTTATTGAGTCCGCCTTATTACTGGATATTGAAAAACCGGCCGAATACAGGGAATCGGCAGCTTATGTATTGTCTGCAAGCTAATATTTTATTATTAATTGAATATTGTTTATTGAGATTTGAGCATTTACCAGGTAATAACCCACATTGATCAGCCAAACCCTTGAAAACTTTCCAATTATTGATTTTCATAATGCTCCACCATATCCTCAAAATATTCCAGCCGGATGCCTGCCGCCTTGAACATTTCTTCCGATTCAGAACCCCTGTGATACTTCCTTTCACATACTACCCTGACTATTCCCGAATTAATGATCAGCATGGCACAGGTCCGGCAGGGCGTCATCTTACAATAGAGTGTGGCGCCGTTAATGGCTACGCCAAGTTTCGCTGCCTGGCATATGGCATTCTGTTCCGCATGTACCGTACGCATGCAATGCTGGGAAATGGTGTCATCATCATGGATCACTTTTTTCATCAGGTGACCTACATCATCGCAATGGGGAAGACCCACCGGTGAGCCCACATAACCCGTTACCAGAAGCTGACGGTCCCGGGCGATCACACAACCGCTTCTCCCGCGGTCGCAGGTGGCCCTTTTGGCAATGGTTCTCGACACTTCCATGAAATATTCATCCCAGGTGGGCCTGATGTATTTTTCTTTTTTCTCCATAGGTCGCTAATCTTCTATTTTCTTAATCGCTTCTTCAAATTGATCCATGAGCTCACTGACTGTTCCGGTATTGACCAGCGTAAAATCCGCCATGGCAATGGGGCCCGCTTTTTCGATGTTCTCTATTTCGGCATAATCCCTGCTCTTTGCCTGTTCAGGCGTGATCTTACGGTTACGTGCATCTTTATCATCTGTCATGCGCTCCCGGTTCGACAGGCGCTTATAGCGGAGTTCCGGAGGGGCATATACTGCCATCACATACATCTGCTCTCCATAGCGTTCCTTCAGGATCTTGTATTCGCTCCAGCTGTAAAGGCCATCCCCCACCACGTTGCCTTTAGTAAGAAAATCGTCAATTTTGGGAATATTGAGAATGGCATAGGCCCCCATGCCATGTTCCTCACGTACCTCTTCCCTTATCTTTCTTTCATTCGCTTCACTGATCTCCATATTCCTCTCTTTCAGTATATCCATGGTGATCTGGCCGAACCTGAAAAACCGGTATCCCCGGCGGACCAACTCGTCGGCTATGATGGATTTACCGGCTCCTGCCATGCCGACAAGCGCTACAAATCGGTTCATTTATTATACTCGGTTAAGAGTTGGAAAATGAATCTGCAATTAAATACATTGAGTTCATTTAACAAAATATAAATCTTATAATCAGCCGTAGATCTGATTCAGGATACCTGCCAGCCGGATCCCGGCCTGAAGCAGCCGGAGATTGACCAGATCGATATTTTTATAATTATAATCATAATTAATCTTGCCGTTCTCCGGCAGGTCGTACACCTGATCACGATACGACATGGATTCATAAGCCCAGTCGAGTATATCCGAAGATTGCCACACTTCGACCTGACCATCTTCCGGATGGTTGATCCAGTCAGTATATTCGGTATAGCTCAGCTTTTGACGGTCGATTATACCGGAATCCCATACCCTGTGCAGGTTGGAAGGTTGCCAGAAATACTCGACCCGTACATCATTACCACCCCTGTCTTTCCCATTGCCTACATGCAGGGGTTGATGTATATCTGCCACCAGGTGGATCAGCAGTTTCAGGTAGAAGGCCTCGTCTTCGAATTCAAATGATCCTGTGTTCAGCGATTTGATAATATTCCGCATAGCCATGATAATATCCCCTTCTTCCGGCGTACCTGCCTCCTCATAGGTTTGCCCGCCAGGAATAGTGCAATAATGCCAGGGATCCATGAATTCATATTTTTCATCGGACCTGATCTCATCCATAAAATTAGAAACCATGGCGACACTTTCATCGCCAAGTATTCTGCTGATGTTTTTCCTGGCTCGCCGCGTGAGATGGTCTTCTGCAATTTCACCTATCACGCGGTGCCCGGTTTGTCCCCAACCAAAGACGCCATAACCCGTTGTAATACACAGGAGTAAGATCGTTATTTTTTTTCTGATCATCTTTGCATTAATTTTCCGGCACAAAGGTATGACACAACGGTAAAAATATTTATTATATCCGGAGTAAAGTATTAAATATTGTCATACTGTTCTGGATCCCATGCATGAACCGGAAAATGAAAAAAACAAGAATCCCTGGTAACAGCGGTAAAAATAATGAATTAAAGAAGATCGATTCAATATACGATTATGAGTTATACGATAGTTCACACAAGGGTTATTTGAATAATGATATCTTTCCGGATGCTTAAAAAATGGATGATATTATTCTTCCTCCTGCCGGCTAGTCTGAAGTTGACGGCCCAGGAAAGTAACGGGCCTGAGACTTCCCCTCTTACGGTCGGCCTGAAATCCCACTACGGATTTGTTATTCCCCATTACCCGGAACTCAGGAAGATCTCGGACAAGAATTACTGGGGAGCACAGGTTGAAATAAGCAAGCTGCAGACCTCAAGGAGCGCTTGGTCGACCTGCAATTGTTATAAACGATTGGGTTTGTCCTTCGATTATTTTAACTATAGGAAACCGGATGTGCTGGGTGAATCGTTCAACCTGGTGTTCTTCGTGGAGCCGTATATCACTTTCCGGTCGCCTTTCAGGTTATCATTCCGTGGAGGCATAGGGCTTACCTATCTCAACCAGGTGTATGATGAAGAAACCAACCCGGATAACCTTTTTTACAGCTCACCGATAAGCGGGATCCTGCTGTTGAATTTTACTTTGAATTATCTTGTTCGTGACCAGTACCAGTTCAATCTCTCGTCAAACTATAATCATATTTCCAACGCCGGTCTTGAGGTGCCCAACAAGGGCATGAACTTTCCTTCTATATCTGCCGGGCTGGATTATTATCTTGAACCGGTGGAGCTCGAATCCCGGGAAAAGTATTTGGGTTTTCAGGATAATAAATACCTTCCCTACCTTAAAGTGTTCTGGTCGGTGCGGACGGTAGAAGCTGCAGATAACTATCCTGAAGAAAAGAAAATGATGATCGGTCTTGAAGGAGGCGTGCTTCGAAGATTGTCCCATATTAACGCGCTTTTGCTGGCCATCGAAGCATCCTATGACGGTTCTTTTGACGAAAGATCGGACAGGATGAATGAATCCTATGCCCCCTATGTAGTTTCACTGCATGCCGGGAATGCTTTCGTACTGGGCAAGTTCTATTTTACCCTGCAAATGGCATGGTATGCTTATCAGGAATTTCCGGCTACTTCCAAATCCTTTTTTCAGCGCTATAGCATATACCATAAAATAGGCGAGAGGTTACTATTGGGATTCAGCCTTAAAGCGCATGGCCATGTGGCCGAACATATGGATATCCGTATTGGGGTTGAATTTTAGAATTTCAGTGAACTATGATGCCCGTTATTTCGAGCGGACCTTTGAAAATAAGGTAAGCCTGGAGGCCGGGTTGTATGGCATGCCGGCCATGCAGGACGATTATGGCCGGCTCCTTTCCGTAAGGTTGTTTTTTCAGCCGATCTGGTCTCCTCTAACATGGATGAACAATTGTTGTTAAATTTGCGGTATGGATTTTTCTTCCAGGATGATGAAATTCATTTCTCTCACCGTTTTCATTTCTTTAATGATATCGGTCAATCAGCAGCTTTACTGCCAGGTGAAGCATAATTATCCGGTGGGCCCGCAGAACACCTCCTGCGACAGCCTGGATGTAAGCGGGATGACCCGGGTAGAAGCCATAAAGCAGGTGGAGAATGCCGTGTTCCGGTTTAACCAGAATTTTAAACTGTCACGGACAAGCGGTGTGCGGGCTGCCCATTATTATTCCTGCGACGGCAGTAAGGGATATCTTGTGATCACCGTGAATAAGGATAAGCTGTTGTTTCTCAATGTACCGAAAAACGTATGGAACGAGATTATCACTTCCTCCGATATCGATGGTTTTTATGAAGAAAGTATCAGAGGGAAATTCAGGCAACCCGGCGGTTAGCCTGGTGGTGGTTTCCATCCTCCGTCTACGGTCCCCGGTCGCTCACACCCTACACCCTACACCCTACACCCTACACCTTACACCTTAAACCCGGTCCCCGGTCTCCGGTCTCCGG
>CAZIXF010000049.1:32105-40767 GCA_964543195.1 uncultured Roseivirgaceae bacterium
CCCTCAAACCGAATTCCTCCATTTTTTAAGCTCTTCCTCCAGTGCCCGTACTTTATTCTTCAGTTCCTTTATCCGGAATTCCCTTCCGACGAAAAGTTTATTGAACCGTTCCAACTGCTGGTTCTTTTCCTCAAGGTCACGGGTTCGTTCGGCTACCAGTTCTTCCAGATGTTCACGATGGGCGATCAGTTCTTTTTCCATACGCCGCTGGTCGGTTACATCTTCTCCAATACTGGTTATGGTTAACGGTTTATGGTCCTTATCAAAAAATACCGTGTTGTTCCATTTAATGATGCGGGTATGGCCGGTTTTTGTTAATATCCTGTTTTCGATAGTAGTAGGAAACTCCGCCTTTTGTAGAGTTTTGTTAAAAACATCCAAAATCTCTTCCCTGAAATCTTCAGGTATAAAATGGTCGAACCAGTTTTTATCGATTATATCTTCCTTTTCCCAGCCGGTCAGTTTAAGGAGATAATCGTTGGCAAAGGAAATATGGCCCCTTTTATCGAGCATAAGGCCGATCAGTTCCATGCTTTCGAGTACGCTTCTGAATTTCTTTTCACTTTGCTGAAGCGCTTCTTCTGCGTTTTTTCTTTCGGTAATATCTTCCAAAGTGGCTATAATGCCCGTCACCTGGTTTTTTTCGTCTTTTATGGGTGTTGCCGAAAGTTTTCCAGTAAACAGGGTGCCATCTTTTTTCCGGCGGATCACTTCAATATTTTCGAACGATTCACCCGATTCGACCCGTTTGCGAAATTCCAGGTGTTCATTCCATTTGTCTTCCGGCACTATGGGCAGTTTTTTACCCATGATCTCCTTTTCCTCCCAGCCCAGTATTTTTTCCGATGATTCATTCCACAGGATCACCCTCGATTGGGTGTCAATTCCATGTATGGCCACCGGGGAAGTAGCGATCACCGCCCTCAGATAACGTTCGTTATTTTTCAGGGATTCCTCGTTTTTTTTATATCCTGTGATATCGAAGGAAGCAGTTGTCAGACCCTTAATCTTCTTATCATTATCCCGGATCGGTTCAAGCAGCATATCGTAGGTATGCTCTCCGTCACTCAGGGGAAAAGTAACCTCATCCCGGATGCTTTTCCCCGTATCGATGACTTTCTGTTTCAGCCGGGTCAATTTTCTCGCACCTTCATTATCGGAGAGCTCAAGATCACTTTTGCCGATTATTTTTTCCGGTTTAAAATCAGGATGAGGGTTATAGATCCAGGTATATCTCAGGTCCCGGTCGGCTGTAGCTACGATTATATCCCGGTTCTGAAGGGCCACCCTGAACCGTTCTTCCGTTTGTTTACGTGAATTATCCGATTGTTTCCAATCGGTAATATCCGTTATATAACCCTCAAGCGTTTCGATCTTTTTATTTCCCGATCTCACAGCTATGCCTCTTTCCCACACCCATTTTTCCTTATTGTCTTTTGTGATTATCCGGTATTCGATTCGAAAATGTGAGCCCTTTTTCAGGGCGTCCTGAACCTTTTTCCATACCATTCCCCGGTCATCGGCATGGATCAGATCACCATATGCGATCTTATTGTCCAGCATAAGTTCACCAGGGGTATACCCGGTTAGTTGTTTAGCTCCCTGGCTGACAAATTCCATGGTATATTTTTTTACATTTCTGCACCGGTAAACCATACCCGGTAAATTATCAAAAAGTCTCCCGATATCGGGGGCAGGAATATTTCCGGATCGGTTTTGTTTTGGTTGTTTTTTTCCCATACGGATTGAATTAATACCCGGCCAGAGGAAAATGGCATGGAAAAGTGAATTTTCTACATGGTGAACTCCTGTTCATTTATGACCTGAATTTAGAAAACATAATTATTAATTCAAATTATATCCTTTTAACGGGGAAATTTTGATGTTTTTGTAAGGGATCCATGGAATTCCTGATAAATTTCCTGATTGAATTCCTGAGATGATAATCCAAATGCTCAATCCATGACCAATATTCAATATCCAATGCTCAATTTATGAGCAGAAATCAAAACCTTTTATGAGGATTGAATGATCAGTAATGTCGATCAAAATGAATCCCGGTCTGTTTCCGGTAAGATCCCCCGAATGGCATTTCCATATTCAAAATTGGAATGTGTTTCTGATTTGAATATTGTTTTTATAGCTACGGGAGATCTGCAATCTTCTGAAAAAGTTGATTGATAAAATATGGTTTCATTACACATTTTTAATTAAAAGGATTGATTTTATTGAATTTATTTATTATTTTTTTGTATTTTTAGAATATACTTATGGGTACACCAATAATGTGCTGTCCCGTAATTTGTGACAAATTTATCGCGAAAACTACGATATATGGAGTTGAAAATATTCCGGAAATCAATGTTCATTTTATATCAAAAATCCATTGCCAAGAAATCATATAGCTGTTTATGAGTGATTCATTGGCTGATAAATATAAAATTCCCAAGGTGAGTACCGGGATCAATGGTTTTGACGATATTACCCGGGGCGGGTTTCCCGCAGGACGGCCCAGCCTTATCTGTGGCCCTTCGGGTTCGGGGAAAACGATTTTATCCCTGGAGTTTATTGTGAAGGGAGTGGAAAAATTCAATGAGCCGGGTGTGTTTATTTCGTTTGAAGAGACAACCAGCGATCTGGTAGCTAACATGGGCTCTCTTGAATGGGACCTGGAAGTCTTTATCAGCAATAAGCAAATCGGCATCGAAGAAATAATCCTGGACGGGGAAGAAATAGAGCAGGCAGGTTCATTTGATCTGAATGCCCTGTTTTTAAGAATGGAAAGGCTCATCGATGAGATGAATGCCAAAAGGATGGTGATCGATTCGCTCGAAGGCATCTTCACTCATCTTCCTTCCGGGAAAACCCTGCGAAATGAATTGCGAAAACTTTTTAAGTGGATCAAGGAGAAGGGCATTACCACACTGATTACGGCAGAGGCCGGCAGGGACCAGTTGACCCGGTATGGATTTGAAGAATATATTTCGGATTGTGTGATCACCCTGGATAAGAAAATTGAAAATAATATACCTTCCCGGAAATTGAGGGTTGTGAAGTACAGGGGATCGTCTCATGGTGAGAACGAATATCCCTTTCTTATAAATGAAAAAGGTGTCTTTATCGTTCCCATCACTTCCATGAATCTTGATTTCAAGGTAGGTGAAAAACGGTTTAAATCCGGTATTAACCGGCTGGATACCATGCTGAGTGGGAAAGGGTTCTTCAAGGGCTCCAGCATACTGATTTCGGGCACGGCAGGAACGGGTAAGACTACTTTTGCCAATACCTTTCTGAAAACAGCCTGCGAGCGAGGAGAAAGAAGTTGTTATTGTTCTTTTGAAGAGTCCTACCGCCAGATAATCCGAAATATGAAGTCGGTGGGTCTGGATATGGAAAAATACCGTAAAAAGGATCTGCTGAGGTATTACTCCAGCCGCCCAACTACATTTACTCTCGAACAACATCTGATTAATTTCTATCAGATGATCGAAGTTTTCAATCCGGAATATGTGGTGATCGATCCCGTATCCAATTTGACCAATATCTCCGATACCCAGGCTGTAAAAAATATGCTTACCCGGCTCATTGACTTCATGAAGGCGAGGTCTATTACGGGTATTTTCACCAACCTGCTGACCGGTAGCAGTAATCCCACGGAGGCCGATGTGGGTATCTCATCATTGATGGATTCCTGGATTCTGCTAAACGATCATGAGATCCCCGGTGAAATGAACAAAACCCTCTATATTCTCAAATCAAAGGGTATGACCCATTCCAATCAGATCAGGGAATATATATTTACGTCCAAAGGGATTGAATTGATGGATGTGTATATCGGTCCGGAGGGCGTATTGACCGGAACGGCACGATTGATACAGGAAGCCCGGGAAGAGAAGGAAAAAAGTCTGCATAAACAGGAAATCGAGCAACTGAAGAAAGCCCTTGCGAGAAAGGTAAAAGAATATAAGGCCAGGCAGCAATCATTACAGACCCGGCACGAAACAGATAAGGAACTGCTTGAAAAGCAGATAAGGAACGCGGAATTGCGTGAAAAAGATCTTGAACAAATTCGCAAAATAATAGGACGAAAAAGGGGGAGTGATTGACAGGCTGCTTATGGGGGATAAAATGAACCATAACGCTACTTCAGACAAGTTCTTGCCGGCTTATGAATTTCACTTGTATGTGACCGGTACCACACCGAACTCATTGAACGCCATCAACAATATCAGGGAGATCTGCGAACAGTTTATCAGCGGGCAATACGAGCTGAAGATCATAGACCTGTACAACGATCCGCAGGCCGCACGAAAAGACCAGATAATAGCTATTCCAACCCTCATTCGCAAAAAACCCCTTCCCGAAAAAAGAATTATCGGCGACCTGTCGGATACCGACAAGGTAATGGATGAGATGGATATTTTAAAAATGAGCAGATTATAGTTTTATTCCCGATCCGGCGGATTTTCATTGATCACTGCCCAGAACAGGCCCAGGTTGGAAATGACTTCTGCAAACTCATGAAAATTTACCGGCTTCACCACATAAGCATTAACGCCCAACTCGTAACATCTTATTAAGTCGGGATCCTGTTTGGATGAAGTAAGTACCACCACAGGTATAATCTTTTTTTCCGGATCGGATTTCAGTTTTTCAAGCACTTCGAGGCCATCTACTTTTGGCATTTTGAGGTCAAGCAATATAACGGCAGGATGAACATGATTACGATCCGAATATTTTCCCTCACAATAGATATAATCAAGCGCTTCGGCTCCATCTCTGACAATATCAACCTGGTTGGCCAGATGCCTTTTTTTCAGGGCCATCAAGGTGAGATCAATATCGTTCTTGCTGTCTTCAACGAGTAATATTTTTTTTAATTTATTCATAGTCGATCTTGGTATTTCGGTAAAGTGAAATAAAAGGCGGCTCCTTTCTCCACCTCCCCCTCAGCCCAAACCCGGCCGCCGTGGCGCTCAACAATGCGCCTGACATTAGCCAGCCCGATTCCTGTTCCTTCAAATTCCTCATCACTATGAAGCCGTTGAAATACATTGAAAAGCTTGCCGGAATAAGTCATATCAAATCCCACTCCATTATCTTTTACAAAAAAAACAAATTGATGATCTTTTTGAAAGTGTCCGATCCTGATTTTTACTGTTTCGCAGTCACGGGTAAATTTCAGGGCATTCGAAATAAGATTAATAAATACCTGGCGCAATAAATTTTTATCGGCTTTAACCGTGGGCATGGTTTTTATGTCCCACTCAATCTTTCGGCCTGTGGTTTCTCCGGCCAGTCTTTCTATTGCTTCGGAGATCAGATGGTTGACGTCGACCGATTCCTTACTCATTTCAGACCGGCCCAGGCGGGAAAACTGCAGCAGGGCATCGATCAATTCTCCCATGGTATTGGATGATTCGATGACCTTGTCCAGATATTGAACGGCATCTTTGTCCACTTTGTCGCCGTATTCTTCCATAAAAAAATTGACATATCCTGACATATGCCTGAGTGGCGCCCGGAGGTCGTGGGATACGGTATAGGCAAAGGATTCGAGTTCCTTATTGGTCACTTTCAATTCTGCCGTTCGTTCATTAACCATGCCTTCCAGTTGACGGTTCAGCCGCTCCAGTTCACGAT
This sequence comes from uncultured Roseivirgaceae bacterium, assembly GCA_964543195.1. Lineage (GTDB taxonomy): Bacteria > Bacteroidota > Bacteroidia > Cytophagales > Cyclobacteriaceae > JAGTVG01. The sequence continues at coordinate 37,749 of CAZIXF010000049.1, forward strand.
CCCTGATAACTCTTTCGGTAATATCACGAATTATGCTCTGATAATATTTCCTGCCTTCAATGGTGATCAGGCGGGAGCTGATTTCCACGGGAAATGTAGCGCCATCTTTTTTTCGCTGTACCGATTCATAGATCTTTCCACCGGTTTCGCTGACCTCCCCTATAATTCCGGGTAATTTTTTTGCTTCCTCCGGTGTGCGCAAATCCACAGCTTTCAGGTTCAACAATTCATCATAGGAATAACCGTATGTGGTAACGGCCTTTTCATTGGCCTCCACGATCTGGGTTTCCTTATCAAATAATAAGATAATATCATTGGCATACTTGGTAAGGTACTCAAAATGACGACTGAGCGCTTTCTTCTCGGAGTCTGCAAGATATTGCTGGCGATAGAAATGCTGACGTTGCCAGCGGTTGACCAGTAGTATGCCGAGAACACATAATAACATGAATGATCCGATAAGGATGGCAATGGGAAGGAATTGCGCCCGGATGGGGTCGTCGATCTCATCTTTATCTATCTTGGATACCATGTACCATGGGGTTTCCGGTATTTTCCGTATTGCTGCCACGACGGGCTCATTACGGTAATCCCGGCCTTCTACCGTACCGGTTTGCCCACGGATAGCCATGGCAGCTGGAAGATCAGGGCTGGACACGGGAAAACTTACTGCCAGGGAGATCGTATCATTATGCCGGAGATTGTTGAGGAATACGATTTCATCTTCATTTTCCCGGAATATGAGTGTTTCCGCTGTTTCTGAAGGTGTGGGCCAGGTCTGGATGTAGGGATATAAAAAGGTTGAAGGATCAATCCGTATTACAGCAACGGCTATGGGAGTGGCAACCCCCTTACTGTAGGATGCTACCGGAAGACATAGATCCAGGTGGACGTCGTTTGTTTGAGGGCCGGCCATGTGAAAATCATAAAACCGTATTTCCTGGTCTCTGGCTATCTGATTGATGAATTGAACATGAGCGGAATCTATAGAAAATACCGTCCGGGAGGCCGAAAGGATCAAATTTCCCTTTGTATCGGTGAGCCAGATATCCTTATAATCATAATTTTCTGCTATAGATTTCAGTTTTTGGATTATCTTTTCTTTGACAATCGTGTTTTGGGAATGGTTAATTATTTTCCGAACCGATTCCGAAAAGAAGGGGTCATTTCTAAGTACGGTGGCATCCGCAATACGTTCATTATGCCACCGGTACAGTTGTTCTACCTTCAGATCAGCCACGGCCTCCAGCTCATTAGTTATCTTTGAAGTAATGTTTTCCATCACCCTGAGATAATATATAAACCCTCCAATACCAATCCCTGTCCCCAGGAAGATCAAAATAATGATCATTAAGATGGATGTTCGTCTGACAGTCCTGGACATTTTTATATCTTAAGCAATCAAAAATTTGAATTTGCTGTTAATTCATACAAATATTCTGTATTGACAGCATCCAAGCAAAAATAATGGGTATTCGTCAAAATGATCAATATTAATCGGGATGTTATTCCGAAAAACAGCTTTTTTTGAAAAGCATTAAATATACAGCTACAATTATATGAAGCTTGAAATTGATTCTGCGGAAGATGGAATTTATGCGGGGGAAGATTAATATATATACTCCCGCATTTCTCCGATACACGTCTAAAACCCAAAACGAATGATCCTGACGACCTTCACCCCTCCTTCACCGGCAGCGATAATGAGATAGTTGTTCTTAAATGCCACATGATTGACAGAGGGCAGGTCCTTGAATTCCATATATCCAAGCAGGTCGATTTTCACATGATCAACATCAGCGAGGATCGAGGTTAACACCTCGGCTACCCAGATGCCACCTTCTCCGTTGGAGATGAAGAGCAATCCATCATCGTAGGAGACTGCGTTGGTGAGGGTAATCTGATTTTTCTTACTTTCTGGGAGCGGGATTTCTCCGATCTTTTCATTGGTGAGGATGTTATAGATCTGAACACCCGCCGAACCTGCAGCCAGAAAGGCCATGTTACCGTGAATTTCCATAGTGGATTTTGATTCGGGAATATCCGCACCCGCTACCGGGACTTGTTCGGTGATCGCCAGTGATTGATCCAGGCGGCTGTATTGGCCGGGTGTACCCTGCATAATAAATACTTCATTACCGGTCATTTCCACCCATCTTGCATCATGCAGGGATTGATAATTTTTCTGCCGAATATTTATCCGGTCGATCTGATAGATACCGCCACCCTTTGTTTCATCATCACCTGTAGTGATCAATATATCGTTTTCCGATACATAAACGCTGTTGGCCACATAGCTTCCGAGTGGGATCCGCTGATGGCCATCCAGGTCGAACTTGAATCCTTTAAGAGGGTATACCTCAGCTATGGCGGTTATGCCGTCGATGGAATTGGTAGAACCGGTTGCAAGATATGCTTTATCGTCGTAAACGAACAGATCATTTATATCCGCATCATTGAATTTGATCTGGGATTTCATTTTTGCGTTTCTGTTCAGGATATAGGTTTCCACCGCACCCAATGCCGTTGAACCCGCAAAATTGTATCCCACCACCACCGAATTATTATTCAGATCTACCGAAGTGGCCTGTAGGGTTTTACCATTGATCTCGGGAGAGGGGATCTCATTCGAAAGGATCATCCAGAAAAACCAGGTCCTCGTTTTCCGGTTATTTATACCGGTTTCGTTAAGTGGTATGGTGTCTTCCCGCTCAATCACCCGGGCGTTCAATACCTCTTCATCATTGATGATGGTCACCCTGGAATTTTCCAGCACGGGTTCTATCTCAGGATCGCTGTCACAGGAACTGAAGAGGAACGAAAGGGCCAGCGACAGCAGGGAGACATACAGTATGAGCCCTGTGATATATAATAAATGAGGGCTGATTATTTTTTTTAGTGTTTCCATTTCCCGGAATTTTTATTTTATTAATTTCTAATCAATCGGTTTTCAGATATTACAGAAGAATTATATCAAATACCGGAGGGATATGTATAGGTAATATACCGGAAATGGGTT
>CAZIXF010000050.1:0-40403 GCA_964543195.1 uncultured Roseivirgaceae bacterium
AACTTTTAACCCCGATTATTCATAAACCATTCTCAAAATAAACCGTTTTTACTATTTAAAATATTTATTATCAGGTAGTTACAATAAGGGATTAACCCCTGATAAGCGCAATTCAGTAGCCTATTTCTGGGCTATTTGATTAAGTATAAGAATTTCAAAACCCTATATAATTCTTTGATTATCAAGAAATTGCGCTTAATCGGCCCTTCGGGCGAAAAATTTATGAATTTTTCGGGTTAAGCTATTGAGCATCCCGCAAAGCGGGGAAGGATTTTTATCAGAAGTCTTCCGCATTGATCGTTTCCTTGATCATATCCCAGCGTTCTTCATCCATTCTTGCCCCATAGATCTCGATGACCTTTCCTCCGAGGAGTGATCCTATTTTACCGCAGGTTGCCAGGTCAAGTCCACCATTAAGACCGAATAAAAAGCCGGAGGCATAAAGGTCGCCGGCACCTGTAGTATCCCTTAAAACCGCTTCGATTCCATCGACCTGTACTACTTCATCGCCCCTTTTGATTATGGATCCGTACTTTCCCATTTTTACCACGGCAATTTCACAGTGCTTAGCCAGCTCATGCACCGCTTCTTCCGGTTCCATTTCGGTCATGGTCCTGGCTTCATCCTCGTTGGCAAATACAATATCCACATAATCCCTCATCATGTTCTGCAGAAAATCTTTATTGGCAGCCACTACGTTATAGCTCGCCATATCCATGGAGACCCTCAAACCCAGAGTTTTTGCCATCCTGACCGCCCGGAGGATAAGTTCATTGTTCTGTACCAGGTATCCTTCAAGATGTAAATAACCGTATTCCCTAAAATGATCTTCTTTCAGGTCGCCGGGTATCATTTCAATAGCCGCTCCCAGATAAGTGGCAAAGGTACGTTCTGCATCCTTTGTGAGCAGGGTAATGGCCGTTCCCGTTGGGTTTTCGCCTGTTAACAAGGCAGGATTAATATGATTGGATATCAGCTCTTTCTTGAATAATTCTCCGTATGGATCGTTTCCGATCTTGCCGATATAACCGCAGTCTACTCCAAGGGAGGCCAGGCCATCGATGGTGTTGGAAGCCGACCCACCGGCGGCTATCTGCATTTTAAGATCTTTGGTTTCTTCCAGGATCAGGGCAGCCTTCTCTTTATCGACAAGGGTCATACTTCCCTTGGGAAGCAGAAAGGACTCGAGCAGTTTTTCATCATCGATTTCAATAATAAGATCCACCAGGGCGTTTCCCAGGCCAAGTACTTTTTTCATCAGAAGGGTTTTTATTTGTTCAGGGCAAATATATCCAGACCGGATGAATATCCTCAGGAAAGGAGTTATTTATTCCACATTCACCGCATTCATCCGGTCCGGATAATCAGTTATGATCCCATCGACGCCCATTTTAATCAGATCGGACATGATTGCCGGTTCATTCACTGTCCAGGGTATCACCTTCATATCTTTTTCATGAAGCCATTTTACCCGTTTTGGTTTTAGTAACTCATACCAGGGGCTGTAAATTTCCGGCACAAAACCAAGTGCCTCTATTATCTTTTCCGGATTGTTCTCAGACTCAACCAAAACGGCCAGTTTCACGTCCGGGTATTTATCGTCATAATATTTAAGAACCCGTAAATCAAATGATTGAATATTCACCCTTCTCCACGGAACGTATGCGTCTATTGTTTCATGAACGATGTCACAGAATTCGGTATAGGGGGGGTGGAAGATCCCGTCCCATTCCTCATTAGATTTGATCTCAATGTTATAATAGATCTCGTTACGCATATGGTCTTTTGAATATTTTTCCGCCATCCGGAATATATCTGCCAGCAAAGGTTTATGTACTTCTCTTTTTTCCTGTTGCGGGAACCGGGGATTACCCAGTGATCCGCAATCATATTGCCTGATCCGGGCATAATCCATTTCATAAATATTATGCTTGCGGGCATTTTCCGGTTGGATTGGGTTTTTATCCGGTGTGAGACATATGGCGGGAGAAAACCAGGGCTCATGGGAAACGACCACCTTTTTATCTTTGCTTATCACTACATCCAGCTCAAGGGTTGAAACTCCCAGTTCAAGGGCCTTTTTGAAAGCAGGAATCGAATTTTCTGGAAGTAACCCCCTTGCGCCCCTGTGACCCTGCCAGTCGACTTTTTGAGCCCGGGACAGACTATTTGCGAATATAAACAGCATTAAAAGGAAGGCTATTTTATTCATAATATTGTTATGGTAACAGTTGAGATACACTCATAGGATGACTTGGAGTCATCCTATGAGCACTACCAAATCATCCTATGAGTACTGATAAAACTCCAGGTCATACGATGAGGATTAATAAAATGAGAATAAAAATTTTTATCTGATTTCCCAGTATGATTCACCCAGAAGGAGATTTTGAAGGTCTCCTTCCCCTTTCATTTCTATTTCATGATTGATCTGGTATTCGACCCGTTCATCATAAGAAGGTCTTTCCGTGGCCTGAAAAATGCCCATTGGCCGTGGAAGCTCTTCATTATACGTCATATTGGAAAGGATCAGGGCAAGGGTTGAATCCTTTTCATCATGAACCAGCAGGTCGTCTTTCGAATATTCACCGTTATCAATCGAAACTACCCTGGGTGTATACCCGTCCATCCGGATACCTTTATCTTTGTTTTTTCCAAAAATAAGAGGCTGGCCGTGTTCAAGCCATACCGTGGTATCTTCCCGGGTATCCTTGTTGGTGAACTTTTCGAAAGCCCCATCATTAAAGATCCGGCAGTTGGTATAAATTTCAATAAAAGCAGCCCCTTTATGTTTAGCTGCCCGTTCCAGCAAGGTCTGTAATACCTGGCGATCCTTATCATGGCCTCTGGCCACGAAAGTTGCCCCGGAGCCCAGGGCAAGGGAGGTAGGATTGAAAGGATCATCCAGTACCCCAAGAGGAGATGATTTGGTGATCTGCCCTGTATGAGAGGTGGGTGAATACTGTCCTTTTGTAAGGCTGTATACTTCGTTATTGAACATCAGGATATTCAGGTCTACATTCCGTCTGCAGGTATGGATAAAATGATTCCCTCCGATACTCATGTTATCCCCGTCACCTGTAACAACCCAGACACTCAGGTCGGGCCGGCTGATCTTCAGGCCGGAAGCGATGGCCAGGGCCCTTCCATGAATAGAATGGAATCCATAGGTTTCCATATAATAGGGAAAGCGTCCCGAACAACCGATCCCGGACACGAACACGATCTTTTCTTTGGGCAGGCCGAGATCAGGCATGATCCGTTGTACCGGAGATAATACCGCGTATCCTCCGCAGCCCGCACACCATCTTACATCCACATCCGGCTTAAAATCCTTGGCCGTATATTTTAATTCGCCTTCATGGGGCTTTTCGATTATATCATTGATCAATGTTCTCATGACATCACCTTTACTTTTTCATTTAATAATTCCAGCACCTTTTCTTCGATCTCTACGGCTTTAAAGGGTATTCCCTGTACTTTGTTCAAGCCGATTACGGGGATCAGGTACCTGGATTGAATGAGGATTTTCAAGTGTCCCATATTCATTTCAGGGATAAATATCCGGTTGAAATTATTGAGGATCTCACCCAGATTCTTCGGGAAAGGATTAAGATACCTGAGGTGGACAAAAGACACCTTTTTCCCTTCTTTTCGAACCTGGTCGAAGGCCGTTTTGGCAGCTCCGTAGGTGCTGCCCCAGCTCAGGATCAGGAGATCCCCTTCGGTTTCACCCATTAATTCTGCATCCGGTATGTCTTTCGCGACCCTTTCGATCTTTTCTTTTCTGAATTCCACCATTTTCTGATGGTTCATCGGGTCATGGCTTACCTGCCCGCTTATATCTTCCTTTTCAAGGCCTCCGACCCGGTGTTCAAGGCCCTGGATGCCGGGGATCGCCCAGTCACGGCTCAGCGTTTCGGGATCCCGTTTATAAGGAGCGAATTTTTCCGGATCGGTGATAAATATAGGTTCGAGATCAGGTAGTTCGTTCATTCCAGGTATCCGCCATGGCTCGGTAGCCTGACCAATATATCCATCGGTGAGCAGGATTACCGGTGTCATATATTTCAAAGCAATCCTTGCGGCTTCCACTGACATTCTGAAGCAGTCGGAAGCACTGGCGGCTGCAAGCACGGGCAGCGGTGCTTCACCATGCCTGCCGTACATGGCCTGCAGCAGATCGGCCTGTTCCGGTTTGGTAGGAAGGCCCGTGGATGGTCCGGCTCTTTGAACATTAACGATCACCAGGGGCAATTCAGTGATCACAGCCAGGCCTATGGCTTCGGTTTTTAACGACAACCCCGGGCCACTGGTCGTGGTGGCTGCCAGACTGCCGCCAAAAGCGGCTCCGATAGCACTGGTAATACCGGCTATTTCATCTTCAGCCTGGAGATGTCTTACCCCGTATTTTTTATAACCCGAGATGGCATGAAGGATTTCCGAAGCGGGAGTGATCGGATAAGAACCCAGGAAAAGTGGCAGATTGGCTTTGCGGGAAGCAACCACCAGCCCGAGAGCAACCGCTTCGTTGCCGGTTATGTTACGGTATCTGCCCGGAGGCAGCTCTGATTTTTCGATCCTGTATTGTTTGGTAAATTCCGGGTTCTTTTCCGCAAAATTCCATCCGGCTTTCAAAACCTTCACATTGGCAAGAATAACTTCTTCCTTATTCTTGAATTTTTTATTGATCCATTTTACAGTCGGCTCAATCGGTCTGTTGAACATCCAGTAGGTGATGCCAAGCGCAAAAATGTTTTTAGTCCTTTTTACGAGTTTGGGATGAAGGTCAAGATCCGATAATTCACCCTTTATCTCATCGATCATATCGATGGCAAAGACCTTGTATTTATTAAGGGAATCATTTATTAAAGGATTTTCATCATATTCGGCAAGCTTGAGGTTTTTTTTGTCAAAACCCTCCTTATTGGCAATAATGACCCCCCCTTCCCTCAAATTGTCCAGGTTTACCTTAAGGGAACTGGCATTCATCACCACCAGTACGTCAATGTAGTCTCCGGAGGTATTGATGTTTTTCTTTCCGAAATGCACCTGGAAAGCGCTGACCCCATAAAGCGTGCCTTCCGGGGCACGGATCTCTGAAGGATAGTCCGGAAAGGTATTCACCTCATTTCCGGCAAATCCCGAAGTATCGGAGAAAAGATTTCCTATCAACTGCATCCCATCTCCGGAATCACCTGCAAATCTAATGGTTACTTCTTCCAGATATTCGACCGATTTGTCCATTATTATTTATTTATCTGATTGGAAATAAACGAAAAAAGAGCACATCATTCAAATAATTTGAATTATTTAATGTGCTCCTTTTTAAATTTTTAATTAAAGTTAATCTATAACTTATAATATGTCAATGCTTTCATGTATTGAGCACGTTCAAAAGCACTCGGATCGGTGGATTTCTGCTGACTCATCACACCGGTCATCTCCTTTACGGAAGTATATTCGTTCTGCTCCATCCATTCCACCAGATGTTTTTCCATATTCTGAATATGAAAAATACCATGTTTCAGCAATGCAGAACACACCATGGTGACATTAGCTCCCACAAGAAGCATTTTTGCAATGTCAAGCCCGGTGTGGATCCCGCTTGTGGCGGCCAGATCGGCGGCTACCTTATCCTTCAGGATCGCGATCCACCTCATCGGAAGCCGCATGGCATGGGATGTACTGAGGATCACATTCGGTGTAACTTCGAACTCCTCCAGGTCAATATCCGGCTGATAAAAACGGTTAAATAACACCATCGCATTGGCACCGCTGTCATCCAGCCTCTGCACCATATTGGCCATATTGGAAAAGAACGGGCTGAGTTTAATGGATACAGGTAAATCCACCGCTGATTTTACCGACCTGAGGATGTCGATATACGTCTGTTCAATATTTGATCCGGACAGGGACATGTCTGTGGGAATATAATATACATTCAGCTCGATCGCATCGGCCCCGGCGTTTTCCATTTCCTTTGCATATTCAGTCCAACCACCGATCGTGCTCCCATTCAGGCTGGCGATAATGGGAATTTCTACCGTTTCCTTGGCTTTCCGGATCTGGTCCAGGTATTCCTCGGGACCCAGTTTATAGTCTTCGGGTTCAGGAAAATAAGATAAAGATTCGGCAAAGCTCTCCGTCCCATGTGTGGTATGATAATGTAGTTCCTGCTGTTCGAGCCTGATCTGCTCTTCGAATAACGAATGCATCACTATGGCTCCGGCCCCGGCATCCTCCATCATTTTTATATTCTGGATGTATTCTGTAAGCGGGGAAGCTGACACTACGATCGGTGATCGCAGTGTCATCCCCAGATATTTGGTTTTCAAATCCATTTTTATTCAATTTTGGGGTTATTCTGAAAAATATTATTCATTAATGACTAAACCTTCAACAGCTTCTTCATACTTCTTTTCCGAAAGGTATTTGTAATAATTCCACCTGGCTTTCGCATTTTCCTTGGCCATCTCGAAATACTGACGGGCAAGCTGTGGCTTGCTTTTGGTCAGCATCTTGAACCTGTTTTCCATCATCATATAATCTTCCACACTTACATTTGGCCTTGGCCGCGAGTCTAAAGTTAATGGATTTTTACCTTCTTTCAACAATTCGGGATTGTATCGATACAGGATCCACTGTCCTGAATCCACGGCTGCTTTCTGATTCTTCAGAGGCTCTGACATATCTATACCATGTGCAATACAATGTGAGTAGGCTATAATAATGGATGGCCCTTCATATTGCTCTGCTTCGATGAACGCTTTCAATGTCTGTTCATCTTTGGCACCCATGGCTACCGTGGCCACATACACATTATTATAGGTCATGGCCATCAAGCCCAGGTCCTTTTTGAATGTAGGCTTCCCACTGGCAGAGAATTTGGCAATAGCACTCAACGGTGTAGCTTTCGAAGTCTGACCACCGGTGTTTGAATAAACCTCGGTATCCAGCACAAGGATATTTACATTTTTACCCGTGGCGATCACGTGGTCAAGTCCACCGTAACCGATATCATAGGCCCAGCCGTCGCCACCGATGATCCATACGCTTTTCTTCACAAGATAATCGGCTACGGTCAACAGCCTTTTGGCTTTATCGGTATTCAGCGAATTCAGCTTATCCTTGAGGGCAGCCACACGCTTTCTCTGTTCAAAAATATCGGCTTCATCGGTCTGTTTGGCTTCCAGGATCTCCTGGGTGAGTTTGTCTCCCACTTCACCGGAAAGATCTTTCAGAATTTGTTTTGCAATCTCATTCTGCTGATCGATGGCCAGCCTGAATCCAAGCCCGAACTCTGCGTTGTCCTCGAACAGGGAATTTGACCAGGCAGGTCCCCTGCCATCCTCATTCACCGCCCAGGGTGTGGTAGGCAGGTTGCCTCCGTAAATCGAGGAACATCCGGTAGCATTGGCAGCGATCACGCGGTCACCGAACAGCTGTGAAACCAGCTTCACATAAGGTGTTTCCCCACAGCCGGAGCAGGCTCCTGAAAATTCAAACAGGGGTCGCTGTATCTGCTGTGTCCTGAGGCTGTTCAGGCTTATCTCATTCCGGTCGAGTTCCGGGATATTCAGGAAGAAGTCCCAGTTTTCGGCTTCCTGTTCCCGCAATTCAGGCTGAGGCATCATGTACAGTGCCTTTTTGCTCTTATCCTGCTTGTTTTTGGCAGGGCAGACTTCAACACAGACACCACAGCCGGTACAGTCTTCCGGTGCTACCTGGATACTGTATTTTAGCCCTTTTTCCTTGAATTCCTTATTTCTTGGGTCATCGTATTTAAAAGTTTCCGGCGCATTTTCCAGGTGCTTCTCATCAAATACTTTGATCCGGATGGTGGCATGTGGACAAACCAGCGCACATTTACCACACTGGATACAGGTATCCTGATCCCAGACCGGGATCTCAAGCGCAATGTTCCGTTTTTCGTATTGAGTGGTGGCAAGGGGGTAGGTGCCATCTACAGGGAAGGCACTTACGGGAAGGTCATCGCCGCGACCGGCAATGATCTCTCCCAGCACACTTTTCACAAATTCGGGAGAATCTTCCGGAACAGGTGATTTCAGTTTCAGGTCTCCCACCGGTGATTTCGGTATCTCTACTTCAAAGAGGTTGTCCAGTGTATTATCCACTGCTTTCAGGTTCATGTTTACAATTACGTCCCCTTTACGGCCATAAGTTTTCTTGATAGAGTCCTTAATCGCGGCAATGGCTTCATCCTTGGGGAGTATACCTGAAATGGCAAAGAAACAGGTCTGCATCACCGTATTGATCCGGCGACCCATTCCGCTTTCTTCGGCTACCTTCTGGGCATCGATAGTATACACTTTTAGGTCTTTTTCAATGATCTGTTTCTGTGTGGATACCGGTATATGTTTCCATATATCTTCTTTGGAATAAGGTGAGTTAATGAGAAATGTTCCTCCCTTGACAAGGTGTTCGACCATGCCGAATTTATCGAGGAATACCGGCTGATGACAGGCTACAAAATTGGCCTGCGTGATCAGATAGGGTGCCCTGATGGGTTTAGGCCCGAAACGCAGGTGTGAGGTAGTCACGGATCCGGCTTTTTTGGAGTCGTACACAAAATAACCCTGCGCATAATTATCGGTATTCTCTCCAATTATTTTAATGGAGTTTTTGTTTGCCCCTACGGTGCCGTCAGCACCCAGCCCATAAAACATGGCCCTGACCACATCTTTTGATTCTATATCAAATTCAGGGTCGAAATCCAGGCTGGTATTGCTTACGTCATCCTTGATACCGATGGTGAAATGATTCCTTGGTTTTTTCTCATCCAGGTTATCAAAAACACCCTTCACCATGGCCGGAGTAAATTCCTTGGAAGACAAGCCATAGCGACCTCCGACTACCTTCGGCATGGATTTGAGATTGCCATATCCTTCATTGATCCCTTCAGATAAGGCGTTGATCACATCAAGGTAGAGCGGTTCGCCTGAGGCTCCCGGTTCCTTGGTCCTGTCCAGCACGCTGATCGATTTGGTGGTTTCCGGTAAAATTTCCATAAACCGTTTAACATCGAATGGACGGTAGATCCTTACTTTCACAACACCTATTTTCTCATCCTGGTCCATCAGGTAATCCACGGTATCGTGTACCGTTTCGATACCGGAAGTCATCAATATAATGATCTTTTCTGCCTCAGGATGTCCATGGTAATCGAAAATATGGTACTGTCGGCCGGTAAGCTTGGCAAATTTATCCATTTCAGCCTGGATGATATCCGTGGCCTTTTCATAAAAAGGGTTAATCGTTTCCCTGTTCTGGAAAAACACATCCGGATTCTGCGCTGTGCCTCTGATAAAGGGATTATCCGGCGATAAGGCTCTTTCCCGGTGGGCTTTAACCATATCATCGGTCACCATCTGACGCATGATATCCTCATCGATCAGTTCAATTTTGGAAACCTCATGCGATGTGCGGAATCCATCGAAAAAATGGAGGAAGGGTATCCTGGATTTCAGTGATGAGGCTTGTGCTATCAAGCCGAAATCCATGACTTCCTGGACCGAGCCGGCCGCGATAAAAGCAAATCCGGTAGTTCTGGCTGCCATCACATCACTATGATCACCAAAAATGGAGAGGGCATGCGTGGCCAGCGAACGTGCCGATATATTAAAAACAGAGGGAGTAAGCTCCCCTGCGATCTTGAACATATTGGGTATCTTCAAAAGTAAACCCTGTGAGGCGGTAAAGGTAGTGGTCAGGGCACCGGCCTGTAACGAACCATGTACGGCACCGGCTGCTCCACCCTCACTCTGCATCTCGCAAACGGTCGGGATATCCCCCCATATATTCTGAATGCCTTTTGCGGTCCATTCATCTGCGAATTCACCCATGTTGGAAGATGGGGTGATCGGATAGATGGCACAGACTTCATTTACACGATATGCAACGTAAGCTGCTGCTTCATTTCCATCAATTGTAGCAAATGTTTTCTTTTTCATTTGGTTTAATAAAATGTATGTAAAAAATTAATTTTCAAGTATTTCTATAATTAAATAGGGCAAATTTCCAAATGGTAAATTTAGACCTCAACGGAGAAAAAAAAGGTGATAAAAGTCAGTTTTGCCATATAATATTTATTTGTACCGTTTATAAATAGTTATACATGTAACGTATTCCTGATTTGTCTTTACTGAAGCTTTTTTTTCAGGTAATCCTGGTATCCTTCGGAGAATAACCGCTGAATATATTTTCCGATTACGTCGAATTCCAGGTTCACCTTCTTGCCCACCTCCAGGGTTTGAAAATTCGTAACATCCCAGGTATGAGGAATAATGGTGACCCGGAAGCTGCCATGTTCACAATTGAATGCGGTCAGGCTTACCCCATCCACACAAATAGAACCTTTTTCCACCAGGAAATTGCCAGTTGATTCAAAATCGTACTCAAAATCATAAAGCCAGCTGCCTTCCAGGGTCTCGATATGGGTGCATATCCCGGTCTGGTCTACATGTCCCTGGACGATATGCCCGTCAAACCGGTATCCGGATGACATGCTTCGTTCCAGGTTGACCAGGTCCCCGGTCTTAAGATCACCAAGATTCGTTTTTTTCAATGTTTCGTCAACGGCGGTTACCAGGTACAGATCGTTCTGCACATCCGTAACCGTCAGGCATACCCCATTATGCGATACGCTCTGGTTAACCTGCAGTTTGGCAGTAAAAGGGGCATTTATATAAAAAATACTGTTGGTGCCCTCCTTTTCAATTTTCGCCACTTTACCCATTCCTTCAACAATTCCTGTAAACATAACTTTCGGTTTTAAATTTTAATTTTGACCAATACTCTGTCCTTTACTCCTTATCGGATGTTTGAACACCATTTTCAGGCTCGTTTTCACTATATCACCCATATTCCTGCACGATAAGAACTCATCATCCGCATACAGTTGGGCCAGGTCTTTTTTAAGACTGTTCACGTTTTTTTCCGGTGCCAGGGAATCCCGGGTCATGGCATTCAAAAGGGCGTTCAGATGGATACCCGCTGATTTAATCCTTGTCGCAATCAGCGATCGTTCTTCTTTTCTGTATTGAAGCTCTGTTTTCGGTGTTATGTGCTTCAGCCCCAGTTTAATGATCGCATTGTTCTGTTTGAAGAACTGAGGCATGTAGATGGCTCTTCTTCCCTCATAGGATTGCTGATCGAAATCAATGGCCCGTATCCGGTAGTGTATCTCATCAAAATCGGGGATCATTTCCACCACAAAATTATTGGCATGCATATCACCCAGCAATCTGACCAGGCAGCGCTCATTAAATTTTACGAATTCCTTGGCCAGCCGGATCTTATTCATCCTGGGATCTTTCAGGTTGAATTTGATGAAATCCTCTCCCGGGATTCCCTGGATGTGTTCTTCGATGAGCGTTTCCTTATCCACAAAAAAATTGATCTTGTTCGGTGACAGCAAATGTTCAAGCTCCAAACCGTATATCCGGGAAGCATCCGCTATTTTTACATAATAATAGTCAAACAGGTCATTGATCCGGTTTACGATCCTGATACGGAAAGGATTGGTATTGCCATATACGCATACATCGATCCGGTCGACATAAAGGTGTTCAATAACAGAAACATCGCCGTCCGCCTTAAGGATAGCATAAATCTTTTTTAATGCATCATGGATATGCTTTTCTTCTGATTCGGGATAGAAAACAGTTTCCCATAAAGTATCCACGCCATTATGATCAAAAAGCGGGATCGAGCTGGAGTACCTGGCAAGATCTTCATAAAGGATCCCGTGCTTCTCTTCCCGGCCATAGGTCTGAAGATATTCCCGGAGATAAGGGCTGATCTTGTAAATTTTTTTCTTTTTGGATATTAACGCCATGGTTATATCTTGGGAAACACAAAGTTAAAACAAATAAAAGAGGATAATATTGACTTTTATCATCTCTTTACACGCCGGCCATTTCTTTTTCAAGCATTTCAGGCAATTTTGAGAGCCAATGCCTGAACCGGGAACTTACGTCTTCATAAGTTGGAAGGTAATTGAGGAACCGGCTTATGTTGAAATGAACGTCATAAATTCCTGCTCCGGCGCTGGCTGCGTCAATGGCATTGCAGGCCTGTTCATATTGACCGGCTACGGGCACCATCAACACCGGTTTGCCGAAATACATGGCTTCACATACCGATTCAAATCCGGCAGTAGTAAGAATACCTTTGCAACGGGCCATCATATCCATGAATTTGCCTGCATTCAACTGATGAAAAACGAGATTTTCATGGATCTCTTTAACTTCAGGCTCCCCCTTTTTATCCCAAAAGCAATGAATGATCTCATCCCTGTTCTTTTTATGCCAGTCGATAATCTCCATACTGTACCCGTCGTTTACCATATAACCCAGTAGGAAATTTTCCTTGGAAGAGGCATATTGATGTATTTCATTCCTCAGGACGGGTGGCATCACCACTGTTTTGTGCAGCGCGGATGGTTGATATGGACGGAATGACAGGGCCAGCTTTTTATCTGAATTCATGCTTGTAAGATAATTGTTGAACCGGAAAAGGCGTTTATCAACAGGGTGGCCCTTTGCAAACTTAAATTCCGGATGGGCGGCAAGAAACTGATGACCGATCACAAAGTAAGCCAGGTCAGGCCGGTAGAAAAAATGATAAAAACCTCCAAGGAAATCATAAAAGTTGATCAATACGTCGGGAGATTCATCCTTTATAACAGAATGGATCCGGTCCATACTCCGTTTATAGCGGGAAAGGAATCCTGCATTGTAAATTATCGAGGGGATCAACCTGATGGATTTATTCTCCGCATCGGCAACAAAATTCGGGCTTTCAAGTAATTCGATGTTTACCGAATCGCCGAACGATTCATAAAAATATTGGGGTATTTTTCTTCGCTGGCTTTTGCCGATAAAGATCCTGGGGATAGTATGACCTTTTTTTGAGAGCAACTGGTAAAGGCCTATGGCCTGGGTCATATGACCCCTTCCCTCTCCCTGGACAATGAATATGATCTTTTTTTGTCTCGCGGGCATGGGATATATGAGTCAGGATTCAGGTGTTATTCATCTGGCCGGTTCCTTTTTTCATCGATATAGGTTACGGCATCTTTTATCGTCTCAAATTTTTCAGCATCGGTATCCGGTATTTTTATATCGAAAGCCTGTTCGAACTCCATCACCAGTTCGGCATAGTCAAGGGAGTCGATACCCAAATCTTTGATTAAGTTGGCATCTGAAGTAACTTCCGTGGGAGATATGCCCAGCTTTTCAACCAGTATATCTGTGATCTTATCGGCTGTATTTTTCATTTAACACTCAATTGACAAAAGGAATCTAATCAGGGCGTAAAGTTAGAGAATCATTTTAAAATTGTATCAGAACCTGAGAATAAATTCAGTGCCTTCATCAATTTTCGACTTGACTGAAATTGAACCGAGGTGCTGTCGCATGATCTGTTTCGACAGGCTCAGACCAATTCCCGATCCATTTTTTTTGGTGGTATAGAAGGGGATAAAGATCTTTGATTGTGCTTCCTCATCTATTCCGGGGCCATTATCTTTCACACTGAAGCATACATGTTTATGATCCCGTTTAAAAGCTGAAAGGGAGATCTGGCGGTCACTTTTTTCTTCCAGGGCCTGTATGGCATTTTTTATAAGGTTGATTAAAACCTGTTCGACGAGTTCCCGGTCGATTTTTACTTTGAGATTTTCCGGTTCGATCGCTTTGTCGAATTTTACCTTGTTCTCATCCAGTTCATGCCGCATCAACAGATCGATATGTTCGAAAAGGTCTTTTACCGCAACATCTGAAAACTGGGTTTTGGGTATATGGGTCAGGCTCCTGAAATCGGTAACGAACCGGATCAGGCCATCACTTCTTTTTTGAATGGTTTTGATGGCAAGGTGCAAATCTTCCAGTTCTTCTTTTGACATTTCGGCTTTTCCCGGTTCATTTTCCAGATTGTATTTCAGTTCTTCGTCCAGCGTGTTCGAAAGTGAGGAAATGGGCGTGACCGAATTCATGATCTCATGGGTAAGCACCCTGACCAGTTTTTGCCATGCTTCCATTTCATTTTCTTCCAGTTCCGATTGGATATTCTGAAGGGAGATCAGTTTGAATTCTTCATCCTGAAGTGTAAGCTCTATGGCAAATACGGATAACTGAATGGTCTCATCACTGTGGATTATTTTGATGAGATCCCGGCCACCTGTCCGGAGTTTTAAAAAGCTTTCCACCACCTGTTCGCTGATTTTTTTTAGTTCCCTTACATTGTTGATATGATTCAATCTGAACAATTTTTTGGCCGCCGTATTAATTATCTGGATTTCTCCATCTTTGTTAAAGGTGAGAATGCCAATACCCACATGCTGGACAATGTTTTTCAGGTATTGGTGCTGAGCATCCTTTTCTGCTCTGGATTTTTTAAGTCGGTCAATCACTTTATTGTAATGGTCAGTCAGGGATTTGAAATAATCTCCTGTTTCTGGTCTGATCTCAGGGGTCTCCGCATCCTGATTTTTCAATGCTTCAAAAAAACTGCTGATATCCTCATTGGTCCTGTCTATATATCGTATCAGGGATACCACCTGGATCACTGCCAGCACCATGACGAGCATGGGTATAAGAAAAAACGAGCCACCTGCGGAAAGATTGGCAAATAAAAGCAGCGTAAGTGCGATAACCACTACCCTTACAATAATATTAAATTTGAAGTTGTTAAAGACCATGTTTTTCCAGCCTTCTGTATAATGATGCCCTGGTCAATCCGAGCTCCTTGGCTGCTTTTGATATATTTCCGCCGTTTTTATTGATGGCTTTTTTTATCGTCAGTTTTTCCACTTCATCAAGATCAAGTGTTTCCGAAGCGGGATCCTCGGGAATTTCATTCGATTGGGATAAAAAGAAAAAATCTTCCGGTTGAAGAGCATCTTTTTCACTCATGATGATAGCCCGTTCAATAGCATGTTGCAATTCGCGTATATTACCCGGCCATTTATATTTTTCCAGCTTTTTTATAGTATTCGGTGGAATGGATTTCTGAGGCTTTCTGTATTTACGGCTATACAGATCGATAAAGTGGTCAGCGAGCATGGGAATATCTTCCTTCCTTTCACGCAAGGGCGGGATATTAATTTCCACGGTGTTGATCCGGTATAGAAGATCCTGCCTGAAGGTATTTTCATTTACCATATCATAGATGGGCATATTGGTGGCACAGATCAACCTGATATCGACAGGTATGGATTTATTGGATCCGATCCGTGTAATTTCACGACGCTGGATGGCCGTCAGTAGTTTGGACTGGAGCGGGAGGCTGAGGTTTCCGATCTCATCGAGGAATAACGTCCCGCGGTTCGCCACCTCAAAACGACCCGCCCTGTCTTCCTTGGCATCAGTAAAAGATCCTTTTTTATGACCGAACAGCTCACTCTCGAAAAGGGTTTCCGTGATGGCTCCCATATCCACGTTGATAAAAACATTTTCACGCCGCAGTGATTTCTGATGTATGGCCCTGGCCACAAGTTCTTTCCCTGTTCCGTTTTCTCCCAGGATCAATACGTTTGCATCCGTACCTGCTACTTTATCGATCATGTTGTACACGTCTTTCATCGCGAGGCTTTCCCCGATTATCTCTTTGAATCGCTGGTTACTTTCCTCCTGTAACGCTTTCCTTGTCTGTTTCAACTGATCCACCTCCGTATACGATTTCTTTAATTTGGCGGCGGTAGAAATGGTAGCGATCAGTTTTTCATTCTGCCAGGGTTTTAAAACAAAATCGGTAGCACCCTCTTTGAGTGCCTTTACCGCCATTTCCACATCACCGAAAGCGGTAATCAGGATAACCACTGCGCTGGGATCTTTCTCCTGGATCTGGTTGAGCCAGTAAAAACCTTCCTTTCCGCTCGTTATATCCTTGCTGAAATTCATATCAAGGAGGATGACATCATACACATCGTCATTCAGGAGGAAAGGTATCTTTTTGGGATTTTTTTCAATGATCACTTCAGAGGCATACTTTTTTAACAGCATTTTGGCTGCTAATAATACATCCTCATCGTCATCAATCATCAATATTTTTCCAATTTCTTTATCAGACATAACTCGATCTTTAGCCAAAATGGAATTTTACGACATTCGGAATCTTCTCAAATGGAGAATACGTTTGCAGTTGGCAGCAAACAGACAATTTCTTTATAATGTACGAATATGAACAGAAAGGGTAACAAATCCGAGTAAAATATTTAATATTTTAATACGGAAATATCCGGCTCCGGCAGCATAACAGGTATCCGGTCTTTAAAGACGGACCATTAGCGTTCTTGCCGAGGATTTATGAAAGACCATACAGGTATTTATTTTCCTGTTTTTTTGATCGCGGGTTGAGGGTTATTTTATGTTTTATGATTGAGGGATAAGTGAAAAAATATTTATATTTACCTTAATTAAAGGATTGTGGTTAATCCTGGTTATTTTGAGTTTTTGACCTAGTACCCCGGGCTCGTTTCCGGGGTATTTTATTTTAAAAATAAAAAATTATACGCATATTAATTAATAATTTATCAATAAACATAATTATTTCCCTAAAAATTTTATTTTAATATTTAATTAATTAAAATTATTATAAATTATGCTGTTCAATGACCTGTTGTTTTATTAAAAAAGCAATAAAAATCTATATTTATTATCACAAAAATATTTTTATAAAAATATATTAAAAAATTTTGAATAAATGATTCGATATGTTATATATTTGTAATATAAATAATCATAAACGTTCATTGTAGGGTGATGAAATTGGCAGCCATGCCCTCCTGTCTCGGGGGTGAGGATAACGGAATAAACTATTGTGTTGATCAGATAATAGCTAACCGCCTCTTGAAGGTTCGACTCCTTCCCCTACAGCAAAAGCCATTACGCTCCGGTTCGTAATGGCTTTTTTAATGGGCTTTCTCATGTTCTTTTTCCCGCAGTTTCCTCCGTAAAATTTTTCCTACATTGGTTTTTGGTAATTCATCCACGAATTCAAGATGTTTTGGAAGCTTATATTTGGTAAGATTTTCCTTACAGTAATCGAGGATCCGGGATTCGGTTAACGACTCTTCCTTTTTCACAACGAAAAGTTTGACGGCTTCTGAGGATTTTTCATCGGGAACTCCTACGGCCGCCACTTCCATTACACCGGCCATCTGTGAAACCACATCCTCCACCTCATTGGGATATACATTGAACCCGGAAACCAGGATCATATCTTTTTTACGGTCTACGATCTTGAAGAATCCATCCTCCCTCATAAATCCGATATCTCCGGTCTTGAACCATTTTCCTTCATGAAATGCGTATTTCGTCTCCTCATCCTTATTCCAGTACTCCTTCATCACCTGAGGGCCCACGGCACAGATCTCACCGGTTTCTCCCGTATTCAGGTCGTTGCCTTCATCATCCATTATCCTGATCTCCGTATTGGGAACGGGCAGGCCAATGGTGCCGATTTCATGGGTCCCGTCAATGGGATTGCAGGTGAGGACCGGCGATGTTTCGGATAAGCCGTATCCCTCCACCAGCGGACATCCGGTTATTTTTTCCCATCTTTCAGCGACCACACGTTGTACAGCCATACCTCCGCCAACCGAAACCTTAAGATGACTGAAATCCACATCATTGAATTTCGGATGATTCAATAAACCATTGAATAAGGTATTTACTCCGGTAATAAAGGTGAAGGGATATTTTTTAAGGTCTTTAATGAAGGCATCCAGATCTCTTGGATTGGTGATCAATATGTTCTCGGCCCCAAGTTGAAGCATGCAGAGGCAATTGACAGTTAATGCGAAGATATGATAGAGGGGAAGGGCCGTAATAGCTACTTCCTCGTATTCCTTAAGACGGGGCCTCATCCATTCCCTGATCTGCAGCATGTTTGCAATGATATTTTCCTGGGAAAGGACGGCACCTATCGAAGTACCGGTAGTTCCACCGGTATACTGAAGAAACGCGATGTCTGCAGGATTGATTTCCGGTGCATGGAAATCCAGGTTCTTCCCTTTCTTTAAAATGGATATCAATGGAATGGCCATGGGAAGATGAAATGCCGGCACCATTTTTTTAACGCGTTTCACCACGAAATTGATCAGGCTCCCTTTCAATCCCCCGATCAGGTCACCCATTTCGGTGATCATAACCTGTTCTATCTCTGTTCTGTCAATGATCTTTTCCAGATTAGAAGCAAAATTAGCCAGAATCACGATGGCCTTCACCCCTGCATCCCGGAACTGATGTTCCATTTCCCGGGAGGTATAAAGCGGATTGGTATTCACCACGATCAATCCTGCGCGTAATGCACCAAAAAGCACTACAGGATATTGTAATACATTGGGCATCTGAATGGCAATCCTGTCACCGGGTTTTAAACCGCTGTTCTGAAGATAAGCTGCAAAATCTCTTGAAAGATTATCCAGTTCGTTGAAGGAAATGGATTTGCCGAAATTCCGGTAAGCTTTCCGGTCTCCGAATTTTTTTACACTGCTGTCCAGCAGCTCTACGACGGATCTATATTTTGAAGCATCGATTTCTTTGTTAACCTCCTGAGGATATCTCTTATGCCAGATAAAATTTTTCATGTCAGATGATTTTGATTTTCCGGGACAGGAAAATTAAAAGATTATCCCCAAAAAACAGAATTTTTAATTATAAAAATATCAATCCCTCATTTGATACTGTTTGGCATGATCCGGATAGATGAGCCATACATGATCCTCATTCATGACTGCTTTTATCAGACCGGGGGCGGGATCGAAGCGGTCCAGCGGGGTTTTATTACCGGTGTTCAAATCAAAAACCCTTAACCTGCCATCATGCATATAAAGTACCCTGTTCTGATAAAAACTCATAAGACTTTCAGCATTTAAAGGCTCCCTTTTCAAATAATTGCCCAGGTTATCGAAAAGCAGTAAAGACCCTTCATTATCCATAAGATAAATATGGTTATGATACGCTTCAACTTGCCGGATCGACGCATTCCGGTTCTTTAAAATAAATGACAAGTCCGTAATGTACAGGACTTTTGACTGAACAGGATCAAATTTTATGAGCTGGTGAACGGTATTGTCGTAAATGATCAGCATATTGTCGTCAGAATAGGAAATACAGTCCGGATGATTCAATGAAGTTTCCAGAAGATCATATTCCGCCAGTTTCTTTAAATTCCTGTCAAGGATTATCAGCAATTGGATTTCGGCATAATAACCTATGACCCTGGAGCCGTATGCCACATGGATAGAGGATACCGGAAAAGAAAGGGTGCTGGAATAGGACAGTAGTTTCCGGCCTTCACGGCCATATTTAATGATATCCCCTTCAGAAGTTGACACGTATAGAAAACCCTGAATATCCAGGGTCGCATCGGATATGCCATTTGTTGAAATGGTGGCATCCTGTGCTTTGACCGGGCTGATCATGAGGATGAAGATAACCCCAAGAAGGATCAAAATAATGGATTCAACCTTCATATTCTTTCAGTTTAACCTGGTCTCCGTCATACACGGCATAAGTACAGGTATTGATCCAGTCGCCAAGGTTAATATAGCGGCTTTCCGGGTTGATCTCAACCGCCAAGGGCAGATGCCGGTGACCGAAAATATAATAATCGTGGTGGCCTTTTTTTTCGGTCTCCCTGCAATACTGAAGGAGCCATTCCTCTTCACCGAGGAACTCCTGATCTTTCTGAAGATTGGATTCCCGGCTTTTGCCCGACCAGTAATGGGCCAGCTTAAATCCTATTGTGGGGTGAATCCAGCCAAAAAGCCATTGGGCCATCCTGTTCTCAAAGACTTTTTTTATTAACTTATAGGTCTTGTCTCCCGGACCCAGACCGTCACCATGACCGATCAGAAAATCCCTGTCCCCGATTCTCACGGACACAGGTTGACGGAAAATGGATATACCGAAGTCGTTTTCAAAATAGCTGAACATCCATTTATCGTGATTACCTGTAAAGAAGGTTAATGGAATATGATTGTCCCTCATCTCCATCAATTTTCCCTGTAACCTGGCAAATCCTTTGGGAATGGTATACCGATATTCAAACCAGAAGTCAAAAATATCACCCAGAATAAAAACATGTGCGGCTTCCTGTTCAATTTCGGACAGCCAACGGACCACTTTTTTTTCCCTTGAAACACTTTGTTCGCGGGAAGGTGCACCGAGGTGAAAATCCGATGCAAAAAACACCTTTTTACCCTGGGGTAATTCAATATGGGTAATACGCTCTTCCATCAGCTGAATTGCGAGTTCAGGTAAAAAAAAATCAGGCCGTTGAACCTGATTTTTTTGAAACATCATCTATATTATCATTCCGATTTTTCCTGTTTAATGGTATCACCGATCCTTTCCTGGCCGTTATCACCCTCTTTTTTCTCATCCGTCTTCTGGCCTTTTAAAGGACCTTTACCCTGGGGCATTTCATTCCGGATAGTCTTCTTATCCTTTCCTTCCTCACTTTTGCCGGCACCGTCTTCTTTTTCAGCTTTTGCTTTTTTTCCTTCCTTACTTTTGCCGGCACCGTCTTCTTTTTCAGCTTTTGCTTTTTTTCCTTCCTTACTTTTACCGGCACCGTCTTCTTTTTCAGCTTTTGCTTTTTTAGCTTCCTCGCTTTTACCGGTACCGTCTTCCTCTTCAGCTTTTGCTTTTTTAGCTTCCGCTGCTTTTTCTCTTTCCTCGCTCTTCCGGGTATATTCCTCATAGGTAGTGGGTTTTCCGAAAGGACGTTTTCCGATCAGTTTTTCAAGATCGGATTGAAAGATGATTTCCTTTTCAAGCAGTTTATTGGCCAGGATCTCGAGCTTATCCTTTTTATCCATCAGGAGTTCCTTGGACCTGTTGTAACAACCGTCCACAAGTTTTTTCACCTCCTCATCGATAGTCTTGGCGGTGGCATCGGAATAGGGCTTGGTGAAATTATAATCGGACTGTTTTGAATCATAAAATGAAATATTTCCGATCTTGTGATTCATTCCGTATATGGTAACCATGCTGTAAGCCATTTTCGTCACTCTTTCAAGATCACTCAGCGCTCCCGTGGATATCTTACCGAAAATAATCTCCTCCGCTGCCCGGCCACCCAGGGCCATGCACATATCATCCAGGAGTTGCTCCGATTGATAGAGGAACTGTTCTTTGGGCAGGTACTGGGCGTATCCAAGGGCTGCAATTCCACGTGGGACGATGCTGACCTTCACCAGCGGATCGGCATGTTCAAGGAACCAGCCTGCTACCGCATGACCGGATTCATGAAAAGCCACAATCCGTTTCTCTTCCGGCGATATAATCTTGTTCTTTTTCTCAAGACCGCCGATCACCCGGTCGATCGCATCATGAAAATCCTTTTCATCGACTGCCGGTTTGTCTTTCCTTGCCCCGATCAGGGCGGCTTCATTGCAGACATTGGCTATTTCAGCCCCTGCAAACCCGGGCGTCTGGGCCGAAAGTTTCCTGGGGTCTACATGTTTATCCAGTTTTAACGGCTTGATATGAACCCGGAATATGGCTTCCCTTCCTACAATATCCGGTTTGTCTATACTGATCTGCCTGTCAAATCTGCCCGGCCTCAGAAGCGCTGTATCGAGTACATCAGGCCGGTTGGTGGCCGCCAGAATGATTACTCCCGAATCAGTCGAAAAGCCATCCATCTCAACCAGCAGGGAGTTCAGTGTATTTTCCCGTTCGTCGTTTGAACCCGGGAGCTGTCCTTTTCCCCTTGAACGGCCGATGGCATCGATCTCATCGATGAAAACAATACAGGGGGCTTTTTCTTTGGCCTGCTTGAACAGGTCACGAACCCTGGCGGCACCCACACCCACAAACATCTCCACGAAATCACTACCCGAAAGTGAAAAGAACGGAACCGCCGCCTCTCCGGCTACCGCCTTTGCCATCAGGGTTTTACCGGTTCCCGGGGCACCTACCAGTAAAGCTCCCTTAGGGATCTTGCCTCCCAGTTTGGTGAATTTGGACGGATTCTTTAGAAATTCGACGATTTCCTTTACCTCTTCTTTGGCTTCATCCAGTCCTGCTACGTCTTCAAACGTAACCTTTACCTTAGATTCAGCATCGAAAAGAGCGGCTTTTGACTTTCCGATATTGAAAATCTGTCCGCCCGGACCTCCGCCACCCGTCATGCGGCGCATGAGGAACCAGAATCCAAATAATATAAGGAACAGAAAGCCCCACTGGAAGAAAATGGTACTGAAATCAGACCGCTCTTCCACTTCATACCCGATCTGCTGGTCTTCAGGCAGTTGAGCCTGAACCGTTTCAAAAAACTCGGTGAATTTATCCGCATCGACGATCTTGATCCGGTAATGAGGACCCTCACCGATCGAAAAAGGATTTATATTTTCAAGTTCATTCTTGTACTTGGCGTTTTGAAGGGCTTCCTCCCTAAGGGACACTTCCACCTCTTTCTGGTTGGATATGACCACAACTTTTTTTACATCACCTGCCACCAACATCTTTTCGAACCGATGTTTGGTGATGTCCATCATGGTGTTGGATTTATTGATGTAGGTGATGACTACTACAAGCAAAAACAGGATCAGAATTATCCAAATCTGGTAATTGGGTTTCTGAGGTGTTTTTGGCAACAGGTTTTTGTTGTTGTTCTTTTTATTTTCAGCCATTTATCTTTTCCTCATTTTCCTCGTGATTTTCTTAACGATTTTAAACAGTAATTGTTCCGATTAACTTGCATTGGCCACAGGAATGAGTTTTGCATCTCCCCACAACCTTTCAAGATCATAAAATTCTCTCGTGCTCTCTTTGAAGATATTCGCAACCACGTCAACAAAGTCAAGCAAAATCCATTCCTTATTTTCCGTCCCTTCTTTATGCCAGACCTCTTCCGAAGCATTTATATATACGGTCTCTTCTACAGAATCTGCGATCGCATCGATCTGTGTATCCGAATTCCCGGTGCAAACCACAAAAAAATCGGCAATGGAATTTTTTACCTCTCTGAGGTCCATGACCACAATATCCGATGCCTTTTTTTCAATCATTCCCTCTACAATAATTTCACTGAGTTTTTCCGACGCGATCAATTCCTTTTTTTTAACCATATACGCATTTTTGTTAATGTAAAAGTACGAAAAAAATATTGTATAAAATTTCCACAACGTCACAAATTACTGACAGGAGCCTGATATACCTGCCAGAATGTCACTCAACCAATGAGGTGATGTACGAAATGGCTGCCACCGGGTTGCTTATTGAAGGCGATATTGTGATCACCGATCATCAATATGCCGGCAAAGGTCAGGGTGGAAATAGATGGTTGTCCCCCCCGGGTCAGAATCTTACTTTTTCAATGTTTTTTCAACCCCGGCACATTCCCGCTGAAAAGAACTTTTTACTCAACATAATGATTTCCCTGGCGCTTACTGACTGGCTGGGAATTATCCATTCCAGGGATTTTAAAATAAAGTGGCCCAATGACATTATACATGCGGGGCGAAAAATTGCCGGAATCCTGATCAGAAACCGGGTCGGGTCGGGAAAAATAAAGTCTTCCGTTGCCGGTATCGGGATTAATGTGAATCAGGTCGCATTTCCGGAAGATTTAAAGGCTGCATCGCTCCGGTCGATATCCGGTATAAGCTACGACCTGAACCAGGTGTTCAACGGCCTTGTTGAAAGGCTCGATTCCAGGTACCGGCAATCGAGGGAATTAAAACCTGAAAAATTAAAAACAGAATACTTAAACCGTTTGTTGGGTATGAATGAACGAATGGAATTCCAAACAGGGGAAAAGGTTATTAATGGAATAATCAGGGATGTGGAAGCGGAAGGCAGACTGGTCGTTGAGGTTGACGGCCGACGGGTCAGTTTCAGAAACAGGGAAATCCGTTTGCTAATGGAAGACCAGGACGGATAATGTTCTGTAACCCAGAATTGCGTCCCTCCATTTCACCTTATCTTCCATTTTGAATGCCCGAAAGTGTCACAAGTTTTGTGGACCTTAGACTTTTGTTGTATTTTCGCAGTTAAAAAAAACTAACCATGCAGGAAACAGAACTTTCATACAAGGTAAAAGATATTTCCCTGGCAGCCTGGGGAAGAAAAGAAATTGAACTGGCAGAAGCAGAAATGCCGGGGTTAATGGCGATCAGGGATGAATACGGATCCCGGAAGCCGCTTAAGGGAACAAGGATTGCCGGATGTCTGCATATGACCATACAAACCGCTGTTCTCATCGAAACACTGAAAGAATTGGGTGCCGAAGTAGCCTGGTCATCGTGTAATATATTTTCTACACAGGATCATGCCGCAGCTGCCATAGCGGATACCGGCATACCCGTATTTGCATGGAAAGGCGAAACACTGGAGGAATATGACTGGTGTATCAAACAAACACTTTACGCTTTCGAGGGCGGTAAGCCGTTAAATATGATCCTTGACGATGGGGGTGACCTGACCAACATGGTGCTGGATAATTATCCGGACCTGGCGAAAGGGTTAAATGGCATTTCGGAAGAAACCACCACGGGAGTCCACCGTTTGTATGAACGGATGAGAAAAGGCACCTTGCCCGTGCCGGCATTCAATGTGAACGATTCGGTTACCAAATCGAAGTTCGACAATAAATACGGTTGCCGGGAATCGCTGGTGGATGCCATCCGGAGAGCCACTGATCTGATGCTTGCAGGGAAAGTAGCTGTGGTAGCCGGATACGGGGATGTGGGGAAAGGATCGGCTCAATCGCTGAGAGGTGCCGGTGTTCGGGTGATCATATCGGAAATTGATCCCATATGTGCATTACAGGCTGCCATGGATGGTTATGAGGTTAAAAAGATGGTGAATGCCATCCCGGAAGCCGACATCGTGGTTACTGCCACCGGCAATAAAGACATTATCTCCGGGAAGCATTTCAAATTAATGAAGGACAAGACTGTAGTGTGTAATATTGGCCATTTTGACAATGAAATTGACATTGCCTGGTTGAACAATAATTATGGGGATACGAAAGTGCAGATCAAGCCTCAGGTAGACCTTTATAACATAAATGGAAAGGACATTATTTTGCTGGCGGAAGGCCGGTTGGTCAATCTCGGTTGTGCTACCGGGCATCCCTCCTTTGTCATGTCCAATTCGTTTACTAACCAGGTATTGGCTCAGATCGAACTCTGGACAAAGAGTGGGGATTATGAAAACAAAGTCTACACCCTGCCGAAGCTCCTGGATGAAAAAGTAGCCCGGTTGCATCTGGGCAAAATAGGTGTCGAACTGGATGAATTAACACCCGATCAGGCTGAATATATCGGTGTCAAGGTGGAAGGCCCGTTCAAACCCGATTATTACAGATACTAAGTGATTACGGGCTAAATGAGTTTGATAATCGAACAAAAACACATCCGCTACCGTTTGCTTAAAAACTGTCGTCTTTAACCCCAATCCGATATTTAAACATAAAATAGCAGGATTAACTCTTTGGAAATTTGAGCATTACGCAAAAAACCTCCAATGACCGTCGTTGGAAATTATTAGATAATCAACTACTTATATTCTAATGAAAAATCCGGGTCTAACTATTCTTCATGCAGGAAAATGGTTGTACTTAATCAATAAAGCCTGCAGGCTGAAAAACTCAACTATAGCTCAAATACACGTAATTTTCTTGCTTTATAATTAAATTGTTATATTATATTAAAAAACTTATATAATTTTCTGAAAACATGTTATCACTGCTCGAAATCAGAAAGTCAGTAAATAAACTGGTCCTTATCTCGGTTCTGTTTTTTTCGGTTTCCTGTGCCCAACAGTCAGGGAAGAAGACAGATCAGGTCCTTGAATCCGAAGATCTATCACTCGATATCGATCCTGTGGATTTTGATCTGGAGAAGATAAAAGAACGGGGAACACTGCGGGTAATCCTCGAGAATACTTCCACGGGTTATTTCCTTTATCGAGGACGCCCTATGGGTTTTCAGTATGAGATGGCCAGGCGGTTATGTGATGAGCTGGATGTAACACTGGAACTGGTAATTGAAAACGACCTGGAAAAAAGTTTCAGGATGCTTTTGGAAGGAGAAGGGGATATAATAGCCCATTCACTGACCATCACCAAGGAACGGAGGCAATATGTCGAGTTCACCCAATCCCACTACGAGATAAGGCAGATGCTCGTTCAGCGCAAACCGGACAACTGGCGCAAAATGAAACGTCATGAGATAGAAAGGGAATTGATCCGGTCGCCTTCAGAGTTGATTGGACTTGAAATATATGTAAAGAGAGGCTCTTCTTATGTGCGGCGGTTGCGGAACCTCTCTGAAGAGATCGGGGGTGATATCATTATCATTGAAGAATTCGGGGATGTGCTTACCGAAGAGCTGATCAGCATGGTGTCCCATAAGGAGATCGATTATACCGTGGCAGATAAAGATATTGCCGATATCAGTGCCACTTTTTACCAGAATATCGATGTGAACACGCCTTTAAGCCTGTCCACACAGGTTGCCTGGGCAGTCAGGAAAAATTCACCAGAAATGCTGAATACGGTGAATACATGGATACAGGGCATGAAACGAAAACCGGATTTCAATGTCCTTTACCGCAAATATTTCGAAGATCCGAAAGGATTCAGGGTCAGGGTACAAAGTGATTTTTCATCCCTGGGGGGTGAAAAAATATCGCCATATGACGACTTGATAAAGGAACATGCAAAACGGATAAATTGGGATTGGAGATTACTGGCCGCGTTAATGCACCAGGAATCCAATTTTAATCCAACTGTGGAATCATGGATGGGGGCAAGAGGCCTGATGCAGGTGGTACCCCAAACCGGGAAAAGTTTTGGCGTGACCGATTTATTTGATCCGGAGAAAAATGTAATTGCCGGCACAAAATATCTGGACTGGCTTGAAAATTACTGGAAGAAATATGTCACTGATTCTCTCGAAAGACGGAAATTTGTGATGGGTGCTTATAATGCCGGCCCGGGACATGTGCTGGATGCGATAAAACTTACTGAAAAATATGACCGGGATCCGAAGAAATGGGAAGATAATGTGGAATATTTCCTGCTTCAGAAATCAAAACCCAAATTTTTCAAGGATCCGGTGGTGAAATCCGGATATTGCCGGGGTGACGAGCCCGTGGAATATGTCCGGGACATTTTCGCCCAATACGAGATCTATAAACAATTCATCAAAGAACAAATCTGATACATCCATGTCTGGAAAACATAAGATCACCGTGGCACACGGGGATGGCATTGGACCTGAAATAATGCAGGCCACACTCGATATTTTAACAGCCGCCGAGGCCCGTATTGAGACTGAGGTGATCGAAATAGGAGAAAAGGTTTACAAAAAAGGCATCCATAACGGGATACCGGAAGAAGCCTGGGATTCCCTGAGGCGCAACAAAATTTTTCTCAAAGCACCCATTACCACTCCTCAGGGCGGAGGCTATAAGAGCCTTAATGTGACGACGCGAATAGCCCTTGGCCTGTTCGCCAATGTGAGGCCATGCCGTTCTTTTTTCCCGTATGTGCCTACCAATCATCCCCTCACCGATATGGTGATAATCCGTGAAAATGAGGAGGATCTGTATGCAGGGATTGAACATCAGCAGACCAATGAAGTGATCCAGGCCCTGAAACTGATCTCACGGCCGGGGTCAGAAAGAATTATCCGCTATGCTTTTGAATATGCCAGGGCCTACGGACGCAGGAAGGTTACCTGTATGACCAAGGATAATATAATGAAGCAGGCCGACGGCATCTTTCACAAGATATTCAATGAGATAGCGGAAGAATATCCTGACATCGAAAGCAATCATATGATCATCGATATCGGATCGGCCATTATCGCCGACAGGCCGCATTCACTCGATGTGGTGGTTACCCAGAACCTTTATGGTGATATCATCTCGGATATAGCTGCCCAGGTGACCGGATCCGTCGGTTTAGGCGGTTCGGCCAATATCGGCGAGGCGGCGGCCATGTTCGAGGCCATCCATGGTTCCGCACCTGATATAGCGGGACTGGATATTGCCAATCCTTCCGGTCTGATCAATGCAGCCGTGATGATGCTGGTGCATATCGATCAGGCCGATATCGCGACTACCATTCAGAATGCATGGCTGAAAACGATCGAGGATGGGATCCATACATCCGATATTTACAATAAGGATTCGCAAAGCAAGGTCTGGACCAGTGAGTTTGCAAAAGAAGTAATAGCCAGATTGGGCCAGGTACCCAACCAGCTTAAACCCGTATCCTTTAAGTCTGCTGAATCCATGAAAAAGGTAGTATTGGGTCACCGTCAGAAGGCTGAGAAATCCCTGGTGGGGGTGGATGTGTTCATTGACTGGGATGAGATGAACCGTGATCCGCGGAATCTGGGCGATAAACTTAAGGAGGTCAATACGGAAAGTTTAAAGTTAAAGATGATCAGTAACCGGGGAGTGATGGTCTATCCGGACGGATTCCCCGATGCGTTCTGCACCGATCACTGGCGATGCCGGTTTATAGCCAGTGAAAAGAGTAAGAAAATCGGGAATAACGATGTGATCGAAATTTTACAAAGGATTTCCAAGGCCGGCTTTGATTTCATAAAATCGGAACATTTGTATAATTTTGACGGGAAAAGAGGGTTTTCGCTCGGTCAGGGGGAGTAAAATATCCGACTTTTTTTTATTTTTCTAATTTCTTTAAGTAAATTCAATTACCTTTTCATACGTAAAGGAATATATAGAGAAGGGTTATTCGAAGGCATATCTGACATTATATAGAGAGATGAAGAAGTTAAAAAATGCATTTATTGTATATATTTTATATTTTCTGGCTCTGGGGCCGGCTTATGCTCAATTGACTGAATCCAATACTTCAGATCCCGACTGGGAAGACCCTGCCGACTGGACAAACGGGGCTCCGGGATATACAGTCGAAGATCTGGATGTCAATTTGTTGCATAACAGCACCATATCAAATGTGTTAAAAATCAGTACCACAGTTGTGATTGAATCGGGAGCCACCCTGACTACAAGTGCGGATATTCTTATTGAAGAAGGAGGTGAATTGATCGTTAATGGCACGCTGATCGGCACTAACCTCAAAAATGAAGGCAGCCTTACAATTAACGGTGATGTTTCGCTTAGTGGCAATTTTACAGCCAATGAAGGGGATTTAACCATTAACAGCGGAGGAACTTTGAATGTGGATGGCGATTTTGTTAAAAATGAGGCTGCCATGGTGGTCGACGGAGCAGTCACAATCGGAGGAGATTTCACAAATGAAAGTGATATAACCGGTGATGGCAGCATCCAGGTAGATGGGACATTAAATAATGATGGCGGAACAATCTTCGGATGTTCCGATGCCGGGGATGCCTGTTGCCAGGGAAGTGATCCCTGCAACCTGTCGGAAGAACCCCTCCCTGTTAAGGTGGCCTATTTCAATTCCAGTGCTGAAAAAAGTCACGTGACTCTTCACTGGGCCACCACCTTCGAAGAAAATTTCGATTATTTCACCATCG
The DNA here is from genome assembly GCA_964543195.1 of uncultured Roseivirgaceae bacterium. Classification (GTDB taxonomy): domain Bacteria; phylum Bacteroidota; class Bacteroidia; order Cytophagales; family Cyclobacteriaceae; genus JAGTVG01. The sequence goes on from CAZIXF010000050.1 coordinate 29,528, forward strand.
AACGGTCTCCTGCCGGATATGAGTTCAACCCGATCGGCAAGGTTTTCTCCTCGGAAGGCGGTAATTCGGAAAAATTCATTGAATATGAATTTACCGACGAAGCCCCGCTTGAAGGATATTCCTATTACCGGTTGAAGGCCACCGATTATGATGATTTCACAGAATATCATGGAGTGGTTTCCGTAAAACTGGAAGGGGTTGAGGATAAATTAAAACTGTTCCCCAATCCGTCATCAGGTCATGAGGTGGAAATTGATTATAATGGCCGTCAGAAATCCCGTTACAAGCTGGTATCCTTTACCGGGGAAGTGATCGAAACCGGTATGCTGAGGACCGGATCGAACCGCCTCCGTTTTGCCCAGACACTCAGTCCCGGGATTTATTTCATCTACCTGGATAACAGGCCTTCTGCCAGGCCGGTAAAGCTAATGGTCAGGTAGTTAATGGTCAGTTAGCAGGAATTCTCTCTTTGAGATTCTTCAGCATATCATTCGTCATTTTATTCAGATCATATTCATGGTTCCATCCCCAATCCTTACGGGCTGGCGTATCGTCTATATTCTCAGGCCACGAATCGGCTATTTCCTGTCTGAAATCAGGTGCGTAAGTAATTGAAAAGCCAGGGTAATGCCTTTTCACCGAGCTATATATATCTTCCGGGCAAAAGCTCATGGCACCAATATTATAACTCGACCTGATCCGGATCTTATCCGGGTCCGATTCCATCAGTTCCAGGGTAGCTCTCACAGCATCCGGCATGTACATCATAGGCAGGTAGGTATCGGCAGCCAGGAAGCACTCAAAATCATTGCCTTCAATCGCCTTATGATAGATGTCTACGGCATAGTCGGTGGTGCCTCCTCCCGGGAGGGCATTATATCCTATCAACCCGGGATAGCGAAGACTCCTGACATCAAGTCCGTAATGATAGAAATAATATTCGATCAGCCGTTCGCCGGTGAGTTTACTTATACCATACACCGTATTGGGATCGGTTATGGTGTGCTGAGGGGTATTTTCTTTGGGTGTATTCGGGCCGAATACGGCAATCGAGGAAGGCCAGTATACTTTTTCAACTTTAAGATCTCTCGACACATCCAGCACATTCATCAATCCTTCTATGTTTACCTTCCAAGCCAGGCCGGGATGCTTTTCCCCGGTAGCCGACAAGATGGCTGCCAGGTGATAAACCTGGGTGATCTTATAGCGGGAAACCACATCCAGAAGATGGTCTTTTTTGATTACATCGAGTTTCTCGAACTGGAAATCATGCTCTTTTTTTTGGGGTTCATGGATATCTGCCGTAACCACGTTAGTTTTCCCGTAGATCTCGCTTAATGCAAGCGTGAGTTCCGAGCCCAGTTGTCCCGATGAGCCGGTGATCAATATTTTGTCCATTTTCGGGTCGTTGTTTCTGTATTCGAAATTACTAAGATTCCGATAAATCAAATGGGTTAATGAAATTTATTCATCCGGTTAGTTTTTATATTTGTGTAATTAATGTGTTTATTAAAAGGGTGTAGCCTGGTTGGATCCGGGAATATCCGGGAATTGGAAAAAACCATATGTTCTCCAAATCCGAAGTATCGACACAGGATCTTGAAAAAGACGAATGAATTTCAATGAATCAATATCATAACACGGCTGAATATGTATACATCCATTAAAAAAGAATTACTCGAAGAACTTGAAAATATTCGCGAAGCCGGTCTGTTCAAGGAAGAGCGCATAATCACCTCGCCCCAGGGAGCGGAGATCACCATTAAAGATGGCCGGAAGGTGATAAACTTCTGCGCCAACAATTATCTCGGTCTTTCCTCTCATCCTGAAGTGATTGAAGCGGCCAAAAGGACCATCGATGAATATGGTTACGGTATGTCATCGGTACGTTTTATCTGTGGCACACAGGATATCCATAAAGCACTTGAAAAAAAGATATCTGAATTTCTGGGGATGGAAGACACCCTTCTTTATGCAGCTGCTTTTGATGCAAACGGCGGGATATTTGAACCTTTATTCGGACCCGAAAGCGCTATCATATCCGACCAGTTGAATCATGCCTCGATCATCGACGGTGTGCGTTTGTGTAAGGCCCGGAGATTCCGGTATAACCATAATGACATGAACGATCTGGAGGAAAAACTGAAGGAAGCTTCGGAGGCAAAACACAGGATAATCGTTACCGATGGCGTGTTCAGCATGGATGGCACTATAGCACAATTGGACAAGATCTGTGATCTTGCCGATCAATACGAGGCACTTGTGATGAGCGATGAATGCCATGCAACCGGTTTTATGGGCCGGACCGGCCGCGGTGTGCATGAATACCATAAGGTAATGGGCCGGGTCGATATAATCACTAGTACGCTGGGTAAAGCATTGGGCGGTGCTTCGGGGGGGTTTACCTCGGCCCGGAAGGAGATCATTGAAATGTTGCGGCAACGTTCACGTCCCTACCTCTTTTCCAATACACTAGCCCCAGCCATCGTGGGCGCTTCAATCGCTGTATTTGACCTGCTTTCGGAAACTACGGAGCTTCGGGATAAACTGGCATCCAATACGGTATATTTCAGGGAAAAAATAAAGGAGGCCGGATTTGATATCAAACCGGGTGAACATCCGATTGTTCCCATTATGCTGTACGATGCGGCGTTAAGCCAGAAATTTGCATCGAAACTTCTTGAGGAGGGGATTTATGTGATCGGGTTTTTCTATCCTGTGGTGCCCAAAGGACAGGCCAGGATCCGGGTACAGTTATCCGCGGCCCATGAAAAGGAACACCTGGATCAGGCCATCCGTGCGTTTACCAAAATTGGAAAAGAATTAGGAGTTATATAAACTGAATTATGGACCCGTTTAAACCTAATGTTCCCCGGGGGACGAGAGATTTTTCACCTACGGTATTGATCAAGCGGAATTACATCCTTGACACCATACGGAAGGTATTTGAAAAATACGGTTTTATGCCTCTTGAGACACCGGCTATCGAAAACCTTTCCGTGCTTACCGGTAAATATGGTGAGGAAGGTGATAAACTCCTGTTTAAGATTCTGAATTCGGGAGACTACCTTGCAAAAATTGAAAACATTGCTGAGGTGATGAATAATTATACCGAGCTGACTCCCAGGATAAGTGAAAAAGGACTGCGATATGACCTTACGGTGCCCTTTGCCAGGTACGTAGCCATGAACCGTGGTGAGATCACCTTTCCCTTTAAACGGTATCAGATCCAGCCGGTCTGGAGAGCCGATCGCCCCCAGAAAGGGAGATACCGTGAGTTTTATCAATGTGATGCCGATGTGATCGGTACGGATTCCTTGATCTGCGAGGCGGAATTTATAGCCTTGGTGAGTGAAGTGTTCCAGGGTCTGGGTTTGAACGATTATATAATCAAGATCAATAACCGTAAGATCCTGCATGGAATAGCTGAATCGGCCGGGAATATGGCAAGAGCGGATGAATTTTATGTAATCCTGGATAAACTCGACAAAATAGGCGTGGACAAGGTAAAGGCCGAACTCGAAAACAGGGATTTTGGAGATCAGTTCATCCATACTGTGGACCGCATCCTTCAGTTTTCGGGAGGCAACCGGGAAAAACTTGAATTCCTGTCCGGGCAGTTGAACGGTTCGGAAAAAGGGATGAAGGGCCTCAATGAAGTGGAGCGCCTGCTTAACTATTGTGAATCGCTGAATATACCTCCCGAATTGATCGATTTTGATTTCACCCTGGCCAGGGGACTTTCATATTATACGGGAATGATATTTGAAACCAAGGCTACCCGCGTAAAAATAGGTTCCATAGGCGGAGGTGGCCGCTATGACGATCTTACCGGTGTGTTTGGATTGCCGGATATGCCGGGGGTGGGGTTTTCATTCGGGATCGACAGGATCTATGATGTGCTGGAAGAGCTGGACCTTTTTGAGGAAGAGATCATACCGGTAACCGATATATTAATTGCCAATTTTGATCCGGAAGCTGAAAAACAAGCGCTCAATATATTGTCAGGACTTCGATCGGCAGGTATTCACGCTGAGATATATCCCGAAAAGGCAAAACTCAAGAAACAGCTCAACTACGCCAATAAAAAGAATATCCCGTTCGTTTTAATGATTGGTTCCGAAGAACTGAAAAAGGGTGTTTGTACACTTAAAAATATGACGAGCGGAGAACAAAAAGAGCTTACGCCTGATGAAGTGATACAACAATTCAGCCTTGGGACCAAAAACAATCGTTAATTATATATTCCCTCAACCGTTTTTGAAATCAAGGTTACTATATCGATCGGTTATTCTTAACTGCATGTTTTCGGTAATTACCCTGCATTTATCCGCCCAGGTAAAAAGTAAGGAAGGAAGATTTGAAACCACCTTCGCAAAAGGATGTATACCCTTTAAAGTGGTCATTAATGAGACCGATACTTTTCCTCCCGAAACAGTCAGGCAATATGATTTTAACGGGGATGGCGTATTTGTCGGTTTTGAACCGGATGAAGAGGTATCCTATACCTACAATTCGCCGGGAGTCTACCGCATCGTACAGGTGATCAATGTGGATATTGAACCCAAAACCGATACCCTGACTGTGGAGGCATTTCCTGATATCCAGCCTGAATTTACGGTATTCACCTGTGAAAATAATGGAGCCCGGGTCGATATTCAGCCTGATCAGTATGAACAATACCGGGTATTTTATACGGCAAGCGACTCGGTTACTGTAAACAGTGGAGAAGAAGTACCTTCGTATTCCTATTCACCCGGGACACATGAGATCACGGTAAAAGGTTTGTTTGTGAACGGGAAAAACAATTGTGGCCTGCGTACCAGGTCATTTACTACCATAGAAAATCTAGTTCCCGCAGAAATGAATAACCTGTATATGGTTAACAGAAATATTCAGACGGGAATGATCGATATTCATTATACCCTTGAACCCGGGGTGGTTTATTATCTGGAAAACACCCAAAACTTTTTGGCCGGATTCCAGGTTCTTGAGAGGCTCCCATCGGCATCCTCTTCTATTTCGGTGGATTCACTTGATACGGAGAATACGGTTCAGATCTTCAGGATCTCAGCCTATGATGCCTGTCAGGAGAAATATGTATATTCAGATACGCTCAGTTCGGTAATCCTTTCCGGAACAGCCGAAAACGGCCAGAATCGCCTGAACTGGGAAAGTGTCCCTGCCGGTTTTGATCAATATGAGATATACCGGGATGGGAAGTTGATCGGGAGTATCCGGAATAAGGATCTTCAACAGTTTGTGGATGAGGATGTAGTATGTTTCAATGAATATTGTTATACTGTATTATATTCAGATGAGAATGGCAATAGCAGTTTTTCTGATACCCTTTGTCTTGAAGCTTTCAGGATATTTTTTCCGCCTCCGCTAACTCATACTACGGCTTCCGTTGTGGATGGAGCGGTGGAATTATCCTGGTTACCTCCGGAAAATATGGCCGTCTCTGCATATTTTGTTCAGCGTCAGGTGGAAGGCGATGTGTTCGCCACCGTGGATACGGTTACCGGCACACAGTTCAGGGATATTGAACCCGATGTGGACGACAGCAGGTATTGTTACCGTATAAGTTATCTGGATGAATGCAATAACCGGTCTAATCTGGGTGATCTTGCCTGTACGATATACCTGGATATTGAGGAAAATCGATTACTGAGCTGGACCGATCACCGGGGATGGGAAACCGGTACAGACCATTATGTGATCGAATTTTACGATGAACAGATGGCGTTGGAATCCGAGGTCGATGTGGGACGGGAAAATTTTCATGAAATAGAAAACTACCTCAGGGATCAGATCAGCCCGATCAGGATCCGGGGTGTATCACGGAATGATCCTCCCGACACGGCATTTTCCAATTTAGTGATCAAGCAGATAGAATCGGTTTTGCGGATACCGAACGCCTTTACGCCGAATGGTGACGGACTGAATGACCTTTTTGTAGTTAAAGGAACTTTGATGAAAGAATTTATTATGAAGATCTATTCACGATCGGGGGATCTGATATTCGAAACTACCGATCAGCTTCAGGGATGGGATGGTACGTATAAGGGTCGGGAAATGCCATTTAATACCTATATTTACAGCATTAAAGCAGTGGATGAAGTGGGGAAGACCCTCAACAGGGAAGGTAAAATTTTGTTAATTAGACAATAATCGTTAAACTATGAATATGATGGACCTATTTGGAAAGTTAAGGGAAGTGCAGAACAAGATGAAGGAAGTACAGGAAAACCTCGTCAATGTAACGGCTACCGGTGAAGCGGGGGCCGGAATGGTGAAAGCCAGGGTCAATGGACTGAAAGAACTGGTAGAACTGGAGATCGATGATGAACTGATCAAACCCGAGGATAAGGATATGCTGAACGACCTGATCATTGCCGCCGTAAACAAGGCAATTAAAGAAGCAGAAGCACTTGCCAAGGAAGAGATGCGAAAAAGTGCAGGTGGAATCTTGCCGAATATACCTGGTCTCGACCTTAGCAACCTTGTTTAATGGGAACAGCAGCCATTGTTATTTTAAATTATAATGGCAGAGGCTATCTCCGGAAATTTTTACCGGTCCTGCTGAAAAACACACCCGGTCACCCTGTCTATGTTGCAGATAACCTCTCGCAGGATGATTCTCTCAACCTGGTCAGAAAGAATTTCCCCGAAGTGCATATTATCGAATTAGACCGGAATTATGGTTTCAGTGAAGGATATAACCGGGCGCTATCCCGGATTGATGCACCGTACTATGTATTATTGAATTCGGATGTGGAAGTTACGGAAAACTGGCTTGAGCCCCTGATCCTTTTGATGGAAAAAGATCCGGATATTGCTGCCTGTCAGCCCAAGATCCTGGATTATAACCGGAGAGAATATTTTGAATATGCCGGGGCAGCCGGTGGATTTATTGATCGGTTTGGTTACCCTTTCTGCAGAGGCAGGATCTTTCAGATTATTGAAAAGGATTTTGGACAATATGATGATATATCCCCGGTTTTCTGGGCCAGTGGCGCCTGCATGATGATCAGGTCCAGGGATTTTCATGAGATGAAAGGATTTGATGTGGATTATTTCGCACACATGGAGGAGATCGACCTGTGCTGGAGGCTGAAACTGGCGGGGAAAAAGATCTATTATAACGGGAAAAGCAGGGTTTACCATGTAGGGGGCGGTACCCTGAGCCATGTCAGCCCTTTAAAAACCTATCTGAATTTCAGAAACAGTTTTGTTACACTCATTAAAAACAGTTCAAAGGGGTCGGTATATATTAAAATACTCATTCGTTTTTTGCTTGACCTGGTGGCGGCTTTCAAATTCCTTTTATTTGATTCATGGGAAAATTTTAAAGCGGTTATCAAGGCGGATGCTGCCATCATAAGAAATTTTAATAAGATCAGCGGCAAAAGGGCAGAAATCAAGCGGATAAACGATCAGCCGGGAGAAATGTACCGGCGATCCATTGTATTTGATCATTATTTCTTACAGAAAAGATATTTTTTTAATCTTCGATCAATAATACCAGACCGTATTATGTCTTCTGCGCAACCATTTCCTGAAATTCATGGTAAAAGCCAGCGCAAGGTATATGATAACCGGTGAACCGAATGTAAGGAAGGATGAATATATGAAAAAAATTCTGATGCTTGACGTTGGAATCTTCAATTTTTCCCCCAATTTTGTACAAACACCAAACGCTTTGTTTTCAAAGAAGTTTTGAATTTTTTTCATTTTTAAAAATATTTATACAAATTTAAGAACCAATTTGCTTTAAAAATAGTTTTGAGTGTTGTTTTTTTATAACTAATATTGTATTGTATTTTTAAGCAAAACGGCGAAAAACAACAAATAATTATAACTAAACTAACTAATCCAATGAGAAGATTAAGTTTCGCATTAGCAATTATAGGCACCATATTTTTTTCTGGTTGTGCTTTTAACCAGATGGTAAAAATGGCGAAGGATCAGGATTTGACCGTTACACCAAACCCACTTGAGCTCCATGGCAATTCGGTGGATTTTGAATTGTCGGCCACATTACCCGTTAAAATGCTCAAGAAAAACCTGGTTTATGCACTTGACGTACGATATGAATACGGTGGTGAAACATATGAATTCGAGCGAGTTGAATTCGTTGCCAATGAGTTTCCCGACAGGGATACGAATCAGCCAAGAATGGTAAAGGAATACAGCATGCCTTATAGTCCCGGCATGGAAGACGGGAATCTTGTTGTACAGGGATTTGTAATCGATCCCAGGAAGAACCGTGAAGAACAGGCCACTCCGCCCATGCCGATCGCACCGGGTCTTGTAACCACTCCATGGTTGGCCCAGGAAACGCATTATGCCGCTTTTGTTAATTATGAATATAAAGATGACGAGGTGGAAGGCTGGACTCCCCGGGAAGAACTCGAACCGGTCCATGTAGATTTCTACTTCCCCCAGGGCGTGGATAGATTGTTACTCAACTTTAGTGTAGAAGGCAAGGATGATAACCGTGAAAAGCAGCGTTTCCTCTCCGCTTTCATCGCCGAAAAGAATGTTACCCGGTCAGTAACCATCACCGGTTCCCACTCACCCGAAGGACCTGAAAGAGTGAATACCGACCTGGCAAAGGACAGGCCTGCAAGGGTTGAAAGCCTGTACAGTGAAATGATGGACCGTTATGATTATAAAGGAATGGCTGAAGATATTGAGTTCATTATCAAGCCTGTGATCAGAAGCTGGGATCCTTTCAAGGAAATGTTTAACGATTATGATAAGATATCTTCTTCAGAAAAGCAGCAGTGGCTGGATATAATCAATGGGGCAGGAACATTTGAAGAAAAAGAAGATCGCCTGCACGACCTGGATTCTTATCAAAAGGTATTTGATGATATTTATCCTGACCTGCGTTTTGCCAAAACGGAAATATTGAAAGTCAAAGATAAGAAAACCGATGCTGAGATCGCTGTGCTGGCCAAGATGATCGTTGACGGCGAAGCTCCCGCAGACACGCTTATTTATGGTGAAATGGCGTATGCGGCTCACCTGACTCCCGCATTGGCCGAGAAGGAAGCGATTTACCTGGCGGCAACCAAACAATATCCTCATTTTGCTTCTCATAACAACCTGGGTGCAGTATACCTGGCCATGGCCATAGAAGATGTTAAGGCCAACAGGGATCCTGCAGACAATCTTGAAAAAGCCGTTACCCAGTTCGAAATTTCTATCAGGAACAGGGATACCAACCCCTGGGCCCATGGTAATCTGGGTGTAGCCTATATGATGCAGGGTAAAACGGACCAGTCATATGAAGAACTTGCATCCACCATGGATATGAATCCTCCCATGAAGCATGCACAGGGATTCAATGCCGTAAAAGGTGTGATCGAGATCAAAATGAGCATGTATGACGATGCGGTTCAGACTTTCTCCAACGTGAATGAAAATGCGGATAATCTCTTCAACAGAGGCTTGGCCTATCTCCTGAAAGAAGAGCTTGATGCCGCTTCCAATAACTTTGATGAGGTGATTGATGAAGAAGACGATTATGCATTGGCCCATTATGGCAATGCCATTGTAGCGGCGCGTCAGGGCGATGCCGAGGCTATGGCCTCCAGTCTCAGGGATGCCGTTGCTGCTGATCCTTCATTAAAGGAGAAGGCCCTGAATGATCTCGAGTTTATCCAGTATCAGGAAACCGAGACTTTCAGAAATGCACTGCAATAAGCGTTGAAAAAAATATATATGATAAAAGGCTGATCGAGCATTCGATCAGCCTTTTTTTATCTTTTTACCACCGCACTTCTTTGTTATTGAGCCCTAAGTTGATATTTTTGCAATCAATCTTAACTCCTGAAGCATGAGAGAAATACAATTCAGAGAAGCCCTCAGGGAAGCTATGACCGAAGAGATGAAAGCGGACGGGAAAATTTTCGTAATGGGCGAGGAAATTGCAGAATACAACGGTGCCTATAAAGTGACCCAGGGAATGCTTGATGAATTCGGTCCGGAACGGGTGGTCGACACACCTATAACCGAACTGGGATTCGCCGGTCTGGGCATCGGCGCAGCCATGAACGGACTGCGGCCCATCATTGAATTTATGACATTCAACTTTTCATTGGTGGCCATTGACCAGCTTATCAACGGAGCGGCGAAAATGATGTATATGTCCGGTGGCCAGTTCCCATTACCTATCGTATTCAGGGGTCCTACAGGGAATGCAGGGCAGCTGGGGGCCCAGCATTCACAGAATTTTGAGAACTGGTATGCCAATACACCAGGCCTCAAGGTGGTTATACCTTCCAATCCCTATGATGCAAAAGGTTTGCTTAAATCATCCATCCGTGATAATGATCCGGTTATATTCATGGAATCCGAGGTGATGTACGGTGATAAAGGCGAAGTGCCTGAAAATGAATATCTGATCCCCATCGGGAGTGCCGACATCAAAAAAGAAGGAACCGATGTAACTATCGTGTCATTTGGGAAAATTTTAAAGGTAGCCCTGGCCGCTGCCGATGAAATGGCGAAGGAAAATGTATCCTGCGAAGTGATTGACCTTCGCACTGTTCGTCCGATTGATTTTGATACGATTGTGGAGTCGGTAAAAAAAACCAACCGGTTGGTCATTGTCGAGGAATCATGGCCACTTGCTTCCATTTCATCCGAAATTACTTTCTACGTTCAAAGGAATGCATTCGATTATCTCGATGCACCCATACGGAGAATTGTAAATCTGGATGTACCTTTTCCCTATGCGCCCACACTGATCGAGGCAGCCTTGCCTAATGTGAGTAAAACCATCGAGGCGGTCAAGTCTGTGATGTATATTTAACCCGAAAAATTCATAAATTTTTCGCCCGAAGGGCCGATTAAGCGCAAT
>CAZIXF010000051.1:0-40277 GCA_964543195.1 uncultured Roseivirgaceae bacterium
GTTTATTTTGAGAATGGTTTATGAATAATCGGGGTTAATGAAATCTTAGCACAGAACGTCCATTCTGATGATTTCCTCTTATTAGTGGTTAATTATGAAAAGGATGATTAATGCGGTTAAGTTGATGTAAAAGGAGATACCGTCATTCCACTTAATAAGTACCGCATATGTTATACCGATACATTCCGTACCTTCGCAATTGTCCTGTCGGATGAGGAAGGTCTGATGGCAATCGACCGGAATGAAAAACAACTCTATAAAGTGTTCCCTTTCGATAACGGGCCGGATTATCCATCAGAAGGATTGTTCTGGATAATAAAAAACGGAAAAATAGGATATGCCAACCTTAAAGGTGAAATCGCCATTGCGCCACGATATGCCTGTGCCTGTCCTTTCAGGGAAGGAAGAGCAAAAATTGCATTCCAGTGCGATTCAATAATTCAGGATGAACATGTGGTCTGGTAAAGCGAAGAATGGTTTTATATCGATACGAAATGGAAAAAGCGTGAAAAAGAAGAGCCCCGTTCAATAATGGCTGGCAAGGGAAAAATTGAAGTCCGATTTTGAAGAGGGAGCATTTCTTTCCATAATAATTAAATATTGTATTATGTCATTATTAATGTTCCATGTCATATTTGTTTGTATGGCAAATTGATTTGTAATGGAATTTAGTTATATTATTTATCTGAATTTCATTTTTAAACTTTATAAAATACTAGTCTATGAATTCACTCGAAATTATTGATCAGCTGGAAGAAAACAGAAAAACATTCAAAGCTTTGCTCGAGGATGTTCCTCACAAAATAATTAATTGGAAACCGGCGGAAGATGAATGGAGTCTTCTCGAGATCGTATGCCATCTTCATGATGAAGAGAGAGAAGATTTCAGGAACAGGATTAAACTTGTTCTTGAAGATCCTACCAGGCCTTTGCCAAAATTTGATCCCGTGCATTGGGTAAGGGAAAGAAATTATGCTGATGAAGATTATGTTAAAAAGCTGACTGCGTTTCTGGAAGAAAGAAAAGATTCAGTCAAGTGGCTGAAAACGCTTGAAGAACCGAAATGGGAAAATGCCTATCAGCATAAAAAACACGGACCCATGTCGGCTGAATTATTCCTTAATAACTGGCTGGGCCATGATTATCTTCATTTCAGGCAAATCGTAAAAAACAAATTTCTTTATTTAAAGGAACATGTGGATACTCCGCTGGATTATGCCGGAGAATGGTAAGAGGCGCAGGATGATCCCTGGAGCCGAATACTTTTATTTGTACTCCTCTTTCAGTTTGTGTTTAAACATTTTTTCAAATTTTTCTACCTTGGGTTTGGACACATTTACAATATAGGGTTGATTGGGGTGATGTTCGTAATAGTCCTGATGATAGTCTTCCGCTTTATGGAAAAATTTGAACCTGGTTACTTCTGTTACAATTGACTTTTCAAATCTTTCGGCTTGTTCAAGGACATATATTACATTTTCAGCCGTTTTTTTCTGTTCCTTATCGGTATAGAATATCGCTGACCGGTACTGCGGTCCTATGTCCGGCCCCTGCCGGTTTAACTGGGTAGGGTCATGTGCAGTAAAAAACATCTCAACCAGCTCTTTATAGGATACCACGGAAGGTTCGAAAACCACTCTGATCGATTCGGCATGATCGGTCTGTCCGCCGGCTACTTCTTTATAGGTAGGTTTTCGTTTCGATCCACCACTATATCCGGATACTACTTCAGTTACTCCTTTTACCCGTTCAAATATGGCTTCGGTGCACCAGAAACATCCCCCCGCAAAATAAGCGGTATCCGGAATGGCCTGAGTATTCTGAGATTGATTGTCCGGCCTGATTTCATTGGTTAATACCGGATGTGCGGTAAAAACAATCGCGACAGAAAGTATCAGGATCATAGCCGGTAAATTAAATATTCTATTATTTTGCCGATCCATAGTTTTTTATTCTATTATACAAAAAACCAATTAATTTGTTTCAAAAAAGGATATTATGAAAACACATGTCATCCAGGTTACATGTCAAATTACCGATTGACTACTTCTTCCCCTTGGGTAAAAGGTGTAATTTTCCGCTTTTTTATGATCTGGATAGTAAAATGAATAGAAACTGGGAAGAATTTAAACCTGAAGTCAGAAAGCAGATATTGATTGTTCTGGCGGGTCTGGTGTGGGTTGGAGCCGGAATTTGGCTGACCTGGATGGCGGTCAGCTGGCTTATCGAGTATGAAGGGGATATGGCTTTGATCTTTGTAATTCTCGGTCTTGTCGTGGGTTTCATTAAAACTAAATTTGTATTCAACCGGTTGGTGAGCAGTAATCTCCAAAGGATACATTCAATGGAAGGCAAGGGCTTCATATTTGCCTTTATCACTCCTAAAAGTTATGTGCTGATCATATCCATGATATTAATTGGCATGCTACTCAGAAATTCATCCTTGCCCAGGGAATATTTATCCATAATTTATATGGGCGTCGGGCTGGCATTGATAATTTCCGGATTGAAATATTTCAGGGTGATCAGTTGAGAGAATTTATTTCCGGTATCCGTATTTAGGTAGTGATATGGGGGTTAAAAAAATTTCGGTTCCGGGGACTCATACTATACAGGTGGAACCTGTTTTGCCCATTAATTGAACATCCACTCAAATCGATCATCCATTAAGGAAAATTTACAGATCCTGATAAAAATTATCCATTCCATGGGTAGATCTTTACATAGGGTTCGGGTTTTCCGTCTGTATCTTCCTTTTTGTCTATCCGGAATTTTTTATGTTCCTCGAAGGTAAGATGTCCGTTTTTACGCGTTACCAGTACAATATCCAGGAGGCCCGTGGTTTGCGGTATAATGATCTGACATTCGATATCGCGGTGTTCCCCCAGGTCCAGTTCAAAAGTATGCATGTTCTGAGCCAGGATCTTTCCATCCTGTTCCAGCCGGACTTCAACCTCAATGAATCTACCGGAAAAATCGTCGTTATACAGCACCAGGGTCCGTTTCACTTTTTCACCAGCCATTAGTACAGGAAAGTTTTTTTTCCGGATCACATCAATTCCCAGATCATCATAATCCTTGTCGAATAGGGCTAGGGGGGCAAAGCTGTTACGGAGGTTTTCATAAACAGCCGTGGTGCTGTCGACGATCCAACTCCATTTCAAGGTATAGGGCATGATCTGATCTACATTGATATACCTCAAACCACGACTCCAGGTGCCGTGCCACCATTCCTTTCCATCTGTATTCCCATACAGGAATTCACCAATGCCGGTTGGCTTGGTGACCGATATCAGGCTATCCCAACTGTAAATGCTTCCGGTTACTGTCTTTCCAACACCTTCTGGATAATGAAGACTGTAGAAATCATCTCCTACATCGAAATCGCCTTCTGCTATGACAGGCCTGGTGGGATCCACACTCCGGATACTGTCAGCGAGGGTCTTGATCTGATCATCCGAAAACCATTTCAGCCAGTTACGGCCGATCTCATTTTCCGAGCTCCACATGATAATAGAAGGGTGATTCCGCCGGTCCTTTATCCAGGGCTTAAGCCAGGTAAGTGAGTTTTTAAAATAGATTTCATTATTCGAGTCCAGAATGTACCGCCGGGCATACATGGGTGATTCCTCAATAACCAGGAGACCACGTTCATCGGCAATTTCAATTATCCTTTCCGAGGGTGGTTGCTGGTGAAATCTTACGGATTGTATATTCAGGTATTGCAGCCTGTCGATCGTCCGGTTCCAGGTCTCCGGTGAGATATATGTATACCGGTCACGATTGTAACCCTGACCATGGGTGTTGATACTTGTGCCTCTCAGGTTAAGCCTGTGACCATTAAAACGGAGTTCATTGCCTTCTATCCAGATCTCCCGGAAACCGAAACGGCGTTGTTCATTGTCGATGGATTTCTTATCGGTATCTTCGTTATGGATTTCACTGGTCAGGATATATAAATAGGGTGTGTTGGGATTCCACGGGAGCGGATTTTCCCAGGTGCTGGTTAACCTTATCGTTTTCTTTTGACCGGGTTCCAGTGTATATGATTCACTTTTTAAATTTAGAACGGGATCTGTTTTATGTTCTTCTGTAACGGTTCCCCGGAGGATGATCGATTCTTTTCTGTTTGACCGGTTAATCACTTCATAATCTATGGTAATATGTTTTTTTCTCCATGAGGTCTGGATAAAGGCATCCTCGATGTACACGCGGCCGTAAGCCCTTAACCAGGTATCGAAAATGATGCCCCACCGGCTCTGATGTCCGTACCAACCCACAGGCCACTGGGGATTGCCCTGCTCATCCACAATGGGAGACTGATCACCGCCTTTTACGATCACCTTGAGATGAAAACTTTCACCTGCAGTCACTAGCTCCGTGACATTCACTTTAAAAGGGGCCCAGCCACCAATATGCGTTTTAAGATGTTTTCCATTCACATATACTTCCGCAATATGGTTGATGCCCTCGAACTCTACTTTTATTACCTTGTTTTTCCAGTCTGCAGGTATCTTAACCTCTCGTTCATAAATTCCGGTACTTGTGGAAGGTACCGTTACTTCCCTGGTAAGAGTATCTCCGTCACGAATGTACTCTCTTTCCACCTTTTTGGTAAAACCCGGTGCGGCATCCCAGTATTCGGGAACCCTGATGCTGCTTTTTTCGCCATTTTCAACTGTAAAATCCCATGTTCCGTTCAAGGATACCTGTTCTCTAAGTGGTGGAGCCTGGGAATAGAGTGAAGTGGATGTTAAAAAACCTATAGCTGTTAAAAATGTAATAATGAGCTTTTTCATCAGGTGCAATATATTATCGAGGGGTTACATCAATTATTCTGAGACTGCCGGCCGGTATGGTCGCATCGATCCGGTTATTGTCAATGTTCATATTTTCATTGCTTAAAATATCTTCAGCCTTAAAATTACCATCCACCTGGATCATAACAGTTACTTCTCTTTCTGCCGGATCGAGCCATCCGGGGTCGATGAGATAAAGCCTGTAATGTCCGTCTGAAAGCTTAAGGGTATTGAGGAAGGCATATCCCTTTACCCGGAAGGGAAGCCTCTCTGCTCCTCTTTCGAAATCAATTTTCAGTGCTTCGGCTGCCTGGTTTCCGGTTAATTTCTCGCCTCCTTCTTTCCATACGTAGATCCCATCCGTGTGCCACCATTCATCGATCTGTTGAACGTTATCCAGTTCGGCCTGTTCCGGAACAAAGGCAATCAATCCGTAGGGTGTCGGAGGTATCTGGTAGCCGAACTGTCGCTTTTTATCCATTAAAACGGACTGAATAGCATGATCCGGGGTAGGAGTTATGCCCCAAAGACACCCATTGTGGGGCATAACTGCTTGATGGAGTTCCTCATCCTCTTCCCATTTTTCAGGAGCATGACCATTGTGGGCGTCAGTCAACCACTTTTCGGGCGGCCTGTGTACCACAAAACCAATCGGATTGTATCCGAGAACCTCATCTGGTTCCGGTGAAAACACCAGGCCCTTGCCAAGCATATGATAAAAGATCCCGGTAGATTCTTCTCCGGTCCGGTTAATTCTGTAATGTCCTTCTCTTTCATATATTTCATTGATCCGGGTACTGAGCAGGCTCATACCAAGGGTTGTATGTGCGGTCATCAACCTGAGATAGGGACTTCCCGTTTTGGGATATTCCCATTGAAAGAAACGGTTAAAAGAAAACAGATCGGCATGAATGGACACATCATTATGAGGCAATAATCCGGCCTGCCATAAACCACTTCTTCCCAGAAGATTGATCTCAGGAGTACGGCTGTTACTGTCTTCCGTGGCAGCCATAACAACTTTTTTTCTTTCACCGGAAAATAATCCTTCATACGATTCCTTCAGTGCCGGGGTTGACATCCACCAGAGTCCTTTATTTTTCGTCATGGCTATTTTATAGCCATATTCCACGCATAGATCGGCAAGAGGGCCGAAATAATGTTCAAAATAACGGGGGATACGGTCCAGGTCTTCATCTTCCATAGACTGGAATCCCACACAATAATTCGGGGCGGTTTGAAGGATCCTTTCGGCTGTTTCAAGCGTTATGAACGGCATACAGGAATGGCCGATCACAAATAAGGCAGGAATCTTGTTCTCTTCGATCCATTTTGCCTTGGCAAGGATCTCCTCGACCGTCATGGTACCGTTGATGGCATCCACCGACCAACGCCATTCCGACCAGGGCTCCCCTCTCTCATCAAGAGGAGGAACAGGTTCAATGACCTTTACCGAAACGAGTTGTTTCAGATTTGCATAGGGAAACCGTTTGCTGAACCATTCATTAAACTGCCTGTATTCCTGAAGGCCCTCCTCGGTAGTTTCTATTCTTTTTGATTTTATATAGTAGTCCTTTTTCCGGGGCCGGGTTTCCTTATATCCGTCTACCTGTTCCAGAAGGATATCCAGATTACTGCCAATGCGGGCCATTTTTCCCCTCCGTTCCAGTTTTTTGACGGTCTCTTTCCATTCCATGTCTATAAGTATTCTGTACAGGTTGTTATCGCCATTTGGAGAGGAGGCCAAATACACTTCATTGCCTGAAATTTCAAAATCCGTGAATCCAATTGGAGCGCCCTGTTCGCCAAGGAGTTCACCCGATTGAGAGAATATCCTGAAGTTTCCACCGGCAACGGCCATTATTTCAGAACCGGTGATCTCGGGGAACAGATCCCCCGTTCGTACGAAAGCCGTTGAATAGAATTCAGTCTGTGTATTTTCCCTGTTCTCGAATGCCGGTTGCTTATCGGAAAGCCATAGCGGTTCGACTTCATGATCGAATACGCCGACAGCCTGTTTATTGAAATACGTATCCCCACCTATAATTTCCATGGTACCATCGCCATCCAGGTCTGAGCTTATCAATGAAAAAGGATAAAAATTTCCCCTTGGATTTTCCCAGTTGATATACTCTTCAGGCACCCGGAGAGGCTTTCTCCACAAGGTTTCCACCTGATCATAATTGTATTTTATGGCCTGAGCGATGACCCGGTTTTCAATGACAAGGATCTCATCCGCATCGTCGTCATCCAGATTATTAACGGTAAGCCTGAAGACCAGGCGGTCTATGTCCGGTTTCATGCCGATTAAGTTTCCCTGATTATTGAAAATGAATACCTTTCGGCTTATGCCTCCGGCTGCGATTTCAAGACCGGGAGAACCCGGATCGATATTACCGGCATCAACAGCAAAAAGCGGTGTCGTATCAGAATAGCTCCAGATTAACTGACCCTGGTGGTCAAGCACGATAAGTTTATTGTTGGCACTTACCGCAAAAATTTCTTGATTACCATCCAGGTCGATATCCTTTGTCTTCAACTGATAAATAAAGGCGCCGGCATCAAATTCCCACAGCTTTTGTTCATTCTTATGATCAAAATTCACGATCCGTCCGTCATAGGTTGAAAACACCAGCGACTTGACTTCCCGGGTGGTGTCAGTAAGCAGTTCTATCTGCCAGGCATTTCCATCAATGGGAAAATACTTTATATCCGGATGTTTGGCCTGTTTACATGAAAAAGTGGTTATGGCGAGTAAAAAAAATAAATGAAAAAATCGCATGGGATCAAATTATTGTTATCAGCAGACAATTATAATAAGAATTTGCGCGATAACAAATGTAAGCGGTAACAAGATATTTCAGAAAGCCGGTATAGGGACTTCGTACAGGAGATGGCTTTATCTGTAATCTTTGCCTTTACTTCATTTTCCGGTTATTCATCTTTCAATGACTGTGCCGGATTGGTCGATGCTGCTTTTGCATCGGCCAAATGAATTTTTTATATTTTTTACATCATATTTCGTAAATTCAAAGCGCGATGATCATAGGAATTGACATAGGAGGTACCACAACCGATATTGTAGGCTTGCTGAACGGAGACATCATTCAACCCCTTACCGTAAAAGCCGATGACCCCGTGACTTCGGCAGCAGGTGCCCTGGGAAAATTTCTGGAATCGAAAAACATTTCCTTGAAGGATGTGCGTCTGATTGCCGCTACGGGAGTTGGAGCCAATAAAATAAAGGATAATCTCTTCGGTATTCCGGTTAGGATTGTGGATGAATTCAATGCGATCGGTACCGGTGGGGTGTTTTTATCCCGCATGAAAGAGGCCGTGGTTGTAAGCATGGGAACCGGAACAGCTGTAGTTACCGTTAAGAAGGATCATATCGCTCATTGGGGTGGTAGTGGGGTAGGAGGAGGAACATTGTTGGGGTTAGCACGAAAAATGCTGAATTTAACCACTGTCGGTACCCTTGTGGACAAGGCTCTGAAAGGTAAGCTTGAGCGTGTAGACCTTACCGTAGGAGATATAGCGGGCGGTGACCTTGAAAGCCTGCCGGCTTCCGTAACGGCATCTAATTTTGGCAAGATGTCGGATGAGGCTACCGATGAGGATATCGCACTGGCCATTATTAACCTGGTGGCCCAGACAATAGGGATGATGGGTATAGCCGCCGGCAGGGCAACAAAAATTCAGAATATTATTCTTACCGGTAAATTGTCAGGGATTCTGCCCTTAAAAGACAGCCTGGAGAAAGTGGCCGGTCTTTATAAGTCCAAATTTATCATCCCTGAAAATGCCGACTTCGCTACGGCGATTGGGGCTGCCATTTTTATTGACCGGAAGAAATATTAAAAACTCCACCTCATCCGCCAGTAAAGCAGCTTCCCAATGTCCCCGTACTGGGTATTGTTGCCGCCCTCGAAAAACTGTCCTAGAAGGAATAATTCCAGGTTGTCCTGAAGGGAGAAGGTAAAACTCGGGCCGAAGAAAAAAGATCCGTCGCAGGGGTTTACAATGGAAGAACCCCCCGAGTTGATCAGGGGAGTAATTGGATAGGAGACCTGCCCGAAAAGTTCAAGCCTTGACGGGGTGAGGTTTTTGGCAGATACCCCTCTTAAAAAAAAATTCTCTCCAAAACTTATGTTCTCTGTCTTTCCGTCACTGTTGTATATAAATGAGACCTGAGCATATAACTGGTTATCAAAGGTGTAATCTCCGGAAACCGATCCCACCACCTGGTGTCTGTCGTTTACGTTTTCATCATTGGACAGAAAATACGTTACTTCACCCCGGAAGGCTCCGCCTTTTATATCACCTGACCAACCTGCTCCCAAAGCCCAGTCGTTTTTCACAAAGCCGCCCAGAAACTGAAAGTCATATTTCCATTTATTGAATGTATATAGTCCTGCCATCGACATATTCTTTAGGGAATCTCCAACCTGGTAGGCAAGCTCGCCGTAGGAAGCGAATCCCGTATAATATTGAAGCCTGATGGCATCCGATCCGGGTCTCTCTTCGTAATCAAAATCAAAATAGGAATACGCATTGAACAGGTCGTTCGGGTTCCAGATGAGGTTTTGCGACCAGTTGATCCGGTGGCGTCCTATTCTTGCCTGGAAGTTTCCCCTGATATAATCAAAATATAGCCGGTCTATGGTCGTGTTTAAAAGGTAACTTCGCCCGTCAGCCAGGTTAAACGACATATCGAAATACCCTAAATCCCTTACCGCAAGTTCTTCATAATTCGGAATGGTTTTAAGAAAATCACCGTAAAAAAACCGGTTCCTGAACTCGATGGCGCCTGTGAAATTCATGCCTGGATACCAGTGCACATTGATCCGGTTATGGATGAGATTGTCAGTCAGCCAGTTTTCATCGAAATCCTGGTAATAGACGGTCTGCAGGAATTTAACATAGCCGTTCACAGTAAGATTTTCTGATCCATCCTGGGATCTAACAGGATGAACGGTAATCAGTATCAGAAAGGATATTAAAAAATCAGCTTTGCTTATAAAATTCATTTGCACTTAAGTATTCTCAATCTGATTTGGTTTCATCCTGAATGATCTTTCCGTCTTCAATGGTGATCACCCGTCTGGCTTTCCTGATCACCCGGTGATCATGAGTTGAAAATATGAATGTAATATTTTCGTTCCTGTTCAGCTTTTCCATGATATCCAGCAGGTTTTCCGATGATTTGGAATCCAGGCTGGCTGTGGGTTCATCGGCCAGTACAAATTTGGGCTTGGATGCCAGGGCCCTGGCAACGGCTACCCTTTGTTGTTGTCCTCCTGATAATTTGGCAGGCCGGCTGTCTATCCGGTTAGCCAGACCCACTGCCTCAAGCAGTTCTATGGTCCGTTCTTCTCTTCGTTTTTTATCCCAGCCCTGAAGCTGCATGATGAATTCAACATTTTCCCGGGCAGTCAACACGGGGATCAGGTTGAATGCCTGAAAGACAAAACCGATGTTTCTTAATCTGAAATCAATTAATTGTCGTGATTTGAGTTGCCAGATGTCTTCATTATTGATCAGCACCTTTCCTTCGGTTGGACGATCGAGGCCACCTACACAATTCAGGAATGTAGTCTTTCCTGACCCTGAGGGCCCAACCACTGCGGCAAATTCGCCTTCCTCGATTTTGAGATCGATTCCGTTAACGGCTTTAACTTCAACGCCTGTGCCGTCATATATTTTATATAGGTTTTTGATATCGATTATACTCATTATGGATCTGTTTTCGGTTTAAAAAATTTATTCAATACGTAATGCCTCGGCCGGATCATTCTGCAACGCCTTGTATGCCGGATATAGGGCAGCAATAATTCCTGTAACAATGATCAGAAGGGTTACATTGACCAGTAATGAAAATTCAAGACTGGTGTATACATAGGGGTCATAGCCAAGATCCTGGTATACCTGGCCCCACATGGACAGATCGATACGGTGAGTCTGGAAATACACGGATACTGCGGCGCCAAATAAAACGCCCAGTACACCTCCCGTGAGCGATAAAAATATCGATTCAAGCACGATCATCGTAAATACCCTTAACCGGTTCATGCCAATGGCCATCAACATGCCGATCTCTTTTACTCTTTCAAGAACGACCATCAGCATGGTATTGATGATGCCAAAAAGCAAAGCGAACAGAATGATCACAATGAATATATACATGTAGAGGTCCATGGCTTCCGTCAGATAATTCATCTCCGGGCTTAGTTCAGTCCATGAGAGAATCTCAAGATCGCCTGTTATTTCATCCATCCGGTTTTTGACCTGATCTACCACTTCGTTTTCCTCGGTCAGAACCGCGATCTCATGTGCCGTATTTTCCGGCAGGTTCATCAGACGCTGAAGGTCTTCGTATTTTACGAATACATTGGATTCGTCAAAACCGGAATTAGCCGTGTCGAATATGCCCACGATCCGGAAGGCTCCATATACTAAATTATTATCTATGTCCTGAAGTGAAAGTACTACCTTGGATCCCATTTTGACCTGTAGTTTTTCAGTCAGTTTGCGTCCTACCACGATCGCGTTCCTTTTGTCTTCATTGAAATAATGACCATCCACAAGCTTGGTATGAAGATTGGTTACTTTTTGTTCTTTTTCTGGCTTTATTCCCAGGATCTTAACTCCCGCTGCTGTTTCCGCAGAGGAAACCAGGGAATAAATGATTATTCTGCCACTTGCTCCCCTGACCTGATCCACCTGACTGATCTTTTCAGTGAGTGAAGAAACATCAGTCATGTACCTGGTAATGTCGTTAGCCTGTCTGAATGTGTGCTTGTGGATCTGAATATGGGAAATCTCGGTTTTTATGGCTTTTTCAATCCGCTGATCTGCCATGCCCTTATAGAAAGCTGTAGAAAAGATCCCTGCACAGATCCCGAGGGCAATGGCAATAATGATCACCGAACTTCTCAGCTTGTTTCGCCATACGTTACGCCATGATATTGAAAATAGCATATCTTTCAGTTTTAAAAATCATTAGATTCATTAAGCCCGGAGTGCCTCATGCACTTTAAGGTTATGAGTTGTGAATACCGGATACACCGAAATGATCAGGGTAATGATAAAAATCGTGATCACCTGGTTATAAAATACGGGTGGTATCCAGGAAAAATACAGCAGGGGTTCGATGCCCATCTGCTCCATGGTCTCTGCCGCGTCACCGGTAAGCTTCCAGGGATTATGGTACCCATAGGCAATGAGAGGTACACTACCGATAAATCCACTGATAACACCTATGAATCCGATCAGGAGTGTTTCAAAAAACAGGACAGTGGCCAGTTTATACCGTTGCATTCCGATTGCGATCATAACTCCCAGTTCACGTTTCCTTTCCATGACCATCATCATGACCGTACCCAATACACCGAATCCGATAATGATATACAATATGGCCTTCATAATTACTGCTCCTGCCCGGTCCGCCTCGATCATCTGCAGGATCTCGGGATTCATTTCCTCCCATGACATCACCTCGTAGGGAGCACCAATTTCTTGTTCAAGTTTCCTCATGGCATTTTTCAGATCATACTGGTTTTGTATCATCAGAACAACAGAAGTTACCCGGCCATCTACGGAATAGAAGTCCTGGCAGGCAGAAAGGGCCATATAAATAGTTTGTTTATTCAGTTCGGGATTGGGAAACCGGACAATTCCCCGTATCGGGAAAATTCCTACCGCACTTGAACCATGATATCCCTGTCCGAACATAACCAGTGTATCTCCGACATTCAATTCCAGGTATTCAGCCAGGTTGAAAGCCACCAGTACACCCTGGTCCTCAGGTTCAAGGTAATTCCCTTCAACCAGCCATTGTTCGATATCCATTATTTTTTTTTCTTTCCCGGGTTCTATACCGATCACCATACTGCCCCTGGTGATCTCTTCGGAGGATGCCAGTGCGTAGGATTCAAGTCGCGTGGTATAGTGAGTGATCTCTTCCACACTTTCAACTTTTCCGAGCAGTGAGTCCGATGGTTTTAATGTATTGTTAATTGTTTTATTTTCCCAGTATTCTATATCCTGGACCTGGATATATCCGGAATAGAATTTAACTACATTTTCGATCATTGAACTATAGGATCCTTCCTGCATGGATGACATGGCAGTCGAGATAAGAACCCCGAAAAAAACTGATGCCACCGTGATCAGGGTCCTTCGTCTGTTCCTCCATAAATTTCTCCAGGCAAGGCGAAAGTTAGATTTCATGTCCACTGTTAATTGTTCAGATTGAAGTAAAAAATTATGCCTGATGTCCGGACCAGCCGATTCATCGTATCCTTTTCATGTTCTGCAGTGAAAAAAATGAATCCGGTATCTGTTTATTAAATTCAGCATCAAGAATATTGATCACCGTTTTCCTGCTTTCTTCATCAGCCGGCACCATTTCCCAGTGAACAGGTAATTTCCTGTCGTCCATTTGCTCGATATCAGAAAGATGCATGGTGTTTTTAAGGTTTCCGTCTTCATCGTAATATTCGGATTTACGATGGTTATAGTCCAAGTCAACCCATATTATTATTTTTCCCCATACTACCGGTGCTTCAGGTTTCGGAATCAATTCAATCTTCCAGGTGCTGGCACCATCGATCTCCTCCTGTTCAAGCAGAGTATGAGTGTAATCGTTGACGATCGATGATTCACGTACCAGGTCGTCATTGGTAAAATCAGAACCCATCCAGCTCTGGCCCATCATGGAAGGTGGTATTTTAATGGTTCGTTGCACTGAAGGAAGCCAGTGCCACATTTCATAACCTCTTTTTAGAAAAACCTGTCCCTTTTCTTTTGCCGGAGCCGTAATTAAGATCAGTGCATAATCGGAACCTTTACTCCAGTTTTTCATGCTGATGGATCTTTCCCACTCAGGACGGATTATCTTCATTTCCATTTCCTGATAACTGGTTTCACCCCGCATCTTCTGATCTACTTTATTTATGATTTCTGTGGCATCCTGAGCAAAGATCATACAAGGTAAACCTGCGAGAAAAATGAAAAAAACCATTAACGTTATCAATACTGATTTATTCATAACAAAAAGTTTTAAGTCATGTAATGCATGTAATTTCTATACATGCTCCAAGCATCATGAAAGATCTATACGATTGTTTTTTTAGTTCTGTTGCAGAAGAACTATAAATTTTTAAATATTTTCTTTTTTTTATACAATTTTTCTCATGGGCTAAAGCATTAACAACAGTCTGAACATCAGGCATCAGCACCGGAGAATATAAACGGGTCATATAATGAACTGGCTTATTCATGATAAAAATAAATCGCATAATTGATTGAATAAGCGATCGAATAACGTCTGTAGATCGATTCCTGGTTCCTGAAAGGAATAAATCACCAGGGTGCCCTCAATCAGACTTGTTATATGAAACGAGAGCGTTTCACTATCCAGATCTTCCTTGATTTCATTTTTAATCTTTGCTTTTTCAATCCATTGATGAATGGTTTTTATATAAATTTTATAATATTCATTGACCTGCTCTCTTATTTCCGGATTCCTGGTCATCGATTCCCAGATGGTTCGATAATAACTGATTATATGGATTTCAGAGCCTATGATGGACTGGATCTCCTCCATCATTTCAACGATGGAAGTATAGATATACCTGATATTCTCTTTGAACGTCATTTCCGCCTTATATTTCAGATCAAATTTTCCCAGGTACTCAAAAAAATATTCGTTCAAAGTTTCTTCATACAACTTTTCCTTGCTTGAAAAATAATAATAAAAAGCTCCTTTGGATAGCCCCGAAGCTTTGACCAGGTCACTCATGGAAACACCGGAATATCCTTTTTCAAGGAAAAATTTAAAAGAAGTTGAAAGAATATGTGACCTGGCATTTTTCATACCGACCGTTTGGTATGTTCCTCTTAAGATGTACGATAAACAGGGTTGGAAGTTCAGGATTAATAAGAAAAAAATACATTTAACTGGTATGTTATCCCGGAAGGAAATTATCGGCAGGGAGGGTATGAAAATGATTAGGTCTTATTTGACCTTTAAGCAAATAATCCGGGCCAATCAATAATTTTTTCACCGGATTAATATTCAGGATCGAATATGAATTATTAAAAATCCGGAAATTGGTAGCTTTGCCCTTTGAACAATTAAACGGCAATGAAAGGTTTCAGGGACTGGCAGATATATAATTTTCAATTCTGGATACTTTGTTTCGGATCCTTTCTGTTTTTTGCCAGTTTTAATATGATCATTCCTGAATTGCCCGAGTACCTGAGCACACTGGGAGGGGCGGATTATAAAGGACTGATCATTGCCTTATTTACATTAACAGCAGGTCTTTCAAGGCCTTTCAGTGGAAAACTCACTGATAAAGTAGGGCGGATACCGGTCATGATATTCGGCTCGTTGGTTTGTCTTGTGGCGGGCGTCCTTTATCCCGTATTAGGCACTGTACTGGGTTTTTTATTATTGAGACTGTTTCACGGATTATCAACCGGTTTCAAGCCTACAGCCACATCGGCTTATGTGGCTGACATAGCCCCGGCCGAAAGAAGGGGAGAGGCCATGGGTATTCTCGGATTTTTCAGCAGCATCGGTATGGCATCCGGACCTGTACTTGGCAGTTTTCTCACCAACTTTTTTTCTATTGATTTTATGTTTTATGCCTCTTCAGTTCTGGCTTTTGGTTCTGTACTCGTATTGATCGGAATGAAGGAAACATTGAAGGAAAAGGAACCGTTCAGGTTTGAACTGCTCAAAGTAAAACGAAAAGATATCCTTGAGCCAAGGGTATTTCCTTCATCATTCGTATTAATGTTCAATGTATTTGCTTTTGGTGTCATTCTCACAATAATACCGGACCTGAGTGTATATTTAGGCATACATAACAAAGGATTGTACTTTGCCATATTTACAATTGCCTCATTACTGGTGAGGATTTTTGCCGGTCAGGCATCTGACAGATATGGCAGGGTACCCGTACTCATAATTGCCACAATCACCATTATATTGGCCTTGATCCTGACTGCTTTCTCATACAATGTTCAGACATTTTACATCAGTGCCGCTGTATATGGCTTCGGCATAGGCATGGGGTCACCGACTTCATATGCCTGGACCATTGATCTGAGTGATCACCGGCATCGTGGACGTGCCATGGCTACTATGTTTATTGCGCTTGAATTAGGTATCGGAGTGGGTGCCATTGTTTCATCCTGGTTGTATAATAATAATCCCAGGAATTTCACGCTGGTGTTTCTGATTTCTGCTTCTGTAACCTGTGTTTCACTGATCTATTTGCTGATATATCAGTACAATCAACACCCACTTAAATTCTCCTTTTTTAAAAGAATAAACCGATAAAAATCAGAAATAATAGGTTTATCTTAAAACCAAATCCAGATTACTTCGTTTTTAAATATTGAATAATGTTGGAACAACTATATGAACAAGGAAAGTAAACTCTGGTTTTTCGAAAATGTTGATCTGTACGAATTATTATGCCCCCGCAAAGTAAGTACACTTGAAACCAACCATGTGATACATCATTTCCGGAAAAATGATTTTATCTATTTTGAAAATGATCCTTCGGATTACATCTATTTGATAGCCTCCGGCAGGGTTAAGATTGGCAGTATCAGGGAAGATGGCAAAGAGGTCATTAAGGCTGTGCTGGGACAGGGAGAGATTTTCGGCGAAATGGGCCTTGCCGGCGAAGATTACCGTTCCGATTTTGCCCTGGCTCTTGATGAGGATACTCAGATATGCCCTATGAGCATAGGTGACATGAAGAAACTTATGCTTGACAATAAACCATTGAATCTTAAGATCATAAAACTGATTGGATTAAGGGTAAAAAAACTTGAACGAAAGATAGAATCACTTTTATTCAAAGATGCCCGAACCAGAATTATTGAATTTCTGAGGGATATGGCATTGGAAAAAGGTAAAAAAGTGGGATTTGAAACGATGTTCAGAAATTATCTTACCCATAAAGATATTGCCAGTTTGACCGGTACCTCAAGACAAACCGTAACTACTGTTCTTAATGAACTGAAAGAAAAAAACATCATTAATTTCGACAGAAGGAGATTTCTGATTCGGGACATGAGTTTACTCGAAAAGGAATCGGCCGTAGCCTGAGATCCCGTTTCCTTGGATTGCCCTGTCTTTCCACTTCCCTCACAATACTTTCATTATGCAGGCATCTTACAGGTATACTACTGGATTCTTACTGAATGTCAGCAGTTTTAATCCAGCAGTGAGATTTTTTTAAAGTATTCAGTTCCCATGTGAGGCGCTCAGCCCTTAAACAAAGCGTTTTCAGTATCCAGTTCTTCTTTGAACTTTTTAAGGAAGTTTATAGCTTCATCGGAATTCTTGAATTCATATTCTTTGGAGGTACCGTCACTAATAAAGATCTCCATCCGGATCACTTCGATTTGTTTGCCTCCTTTGAATTTCATGTTTTCAGGAAGCTTGAATTCCTGACCTTCCTCAAGCCTAGCAATCTTTACCTCTTTGGTCCGGTTGGCACCACAGTAAGAGCATGACCAGTGCTGGATCATTTCTCCTTCGCTGGTAGGGGTGGCCGGTTCAATAATTTCTTCATTTTTGAGTTTCATAGTATAGAAACCACAAGTGTTACATTTATTGGCTTCAAGCCGACCCGGATATTTTTCTATTTTTACTTCCCCGGTTTTTTCGTCAACCCATACATCATAGTCCACGGAGAATACCTCCTCTTCAGCCTGCATACCCTCATCCAGATGCACATCTTCTTCTTCCTCGGTTAATAACCTCATTTCATTCCCATCGGACGAGATCCTTGGTTTATACCTTAATTCTTTAAGTTTTTTGTCGAGATGCGCAGGATATGAATACTTATATACCAGATAGGATATATATACTATCAGTGTGGCAATACAGAATGTTATGAAAAATCGAACAATGAACCAAACATAGTGTACTTCCATTGTGGGTTTATAGGTGGTATTCAGAATAAATAACACGGCTCCTGCAAATAACCAGATGCTGGTCATCTGCATTTTGATATCATTTGCCCTTAAATAATCATGCTTCTGTTTAGGCTCTTTTATTGATGCAAGCCGGATTCGATGGAAAATAAATACCAGAATGGATGCTACAAATAATACTATTGAACCTATTGGCATTACATTATTCCAGATATCCAGAAATTTTAGATAGGCTTCATTGTTCATGATAATGTACGATTAGGGTTTATAATTAATATTTTCAATTTCGGATTTAAAAGTAAAAAAATTAAGAATAAATTTCAATTTTTTAAGTTTGTCAAATTTAATTATTTTTCAAAGAAATTATTATCATTTATGTGGTCATGGCAATCCGGTCTTTCACAGAATGTCCGGGATTAAAATGTTCCAGTTTGGCCGGTAATATTCTCCTTATACCCATATTCACTTTATTGAGGGCTACAAGGGGTGTTTCCTATGGTATCAATAATTGTATTATAATGCATAATGGACCTTTCTAAAATGAGTTGGGAAAAATAAGAAATGAGAAAGTTAATTGATTTTTTGATATATCCCAATTTATAGCCGATCAGTAATGCATAGCAAAAAGGGGCTTAACCGTTATATTACACAATAGCCGTTTATTTCAACGTGTTTTTTTTGAAGCCAGAAGATAAAGCACAGCCATCCGTATGGCCACTCCGTTTTCAACCTGGTTAAGAATTATGGAAGCATCCGAATCAGCAACATCACTATTCAGCTCAACTCCCCGGTTAATCGGTCCCGGATGCATAATGGTGATCGGTTTACTGATCTGATCAAGAAGCTTTTTGTTAATACCATAATAAATTGAATATTCCCGCAGGGAAGGGAAATATTTCAATTGCTGCCGTTCAAGCTGAATTCTCAATACATTAGCAATATCACACCATTGAAGTGCTTTTTTTACTTCAAGCTCTACCAGAACACCCAATTTGTGGATATATTTTGGCAATAAGGTATTAGGACCACATACCATCACCTCAGCGCCTAACTTTTTCAATGCATAAATATTGGAAATTGCCACCCTTGAATGTAATATATCGCCAATTATGGCTACTTTTTTGCCCTTTAAATCTCCGAATTTTTCCCTGATCGAATACGTATCCAACAGGGCCTGGGTGGGATGCTCATGTGTGCCGTCACCAGCATTGACAATGTTTGCATGGATATGTTTAGACAGAAAGTGGGGAGCACCGGGACTGGAATGACGCATTACAATCATATCGACCTTCATGGCCAGTATATTATTGATCGTGTCGAGAAGGGTTTCGCCCTTTTTCACTGAACTGGAAGAAGATGAAAAATTGATTACATCCGAGGAAAGACGTTTTTCAGCAAGTTCAAAACTCAGTCTTGTCCGGGTGGAATTTTCGAAAAATACATTAGCAATAGTAATATCTCTCAGGGAAGGCACCTTTCTGATGGGCCTGTTGATTACCTCCTTAAAATAATCGGCGGTTTCGAAAATCAGTTCAATGTCTTTTCTGGTAATATTTTTTATGCCCAGGAGATGGTTTACACTTAAACTGGCCATTAACCGTCAGTTTTATTGGTTATCCAAATATTATCGTTTTCGGCACCCTGCTCTGCCCATTCAACCTCTACGTGTTCTGATGGCATGGTATTTACACTTTTACCAATGTAAGTTGGATGTATAGGAAGATGCCTTGTATATTTTCTTTCAATAAGCACCAGCAATTCGACCAGTGATGGACGTCCAAATGCGGTCATTGCATCCAATGCCGCCCTGATCGACCGACCTGTATAAAGAACATCATCGATCAGGATCACCTTTTTATTTTCAATAATAAAAGGCATATGGGTCTCATTTGCCCTTAATGGCTTATCCCTTCTACGGAAATCATCTCGGAAAAAGGTAATGTCGAGGTATCCAAGCGGAACGTCTTTTTTAAGGATCTTATCGAGGTTGTTTTTTATTTTTTCAGCCAGAAAAATACCCCTCGGCTGAAGACCGATCATTACTGTATCCCTGAAATTATTATGATTTTCAATTAATTGATGGCAGATCCGCTGTAGAGTAATGTTTAATAATTGATTATCAAGGAGTAATTTTTTCTGCATCAGATAAAACTAAAAATAACTTAATAATAATCTTGTACAAACTTAAATAATCTTCCGAATTAATTATAAATAATTTTATTAATAAAAAAGACCCTTCTGTTCAATTTTACTCCTTTATCCCTGAGGTTTTTAATTTTCTGGATCCCATAGGCATAAAACCGGTTATCATACCATTTTTCCAGTCCACCATATTCCGAGTCGTTGTTCCTTACTTCATCATCCTGGAATTTTAGCAGAATATCATTAAATGATTTTCCTTCGATGACTTCATCTTCACGAATTATTTTTGACCGGATCACGTTCTCATAATTATAGAGGAGAACAATTTCATTTTTACGCGGATCGGCATGGACAAATTGTTTAAGATTATAACTCATCACATCATTGATCTCAAAACTATTGTCCCAAAGCAGATTTCCCTGATGGTCAAAACCAATCACGACTGCATGGGTATACCTGTACCCTTCAAAGTAGTAATTTCTATAATAAGATCGATCCGGATAGTATGAGTAAATACCTCCATATGTGTTATAGTTGTTGTATTTGGGATAGTAGGCTTCACCAAGCAGGATAAAATTATCTTTATAAGGAATGATATCATGTACAAGTAATCTATAATTAAACCTTAACTTCTTCCCTTTGATTTTTCTTCTTTTTATGCGTTTTTCGATCCTTTTCTGGCGTCTTGCCTTCATGTAATTGAAAAAATTATTAAGGTCAGCATAATTAAAATAATTGATGTCCTGATTTCCGTTCTGGTCGATATAGGCGAGAAAAATTCCCCGGGTATATTTTATATTTCTGTTGGAATATGTACCCGCCAATATGTCTACATTACTGTTAATGGATATATTTCTGGCATCTACCAGGCTGGTTTTTTCTCTGGGTTCCAGGTTATAATTATCTATCATTTCACCTTCCGAGGTAAACTTCCGTACGGCGATGGTGTTTTTTTTATCAAATGTCCGGATAGACGTAATGATTGTAAATATGCCCGTCGTATCGTTTACCTCCAGATCCAGGAGCCTGCTGCGATCAAAATAAAAACCCGGAAGCACTTTGGTAGTACCTTCCCTGAAAAAGTATTGCATTACCGTAGGCCGTGTATTCACATAGCCACCCAAAATGGCTGAATTGTTAACAATCTCGAATTCAGTTAATTGTAGATTAAATGTACGTTTAATCTCATATGTATTATATCGGGCGGAAGGGATATCAATTTCGACAATAATGTCTTCACTTGCTCTGTTTGGATCGAACTGGAAAAGAAAAAACAATCTGTTTCTGATATTATCATAGCCGATCAGGTCGTATTCATAATCGATATATATATCTTCAGTCCACCGTTTTGTTAAGGTGGTATCCAGCATTACGATTTCCCAGGCAGTCTTTCCTTTTTCATATTTTTCATCATTTCTCCGGATCAGAGCTACACCGTATCCAGCGGCGGGAATGACATTATAATATTCTTCACCCCATTCGAGTTCTACTTCATAACGCAAGGGTTGCTCTACCTGTCCAATTATTTCATGCGTGGCTCCGGCGACGGTCAAAATTCCCGTTATAACGATAGATGCTATTCTTTTTAAATTTATATCGACCATATATCAATCTTCCTGCTTATTCTAATTTAAATAACGAATTTTGCTTAAAAATTCCTTTCAGGACCCTGTTTTTTTTTCGTTTTTTAAAATTGCACTATTAAATCAGCTAACGATAAAAATCAATCCAGATTATTTATTTAATTTAAGTTATTCGTAAAGATATACCATGAAGGAAAAATACATTGCCAAATGTTATCTGGGAGATGAAGAGGAAGAATGGAATAAATGTGAGCTAACCAACCAACGTTTGATTGTTAAAAAGAAGAAGCGCACATGGGAATTTATTCTTAATCAAATAAAAGAAATATCCATTTCTCAACGAAAGTTATTGATTCCGTTAATTTTTGGTGGTGTGTTCACCCCTTTGATCATGGTGGGGTTTTTTATGGATATATTCCATCCCGTATTTTCCCTTTTGTTAATCATATCCGGAATTTTTATTTTTTACATAGGCTGGTTGGGGAAAAAGATGCTGACCATCGAGTTGTCTTCAGGCAGGTTCGATCTATCAATTGATTTCCCCACATATAATTTATTGGCATTTATCGACTATGCCAATCAATATATTCAGGAGCAACCCATTGAGAAAAAGGCTGTATATACGGTTATTAAGGAAAATCCGGGTGAGAAAAATTTCATTGGTTATATAAATGAAAACATAAGCGATCAGGCATTTTATCTTTATTCGGACATGAAAAAGATGATAGATGAAAATCAGGTTCCAAAAGAAAGCATTATTATTGGTATAGATCCTGTCATAGCGGGTGCTGAAATCCGGTATCAAAAGGGATATAACACAGATATTTCCAAATTGTTAATATCCGAATCCATAAAAAAGACAGCCATGGTTAACGCTTATTCCATTCAATCCTTTCCCAGGCTTCCGTAATAAAAAAGAGGATTTGATTATATCTGTTTATTTTTTAGATAGTTTTGTTCTTCATTCTAATGGGTGATAATACAGCATATAAACAGTATGATCCGATTCTTCCCGGTCCGGAGGACTGGCCTGTGGTGCAATTGGCCAGGAACAAAAAAGCTTTTATTGATGAGGTGATAGAGGACAGCTTCAAAAGAATAAAGAAGTCGCGGAGCACGACCGATATGTTGAGGGAGGAAATTGAGATCACCATGTTTAAGGAACGACTACGGGTTAAAGAAAATCCATGGAAGGTAGATCCCGAAGATGAAACCTTATTCTGGGCCGAAGTCAAAAAAAAACTGGTCGGCCTGGACAAAGAGAATTCAAAGAATAAGGCTCAGGTGGCGGATCATATTCTTAAGGAAATAATAAGCCGTTATACACATGAAATAGCAGGAAACTTCAAGCCCACCCATTACCGGTTAACCCGTTCGATTGTGACCTTCGGTTTTTCAAGATTGCTAAATGCAGCACGACTGCGTTCATTTCGTGCTTTTTTTAAAGGAAAGCTAACCCTCCAGGATAAAATCCACATTAAAGGTGAGGCCGAACATTTGAGAAAGCTTGCAAAAATCGGTACGATTGTCATGGTGCCTACGCATTTCAGCAATCTCGATTCCATCACAATTGGATTTGTGATTCATGCGCTGGGATTGCCCCCTTTCATATACGGCGCGGGTCTCAATCTTTTCAATATTGCCATTTTTGCCTATTTCATGAATAGTCTGGGCGCCTATAAAGTGGACAGAAGAAAAAAGAATACCATTTATCTTGAGACGTTAAAGATGTATTCCAATCTAGCCCTGCAGTGGGGTTGTCACAGCCTTTTTTTCCCGGGGGGTACCCGATCCAGGTCAGGTAAGATCGAGAACCGGCTTAAATTGGGTTTACTCAGTACTGCAATGGAAGCTCAGCGGGTAAATTTCCAGAAAGCTGATGGAAAGAAGGCAAAAAAGATATTTGTGGTTCCGGTGGCTTTGAATTATAATTTTGTCCTTGAGGCGGTTGGATTGATCTCCAATTATCTCGCACAAAAAGGTCAGGAACGCTATTATATAGAGTCCGATCAGTACTCAAGCTCTTATAAAATTCTTTCTTTTCTGATACAATTCTTTACAAGAGGTTCGGATATGTCCATCTCGGTTGGCAGAGGCATGGACCTGCTGGGAAATTATGTCGACGATGAAGGCAACAGCCTTGATAAAAACGGAAACATTATTAACGTTGAAGATTATTTTAAGATCAATAATAAAATCACTGAAAATCAGCAACGCGAAGGAGAATATACCCGCATGTTGAGTGATAAGATCGTGGAAGAATTCCACCGGATTGCCAGGTGTTCGGCTTCTCATCTGGCGGCGTTTACAGGATTTTATTATTTTCAAAATAAATATAATAATCTCGACTTATATAATCTGCTTCGTGTACCTACCGATGAATTGGTCATACCCTATACCGATTTTAAAGCCTTTTTTAAAAAATTCCTTAATGGGGTATTGAAGCTCAGAAAAAAAGACCGGATCCAGGTGGCCGATCATTTACTGGACCGGGATCTGGATGAAATGATCAGGATTGGGGTTGAAAACGTAGGCATTTTTCATGCTAATCGCCCCTTGTTATTCAACCGGAATAAGGATATCATATCGAAAGATTTGAAGATTTTATATTATTACAGAAACCGTCTGGACGGATATGGTCTCGAAAAATACATCTAAGCCTGTGGGGGTCATAGGTCTGGGGACTTTTGGTACAGCTGTATCCAACTTATTGGCAAAGAAGAGCAATGTGATTCTTTTTGGAAGAAATCCGGATCAGGTAAAAGAGATCAATGAGACCCGGATCAGCAGCGGTCAGAAAATCGAACTCAATATTGTGGTGACCAATGACATTCAATATCTGGCCGAATCCTGTAATGTTGTTTTTCCGGTGGTAAACGCCTCGGGGTTCAGGGCTATGATGAAAATGGTATCTCCATTTTTGCGTCCTTATCATATTCTGATTCATGGGACTAAGGGATTCGACATTACAGTCGGCCATGACGATTATAATACAGAAGGGAAATATTTGTCAAGGAATGAAGTAAAGACGATGAGTGAAGTGATCCTTGAAGAAAGTGTTGTGGTCAGAGTGGGATGCCTGGCAGGACCAAACCTGGCTGTGGAGCTGGCTCAGGGACAGCCCTCTGCCACGGTAGTAGCTTCAAGATTCAATGAAGTTATTCAGGAGGGTCAGCGGTTACTTCGCTCGGATCTATTCCAGGTATACGGAAATCCGGATTTAACAGGAATTGAACTCACCGGGGTATTAAAAAATATTATAGCCATAGCTTCAGGAGCAATTTCAGGACTTGGATTAGGAGAAAATTCAAGAGGATTATTGATCAGCCGTGGAATGGTTGAAATGATCTATCTTGGAAGGGTTCTTGGAGGCAATCCGCAGGCCTTTATCGGATTGGCCGGTATTGGAGATCTTGTGACCACCTGTTCGAGCCGGTTAAGCCGGAATTTCACGGTGGGATACCGGCTGGCAAAGGACGAATCGCTTGATGAGATCATCAATACCATGGAAGAGACAGCGGAAGGTATCAACACGGTCAGGATTGCATTAAGCCTGGCTAATCATTATAAGGTGCGGGCTCCCATTACCGAGAAACTTTATGATATCATGTTTAATGGGTTGTCCGCCGAAACGGCGTTACAATTTCTGATGAAATACCCGTTTAATGTGGATATTGATTTTCTATAAATCGAGCAGGACCCTTAGTTTCAAAAGACCGGCTACACTTAATGAATCGGTTATTTTTCCTTCCATAACCATGTTAAAAGCTTCTTGGGCAGGCAGCTTTCTGATAACCAGTTTTTCGGTTTCATCAAAATTGGTTTCACCCTGGGTGAGATCCTGAGCCAGATATACGAACCCTTCTTCATCGGTTACAGAATTGCTGGTGTGAATTCGCAATATTCGGGTCCATTTTTCAGCAATCAGGCCGGTCTCCTCTCTCAGTTCTCTTTGAGCCGATTCTAATGGATCTTCATTCAATGGTCCTCCGCCCATAGGAATTTCCCATGAATACTCATTCAATGTATAACGGAACTGACCCACTAACCACGTATTTGTTTTATCGTCAAGGGGTATTATACCAATAGCCTTATTTTTAAAGCTTATTTTACCATAAATCCCCCTACCTCCGGCCGGATTGATAACCTCATGTTCATCTAATCTGATCCATGGATTTTCATAAATAAATTTTTCCCTGATTTTTTTCCATGGATTTTTAATTTGTGACATTTGATCTTGTATTTTTACTACCCAATGTAAAACCTTGTTCCGGCAAAGATATCTTTTTTATGTTATTGTCGTATTATAATGATGGTATGATTGAAGCAGGATGTGATGAAGCGGGCAGAGGATGTCTTGCCGGACCTGTAGTGGCGGCAGCTGTAATATTGCCGGTTGATTTCCGGGATGAAGTGCTGAACGATTCGAAATTGCTCACCAGGGAAGAACGTGATGAACTAAGGCTCAAAATAATTGATTCAGCAATTGATTACGGCATCGGGATAGTGGATAATGAGGAGATCGATCATATAAATATACTTCACGCTTCCATCAAAGCCATGCACCTTGCACTTGATAAATTAAAGAAAAAGCCCGAATTCCTGCTGATAGATGGAAATCGGTTCACTCAATACAAAGATCTCAGGTATGAATGTATTGTTCAGGGTGATGGAAAATACATGTCGATTGCGGCAGCCTCTATTCTTGCCAAGACCAGCCGGGATGAAATTATGCAGCAATATGCCCTGGAATTTCCCGATTACCGCTGGAATACCAATGTGGGTTATGCCACGATAGAACATCGAAAAGCAATAAAGAAATACGGCCTTACCAAATACCACAGAAAGTCATTCCGGCAATTGCCGGATCAGCTTGATCTTTTTTGACGACGCATGAATATAATTTCATGTACTTCTGATGAACAAGAATTCTAAGGACCGGATAAATTTCTTATTTACCGGCTTTGGCTGAAAAAATATAAAAATATCACCTCACCAATTCATTTATTTCAGCCGTTCTGATTGATGGATCAATACCTGACGCAGCAGGGGAGCGCCCCGGTACAATTCCAACAAAAAAAGCAGCTACTCTATCAATAGCTGCTTTTTTAAAATATATATTATCTCAGCAATCTTGTTATCGGGCGCAGAATTCCTTCAGAAGCTTCTGTCTGGTGGTAGACTTCAGCTTTTTGAGGGCTTTTTCTCTGATTTGACGAACCCGTTCACGGGTAAGGCCCATTCGTTCACCAATCTCTTCGAAATTCATGGCATGATCATAATCGATACCGAATGACATTTTGATCACTTCCATTTCTCTCGCATCCAGTGTATGGAGTGTCCGCAGTGTTTCATGCTTAAGAGACTGTGTGTACTCCATTTTATAATCTGTAGGATCCGTAGTGCTGTTTTCCATCACATCGTAAAGATTACCTTCACCATCATCTCCAAAAGGAGCATCGAGTGAGGTCTTATTGATATCAGCATTTAATGTATTATAAATATCAGCCGGAGCCTGTTCCAGTATTTCGGCCAGTTCCTCGGGAGTTGGTTCTCTTTCGTATTGCTGCTCGAAACTGGAATATGCTTTTTTGATCTGGTTGAAATGCCCCTTTTTATTGGCTGGTATCCTTACAATCTTTGAATGATTATTGATCGCCTGCAATATGGATTGCCGGATCCACCACACTGCATAAGAAATGAATTTGAATCCTTTCGTTTCATCAAATTTCTGTGCAGCTTTAATTAAACCGATATTCCCTTCGTTGATCAGGTCGTTCAGCGGTATGTTCCTGTTCTGATATTGTTTGGCAACCGATATAACAAAACGCAAATTGGCTTTAACCAATTTTTCAAGCGCTACGTTGTCACCCTGCCTTATCCTCCTGGCCAGTTCGGCTTCTTCTTCAGGAGAAATGGTCTCTTCCTTACTCAAATCGTTAAAATACTTCTCAATAGTATGGCTTTCTTTCCGATTGGTTATTGATTGCGTGATTTTTAACTGCCTCATGCTAGATTTATTATATTTTATTTATTGACAAAAGATTCAGTTTAGAAAAGGAAATTTGACAATAAGGAAGAGCGGTTGAACAGACATATTTTTTTATTGATCACATATTTCATACCAGCACTAACCTTTTACTAGAATTTCCTTAATATACCTCAGCTTCTAAAAGGAACGATTTTTATTAAAAAATGTTTGAAAAAAAATGATTATTTTTGTGGTCAGTTCCACCATCAATATCAAATGAAACCGCAAAGTTATAAATTTTCTCCAATAACGCAAATTTAACAGGGATTTTTTAAAGATTGATTTACATAGAAAAACAGCAAAAAAAATAAAGGAAAATCAGCCCTTTTTCATAAATCCTTCAGCAAAAACCTTATACTTATCGAAGATTGTTCGTACAGTGCCTTTTACAAACCGCTCATCATTGAGTGTAGTCGGGTTGATCAATCCGCTGTTATAACCCTGCCAGATGGCCCGCTTTTGCTTACGGTCTACAAACAATATCATAAGAGTACCTTCCTTGAGTTTGTATTTTACCGGATCAAATTCTTCTTCCAGGATACCTTCTTTTTCAAGCCATTTTTCAAGTTCCGGCTGATCCCATCCCTTAAAAATAAAATCATTAAAGAACATTTTGTAGGCAACCAGGAGGTTCGGATTTTTTTCTGATTCTTTATAACCAAGTAATGACATTCGGAAACTGATCGCATCCTTAATCAGATTGTCAGGAATTAATGTATCCGCATTAAATTTCTGAATATCAATAAAAGTATAGGTTTGATATCTTTTGAAATCTCCATGATAGCTGTAATCTGACTCAACAACAAAATCCCTGTTTCCCAGGCAGGATATCAATCCGATCATCATCAACATTAAAAGGGCGGTCATGCTTTTCATAATGCTCCATAGATTTAAGTTAATAGAGATGTTATTAATACTTATAGAATAATGAAAGCTTTTAAGTTACAAAATAGTTTTAAAATTTGTAAATCCTTTTAAACAAAAAATTACAAAAAAATAAGGTATGCTTGATTAATGACAGTTTATAATTAATTTTCAGGGGTATATATTCAAATTGGGGTCGATAATTTAAACTGCTTAGTCTTCCGAGAAATGTTTAAGAAGTTTCCTGTATTCTGATAATACCTTGGCTCTTGACACAAATCCAAGATATTGGCCTTCCTGCAATACGGGTAAATTGAAATGTCCGCTGCTTTGAAATTTCTGCACAATCTCTTCCATACTGTCATCCGGTGATACATAGTTTAACGGATAATACATCAGGTTCTCCACCAGGGTGTTATCATAAAGTTCGGGTTTGAATATCACATGCCGGATATTATTTAAATGAATGATTCCCTGAAGCGTATTATTTTCATCCACCACGGGGAATACATTTCTTTTGGATTTTTGAATAATATTCACAAGTTCGCCCAGGGTGGCATACGGCCGAACCGTATTAAATTTAGTTTCAATCAGATTTTTTACCTTCAACAATGAAAGGACAACCTTGTCTTTGTCGTGGGTAAACAACTCTCCACGTTTGGCAAGCTGGTGGGTGTATACTGAATTTTTTTCAAACATTGAAATTGTGGCGTAGGACAGGGCTGCTACAATCATAAGAGGAACAAAGAGCTGATAACCCCCGGTAATCTCAGCAATGAGAAAAATCGCCGTTAGGGGGGCATGTATCACTGCGGCGATAAGGCCTGCCATCCCTACCAATGCGAAATTGCTTTGAGACACCTGTTTTATATCGAGCGTGTTAAGCAAAAAAGAAAAAAGTACCCCCACATTGGCACCTATAAATAAGGAAGGTGCAAAGATACCTCCTATTCCACCACCACCAAAAGTAATATAGGTAGCTATTACCTTAAACAGGATCACAGCAATCAAGGCAATGATCAGGGCATAAACTGAATCTTTGAATTCATAAAAAGGGGAGTTGTTGAAAAGATAGCTATAATTTCCATGAAGACTTGAATTAATCGCCAGATAACCTTCACCATATAAGGCGGGCATAAAAAACACCAGTATGCCAAGAATGACAGCAGCAATGATAAACCGGGAATACAAGCTTTTCAAATTTTCGAATTTTTGCTCAATAAAAGTATAGGTCCGGAAAAAATACAATCCAATCAGTCCGCATACGATGCCGAACAAGATATAGACTGGAATATCCGAAAGATGAAATGTGTCGATCACTTCGATCGGATAAAGCACCTGTTGACCCAGAAAAAAATAGGTAGTGACTGTTCCGGAAACTGCTGCTATCAGCAGGGGAACCAGTGCTTTCATGTTAAGATCCAGCATCAATACCTCGAGTGCAAAAATAATGGCGGCAATGGGAGCTTTAAAAATGGCGGCCATAGCACCCGCAGAGGCGCATCCGAGTAAAAGAATAATGTTCTTGTAATCGAGACGAAGTAGCCTGCCCAAATTCGAACCAACCGCCGCACCTGTAGATACCGTGGGCCCTTCAAGACCTACCGAACCGCCGAATCCTACCGTAAGCGCACTGGTGATTATCGAGGCGTACATCTGATAGGGCCTGATGATCCCATTATTCCTGGATATGGCATATAAAACGTTTGGTATGCCATGACCGACTTTTCGCCTCAGAATGAATCGTATGAACAAAATGGTTAGTAAAATACCGATAGCCGGATAGACAAAGAACATTACCTGGAAATAATCATCAGAAAAACCTTGGGTCAAAAGGGCCTGAATGAAATGTACTGAATTTTTTATGATCACTGCGGCAACACCTGCAGCAAGTCCTACCACTACACTCAGTAATATCATGAACCTGCTGTCGGATATCTTTCGTTTACGCCATATCAATAACCGGGCTAAGAGCGGTAATTTTCTCATTATTGATTAAAAAATTCAATAAAAAATCGTTTTAATTCAACGTTGTTTCGCATTTTTGATCAGGTAGAACAGATAAAACATTTCCACTGCGATCTCCCTGCTTCTTTCAAGATAAACATCAAGCACATCCGGGGATTCCTCATAGGCTGCAGGGTCAAAATAATAAAGTGAAGTGCGGAAGTTATTCCCTTTTACAACCGGTAAATTGATATCGGCATTGGCACAAATTACCACGGCACCGAATTTAAAGTCCGGAATTTCTTTATTGCTGATTTTTTTTGAATTGAGTATTAAAGGATCTTCATTAAATGTATATTTTAACTCATAGGTCGCATCAGGCGAATCCGAAGTTTTGTAAGCTATGAATCCTGCTTTTTCAAGAGCCATTATGCCAAATTTGGATATGGTGTCATTCTTCAATCCTCCCGAATAGATGTTGACCCTCTTCGTACCGTAATAATGTGATGCCGCATTTGCCCAGGCTTCGGCCATGATGCTCCGGGTTGCGTTGTTTGAGCCTATCAGAAGTAATTCCGCTTTACCTTCAAACTGAACAGACCCGATCAGATAATTGGCAATTTCTTTGAGGATGTATTTTCTTTCCTGTGGGATATGGTCATATTCTTGATACAGGTTTCTGGCATAATTGAAAAGAATTGGATAAAGTTTATTTGGGCCATTTCTTTCCCGGGGATCCTCTCTTTCCTGGGAGAAGGTTTGATAATTCAATACAGCCAGCATAAAAACAAGAAACAGAAAATATGTTTTTTCGGGCATCACCTTCGTATAAATTGCACTTTATTCAGTACAAATATATTAAAACATTATGGCCTTTACCCCGGCCTGGTTTTTTAATTATTTAAATCTATATATTACTATTTAGTTTTTGGCAAGACGTGATTTTAATCGTATTTTCGCTACAAATAATTGTGGGTTAACTTAATCATTTTTGAACGTGGACCTTTTTGAAAAATTAAATATCGATAAAACACCTCTGGGGCATTATGCCCATGTAGATCCGGGGTATTTCATGTTCCCAAAATTAGAGGGTGAAATCGGACCCCGGATGATCTTTCGGGGAACCAAGGTACTTACATGGAGCCTGAACAATTATCTTGGACTTGCCAATCATCCTGAAGTCAGGGAAGTTGACGCACAAGCCGCAAAGGAATGGGGTCTGGCTTATCCGATGGGAGCCAGGATTATGTCGGGCAATACGGTATATCATGAACAACTGGAAAATGAACTGGCGGAATTTGTCGGGAAAAAATCGGGATTGTTGCTTAATTACGGTTATCAGGGGATCATGTCAATAATAGATACCATTGTTGATCGTAAAGATGTAATTGTGTATGATGTGGAGTCACATGCCTGTATAATCGATGGGGTACGGCTCCACATGGGTAAACGGTTTGTTTATCCTCATAATGATATTGTAAATCTTGAAAAACAGCTTGAACGTGCAGAAAAAATAGCTAAAGAAACAGGCGGGGGCATTCTTGTGATCACCGAGGGAGTTTTTGGAATGTCCGGTAACGTGGGAGATCTTAAAGCCATAGCAGCCCTGAAGAAAAAACATGATTTCAGGCTTCTTGTGGATGATGCACATGGATTCGGTACCATGGGACCTACGGGTGCCGGAGTGGCCGAAGCCGTGGGTGTTCAGGATGACGTGGACCTGTATTTTTCAACCTTTGCCAAATCAATGGCCAGTATAGGTGCTTTTGTTGCAGGTGATAAGGAAGTTATAGAGTATCTGAGATTCAACATCCGTTCCCAGATTTTTGCCAAATCATTGCCTCTGCCTATTGTGATCGGCAATCTCAAAAGACTTGAATTACTGCGGACAAAACCCGAACTCCGCGAGCAATTGTGGAAGGTGGTAAATGCATTACAGGAGGGTTTGCGTTCCAGAGGTTTTAACCTGGGTACTACTAAATCACCGGTTACTCCGGTCTTTTTGAGTGGAGGTGTCGTGGAGGCTGGAAACCTCATTGCGGATATACGGGAAAGATATGAGATATTCTGCTCAGTGGTTATTTATCCCATTGTACCGAAA
Organism: uncultured Roseivirgaceae bacterium; assembly: GCA_964543195.1. Taxonomy (GTDB): domain Bacteria; phylum Bacteroidota; class Bacteroidia; order Cytophagales; family Cyclobacteriaceae; genus JAGTVG01. The sequence continues at coordinate 32,437 of CAZIXF010000051.1, forward strand.
GATGTTATATTGCTGCGTCTGATACCTACTGCTGCTCATTCACTTGATGATGTGAATGAGACAATTGCTGCTTTTGAGGCTATCAGCGGTAAGTTGAAAAGTGGTCAATATCAGCGTGAGGGTTTAGCGTCGGAAATCAACAACTAATAAAAAAAATGCAGTTATTTATTGATTTTTCAGGATTTTGGTTAACTTGCCACTGAAAAATCCATTTTTTTAACCAAAAACTCATATACAATATGAAAAGATTTGATGAACTTCGTGATTTAGTTATGTCCTTAGAAGGTGATTTTCAGAAGTTTTATGATAAGAAGAATCAAGCTGCCGGTACCCGCGTCCGTAAAGGAATGCAGGAACTCAAGAATCTCGCCCAGTCAATCAGGGTAGAAGTGCAGGACATGAAGAATAAGTCATAACTAAAGAACTTCAAGAAAAAATCGAGACAGGGCTTCTGGCAACAGATAGCCCTGTTTTTCATTTCAATATATCATAAGCCTCTCTTAGTTCGCCGATCAATGCTTCTGAAGCATTTGCAAGGGGTGGTCGCACCGTCATCTTACAAATGTTCATCAGTTCCAGAAGCCCTTTAAGGCTGGTTGGATTACCTTCTTTAAAAGTCAATTCGCTGATTTCGTGCAATGCATAAAGAGTCCGGGTTGCTGCTTCCACTTTACCGTCCAAACCATTTTTTACGATCGCTTTTATTTCTGCCGGTAATGCATTGGCCAGTACGCTTATCACTCCCCTGGCACCAATTGATATCAAGGGTAATGTAAGTAAATCGTCACCTGAAATTAAATAAAAATCATCCCTGGCATTTTTGGCGATTTCAACACATTGGCCGAAATCACCGGACGCTTCCTTAATTCCAACAATATTGGGATGTTCTGATAATATGACCGTAGACCTGGCATTGAGGTTTACCGCGGTTCTGCCAGGTACATTATAAAGGATAACGGGTTTTGGTGATTTGTCGGCAATTAATGAAAAATGATTGATCAGACCATTCTGACCGGGCTTATTATAATAGGGGCACACCGATAAGATTGCATCATAGTGATCAGGATCAAAATAATCGAACTGGTCTAATATATGCTGCGTATTATTTCCGCCAATACCGAAAACAACTGGCTTCCCCCGGCGCTTTTCATGAATTGATCGAAGAAGCTGAGCTTTTTCTTCTGCATTAACGGTGGCTGACTCTCCAGTGGTTCCCTGGACGACAAGATAGTCCACGCCTCCTTTAAGGGTATGATCTACAAGTTTTTCAAGTGATGTATAATCTATTTCTAAATGATTATCAAATGGAGTGACCAGCGCTACCCCCAGTCCTGCAAATTGGTTATCCATGATTAACTAGCGATTTAGTATAATGTAAAATTTGTTTACAGAGTTGTTCGAGTCCGTCTCTTGGATCTGTCTTGATCATAAAATCATAATATTCCTGTCTGGTATAATCCAGGCCCGAAATCCTGCACCTGGCCTGAGAAAGTGCCAGTATATTTTCAATATAATCATTTCTTAAAGTATCCAGATGGAACAGATAGTCAAATTTTGCCTTGATAAAGTGGATGAGTATTTCCGATTTTATCTTGCCAAACAATCCGAAATCCCGTTCATCAAAATATTCGAAATCCTTATGTACCGGAGTTTTATGATCCCTGACAAAACAGAAAGTCTTTATGGTTTTTCCGGATAAATCAAGTTCATGAATAAATTTTCTGATAATTTCAGCTTTGGTTTCTCCTTCCCAGGTGAAGATAACCCCGATTTTTCTGGCGGAATAAAAAGAGGGACTCTCCCTGTTGACTTTATTTAACGATAAAGCCCTTTTAGTCCGGTAATGTAAAAATCTTTTTTTGAACATTTGGGTTTAATGCTTGATCATATTAATGAAATCTTCTTCGGAAATGATGAGAATTCCAAGATTTTCAGCCTTTTGTTTTTTGGCCGGTCCCATATTTTCGCCGGCTACAAGATAATCGACATTTCCCGAAACCGAAGATACTACTTTTCCACCATGTTTTTTAATTGTGGATTTTAATTCTTCTCTCCCAAATTTTTCAAAAACTCCCGATATTACAAAACTTTTACCCTCCAATTCATGCGAGGTTTCCAATTCTGCATCGCTCAGTTCAAAATTCAGTCCGGCTTTTTTTAATTCAGATATTAATTTCCTGTTTTCATTGTCCCTGAAATAATGGGTTACACTTTCAGCAATTCTTTCTCCTATTTCAGGGATCTCAATCAGTTCTTCATAGCTGGCTTCCATCAGGTTATCGATATTCTTAAAGTGCCGGGCCAGTGTTTCGGCCACGGTTCGGCCCACAAACCGTACCCCCAATCCATACAATACATTTTCAAAAGGGACATTCTTGGATTCTTTGATGCCCTCTAACAGGTTTTTTGTGGAAAGCTCCCTGAATCCTTCCAGCTTCATAATATCTTCTGCTTTCAATCTATAGAGGTCCGATACATTTCGCACAAGATTATTTTCATACAAGGCATGAATAGTGCGTTCACCCAATGTGTTGATATCCATGGCGTTACGCTGAATAAAATGTTCAATTCGACCCTTTATCTGTGGAGGACACCCTGTCACGTTCGGACAATAATGAACTGCCTCGCCGGGGTTTCTCTCCAGCTGTGCGCCGCACTCAGGGCAGTGTGTGATGAATTCAACTTCTATCGATCCTTTTTCTCTTTTACTGTAATCGACTCCTGTGATCTTCGGAATGATCTCACCTCCTTTTTCGATAAAAACATGATCACCAAGTCTCAGGCCCAGCCGCTGGATCTCGTTGGCATTGTGCAGGGATGCTCTTTTTACCGTTGTGCCTGCCAGGAGTACCGGTTCAAGTTCTGCCACAGGGGTAATGGCTCCTGTTCTTCCTACCTGATAAGTGATATTCTTTAACCGGGTAGTAATGCTTTTCGCCTTATACTTGAAGGCAATGGCCCACCGGGGCGATTTGGCTGTATAACCCAGCTGTCTCTGTTGATCATACCGGTTTATTTTAATGACAATTCCGTCGGTTTCCACCGGCAGGTCGAGTCTTTTCATTTCCCAGTGATCGATATAATCAAATATTTCTTCCAGTGAGCTGCATTTACGATAGGTTTGAGATACCTGGAACCCCCAGCTTTCAAGCAACAGGATGGATTCTTCATGGGTTTTAATGGAAAGGTCTTCCCCGAGCAGACTGTAGATATAGCAATCCAGATTTCTTTTCGCCACGATCGACGAATCCTGCATTTTCAAGGTGCCGGAGGCGGTATTTCTTGGATTGGCAAGCAAGGATAATCCTTCTGATTCGCGTTCACGGTTAAGTTCATGGAAAGCTTCCAGCGGCATGAATACTTCACCCCGGACTTCAAACAATGCAGGTATAGAAGTGTTTTTCAGTTTCAAAGGGATCGAACGGATAGTTTTCACATTGGTCGTTACATCATCACCCTTTAATCCGTCACCGCGGGTGGCGGCCTGGGTCATGATACCATTTTCATATCGTATGCTCAACGCCACTCCATCGAATTTGAGTTCACAGAAATATTCATATTCATCCGTTCCTAACCCCTTCCTTATGCGTTTGTCGAACTCGACGATCTCATCCCGTGAATAGGTATTGCCCAGCGATAACATACGAAAGGTGTGGAATACCGTTTTGAATTCTTTGGTCATGGTCCCGCCTACCCGCTGGGAGGGTGAGTAATCATATTTAAATTCCGGATATTTCTCTTCAAGTTCAACCAGTCTTTCCATCAGCTTATCGAATTCATAATCCGAAATTTCAGTGGTGTGTTGCTGGTAATACAACTCGTTGTGGTAATTGATCTCATCGATCAATCTTTCAATTTCTTTTCTGGCATCCTCGCGGGTCATGCATTTATTATTTTCTAAGGAACTTGTATTTTGTCAAACAAATCTATAAAATTATAACACTATTTTTTTCCATTGAACAGAGTTTGAGATCCTTTTTTATTTTTAAATGCAGAAAGATCAACACATAAAACAGGAAATACTTGAAGAATCACGGAGATTGTTTTTTTTAAAAGGATATAAAAAAGTGACCGTGGATGAGATTGCCGCCCAATTATCGATAAGTAAAAAAACAATCTATAAATATTACGAAAGTAAATATAGCCTCCTGGAAAGGGTATTCGAAGAATTCAAAACAAAAATTACCGGAGAAATCAATACAATTCTGGATGATTCGGCGCTGAGTTTTCCGGAAAAACTGCAAAAAGTGATGTCTACCATAGGAATGAGGCTCGGAGGGATGAATGATAAATTATTTAAGGATATCCAGGCCACACTTCCGGAATTATGGAATAAAATTAATAAATATAAACAGGAAGCGGCATTTTTGCGATTCAACCGGCTGATCGATGAGGGCAGGAAAAAAGGACATATAAAAAAAACGATCAATCAGGCTGTGATAGTGGCTCTGTATGCCAGTACAATTGAAAATCTCTTTAATCCGGGATTTATAAAAACCCTGCCGCCTGAATTATCGGATTCCTTGCCAAATTATTCATTGGATATATTTAATAATGCGCTTGATATCATTTATGAAGGCATATTAACACCGGATACCATTGCCTCCATCAAAAACGGTTAGCAGTTTAGGAAGGCTATCCCATCCTCGATTATAGATTCGGAAGAAACAAAATCAAAATAAGTGCTGATCCTAACCATAAGAACGATGGGGATCAGATTGTATAATAATATATGATCGGTTAAGAATCCCAAAACTTAATATCTTCCCTGATTTCGTTCACAAAAACCAGGTTCTACATCCATCCGGTGGATAATTTGAATAATTAATGATGAAAAATTATAATCGATTAATTAATTTTAGGATCATTCAAATCCGGGAGTGATTAAAATTCAAGGCATATGAAACTCATCAGAATCAGTTTAGTTGTTTTAACGGGCATAATATTTCTGTCCCGACCGGCAGATGCCCAGTTCAAAAGATTAGGTGAAAAATTAGCTAAAAAACTCGTTCAGAAAGAATTGGATAAGGCGGATGAAAAAGCCGACAGTGTGAAATTTAATTATGCTATTTCCTTATCCGATAACGCCACCTTGTTCGAAACCAGGGATTTCATCCAGAAAAACAACCGGATAATATCGGGATTGATCGGGGGTGCTGACAATTCCGATGATCCGGAAGAGCAGGCTGAAACCTGGATTAACTATGGAGAGAATTTATATGCAGTGGGTAAATTCAAGAGTGCGGAATTTGCGTTTCAATCGGCAAAAATGATCTTTGAGTCGGAAGGTAAAACTACCAATCTCGATTATTTCAGAACACTGGCCAACCTTGGTTTGATATATCACTCGACAGGAAGATTTAATTTATCGGAGGAATTTACCCGGAACGTACTGGACAAAAGAAAAGAACACCTGGGTGATACCTCGGCAGCCTATGCGGCATCCCTGAATAATCTCGCCGTGTTATATAGGGATGAAGGAAAATTCAATGAAGCAGATAAAATGTTTGATCAAGCTTTGGAGATAAACAAAAACTCACTGGGTGAAGAGAACCTGGGTCGGGCTATTATACTGAATAACAAAGCCATGTTATATCAGACTATTGGACGGGAAGAAGAAGCGGAAGAATTGATGACCCGGTCCCTTGAGATCGCCAAGGAAGATATCGGGGAATCTACCGGTCGATATCAGAAATTAATGACCAATAAAGCTTTGTTGCTGCAGGACATGGGCAAGTATGAGGAAGCAGAAGAATTGTATCAGGAAGGAATCAGGTTGAAAGAAAGGAGATTTGGTAAAAAACATCCGGATTATGCACATATGCTGATGCATCTGGCGTCATTATATGTGGAAATGGGCAAAACAAATGAAGTGGAAGAATTGCTGGAAGAATCGATCGGGATCTATCTTGATAAATTCGGAAACCAGAGTCTTCAGTATGCTTCGGCCGTTAGCAACCTGGGGAATTTTTACCGGTATGAAGAAAAATACGATAAAGCCGGTGAGTTGCTCATTAGGGCGATGGATCTTCGTGAGGATAAGCTTGGCGTAAATAATCCACTTTATGTTAAATCAGTGGAAGATCTTGCCGTTAATTACTGGAAATCCGGCAATGCGGGTAAGGCAGCGGAATTATTTGCCACCGCACTGGACAAAAATATCGAATTTGTCCGGTCCTATTTTCCGCCCATGAGTGAAACCGAAAAATCAATGTACTGGGATAAACTTTACCCCGGTTTCCAGCGGTTTTATGATTTTGTCAGTGAGAACCATACTGAATATCCTGACCTCCTGCGTCAGGCCTTCAATTATCGTCTGGCAACCAAAGCCCTGCTCTTGAATTCTACGGCGAAAATCCGGACAACCATACTTAATAGCGACAACAGGGACTTGATCGATGACTATCTGTCCTGGATCGATCATAAGGAAATGTTGTCCAGGTTATATGCCTATCCAAAAGAACAGATCCGGGAAGAAAATATTAATATTGACTCTCTCGAAGAGGTGACCAATGAACTGGAGAGATCCCTTTCCGAGCGGTCCGAAATTTTTTCTTCGGGTTATAGTTTAACGGAATATAAATTTCAGGATATTCTGGAACAGATAAACGGGGATGAAGCCGTGATTGAGTTAATCCATTTTCATGATTTTAACAAAAAATTTACGGATCAGGCCCGTTATATGGCATTGATTGTCAAAAATGAAAATAAAGACAATCCGGAGGCAGTAATCCTTGAAAACGGGAATGAGCTGGATGGCAGGTACCTTAAATATTATCATAATGCGATCATGCAACGTGTTGAGGATGAATACAGTTACGATCAATACTGGTCTGATATCCAAAATAAATTAGCGGGAATTAATAAAATTTACCTTTCTCTTGACGGGGTGTACAATCAGATCAATATCAACACTTTGCAGAGTTCCAATGGCAGCTATGTGATCGATCAGATTAATATCGTACTGGTTGGTAACGCAAAGGAAGTGATTGGCATTAAAGAATTTGGAGAACAGCAGGATTTGCTTGCGCAAACGGGTAAGGCATACATTTTTGGATTTCCAGAATATGGAGACGATAATAAACTTGAACCTCTTCCCGGTACAAAGGAAGAGGCGTTAAAGATCGGAAAAATACTGGAAACAAAGCAGATCTCACATGAGATTTATCTGCAGAATGAAGTGGTTGAAAATAAGATAAAATCAATGGATAATCCGAAAATGGTCCATATAGCCACACATGGATTTTTTCTTGAGGATATTGAGACCCTTTCGTCGGAAAAAGTGTTTGGCGTCCGGTCGGAAAAGGCCAGGGACAATCCCTTGTTGAGAAGCGGGTTGTTGCTTTCCGGTTCGGCCTATGCAATTGATGATTTCAATTTCGCTGAATTGAATAATGTGGATAATGGAGTGCTTACAGCTTATGAAGCCATGAATCTTCATTTGGATGATGCTGAAATTGTTGTTCTCAGTGCCTGTGAAACCGGACGTGGCAATATAAAATCCGGGGAAGGGGTATATGGACTGCAAAGAGCTTTTCTGGTGGCAGGTTCCAGGGCAGTGATCATGAGTTTATGGAAAGTCAATGATGAAGCTACCCAGCAGTTGATGACTGCCTTCTACCAGAACTGGATGAATACAGGCAACAAACAGGATGCCTTCAAAAAAGCCCAGCTGGCTTTGAAAGACCAGTATAAAGACCCTTATTTCTGGGGTGCTTTTGTAATGGTTGGCGCCTAATGCCTTTAATGAATTGAATTGAGTCTGGGAGTCTGGAGGCAGAAAGACTTTTTATCCCCGATTATTCATAAACCATTCTCAAAATAAACCGTTTTTACTATTT
>CAZIXF010000052.1:0-9297 GCA_964543195.1 uncultured Roseivirgaceae bacterium
TTAAAGTTAATAATTTTGGCTTAACTTACTGTCCAGTCAAATGTAGCAGGTTCAGGAATATTAAAATACACAATTACTTTATAGGAACCGCTTCCCTTCTGATATTTATTAATAAGGGAGACACATCATCTTCCTGAAATTTCCTGGATCCGATCATCACCGGTTCTATTTTCTCATCATAAACCTTTGTCAGCCGCCAAACTCTGCCTGCCAGTGCATCATTTTTCTTGTCAAAATCAGAAGAAACCAGAATAACATCTTTATCGCTTTCTTCTCTTATGTTATTTTCAACGTAACTGCCAAATAGAAATGCATCTTCCACATGTATATCATGTTGCTTCAGGTACTCTATATATCCTAATAAATGATCTATAACTTTTCTTTCAGCCATGATACTAATTTAACAGTTTTTTCGAAATATAGGCTGACCAATTCCGCCGAAAGGCCCGATTCAAGTATTTGAGGATATCTTCCCGATAAAAATCGGGACGCGATTCGAAATTTAGCTCATAGCTCACCGAGTAGGCTTCTTTTTATTGGCATATTTAACTCTGTATTTCATTGCTGCTTCGGACAATTGTCCGACATCCATATCCTGAAATAAATCCTTTCGCCATTCCGTATAATCAAAAGGTTCCTTTCTAATAAGGCTTATGAATTTTTCAGCTTCTACTTCACCTAATTTTTCAATAAGCGCCATGAAGCCTTTAATTTTAATTTCATTATCTGTTCCCATTACATTGGTTCAATTATTTTTAACATATCGATCGGATTTAAAATATTTATCGATGACACCTCAGATTTCTTGTTTAAAATACCTTTATCAGTTGAGATAAAATATTCGCATTCGCCTATTATTGCACAAGCCACATGAATCGCATCCCTGTTTTTCAATCCTTTCGATGATAAATCCCTGGCCATCTGAATCAACTCTTCGGTCCCGGAAATATCTTTAGCGGCATATTTCTTCCATAATGATATTGCATTTTTTCTTTCAGGAAACGGATTCAATGCATTCTCATAATCAAGCATATATGACCATATTATTGACAGTTTTCTTTGCACAATTTTTTCCTGAACAAATAATTCGCCTGAGTTTCCAATGAAACCGAGAGCTGTTGCTGAGAATCAAACGGCCTGTTGAAGGCACAATTATCAAGATATACGAGGATCAATAGACTTGGTTTTAATTACAATTTTGATCGTTTGAATCTAATAACCCTATGCTGAGCATGGTGCCGTTCGTGTAAATGTTTTTCCGGCCGGTCATTTTAGGTGTTGGGGGTTAGCGGTTAGGTGTTAGGTGTTAGCGGTTAGGTGTTAGCGGTTAGCGGTTAGCGCTAAAAGCTAAGAGCTACGAGCTGTTTTCTTTTTGATAATAAAACTGAACAATGCATCCCAGTTGTTCGATATACACAAGCACCTTCCGGTTGTCCACTTTATCGACGGTGCCGGTCATGCCCCTGAAAGGACCATCGGGGATCTCGATAAACTGGCCTTTTTCGAATCCATCACTCTGCACCTTAACCTCGGAACCTTTTTCCTCTATTTCCCGTATGGCCTCCAGTTCCCTTTCCCGCAGGACGGCCGGCTTTCCCTGCCAGTACACGTAGTTGAGCACGCCCGGGTCGTTGAGCGGACCGTGACGCGAGGCTTCGTCAATATGGATAAATATGTAACTGGGGAACATGGGCACGGATACTTTTTTTTTGCGGTCGCTCCACTGCTTCAGGGTCTTGATCACCGGGCAATAGGTCTCGTAACCGGCTTCCTGCAAGCGGGCGGCGGCTTTTTTTTCGTTGCGGGGTTTGGTGTAGAGGACGAGCCAAGGGTTCATTCGGGTGTATGGGTCAATGGGTCGATGGGTGTATGGGTGTATGGGTCGATGGGTGTATGGGTCGATGGGTTCATTGGTTCATTGGTTCAGGGTTTAGCTGTTAGCTGTTAGCTGTTAGGTGTTAGGTGTTAGGTGTTAGGTGTCAGGTGTTAGGTGTTAGGTGTTAGGTGTTAGGTGTTAGGGCTAATAACTTAAACCTTACACCATACACCCGGTCCCCGGTCTCCGGTCCCCAGTCCTACCTTTCACCTTTCACCTTTCACCTTTCACCATCCTCAATCTTCCATCCTCCTTTTCGTTCAGGGGTTCAGCGATTCGGGGGTTCATCCTTATTACCCCTAATTCTGATAGAATCTTTTTGGATTACCGAAAAGCGCTTAAATAATTTTTTTTCGTGATTCCTTATGGCATCGCTTATTAATTCTGCCTTCTTTTTAGGTTTAAAGCCCTGCAATCTGATTAACATAATACCATGATGTGGTTTCTTCTGCCGGTATACCAATCCGCCGAAATCTTTATCCTGTGTAATCAATAATCGTTTTTCCTTATAAGCCTTATTTATAATTTCTTCGTCGGTAATTCCTGAATCAGATTCAGCAACGTACGAGACATTATGGCCATCTTTTCTTAATATATTTACAATAGGAGCGTCAATACCTTCATCAGCCAACAAATTCATACATTGACCGGATAAATTGTATCTCCTTTTAACGTTTGTGCTGCGTAGGATAATGCGGCATGAATAGATTCTTCGGTAAGACGGGGATGAGCTTTCAGAATGTCTTTCGGACTTTCTCCCGCTGCTAATTTTTCCAATATTAATTCAACCGTGATCCTGGTGCCCCTGATCACAGGTTTTCCCATCATAATTTCCGGATTTATCTCGATCTTACTGTTGATGTCCATTTTCAGAGTTGTTGATTGATATTTTCAAACGTCTTTAAAATACCGAAAGTTATTCTCATTTCAAATTCCCCCCCAATCAGTGGCATATTCGTTCAGTGGTTTATTGGTTTAGGGTGTAGGGTTTAGCTGTTAGCTGTTAGCTGTTAGGTGTTAGCTGTTAGGTGTTAGGTGTTAGGTGTTAGGTGTTAGGGCTACGAGCTAATAACTTAAACCTTACACCATACACCCGGTCCCCGGTCTTCGGTCCCCGGTCCCCGGTCCTTTCACCTTTCACCATCCTCAATCTTCCATCCTCAATCTTCCATCCTCCATCTTCCTTCTTCCATTTCGTTCAGCCGTTCAATGGTTCATTCAATTTTTACTTCTCCGTAGATCAGGACCCAGAGGGTGGCGCCGTTGGAGATCTCGACTTCTCTTTTGAACTCTTCAACGGTATAGATCAGGTAACGGATCTTGCGCTTGATCAGGGATTCGGTCTTTGCGATCAGCCCCACCAGGTATTGCTGGTCGATATCGCCCACGAAGATCAGGTCGATGATGGAAAAATCGCTGCCCCTGGCGATCTCACCGGTTAGATACACGGCCTTCAGGTTGCCCAGCCGGTTGGCGATCTTCTCCACGACCACATCGAGGCCGAAATACTTTCTCACTATGCTGTTGATCTCGTCATACAGGGGATGATGCCGGTTTACCTGGTACAACTTCCGGTTGCCGTCGAGCTTGGATTCCAGCATGTTGGCCTTCTCCAGCCGGTTCAGCTCCAGCCGGATGGCATTGCTCGACTCGCCGAATTCGTTCTCGAGCCCCCGCAGGTATGCCGCGTTGTCGGGATTGAGGAAAAACTTGAGGAGGAGCTTGACGCGGGTTTTGGAAGTGATGAGGGCGCTGATCATTGGTTCATTGGTTCAATCGTTCATTGGTGTCAGGGGGTTTTGGGTTGAGAGGATTTTTCATATTTTACCTTCATATAAATCTCCTACCGGAAAAATCATATCATAATCATTCCAATTTAAGTTGCCATCAATTAATTTGAAATGTTTAAATTTTGTTTCATCAAGATACTTTCTTATTGCCGGATGATTCGAATTAATAAGAAATGATTTAAAGTTGACCTCATGATCAGTATTATCATTAAACCTCAATTTAATTGTATAATCACCCAGATAATCCGCTTTTGTTATGTTTATTACTTTTGTAACATATTTTTCCTGATATTCTTCTACAATTTTCATTTTAACTTCCTGGTAATACGGTCAAAACTCACATTTTTATGATATACGAAATAATCTATCCACTTTTGTATTATTTGATCTGCATACACCTCAAGAAAATCTTTGAAATCTCTTAATTTATTTCCTGACAACGGATATCTTCCTTTTACATTCGAGATCTTAATTTCTTTTATTACTCCATTAATAATAACAAATTCTGCCTTGCTTTCATATTCGCCATATTTGGCATGAACATGTAATGGTTCATGTTCATTACTATAAAAAAATATCAATATGCCGAGGTATTCAAAAATTTTTGGCATTGGTGAATTGATCAAAGAATACAGTGTTAAATTTCATGTCCTATTTGGTTGAACTCCATATAGCTTCGCCACGTCAGTCACATTTATGGCTGCAAGATTGAGTAGAAAAACTACTCAAATATTATAAGGTTTGGGTAGAGATACAAGGGTTTTGGGGATTTATTTTTGGGAAGATGGAGGATGGAGGGTGGAGGGTGGAGGGTGGAGGGTGGAGGGTGGAGGGTGGAGGATGGAGGACCGGGGACCGGGTTTAAGGTATAGGGTGTAGGGTGTAAGGTGTTAGGGACCGGGGAGCGGGTGCGGGGTGTGGAGTTTAAGATGACACTCGGCATGAGGGTCAGACGGTGTCCATGAAGGTTTTTTCGGTGCGGTTGAAGATGATCACGCCGAGGAAAAGAACCACCAGGGTGAACACGGTGCTGTAGGCCAGGTGCCACCAGTTGAATGTGCCTGCGCCAAGATAAGCGAACTTGAAGCCTTCCAGGATGGGCGTAATGGGGTTGGCCAGGATCAGCGCCTTGTATTTTTCGGGAATGGTGGATACCGGGTAGATCACCGGTGAAGCATACATGAGCAACTGCACGCCGAACTGGATCAGGAAGGTCAGGTCGCGGTATTTAGTGGTGAGGGAGGTGAAGATGATCCCGAAACCCAGCCCCAGCCCGGCCATCAGCAAGACCAGGTAAGGCGTCATCAGGATATACCAGTTGGGATCGATGGCGGGGTTGCCGGAGAAGATAAACACAAAATAAACCGCCAGGAAAAACCCGAACTGGATGCCGAACTTGATCAGCCCGGCAGTGACCTTCGACAGGGGCATGATGAGCCTCGGGAAATAGACCTTGCCGAAGATGTTGGCGTTCTGCTTGAAGGTCTGGGAGGTCTGGTTGAAGCTTTCCGCAAAATAATTCCAGATCACGATGCCGGAAAGATAAAAGAGAATACGTGGGAGGCCGTCGGAGGAGATGTTGGCAATGCGGCCGAATACCAGGATATAGATGGCGGTGGTGAGGATGGGCTGCACGATGAACCAGATGGGGCCCAGGATGGTCTGCTTGTACACGGTGATCACATCGCGCTTCACGAACATGGTGAGCAGGTCGCGGTACCGCCAGAGGTCTTTGAAATTGATGTCCAGCAGCGTGGATTGGGGACGGATGGTGAGGTCCCAGTCTTTTTTTTCGTTCATTGGTTCATTGGTTCAAATCGTTCAATCGTTCAGGCGTTCATTCGTTCATTCGTTCAATCGTTCAGGCGTTCATTGGTTTAGGGTTTAGGGTGTAGGGTTTAGGGTGTAGCTGTTAGCGGTTAGGTGTTAGGTGTTAGGTGTTAGGTGTTAGGTGTTAGCTGTTAGGTGTTAGGTGTTAGGTGTTAGCTGTTAGGTGTTAGCTGTTAGGTGTTAGCTGTTAGGGCTACGAGCTACAAACTGCGAGCTAATATCTTATACCCTCTACCCCAAACAACCGGTCTTCGGTCCTTTCACCTCTCACCCTCCTCCATCCTCCATCTTCCATCTTCCATCTTCCATTACGTTCATTCGTTCATTCGTTCATTCGTTCATTGGTTCATTGGTTCATTGATTACGTGCGTTTGCGGCCGAAGTTGAACCAGCGGCGGCGTTTCTTTTCGTCGTCGAAATAACCGGTTCCGTAACCGTAGCCGTAACGGTAATAATACCCGTACCGGTAGCTGTACCCGTACCGGTAACCGTAACTGTAGTCCAGCTTCCGGTAGTCCACATCGTTGAACAAAATCCCCATGTTCCGGATCTTGCCATCGCGGTACAGGTCGTCGACCGTGCCGAGGGCCGATTTGACGGTCCTGCCCTGGCGGACCACCAGCAGGTTGAAGTCGGTCAGCTTCAGCAATTCAAGCGCATCGGAGACCAGCCCGATGGGCGGTGTATCTATGATAATATATTCGTACCGTTTTTTCAGCTCATCCATCAGCTTAATCATCTTTTCGCCGGCCAGCAGCTCGGAGGGGTTGGGCGGTATGTCGCCCCCCAGGATGATATCCATATCCTCCCCTTTCCTGGAAACGATGATCTCCTCGAGGGTATTGAATCCTCCAAGGTAATTGCTCAGTCCCGGCAGGTCGCGGGTGCCCAGGTAACCCGGTAATGAGGGTTTCCGCATGTCCGCCCCCAGGAGAAGGGTCTTTTTTCCCGAAAGGGCAAAGATATGACCGAGGTTGATCGAACAGAAGGTCTTCCCCTCGTCGCTGATCGAGCTGGTGACCATAAACACATTTTTCTGGCCTTCCTCGAGGCCCACGAAATACTGCAGGTTGGCCCTAATTGTTCTGAATGCCTCGGCGATGATCGATTTGGGGCTTTCCCTGATCACCAGGTTGGTCTTGAAGGGGCTGTGCCCGATATGGCCCAGCACGGGGATGGTGGTAACTTTCTGGAGGTCGTCCTTGGTGATGATCTTATCGTTGAGCAGGTCGGAGATGTAGATGAGGCCGATAGGCAGGCCAAGCCCGATCAGGAGTGCGATCAGGTAGATCTTGTTTTTATCGGGGTAGATGGGCTTCGGGTTATAGGCCGGTAAATCGACAACCTGGTAATCGGAGGTGGTGGAGGCTTTTGCGATACGGGCTTCGGTGCGTTTCTGGAGGAGCAGGGTGTAGAGGTTTTCGTTATACTGGAAAAGTTTTTCCAGGCGGGTCATCTCCCGGGATTCCACCTGCAGGTCCTTAAGCGAGTTGAAATAAAAATTGATCTTGCTGTTGATTTCGGAGATCACATCCCGGTTGGCTGCCCGCTGGTTTTCAATGCTTTCGTATATGTTATTAACCAGTCTTTCCGACTTTTGATTTTCGCGTATCACCAGCGGATTTTCCTCGTTCTGCGGGTTTTTATCCAGCTTTTCCTCCATCTTGATATTGATGAACTCATTGACGAACTGATCGAGGAGCGGTGCATCGAGGCCTATCAGGTTGGGGGCGAACACCTCATCGTATCTTTTCTGCTCTATATACCGTTCGAGGTAATTATAATACCGGTTGGCCAGGATATGATCCGTCTTTTCCCGGTCGAGCTCATAGAGCTTTTCGAATACAAATTCCGAACCGTTGATCAGCTCCCGGTTCTCGAGCTTCATGCTGTCGATCTGCACCATGAAGGTGACCAGGGTGTCGCCGATCTCGGCCAGTTGCTGGTCGATGAACTTTATCGTATTGGTGGCCTGCTGGTTCTTTTCTTCCAGTCCTTCCTCGATCACCACTTCGATATAGGAGCGCATGAACTCCATTTCCTTTTCAGGGATCGAGCTCCTCATGTTCAGGTTCAGGATGGCCGAACCCTGCTGCCGCCAGGATATTTGCAGTTTTCCCCGGTATTCGGAGGTGAGCCGTTCCGGGTGATTGATGATAAAATAATATTGGTATTCCGGGTTGGCCGACTGGCCGGGCTGGCGTTCGATGGTGAATCGCAGCCCGTTGAAAGCACATAAACGGTCGAATTTGCATTGGCTGCCTGCGAAATAATTATTCCACTGCGGATTGGTGGAGGAGAGGGTGTAGGTATCCTGATCCCCGGGATCCACATAGATGGGGGTATTGTAGGGGATATTGGTCGACAGGGAGTCGATCCGGATCCTGAAAAAGCTGTTCGGGTACACCTCGGTGGTCTTAACATTCCCTTCCACGAAATAAGATACATCGAAATCGAGCCGGTCGATGGTTTCGCGGATCTTATGCTGGGATTTGAGCAGGGGTATTTCCTGGAACACCTCGATGCGATTGCGGAACATGCCTTCGCTGACAAAGCCGGGGATCATGGCGCCGGTACCTTCCTCGAACTTTTTGGTAATGATGGCTGCATTGACCTGGTATACCGGGGTTTCGTACCGGTTGACCAGGAAGGCGATCAGCAGCGCCCAGAAAAGGGCGATCACCACCCAGTGCCAGCGGCGCAGGATGCGGCCCAGGAATTTTTTTAAATCCGAGAAGCTGTCCGTATTTTCCCAGGGTATGCGCTGTTCCATCGATCAATTTCCAAAACGGTCTATCAACAAAAATAATGATATGGCTGTACTTACAATACCCAACGCCGTACGGGCTTCGGGTATTACATATTGCCTCCAGAATCTGGCTTTCAGGGGCGGCACGATGATCATGTCGTCCGGGTAGAGGTAGAGGTTTTCGGCCGCCAGAAACCTTTGATCGAGCGTATTCACGTAGATCACATGCGACTCGCCCCGGATCTTGCGGATGATCTTGATGTTGGCGCGGTCGGCAAATTCGGTGAGGTTGCCGGCCATGATGAAGGCGTCGAAAATTTCGGTTCTGGGATCGAAGGTGGTATAGCGGCCTTCGTTTTCCACTTCCCCAAGGATGGTAAAATGAAAGCTGAGGAGCTGGATGCGCACGATGGGCGTTTCGAAGAGTTTGCCGTCGATGAAGAGCTGTTCGATCTTGTTTTCCGCTTCATCGAGGGTGAGCCCTTCCAGTTCCACGAAACCCAACTGAGGCATTTCGAGCTGTCCGAATTCATCGAGGATGAAGCCGGTGTTCATCCGGTCGAGGAAGATGCTGGACACGCCTCCCCCCTCATCGCCTCTTCCGCCCACGATTCCCTGATTGAAGCGTTGATTGATGCCGTCGCCGGCTCTTCCCTGGTTGTACTGGTCGAGTTTGCGGATCAGTCCCAGTTCCTGTTCATATTGTTTCACGAAGTTGTATTCGGAGGGCGTGAGGCTGCCGATGCGGATGGAGACGATGTCATCTCCTTTGAGCCGGTATTTCCGGTAGGCGTCGTCATAGGCTTTGATGATGCTGTCGCGGGGGTATTCTTTTTCTTTGGCTTCCGGGTCCTGGAGGTAGACGATCTTTTTGTTGGAGACGCAGGAGGCGGTGAGGAGGAGGATGGTGATGAGGAGTAGGATCGTTGGCTGAAGAAGGATCCTGGCTGGTGATGAAGGCGGTAGGCGGTAGGCGGTAAGCGGTACGTGTTTAATTGACCGGGGACCGGGGACCGGGGACCGGGTGTAAGGTTCAGGGTGTAGGGTGTAGG
>CAZIXF010000052.1:9397-38871 GCA_964543195.1 uncultured Roseivirgaceae bacterium
ACGGAGGACCGGTTGATGGAGTTGGACCGGGGACCGGGGACCGGGGACCGGGTGTAAGGTTCAGGGTGTAGGGTGTAGGGTGTGAGGGACCGGGGACCGGGGACGGAGGACCGGTTGATGGAGTTGGACCGGGGACCGGGGACCGGGGACCGGGTGTTGGAGGGGCTTATTGATCGTATTTTCTTCAACGCAAAAATCTTTCGACATCTAATGGTTCGACAAATATAAATGGAATAGTGATAGGTGCAAAAAAGTAGGGGAATTTTGTGGAGATCGCCCTGCCTTACGGGCCGGATAGTATAAGGACATATAATACCGTGCCGATATTTATTGGGTCACTGCCGGAAAGTGCCTTTGTTATGTAAGATCCCATTATGTAAACATAGCTTGTTGAGCCGGGTTTCTGCTTCCTCAAGTGTATAGACATTTCCATCTTTTATGTCCTTTTCAGATTGTAATGCCCGTGCTGTTAATTCCTTTTTTATTTGAGGGTCAAGGTCTTTTTCTTCCAAAAAAGCTTCCATCCTGTTAAGCCCGGCCTCACTCAACTTCATTATCCGCTGAATGGGCTGGTATTTTCTCGCTTCAATATTCATAATTAATAGCCTTCCTACAAAATAACGATTATTTTTTTATAAAATCATCCCAGCGGATGATTTTGCTGTATTTGTTCACAAATTTAATGTTTTTTAAAGGGGGTCATGTCCGGTCTGTGCGGATCATTCTGGGCGGGGAGAATGAGGAATTAATTTAAATTAATAGCTATATTTAAGCGTTTGAAAATTATTCGGAAGTTTTGGATCTGAAGCGTATTTTAAAACCGGTCAGGTTT
This sequence comes from uncultured Roseivirgaceae bacterium, assembly GCA_964543195.1. Lineage (GTDB taxonomy): Bacteria > Bacteroidota > Bacteroidia > Cytophagales > Cyclobacteriaceae > JAGTVG01. Next base: position 10,230 of record CAZIXF010000052.1, read on the forward strand.
CTGTTGATCGGGCTTGTCTTGTATATCGGATGGGTATTATTGCACGAGGGAGTGCTGAAACCCAGGGGCATTATAGATCCCTGGCTCACCAACCTGGTGTCGATTAACAGCGTGCAGGTATTGAACCTGATGGGATACGAGGTGGACCAGGTCCGGCTGGAAGACGGGAACCGTATCGTGAACAGTCAGGGAGAAGGCCTTCTGCGCATAGCCTATATCTGCGACGGCCTCGAGCTTTACGTGATCTTTCTGATCTTCCTTCTCGCCTTTCCCGGCCCGTGGAAGGACAAGCTCTGGTATGTGCCCATGGGATTTGTCGTGATCTATATCTTTAACCAGGTCCGGGTGGTCAGCCTGATCCTTACCCAGATCCATGCCCCGCAATACCTTCATTTCAACCATAAATACACCTTCGTGATCATTGTCTATGGGGTGATCTTCCTGCTCTGGATGATCTGGGTGAGAAAATTCGGGATGGGTCAACCTGAAAAACAGCCTGATCATGAATAATTGGCGGAATCTCATATTGGGCTTTCTCTTACTCCTGAACACCTTCCCGGGGGTTTTTCGTGATGTCCGGGTTAAATTTTCCCCGGAATCATGAAACAAGGACGTGTTCCCATAGTGATTGTTCTTTTTCTCCTGATCACCTTCCTGGGTTTTTTTCGTGACCGGTACCTGATCAACCTGCTTGATTGGGAACGCCCGCTGATCATGGAACGCTACGAGGCCGGCCGGATCTACGGGGATTTCCAGGACCGGGACAAGCACATCACTTTCGTCGAACGGAGCCCGAAGTGGATCTCCGCCCTGGTGTATTCGGCGATCTACCTGCTGCTGGGCGCGACCCTCATTCATGTTTATTTCGGGAACCGGAAATACACCTTGTATACGGTCTGGATCTACCTTGGAGTAATCGTTTTTTCCATGCTGCTTGTGGGTGGAAGCCTCCTCGCCGGGGCCTTTGAGTTCGGCTACCTGGCCGGTCAGCCGCTCAAGAACCTGGTCCAGTCGCCGCTATTGGCCATGGTGCTGTTTGTGTGGTTTTTGGTGGGGAGGAGGATGGGGGGTTGAGGGTTGAGGGTGGAGGATGGAAGATGGAAGATGGAGGGTGGAGGATGGAGGATGGAGGATTGAAGGTGAAAGGTGAAAGGTAGGACCGGGGACCGAAGACCGGGGACCGGGTGTATGGTGTAAGGTGTAGGGTGTAGGGTGTAGGGTGTGAGGGACCGGGGACGGGGTATGGAGAACCGGGTGAAGGGTGGAGGATGGAAGATGGAAGATGGAGGATGGAGGGTGGAGGATGGAGGGTGGAGGGTGAAAGGTGAAAGGTAGGACCGGGGACCGAAGACCGGAGACCGGGTGTAAGGTGTAAGGTGTAGGGTGTAGGATATAAGGTGTTAGGGACCGGAGACCGGGTGTTTGTGGTGAAGGGTATAAACCCTAAACCCTAAACCACTGAACTTTTACAGGAATCGTTCAATTTTCTTTGGTTTAAGATGTAACATTGTAAGGATAATAATTTTTTACACTGACCATGAAAATACTTGTCACCGGCGGAACGGGCTATATCGGATCCCATTATATGATCGAACAGATCAGGAACACCGGATGGGAGATCGTTTCCATCGATAATTATATCAATTCTTCACCAAAAACCATTCAACGGATCGAAAAGATCACCGGTAAAAAGGTGATAAACTACGAGGTGGACCTGCGGGACCGGCGCAGTGTGCTGAAATTTTTTGACGACCACCCGGATATACGCGGTATCGTTCATTTCGCCGCCCTGAAAACCGTACCCGAATCGGTCGACAAACCGCTCCTTTATTATGATAACAACATCAACGGACTGCTGAACCTCCTTTTTGCCGTGGAACAATACCGCATTCCCAGTTTTATCTTTTCTTCGTCCTGCAGTGTTTATGGCAATGTGGAGAAACTCCCCGTAGATGAAAACACGCCCATGGGCAAGGCCGAATCGCCTTATGCACACACCAAACAGATCGGCGAAGGGATCATCGAACATTTTTATAAAAAACACCGCGGCCTGATGGGCGTGTCATTGCGGTATTTTAATCCCGTCGGCGCCGATGAGACCGGCCTGAACGGAGAGGACCCGGGCAACGACCCCAATAACCTGGTGCCGGTGATCACGCAGGTGGCCGCCGGTATCCGCCCGAAGCTCACCATCTTCGGCAACGATTACGATACCCGCGACGGTACCAACATCCGGGATTATATCCATGTGTCGGATGTGGCCGATGCCCATATCCGTGCACTGGAATATCTCATGGAAGGAAAGAATGAAAAAAACTACGGGGTATTCAACCTCGGTACCGGGAATGGAGTTTCCGTACTGGAAGCCGTGAAAGCTTTCGAAAAGGCCACCGGTGTGGAACTGAACTATGAATTCGGGCCCCGCCGGCCGGGCGATGTGGTGGCCGTGTACAGCGATAACCGCTATACCGAAGAAAAGCTCGACTGGAAGCCGGAGAGAGGCATTGAAGAGATGATGCGCAGCGCCTGGAAGTGGCAGCAGGAGCTGGAGAAGGAGGATTGAGGATGGAGGAGTGAGGAGTGAGGATTGAGGATGGAGGATGGTGAAAGGTGAAAGGTGAGAGGACTGGGGACCGAAGACCGAAGACCGAAGACCGGGGACCGGGGACCGAAGACCGGAGACCGGGGACCGAAGACCGGGGACCGAAGACTGGGGACCGGGGACCGGGGACCGAAGACCGGGGACCGAAGACCGAAGACCGGGGACCGAAGACCGGGGACCGAAGACCGGAGACCGGGGACCGGGCGTGAGGTGTAGGTGTAAGGTGTAGGGTGTAAGGGTGAACGAATGAACCGCTGATCTTCCTGCCTTTTCATTTTCAACAAAAATTTTCCTAACTTATCCGTTCAATCAAAAATTTTACTAATCATGGCAAATGACAGCGTATACAAAGTAATCGAAGTAGTCGGTACATCGGAAACCTCCTGGGAAGAGGCCGCCAAAAGGGCGGTGCAAAAAGCCGGCCAGTCCGTCAAGGACCTCCGCATTGCCGAAGTGGTCTCCCAGGACCTGAAAATAGAAAACGACAAGGTCGTGGCTTTCCGCACCAAGGTGAGTCTTTCATTCAAGATAAAGGAATTGTAGAAAAGATATTGCCTGGCTTGCTTTCCAGCGAGCCAGGCAATATATAATGGATTATTCTCCGGGATTTTTTACAGATTTATGATTATGGCCTATCTTTGGTCAAATTTTTTGAATTATGCTTTTTGAAGAACTCATCAACAAAAACAAAACGGTCGGGGTGATCGGGCTGGGCTATGTGGGCCTTCCCCTGGCGCTGGATATGGCCCGGAAATTCCGGATCATAGGCTTTGACATCAAGCCTGAGCGTGTGGAAATGATGAAGCAGCACATCGACCCCAGCCGGGAGCTGGAATCAAAGGATTTCGAGGGTTGCGACATCACCTTTACTGCCAATGTGGAGGACCTTAAAGAGGTCAGTTTCTTTATCGTGGCCGTCCCCACCCCCATCGACAGCCATAACAAACCCGACATCAGTGCTTTGATCAAGGCCTGTGAAATGGTAGGCACGGTGCTGAAAAAGGGCGATTACGTGGTGTTCGAATCGACCGTCTATCCGGGGTGTACCGAGGAGGACTGTGTGCCTGTGCTTGAAGAAAAAAGCGGGCTTAAGTTTGTCAAAGACTTTAAAGTCGGTTATTCCCCCGAACGGATCAACCCGGGCGACAAGGTGCATACCTTCACCCGGATCACCAAGGTGGTCTCCGGCTGCGACGAGGAATCGCTCGAGGTGATCGCCGCTGTATACGGGGCCGTAGTGGAAGCCGGTATTCACAAGGCCTCTTCAATTAAAGTGGCCGAAGCGGCCAAGATCATCGAAAACACCCAGCGGGATATCAACATTGCCCTGATGAACGAACTGTCGGTCATTTTCCACCTGATGAAAATTAACACGTACGAAGTGCTGGAAGCGGCGGGCACCAAATGGAATTTCCTCCCCTTCACCCCCGGACTGGTGGGCGGTCACTGTATCGGCGTGGATCCCTATTACCTGGCCTGGAAGTCCGATGAGCTGGGTTATTATCCCAAGGTGATCCTTTCGGGAAGGGACATTAACGATAATATGGGAAAGCGGATAGCCCGGGAGGTGGTGCAGTTCCTGATCACCCGCGACCTGGTTTTGCGGAAGGCCCGGGTGCTGATCATGGGGGTTACGTTCAAGGAAAACGTCAGCGATGTGCGCAATTCCCGGGTAAAGGATATCGTGGATGAATTGCAGTCTTATCTGGTGAATGTGGACGTGGTGGACCCGTTGGCGGATCCGGCGGAAGTAAAGGAGGAATACGGTTTCGAACTGAAAAAAGACCTGGCTCCCGTATATCAGGCCATGATACTGGCCGTGGGCCATGAAGAATACCTGGAGATGGAAGAAGAGGATTTCATGAAATTATCGGATAACAAGGCCTTGTTGTACGATGTGAAAGGTGTGATGAAGGAGAAGGTAAAGAAGCTGAAGTATATGAGTTTGTAGGATGGAGGATGGAGGGTGGAAGATGGAGGATGGAGGATGGAAGATGGAGGATGGAGGATGGAGGATGGAGGGTGGAAGATGGAGGATGGAGGATGGAAGATGGAGGATGGAGGATGGAAGATGGAGGATGGAAGATGGAGGATGGAGGATGGAAGATGGAAGATGGAAGATGGAGGATGGGGGATGGAGGGTTTAGGGTTTAGGGTGTAAGTAAGGTTTAGGGTGTAAGTTTAGGGTGGACCGGGGACCGGGGACCAGTTGTTGAAGGTTAGGTTGTAGGGTGAGGGTGTAGGGTGTAAGGTGAGGACCGGGGACCGGGGACCGGAGACGGACCGGTTGTTGAAGGTTAGGTTGCAGGGTGTAGAATGCAGGGTGTAAGGTGTAGGGTGTAGGGTGTAGGGTGTAGGGTGTAGGGTGAAAGGTGAAAGGTGAAAGATCCTGAGTTGCCTGACGAAGGAAGGCAGTATCGAAGGACGGTTTATAGTAATAAGCGGTATTTCCTTTATGAATAAACCTCCCGGTTTACAGACAATGTCATTTACAGACTATTAAAAGCTATTCAAAGGGTTACAAATGCAATTGAGAAGTAATAAATGAAATAGTGACATTGCATTTTCTTAATGACAAATAGAATTAAGAAAAGATTTATTTTAAAAAAAGTATTCCTTAAATTGCAGGTGTTATTTAATGAACTGCTATGAAGCGAATTTTACTGGCATCCATAATCATTTTTCTTCATTATTCTTCCTTCAGCCAAAGCGCCGGTGATTATCGATCGGTTGCAACCGGAAACTGGACTGATAATACCACATGGGAACGCCACGACGGAACAAGCTGGGTTGCAGCCCCGTCAGGAGCATATCCCCAGGATACAAGCGGTGTAATCACAATCCGGGATACTCATAATGTCACAGTCGATACCGATATATCAATTGACGAAACCGTTATTGAAAGCGGGGGTACGATTACCGTAGATGTTTTCAATACATTAACCGTAGCCGATGGGGCCGGCACCGACCTAGACAATAACAGTGGTGGCACATTGGTATTATCGGATGATGCGTTCTTTGACGGAAGCTTTTTGGTAGTTGACGGACAATTCAGCAATGCAGGTACGATTACTTTTGACAGCGGTCTTTCCTCGATCACGTTTAATGCCGGGAGTGAATATGAACATGCCCAGAACGGATCGAGTATCCCTGTTGCCTCATGGAATGCCACATCAACCTGCAATATCACCGGAGTAACCGATACGGCTCCCGGTAATATTGATCAGAATTTCGGCAACCTTACATGGAATTGTGTTAACCAAGGTGGAACCGTCAACATGGGAATGTCCTCCAATACAACCATAATAGACGGAGATTTTACAATCAGTGATACAGGAGGAAGGGTAGCCTATTTTTCAGGAACGGACGGCACCACTGTAACAGTAAAGGGTGACTTGATAATCTCCGGTTCATCAAGGATTTCCATAACCACCTCGGTAAGCGTGACTACAAATGTAGATGGCGATTATAACAATTCGTCCACAGGGGGGTGTTTTCTGGCTACTACCGGCACCGGAATCCTAAATGTAAAAGTGGATTTTGCCCAATCCGCAGGATCTTTAAGGGGCAATTCCACATCAGGTGTCAATTTCAACGGCACCACACTCCAAACCTATACCGGCGGTGGTTCATATAACGACGTAAATTTCACAATAAAGAACGGATCCGAAGTTAACATGGGGACATCCTCCTTTTCAGGCAGCGGTGATTTCACCCTCGAATCAGGAGGCACTATACAATCCGGCTCCCCGGCAGGTATCGAATCGGTAACCACAGGGGGTGGCAATATCGAGGTATCCGGAACCCGCACCTTTACATCAGGTGGAAAAATTATCTATAATGGTGGCAGCGCTCAGAATATGGGTGATGAAACGGCTATCTATTCCGGACTGGATATCGAGATCAACAACAGCAACGGGGTTTCCATGGAAAACGGATTGACTATTTCTTCCGGAAGAATTTTAACGCTTACAACCGGAGCTCTTGTTATTGGATCCAATACCTTAACATTAAACGGTACCGTCTCAGGATCGGGAACATTAACTGGAAGCTCTACTTCCAATATAGTCATAGGAGGAACAGGCTCCCTGGGCACGATGAACTTTACATCCGGAGGCAGGCAAATCAATGACATAACTCTTAACAGATCCTCGGGTTCCGCAAGCCTGGGCACACAGTTAACCATTACAGGAACTTTTACCCATTCAGACGGCGACCTTGACTTTAGTGGTCAAATCCTGGAAATCAACGGTTCCTACAGCCGAACCGGTGGTTCTATTATCCCCGATGGAAACTCCAAACTGCGAATTACCGGTACCAATGCAAATGATGCCCTTTCATTCGGCGCCACGACTATAAGTGTTTTTACCCTGAATAATGCTTCCGGTATCAACACAGCCTCCAGTTTAACCGTAAGCGATTCCCTCAACCTCTTTTCCGGAGCATTCGGCGGGTCGGGTAGTGTTACTATGGGCAGCGGCTCGGTAATCAGGCGTTCGGGAGGTTCAACCAGTAAATCCGTATCGGCTTCTACTACGTTTAATGTGTATTATGGTGGAAGCAGTGACATCACCGTTGGAAATGAATTACCCACGAATTCTACCGATCTTAATGATCTGACCATAAATAATTCAAGTACTGTTTTTCTGGGCTCTAACCCCATAACGGTAAACGGAATACTTACACTTTCCAACGGAACTTTCGATCCGGGAAGTAACGACGTAAATATGGAAGGCAATTTTGTCAGCAATTCTTCCGGCGATTTTGATTCCAACACGGTTGTTTTCGCAGGAAATACTACGATCAGCGGATCGGTAGTTCCTATTTTTTACGATATCAAGGTTAATTCCGGCGCCACGCTTAACCTGGGTACCGGTACCGTCCGGTTCGCAGGTACGGGTAACATTGATAAACAGGGAACAATCGAAGGCGGATCGTCTACCATTAACTTTAACGGGACCGGAACCACCATATCCGGAGGCGGCGCCATGACCCTGAATGATGTATTGATCACCGGCACCGTAACCTTCCCCAATTCCAATGTAAACGTTGCCGGCAACTGGTCTTTTTCTTCCGGTAACTTTGATCCCGGTACGGGGACGGTAACGTTTTCAGGCGCTGCACAGGATATTGATATGGCTGCCGATAACTTCTATAATCTGATAATTGCCGGATCGGGAACAAAAACATTGCTGGCCGGCATGGACCTGGATAATGATCTTACCATCAGCACTACACTCGATGTCAGCGGTAGTGATTACCAGATAAATATTGGTGGTGACTGGACCAATAACGGTACTTTCACTCAACAGAACGGCAAAGTTGTCTTCGACGGCGGGGCTACGCAACAGGTGCTGGGAACATCAAAAACCACGTTTAATAATATCGATCTGACCAACCAGTCAACACCGGGTTTACAGATCGAAGTAGATACAGACCTGGAGGGAATTTTCACACCCGGGGCCAATACTACGTTTGATCCTGACGGATCCGGCGGATCGTCCACTTTTACCCTGCTATCAACTTCCGACAATCCGACAGAGGACGCCATGATCGCCGCCATCCCAGGCGATGCCACCATCAGCGGGGAATTGAATGTACAGCGATATATGTCATCCGAAGGGGATCTCTGGAGATATATCGCTTCACCGTTGGATGGGGTTACCGTGGCTGACTGGCAAAACAGTTTCCCTATTACCGGTAATTTTACCGGAGCAGATGATCTTGGAGGGGCTAATCTACCGTCTTTATATTATTATGATGAAACGGTAACGGGCGATTTGAGTAATGGATGGGAAGCCTATCCTACGACAGACAATACCGCACCTATTGATCCCGGGACAGGATATTCAGCCTATATGCGGCAGGAAAACGGACAGATCACCATCAATGTGAGAGGATCATTTACCAATGGCGTGAATAGAGGGACTGTTGACCTGGGTGTTACTTATACCGATACGGGTTCTCCGGATGACGACGGCTGGAACCTGGTGGGCAATCCATATCCCTCTACGATAGACTGGGAAAGCACAGACTGGACACTGACCAACGTGCTTCCCACGATTCATACCCGGGACAATAGTGGAGATGTGGGTGTATTTGCCACATATAACCGAAATACCGATCTTGGTACCGATGGCGGTACAAGGTATATTGCCTCCAGTCAATCCTTCTGGATACAAACTGATGGAGCTAGTCCATCCATGATTGCCACCGAAAATGTAAAAGCTTCCAATCAAACTACGTTTTTCCGGGAAGCCGCACCTATTGATTACATGAGAATTACGCTTGAAAAAGGTGACTATTATGATGAAACCATCATTCATTTCAGATCCGAAGCAACCGATGATTTTGACCGGGATTATGATTCCAGGAAACGGATGAACGATAAATACAATATTTATTCAAAATCGGTCGATGCTGAGGATCTGGCCATTAATTCTTTCTCGGAAATTCAATGTGATGACATCGATGTGCCCTTGTATTTTCAGGATATAGACCCCGGACTATATAATTTATCATTTGCTGAATTTGAAAGTTTTGAAACCGATTTTAATATATACCTTATCGATCTGAAAACCAATGATGTGGTCGATACCAAAGAGCAACTTAATTATGAATTCGAGGTAACGGATGATGCCCAGGAACTGACCGACCTGGAAAACGGGAACCGGTTTTTGGTCCGGTTTGCCGCTTCGGAGATCGACCTGGATCTGGATCTATCCTTTGCTGAAAGGGTTTGCGAAAATCAGGAAGCAGAAATCACCGTATTATCCTCCAAAAAAGGCTATGTGTATCAGGCTTATATCGGAAGTGAAGCGGTTTCGGATGCTAAAACAAGTACGGGGGGTGATCTTGTGCTTTCGGTACCGGATGAGCAGATGGATTATGGAACAAATACCATTCTGATCAACTCATCGAAACCCGGTTGTCCGGCCATGAGCCTTGAGAGCAAGGCTGAAATCGAGCTGAATCAATTGCCGGAGGTTACGGAAGCACATGATGATGAAATATGCAGTGGCCGGTCCGCTGTATTAACTGCATCCGGGGCCCCCGCTAACGGAAAGTACCACTGGTATGAATCAGTTGATGATGAGGATCCGATATTAATTGAATCCGAAGGAATCTTTGAAACACCCAAACTAAATGAATCCACCAATTATTTTGTGGCTTCCGTAAACGATGCCGATTGCGAAAGCCTGGAAAGAATCGAAGTAACGGTTACTGTAACTTCCTCCCCGGCAACTGCCACTACTACCGATGTACAGGGTTGTTCGCCTGGTATTTTCAGTCTTACTGCCGAAGGCGCTACAGAAAACGATACGTATCTCTGGTATGAATCAGCGGACGCCGATATTCATATAGAAGGTGAAAATTCAAAAACTTTCGTAACTCCCGAAATTGAGCACACTACTTCGTATTACGTAAGCTTGTTGAATGAAAATGGATGTGAAAGTCCTGAACGAACACCGGCCACTGTTTTTATCAGTGAAGAGGACGTATTTAATCCGGTTATCGAAAGTGTAATACAGGTATGTACTAATTCACCCACTGAAATTTATGCCGATGGCGCTCCGGCAGGTGGTTCGTACCATTGGTTTGACAGTCCCACATCCCTGCAATCCATTCATGAATCTGAAAACGGAGAATTCGAAGTGCCTGCACTCGAAAGTAATACCGACTATTATGTGGCTGTTGTCAATGCCGACGGTTGTATGGGTCAAAAGGAAAAAGTTGAAATTGACGTATTGGATCCGCCCACCGTAACCGCCGGGGATGTTGAAATATGTGAAGGTCAAACTGCCCTGATCAATGCCAGTGGAGCCCCTGATGGGGGATACTATCATTGGTACAGGGAAGAAAACGATACAGAGCCTATAGAAAATGAATTCGGTAAAGAATTCGAAACCGGAAATTTATTTAATTCCATCACATATTATGTAGCTGCTCTCAATTCAATCGGATGTGAAGGAGAAAAAAAGGCTGCCCATATCGAAGTAGTTGAGATACCCTTGTCAATTACGGGAGAGGATGTGATTTTCTGTGATCCTGGAGAAGAGGTAGTACTCGAGGCTACCGGTGCCCCTGACGATGGTTCATACCGATGGTATGGATCGGAGACAAGTACTGAAATGCTTTCAGAAACTTCCACTCTTGCTATAAATCCGGAACAAAGCAGTACGTATTATGTAACCGGTACGAATCGATTAGGTTGTGAAAGTGACTTACGGTTTGGATTATCTGTTATCAAAAGCACGCTACCCCGGCCGGTACCCGATGTTCAATTGTTAAATGCAAATTCATTCGGGGTCCTTTGCAAAGGTGACAGTGCCATTCTTTCCGCCTCCGGAGCCACTAATGGGGAAAACTATCATTGGTACCAAAACGGGATACCGGATCCGGTCGGCTCAGGTCCGGAGTACAGAACAACGGATCTGCATGAAACGATCACGTTCACTGTAAAAACCATCAATGAGGATGGATGTGCCAGTGATCCTGATGAAATTGAAATCAATATATTTGAGCCGGCAAAACCGACTATTTCCATAAATTACAATATCCTCCAAGCCAGTGAAGCGAATACCTGGCAATGGTACAGCAAAGGATCACCGATAGAGGGTGCTGTCAACCGGACTTTCGATACCCGTTATGATGCATCCCTCGATCAGATGTATGTAAAAATCACTAAAAACGGATGCCCCGCTTTTTCCGACCCTGTTACCATTAACAGTACCCTGGATAAGCTTTTCGGATCCAATATAAAAATCTTTCCTAATCCTGCTAAGGATATTCTATATATCAATTACCCGGAAATAAGCCGTTCCGATAATCTGGAATTCTTAATTGTTTCGATTGATGGAAAAATCCTGAAAAGGATCAAAGCGGAATCACTTAAAGATGAGAATGAACACGAAATAGATATTTCTCTTCTTGAAAGTGGCATATATATGCTTCATATCAAAGATGATGATCAAATACATATATCCAGGTTTGTAAAACAATAACAATACCTCATTCTAAAACCTTCTATGATGGTAAGGCAATAATTGATTATCGTTTTGAAAGTTGGAGAAAGGACCGGTTTAAAACAAGCGTTGTACTATATCAATGATATAATGGATTAAAAGAAGCATTTTTTATATATTAAATAAATGTTGCGGGTAGAAGATTTACCATAAAATATAACAGCCATGAAAAAGATCGTATTTTTTATATATTCACTTTTTTTCTGTAATTTACTTTATGGCCAGAGTGCGGGTGATTTCAGGTCCGCCGCAACAGGTAACTGGACCACCAATACAACCTGGGAAAGATTCGACGGTTCAACCTGGTCGACACCGGGGGCCGGTGTATATCCCACAAATGCAAATGGGGTGATTACCATCCGTAACAGCCATGATGTAACCGTAGATGATGTGATCAGTATCGATGAAACCGTGATCGAGAATGGGGGTACGATCACTGTTGATCTCGAATTAAACGGGGCGGAATTAATCGTTTCTGATGGCACGGGCACTGACCTTAATATAAATAGCGGCGGCACGTTGATCTTATCGGATGACGGTTTCGGATTTGATGGAAGTTTAGTGAATGTAAACGGTCAGCTCGTTAATTCGGGCACAATTACCATAGATCCCAATATATCTACCTTGAATTTTAATGCCGGAAGCGAATATGAACATGCCCAGGATGGATCCGAAATTCCCCTGGCCGCAAGCTGGGATAATACCTCAACGGTAAGAATTACGGGTGTGATCACGACCATGCCAGGAAATATAGATCAGTTTTTCGGTAATTTTATATGGAATTGTGCCGGTCAAAGTTCAGCTATAAATATCGGGATGACCTCGAATAATACGATCATTAATGGTGATATGACGATCGATGATACCAATGGAAATTTGGTCTATTTTTCGGAAACCGCCGGAACTACCGTCACGATCAAGGGAGATTTTATTGTTTCGGGATCGGCACGTTTTTCGATTACGAGTACGGTAAGCACAGTAACTGCCGATGTCAGCGGAAATTATAATAATACATCATCTGGTATTTCTTCGCTGGCCACTACCGGAACCGGTATACTCAATATAAAAGGAAATGTAATCCAATCCAATGGAGAGCTTCAGGGAAATGCAAATTCAGCATTCAATTTTAATGGAACCGGCTTACAGACTTTTACAGGTGGAAGCACATTTACGGATGTAAATTTTATCGTGAAGGCAGGCGCCGAACTGGATATGGGCACTTCCGCTTTAACCGGAGGAGGTGATTTTACCCTGGAATCGGGAGCTATATTAAAATCCGGTTCGACCGAGGGAATTGAATCTTCAGGTACCGGTGGCGGTAATATACAGGTTACCGGCACAAGGACCTTCACAGACGGGGCAAAAATTATATTTAACGCCTCCGGAGCTCAAAATATGGGTGATGATCTGGGAATTTATAGTGGTTTGGATATAGAGGTAAATAATACCGACGGTCTGTCCATGGAAAGCAACCTGACCATCAGTTCGGGAAGGACCTTAACACTTGCTTCGGGGACTTTATCCGTAGGCTCAAACACATTAATCCTTAATGGAAGCATTTCCGGAACCGGAACTTTAATCACCGGCACCACATCCAATCTGGATATTGGTGGCAGTGGCTCACTGGGAACGTTGAATTTTGAATCCGGTACCGGGGATGTGAATAATTTTATATTAAACAGGACCTCCTCAGGTACGGCAACCCTGGGAGGAGACCTGAATATCCACGGAACTTTTACCCATACTGATGGAGATTTGTATTTTGCCGATCAATCCTTTCATATTATGGGGGATTATAGCCGGACGAGCGGGGAGCTAATACCCAATGCCAATTCAACCCTGATCATATCGGGGACAGGCACAATCGATCAGCTAGCCCTGGGTGGAGGTCCACCTTCGAGCATAGGGACGCTCACCCTGAATAACTCCAATGGGTTCAGTACAAATTCAGGTGTTTCCATTGCTACCTCCCTCGATCTTCTTGCAGGTACATTGGGAGGAACCGGCAGCTTTACTATGGGCTCAGGTTCCACAATTACAAGATCGGCTGGTGAGGTTAACATAAACTCTATATCCGCCACCACCAGTTACAATGTCATTTACAGTGGTTCGGGTAACATTACAGTCGGCATGGAGCTGCCAACCGGCACATCACAACTGAATGACCTGACCATCGACAATTCGGCCACAGTTTCATTGAGCACAAACCCGGTAACCGTTAACGGAACCCTCACCCTTTCCGACGGTACTTTCGATCCCGGCTCGAACGATATTACGCTTAATGGTGACCTGGTGAGTAATGCTGCCGGTAATTTCTCAAATAATACATTAATTTTCGCCGGCACAACCAATTTAAGCGGGTCGGTCGATCTTACGCTAACGGATATTGAAATTAACTCCTCCTCTACCTTGAATCTGGGATCGGTCAATATAAGCTTCAACGGAACCGGAAATATCGATAACCTTGGCACCGTCGAGGGAGGTACTTCAAATGTTGAATTTGCCGGTACAAGTACTACCATTACAGGTGGAGGGTCTCTTAGCTTCAATAATGTGGTTGTTTCAGGAGAGGTCACCTTTCCCAATTCAAATGTTAATATCACCGGAAACTGGACAATTTCCTCCTCAAATTTTTTACCCGGAACAGGAACCGTAACTTTTACCGGAGCGGACCAGGACATCACTATGCCTAATCATGCATTCTACAATCTAGTGCTTGCAGGTACCGGTACAAAAACCCTTCAGGGTCCTCTTGATGTAAACAACGACCTGACGATCAATTCATCCCTGGACATAAGTTCCAACAATTACCGTATCAAGTTGGGTGGTGATTTTACCAATAACGGAACCTTTGTACAACAAGCCGGAACTGTAGAACTTGATGGTAATAATACGCAACAGGTTAAAGGGACATCTAAAACTGTCTTTCATAATATTGATCTCACACTCAATCAATCCACACCCGGTTTGCAGATTGAAGTGGATGCGGATCTGGAAGGTATCCTGACGTTAAGTGACAACACAATATTCGATCCCGATGGATCGGGAAATACGGCTGTTTTCACCCTTTTATCCGCCTCGGCAGATATTACCACGGATGCAAGCATAGCCCCTATACCTTCTACGGCAGATATTACAGGAACATTAAATGTGCAGCGATTCCTCTCTGACGAGGGTACGGTTAACCGTTTTATCTCCTCCCCGGTGGACGGAGCCACAGTTGCCGACTGGCAGAACAGTTTTCCCGTAAAGGGACCTTTTACAGGTTCCGATGATGCCGGGGCAGACAATACCTTGTTTTATTATGATGAAACACCGACCGGGGATCATATGGATAATGGATGGACGGCTTATCCGGTGTCAACCAACACGGAACCTTTAACACCTACTACCGGTTACAAGGCCGAAATGAACGGTCAGGTTACGATCGATATAGGAGGTGATATTACCGGTGGTGTTAATATGGGGGATGTTGATTTTGGCGTAACTTTTACATCCACCCCTTCTCCTCCCGATGACGGATGGAACCTGGTCGGAAATCCGTATCCTTCGGCTATCGATTGGGGTAATGCCAACTGGACTCTCAGCAACGTGTTACCCAGCATACATACCTGGGATGCCGGAAATGGGGTGTATACAACCTATAACAAAACCACGAGTCAATCGATCAATGGCGGGTCACGGTATATCGGATCGAGCCAGGCATTCTGGATTCAAACCGATGGCGCTTCGCCTACCATGACAGCCAGTGAAAATGTGAAAGTTTCGTCATTCCCGGCCGATCCGGCACCTTCAAATTATATACGCATCGCTTTGGAACAGGGGATTTTATCGGATGAAACCGTTGTACATTTTATCGATCCTGCCGCAGCCAATTTTGACCGGGATTATGATTCAAGGAAACGTTTTAATGAAATTTTTAGTATTTATTCTCCTTCAGATGACGGTCAGGATCTCGCCATAAATGCTCAGCCTTCTATAAGTTGCGATGTGATGATTCCACTTAAAGTGTCAAACGCTGATCCGGGTACGTATAATATAGTATTTAGTGAGTTTGCCAGCTTCGATAATGATTTCAAAATATATCTGATCGATAATAAAATTGACAGCACCTTTGATGTGAAGGTAAATCTTAATTATGAATTTGATTTGCCGGATAATCAACAGGATTCGCTCGATCTGGCCAATGGTAACCGTTTCTCCCTGCATTTTGCGGCCTCCGGGGTAGATACCGGCCTGGATATTACTTATGATAATTTAGTTTGTGAAAAGGATACAGCAATTGTAACTGTTATTTCACCCCAAAGTGGATACGATTACCAGGTGTTTGCAGAAAGTGTTGCTGTATCGGAAAAACTGGCTAGTACCGGATCCGATCTCGAACTACCCGTACCGGCCGATAATCTTCAGACCGGACCAAATACCCTAACTGTAAAATCTTTCAAAGCAGGTTGTCCCGGAATAGCTCTTACTGAACAGGCAGAGACAGAACGGGTAGACCTTCCGGAGATAACGGCTGTTACAGATGGAGAGGGTTGTGCGGGTGATTCTATTACATTGTCAGCTACAAGTGAGCTTTCCAATGGGACTTATCGCTGGTATGACAGCCAGGAGGCCACTGTACCCGTGGAAGAAACTACCGATGGCAATTTTACTACACCGGAATTAACTGAGACAACCGAGTTTTACGTTACTGCTGTCAGTCCTGAAGGATGTGAAAGCTCAAGCAGGGATACGGTAACGGCAGTGATCAGTGATCTTCCAACACCGGTAGCAGAAACAGATTCGGCTCAGGGCTGCACGGGTGACAGGTTAACCCTTACTGCTTCAGGTGCCCCATCCGGCGGATATTATAACTGGTATGAAAATGAGTCTGATGTTCAACCCATATCCGGGGAAAATTCAGATAGTTTTACGACTCCTGAATTAACATCATCAAGGACCTATTATGTGACTACCATTAATGCCGATGGATGTGAGAGTGATGAAAAAACACCGGCTTTGGCCGAGATCTTATCTGTACCTGATGCTTCCGTCTCCACGGCTGAGATCTGCTCCGGTGAATCGGCTACCGTGGTTGCTTCGGGAGCTCCTTCGGACGGTTCCTATAATTGGTATGAAAATCAAAATGACTCCATCCCCATACCGGATGAGTCGGATTCCGTGTTGGTTACTCCTGAATTGAACACATCCGTTTCTTATTTCGTAGCTGCCGTAAACCATCTTGGGTGCGAAAGTGAAACACGTGCAGAGGCCATGATTAATGTTATCCCTATACCGGACATTAATGTGGAAGGGGATACTGCATGCATTGGCGACTCTCTGGTTTTATCCGCAACCGGATTGGAAACCGGCGGGCAGTACCACCTGTATATCGATGACACACTGGCCAACCCGGCAATGACCAATCAGGAGGGTGTTTTCCAAATAGACTCAGCAGTAGCTACAGCTTCATATTATATCAGTGGAGAAAATCAGGAAGGCTGCCGGACTGAACTGATCCCGGTTGACGTAGTCGTTGAACCGGATCATGAAGTGATGGTTGTAAGCGATACCAGTTTCTGTGAAGGAGATTCGTTGCTTCTTGAAGTAACCAGTTCAGGTGAAAACGTATCATTTAACTGGTATGAAAATGACAGCCTGATACATACGGGCAACACATTTACAGTTACGGCTTCCAGAATATTGATTGTGGAATCGGTAAACCGGCTTGGTTGTATAAATCCTGATAAAAAAACCATTGAATCTCTCGAAATCATCCTTGATCAACCGGAAACACCCATTTTGAATGAAGAAAACAATGCACTTTCGATATCGCTGGATGCCGATCTTTATATATGGTATAGAAATAACGAAGAAATCGACTCTACTTCGGAATCTTCGTACCAGATTGACACTTATGGGAATTACAGCGTTGCTTACCGGAAGTATGGTTGTTTATCCCCGGTGTCGAATTCCATAGATGTGAGTTTTGTCAATGCCCTGTCCAATGAAAACATATTGAATAATATTTCAGTATATCCTAATCCGGTAAGCGATGAACTCATTTTGGAGTATGAAGGGATTAATGGGAAAACAGATTTCTTCATCACAAACCTGAAGGGCCAGTCAGTTGGATCCGGATCGCTGCCATCAATCAATCAGGATGGATTGATCAGGATTGATGTCCGGAACCTCGAAAACGGATTATATATAATCCATCTGACTAATGATGAATTAATTAAAATTATTAAATTTGTTAAAGAATAACCCAGGTTGCTATGACTAAAATTCTCCGGACCATATATTCCATTCTTATCGTCTTCTTATTACATTATCCATTATATGGACAACCGGGGGATCCGGGTGATGATCCGGATATCCCCATCGACGGGGCGTCGGCTGCTTTGCTCATTGCCGGGGGATTGTTCGGGGCCAAGAAGGTGTATGATATGTCGAAGAAGAAAAAATGAATGCTGACTGGAATATGGCGGCTCACGGAGAAGCGCTTCCTGCCTAATCCGGGTTGAAGCGCTGAAGTTCCGGGCCGGAAAAAAAATACCTGATCCCGCTGTTGAGAGACGGAGGGATTTTTATTTGGTGATTTGGTCCCGAACCAAAAGTTCAGGGATGCTCGGGCTTCGCCCGGCATGATTTGGGGATTTGGGGATTTGGTGATGTGACTTCTCCCGGGCTTCGGCAGAAAAGTGGGGCGATCTGACGGGCTTTGCAACCCATCGGACGGGGTTGGAGATCCTTCGCAGAGCTCAGGATGCAAAGGCAGGGAAAAATGACACTCTGCATGAGCTTTGGGTTTTTTAAGGGATGATACTCGGCTCGAAGCGGCATTAATCGAAAATGATGGTCTTCTGGCCGTGGACGAGGATGCGGTGCTCAGTATGGTTGAGCACGGCCTGGGAAAGCACCCGGCGCTCGAGGTCGCGGCCCTTGCGGATCAGGTCCTTCACCGAATCCTTATGGCTGATCTTGATGATGTCCTGGTCGATGATGGGGCCCTGGTCGAGGTCCTCGGTCACATAATGACTGGTGGCGCCGATCACCTTCACACCCCGCTCATAAGCCTGCTTGTAAGGGTTGCTGCCCACAAAGGCCGGGAGGAAGGAATGATGGATGTTGATGATGCGGTTGGGGTATTTTTGCACGAAAGACGGGCTGAGGATCTGCATGTACCGGGCCAGGATGATCAGCCGGATGCCATGCTCCTCCAGCAGGGCCAGCTCCTTCTCTTCCTGTTCGGCTTTGTTGTCTTTGGTAATGGGAAAAACATGGAAAGGGATTTTGTAAAGGTCGGCGATCTCCTTCAGTTCGGGATGGTTGGAGATGATCAGCGGGATCTCGATATCGTATTCATCCATCCGCCGGCGCCAGAGGATCTCCAGCAGGCAATGGTCGTACTTCGACACGAATATGGCGGTCTTCATGGGACGGCCGGTGAAATTGATCTTCCAGGAGGCATTAAACTCCCTGGCCAGCGGCCGGAAGGCTTCCTCCAGCTCCCCTGCTGGGATGCTGAAGCCGGTCATGTCCCAGGAAACCCGGATAAAAAATACTTTTTCAACGGGGTCGACATGCTCGTCGAGGTCGTAGATGTTGCCACCACGCTCGAAGATAAAATGGGAGATGCGCGATACAAGCCCGATGCGGTCTTTGCAGGAAAGAAGTAAAATGGCTTTCACAATAAAAAAATATTAATTGGTGTTGGGATGCAAAGATAAGATAATAGTTGGTTTTTTTGGCTATTGCCACGGAGGCGCTAAGGTAGCATTTGGCTGCGGAGGCACCAGGGCACTAAGGGGCACGAAGGTTTTTGGATCTTTTGGCCACAAAATGCACCGGGGCACGGAGGCACGGAGGTTTTCTATTTTTGCCACAAAGGAAAAAAGACACAAAGCGTCACGGCATATGGTTGATTTGGCCACGGAGGCGCTGAGGCGCAGAGAATCACGAAGATTATTTATCTTTTGGCCACAAAAGACACCGGGGCACGGGGGCACGGAGGTTTTTGGCATGAAAAACTTTTGGATGAACCGATAAAATACATACAGGCCCGTAAATGAAATCATCAGGGAACAGGCTGGCGGTATCCGGTGGGATTGCCTATATTTGACAGAAATTAATTGTAACCCGTGGCAAACAAACGCATCTTTTTATCTCCGCCGGATATCGGTGAACTTGAAAAACAGTACGTGCAGGAGGCTTTCGATACCAACTGGATCGCGCCCCTTGGACCGCATGTGAATGATTTTGAAAAGGAGATCTCGGATTATGCCGGGAATATGCATACCGCGGTACTGTCGTCGGGAACGGCCGCCCTGCACCTGGCGCTTATCCTGCTGGGTGTGGAACGGGAAGATACGGTCATAGCCCAATCGTTTACCTTTTGCGGATCGGTAAATCCGGTAAAATATCTCGGGGCCGAGCCCGTGCTGATCGACAGTGAGCCGGAGACCTGGAACCTGAACCCCAACCTGCTGGAAAAAGCAATTAAGGAAAGGTCGGCAAAGAAACGGAAACCCAAAGCCATCATCTATGTGCACCTCTACGGCATTCCCGCCAAGATCGATGAGATCCGGGCGGTCGCCGGTAAATACGAGGTGCCCCTGATCGAAGATGCGGCCGAGGCGCTGGGAAGCCGTTATCATGGCGAACCGGTGGGACAGTTCGGCGAATTCAGTATCCTGTCGTTCAACGGGAACAAGATCATCACCACGGGGGGTGGCGGGGCCCTGCTGGGAAAAGACCCGGAAAAGATCCAAAAAGCCCGTTTCCTGGCTACCCAGGCACGGGATCCGGCGCCCCACTACCAGCATTCGGAGATCGGATATAATTACCGGCTGAGCAATGTGGGCGCCGCCATCGGACGGGGACAACTGAAAGCACTGGAAAAGAAAGTGAAAAGGAGAAGGCAGCTGTTCGATATATACGTGCGGGAACTGTCCGGTATCGGGGAGCTCGTGTTCCACCGGGAAGCGGAAGAAAGTTATGCCAACCGCTGGCTCACCTGCATCACCTTTATGCCCACAGCCAAAAAGACCCCTGAAGCCTTGAGGCAATCGCTTGAAAAAGAAAATATCGAATCCCGGCCTTTCTGGAAACCGATGCACCTGCAGCCCGTTTACCGCGACGCCGTTTATTACGGAAGCGGTGTCTCCGACGACCTGTTCAACCGCGGGCTCTGCCTGCCGTCAGGATCCGGGATGACCGATGCAGACCAGGAGCGGGTCATCGGTCAGATCAAAAAGTTCTGGAGGAAATGAAAAGGCCTCCCTGCCCGGCTTTTTAACAGGACAGGCCCCGCCTGACAGCGGGGTAAGCGATACAGCCCGCTTCCGGGGAGTGCATTCCAGATAAGAGATTGAATACCTGGCCCTAGAAAGGCCTGCAAGAACAGACCGTATCTAAAGGCAGGATCATTGAACCGTCCCCCGGTACATCCCGCCTTCCCGGCGGGACATTCGGAACGGAATGCTCTCGATGAAGGCCGGATCATCCGGGACAATTATAATTTACGCAAAAGCGGGATGTTCAGGATGGTTCTCCGATACTTCACACCCCTGGTGTGACACTCAGGATGAGTCATTCACCGGTTTCCCGGTAGCCGGTCACCCTTTTATCATAAGGGTCGATCGCAGGCAGGCCGTTCTCCGGGCTGTCTAGGTAAAAATATACGCAACTGGCCCAGTCATCGCCGGAACGTTCGAAAAGCCAGCCTTCATACTCATCGTAATCCTCGGGTTCATCCGTATCGCCGGTGCGGTAAATGGGCGTGCCTCTTGCTTTGAATTCTTCCTTCATGCCCCGGTAACAACAGCCGATCTGCTGGATAGTGGCCCTGATATCGGAATAGAAATATACGGGGTCGGGAATATGATACCGGTAAAAACAATAATGCATGTTCTCGTGATCGGCATAATGGCTTCCCTGGTACATATGATCGTACTGCTCCTGTCCCCAGCCGGTTCCTATATAATCTTCCGTGCCGGTGCCGGCCAGCGTGGGAAATTCCGTATCCCCGTCGAGGTAGATCTTTACTTCTCCTTCACCCCACCAGGATTTAAGATATTTATCCGTGTTGGCCATCACCCCGAAATGAACACCGAGGAAACGGCCCTTCCCATTGATCTCCGGCAGGAATTCATAATCCTCACGCATCACGGTAGAGTCCTGCCTTTTATACCAGGCATGGAAATACAGCACATCCCCGGGATGGCTTTCACCGATGGTATAGTCCACATCGTAAAATACACTTTCCTGGACATGACCGGTTTCGTTGATGAGGAGGATCTTCATGCCGTCGCGGAAAGGCATGGGGATATAACAATTGAAACTGCGTCCTTCCGGACTGGAAAACAGATCAGATTCGAAGGCAAACATCTTACCCAGTCCCATACCGAAAAAATAACCCAAAGGCGCCGATACGGCCGGCCTGCTGTTGCCGTCCCAGAACATCTGCAGCTTCAGGCCCATCAGCATTTCCGGGCTCTTTTCATAGATAGTCATCCAGATCCTGTGGACGGTACCGGAAACGCCGGGCTCCTCCAGGGCCATCACCAGGGTATCGCCGGCTTTTAGCCTTACGCTGGGCCGGCCTTTGCGGCCATGGTCGACCTTTGCCCCCTCCCCTTTTTCTGCCAGCGGATTTTCGGGACTGGCCCAGCGGGTGCGGATGCCTTCAGGCATCTGATAGAGTGATTGGGCAGAGGCGGTATACGTAATAAGAAATGTTAAAAAAATAGCGAAATTGATGAGATGCTTCGTTTTCATGTCAATCAGGTTTTGTATAAAAAGTTGCCTTAAAATAAGGGATTTCCGGAGATTTTCAAGGGGTTAAGTGGGTGGATTTTTTTTGAGCCGCGGTTTTTTTTGGCCACCAGTGCACGGAAGTGAATCACTGTATTTGGTTTTTTGGCCACTAGGCACAAAGACATGGAGGGCTCCGGTTGATTTTTTTAATTTCTCTCCCCTTACCCTGCCTGTACCGGTACCAGGCAAAGGTAAAGGAAAAAGAATAGAACAATGAAAAAAACCACCGGATGATCACCGGCGCAGGAAATATCCCGGATCATTTATTGCGGATCCTGGAGGCGGTGCTGTGAGAAAGCCGGTGATCTCCGGTGGTTCACTTCATCTCCAAACCCATTCGCAAAGATTTTTACATGAAAATAATATGGATATAATTTAAAATACATAACCGGTCCAATTTCATATGCTGCTTACCTTATTGATCAGGAAAGTGGGATGAGGCCCCTGTCGCCCTTTATCATACTCAGGTGATAAATCATAACTGGTTGAATCCCTAAGTTGGGCGATCAGGGTACACATCCACATCCTTATCATAACTGGTTCAAGGTTGATCTTTATATTGAGATCAATGCTCAATACGCTGGACAACTTATCAAAAGAACGTCACTGGAATTAAAATCCTGGAAAAATCTTACATCCAAATGTTATGACCAAAATAGAGGGTATTTTCATACGATGCCGGTTAAATAAACTTGAAATATTACGCGGATGATTTTATGGATAAGATCGCCTTTTTTTATTGAATAAACCCAAACGGATTAGCTTATCCAATGTTTTTCACCTATAAAGTGCAAAAATAAATTTTAAAAATTCATGTAAGTATTTTTAACATATTGAAATATTTGACAAAAAAAATTATCATATTTTAATAATATTCGATCCATATCACATAACAAATAAAAAAGGGCGGATGTAATGAAAAGTGATAAATTCAGGAAAAAATAACACAAGATCACCCTTCGGAAAACAAAACTTTCAAAGGAAAGCATTTTATTTACCGGATCAACCTATATATTTACCGGTGCAGGAATCTGATTTTTATAACTCATGAAAAAATATAAGACCGGGATTGCACTCGGAGGGGGCGGCGCCCGCGGTTTTGCCCACCTGGGCATGCTGAAAGCCCTCGGAGAAAAGGGTATCCATCCCGATATTTTATCCGGTGCCAGCGCCGGGGCCATCGTAGGAGCTTTTCTTGCCGGCGGAATGGAGATCGACGATATTCATACGCTGATGAAAAAACAAGGTTTTTCCAATATCACCCGGTTAAAAATACCCCAGGACGGATTCATGAGCCTGGAGGGACTACGGCAGGACCTGAAGAAAAATATCAGGGCGGATAAGCTGGAAGACCTGGAGATCCCGCTTTATGTGGCTGCTTCCAACCTGAATAAGGCCAAAATCGAATATTTTAATAATGGCGATCTTATCGATACGGTGATCGCTTCTTCATCCATACCGGTTTTGTTCTCCCCGGTTAAGATCGGTGATGATCTTTATGTAGACGGTGGGCTTTTCGATAATATTCCCTATACCCCGCTTACCGGAAAATGTGAGCGGCTGATCGCCCTCGGCCTGACCCCGGTACACGATACCCATGAGTTCAACAACCTGGTGGAGATCGGCGCCCGCACGTTTCACCTGATGGTGAACCTGACCAAAAGGGGGGTCAAGGAGAACTGCGACCTGTTCCTGGAGCCGGATAAGCTGGACCGGTACCAGATCCTGGACACCGAACCGGCGGATGAGCTGTTTGAGGTGGGTTATGAATATGTGATGGGGATCGATGTTCCGGCGGAGTAGGCTCCGGAAGGTAATCTCACGGTAACATCCATAGGGATAAACCCTGAGGCGCCAGTTTGGCACCTCAGGTGGGAATGGTACCCGGTACGCTTCATTCCCGGGTGTTTACCGTGCATACTGCTGATCCGGAAGAAACACCAAAAAAAGTCACCCATATCATCTGCCGGCATGAATCTAAATGTTAAAATAAATCGTTATCTTTAAAGAACATAGAAATGATGTCCATGGATATACAAACTGAAAAATTAAGATTGATACAATGGCTCGCGGGGGTAAATGATCCGGATACGATCAGGGAATTTGTTGACCTGAAAAAAGCTAAGAAAGTTGACTGGTGGGATACAATCAGTGAAGGGGAAAGAGCAGAGATCGATGAAGGACTTGCTCAGGCCGACAGAGGGGAGGTGGTTCCGCACGATGAAGTTATGTCAAAATATAAAAAATGGCTTTAGAGCTTGTCTGGACCAAAAGGGCTATAGCGGGCTATGACCGGATAATTAATTATCTGCAGGAACAGTGGACAGATAAAGAAATCGTGATTTTTATTCGCCAATCCCATGAATTCTTTGATTTATTGAAGCGGTATCCTGAAATGCTTGAAAAACAGAAAAGCATAAATATGTTCACAGGGGGCCAATCAATAAGCACACTATTATAACCTACCGCATAAAGCCAAGAAAAAAACAGATCGAGCTAATCAACATTCGATTAGCCAGGCAAAAACCCATAAAGAAATATTTACATTGAGTCATTCCACCCGGATGCGGAAATCCGACCAGTAGTTGACGGCCGGGTTATGGCCGGCCTGTTCGGCCTGGAACTGCAGGTCGACCGACCCGCTGCCGGCAAATTCACTGATATCGACCTCGAAATCCATCCAGCCGTTCCGGCTGTACTCAACCGACACAAGGGTATCGATCACGGTCCGGCGGCCTTTCCGCACCATCAGCTTCCATTCCGCATCCGGGTCATGACCGGCGGAAAACATAAAATACCCCTTTCTCCCCTGCGGGATCTCATCTGTATCCTGCAGGATCATCCGTAAACCGCGGTCGGCCGACATGGGAGCCGTGGGCAGCACCTTTTTACGGCCATTCCATTCCACAAGGCCCGGACTCACCAGCTTACCGCAGTGCCTCACTTCCATATCCACCTCCAGCTCTTCGAATACCGGTTCGAAATGATGAATGGACCAGGCTTTTATATTCTTCATCTCTTCCGGCGAATACCGGTTGTCCGGATCATATGGACCGGGATCGTAGCTGGGCCGGAAGGGAGAGGATCCGGGTTCCCTGCGGGGAATATAGAAATATTCCTTTCCACCGGGACCGGTCTCTATTTTTCCCCCGTTACGGACAATATATTCACGGGTGAACTTCTCACAGAGCGCCAGCAGTCCGGTAAGGTTGTATTCACTGTAGGAAAAATTCCGGTCCATGTCGAGGTCCGATTTGTATTTCGAAGGCAGTTTCTCATAGCCGATGGTGGTGGCCAGCACACCGGCCGCATTGGACGGGTTGCAGTCGGAATCCTTTCCACCCCGCATGGAGATCACGATGGTGCTGTCCATGTCCCCGTTCCCGTACAGGAGACCCATCACGATATAGGCGCCGTTGAGCTTGGCATCGATGGGGATCCATGCCCCTTCTTTTTCGGCAAACTGCTGATATTCGGTGCTTTTATGGTATTTTTCCTCGATCAGTTGCCAGGTAGTCTTCCAGTCACCGGGATGTTCGGCATGCCAGGCCACCACATCGCGCACACAGGTGGCATAATGACTTTCGCCCGGGATGGCTGCCAGGCCGGCCTCGATGATCTTTTTTATATCGTTCTCAAAATAGGCGGCCGCATACATACCGCCCACAAACTGCCCGCCGTACATACCATCGCCGTAATTCATCAGTCGGCCGAATTTCTCACCCAGCGATACCGCCATACCGGGCATGCCGGGGGCAATGATGCCGCTGTAGTCGGCCTCGATCTGGTAATCGATATCGTCGCAATTATCGCTGTAAAACGGATGGCTCGATTCGGGAGGGGCTATGCCGAACCGGAGGTTCTCGCGGCCTTCCTTATTGGCGGCCCAAAGCGTATATCCCGTATTGGCGAAATCGATGCCTGCCTGGCGGATCGACACATCGATACCATGGCGGTCCATCGAGCCAAGGAAAGTCATTTCCACATAGAGGTCGTCATTGCCCTGCTGGTTCACCATTTCACCGGTCCACTCAGGCACTTCTTCTTCCGGGATAATTTGATCGGTATAATCGAATTCGGTGGGAAGCCCCCATCCTACCCCGGCCATCTGGCCTACCCAGGCGGCTTTCATCTTATCGCGGTACTCTTCCACGGATATCTTCCGGTATTGGTTATTGTTATCATTGCAGGATGAAAAAAAGGCAGAAAGGATAATGACCGGTATTATAAGGAGTAAAACGGCCTTTGTCCAGGTCAGAAAATATGATTTTCTCATGACTGAAAAAGGCGGCAGCGCAACTTTTCCACGTGTTAAAAAATATGTTTTACTGATAGCAGGGGAAAGTGAATGTACCGCTCCCGAGCGGACTGAAATTTTTGTCTTACACATTAGCCGTGAAAGTGTCGGCTGTGTCCTGGCTGGGACTGAAATTTTTGTCTTTTTTATCAGGGTAAAAAGTGCCCGAACCGCTTTGTTACGGATTAAAAAACAGGTTTTACCCAAAACAGAAACAAGTGCTGATACGGTCAAACCCCGTAAAAAAAAATGTAATTTATCCATGGTTAAAAAAGATACTACTAATTAGAAGTTCCAGACAAATATATTAAAATTATCAAACATTCCGGCCGGCTAATTATAATTGCTTATCCGGTTATGCAAATTAATTTATCTTGTATCACATCATATCCTCAGGCTAAGCTCCGGGGCAACCTCGTATCCTGAAACAACTTATGCGGCGGCGGCAGTTGCCTTTTGCCCGGGAAGGTCGAGATGCCTTCCAATGCGGGCGTAGAACAGGATGATAAGGAAGCAGACCAGCGGTACGATATAGGAGGTGCTGATACTGCCGGTATTATCCGAGACGAGTCCCTGGATGGCCGGGAAGACCGCCCCGCCCACGATGGCCATGATCTGGCCCGAAGCCGCTATTTTGGTATCTTCACCCAGGCCCCGGGTGGCCAGTCCGTATATGGTAGGGAACATCAACGACATGCATCCGCTGATGCCTACGAGGGCATATACGCTGATGAGGCCATGCCCGAAGGCCACCGTGGAGGTAAACAGGATAGCCACTACGGTAGACCAGATCAGCAGTCTGCCCGGTGAAACCACCTTCATCAGGGCCGTATTCACGAAACGCATGGCCGTAAACAAGACCAGGGCGGCGATATAATAGGATGACGATTCGGCTTCATTCAACCCGAGTTCGGCCATAATATAGCGGATGGTAAACGACCAGACACAAAGCTGTGCCCCCACGTAGAAGAACTGGGCGATCACCCCGAGGATATAATGGCGGTTGCGCACAAGGCGCCTGAGGGCCGGCCCCAGGTTCACTTTGCGGTCTTCCTTCGAGGCTTTGGGCATATCCTTCATGGCGATGGTGATCCAGAGGAGCATCAATACCAGCGCAACCCCCACGTAGGGCCCCATCACGGCATTCAATTCCCGGGCCTGCATGGCTTCAAGCTGCAGCGGGCTCATGGCGGCCCGTTCTTCCGCCGAAGAGAGGTCGAGATGTGATAATATGAAAAATTTGCTCAGCACCACCCCGGTGATGGATCCGATGGGGTTGAAGGACTGGGCAAAATTCAGGCGCCGGGTCCCGGTTTCTTCCGGACCGATGGCGATAATATAGGGATTGGCCGTAGTTTCGAGTATAGAAAGCCCGCCTGCCAGGATGAACAGGGCGGTGAGGAAATGGCCGTACACCATGGTGATGCTGGCCGGATAAAAGAGGAGGGCGCCCACCATGTACATGCCCAGGCCGAGCAGGATCCCGGTTTTATAGGTGTATCTTTTGATGATCACGGCGGCAGGCAGGGCCAGGCAGAAATAAGCCCCGTAAAACGACATCTGCACCATAGAGGTCTGGAAGTCGGTCATGCTCATGATCCGCTTGAAGGCAGCCAGCAGGGTGTCGGTCATGTTGTTGGCCAGTCCCCACAGGAAAAAAAGGCTGGTCACCAGGGCAAAGGTGATCATGGGGGTTGATTTTCTGATGCTTTTCGGTGTCATATTCACTTGAGATTCCTACTGTTTTAAAAAATCACCTGAATTACGGACTTTCGGCTGGAATGTGCAAAAAAATGGGTGGAATAATTTGGGGGAAGGGGGAGGGAGCAAGGTTTAGGGTGTAGGATGGAGGATGGAGGATGGAGGATGGAGGATGGTGGATGGAGGATGGTGGATGGAGGATGGTGGATGGAG
>CAZIXF010000053.1:0-25383 GCA_964543195.1 uncultured Roseivirgaceae bacterium
CGGGTAGGCGAGCATACCCCGGAAGGCATATATGCTCTTTCAAACATCACGCCTTCCTCTGCCAGTCTGTCAATGTTCGGGGTTTTAACCACCGCATCCCCGTAACAGCTCATCCAGGGATTGGTATCTTCCAGGTACACCCAGAGAATATTGGGATGCTCTTTTCCCATTCTGGGTACCGGGGAATGGGATACATTTTGAGCCTGACCAGAAAAAGACATTAACAAGATCAGAGTCCCGGTTAAAACCCTGGCTGGAATCGATTTGGCAAAGTGCCATACATTAGAAATTTTCATATTATTCATATTGTATAAGTTTAAATTAACCCTTGTGTAACTTATTAAATACCTGATTGTCCTTTGAGATATTCTTATTTAGTGATTTATCATTTCCTTTTCTGGTGTTATAAGCCTTTCTGTCATTAAACAATTAGTTTTTAACACCAAGACAGTAAATCACTGAGGTTTCACAATGTCTTTCATAACAAGATTCACATAACGCTATAAATTATTTCATCCTTGTTCAAATCAAAATCAGATTATTTTCAGGAAGACAAATCATATCATTCCAGTCCTGATTTTTACCTGCCAGCCCCGGGAAACCATTCCTTTTCAAACACATTTCGCAATTCCTTCAATATGGGCTGATGGTCTTCATCATCCGTAAAATGCGTGGTTTCATAGGGGTCGAGATTCAGATCAAGAAGCTGTTCTTCAAATCCAGCCAGATCATATTGAATGTATTTATACCCATCCCTGCTCACCACCATGCGACCCACTTCACTTTCTACACCCAGTGTTTCGCGCCAATCGGAATTATTCCCCATAAATAATGGCCGTAAACTGCGCCCCCGGGGATCGGCTTTGACGTCGAGTCCAGCATAATCGCAAACCGTCGGAAGCAGATCCAGTCCATTGGACACCAGGCTGACCGTATCAAGCTGACCGGCAGGAATATGCCCCTTCCACATCGCCAGAAAAGGTATATTGGCAGATTCCTCATAAAGTGTAGATTTATGCTCCATCCGATGAGCGGCGTCGTTATCACCGTGATCACTAGAAAACAAAACCAGCGTTTTTTCTTCCTGGCCGCTTTCCTTCAACGCATCGAGCACTGCCTGGATATGCCGGTCTGCAAACTCAGTCAAACGGCAATACGCATACCGGTGCATCCGCCAATCCTCACTTGTATACTGTTCCCGGGCTTTTTTTCTGAATGACCGGCTATTGATCAGTGTTTTTATGGCTTCGGGTTCATCTTCCTGAGGCTCTAGATTTGAAGGAACCGGTGGACAAATTGAATTGAAAAATTCCTCATCACTCATTCCTTCCGGTTTCTGCATGGCTTTGTCGAGTGCAGCCAGTTCTGTCTCGCCTTTTCTTAGTAATAAGCTGTCAAAAGCCGAGGTGGCAAAATCACGGATGGCCATGTAGCAAATGTCGTGGGGATTAATAAGGGAGATTACCATGAAATAGGGTTTTTCATGTTTTGATTTTATAAAATCAGCGGCAGCAACGGCCAGACCAGCCCGTTCATTATCACTGATATCAATAAAACCCAGCGTATCGGGCCTTAAAGGTTTGGGCAAATGCTCTTTGCCTCCATAAATAAGATCATATCCCGCTTTTTTGAGAAAAGCAACCAGGGTGGTATTTTTTACCTCTTCAGAAATTTCAGGTATCCGAGCAGCTTGCGGATTGCTTCTCACAACATCTCCATTATTGTCCCGGAATGCACTTGGGAATCGCCCGGTCATTAAACTAACCCTGGCAGGTACACAAACCGGATTGGTTGTATAGGCGCGGGTGAATTGAATACCGTTTTCTGCTATATAATCCATCGCCGGCGTCTTAAGCCAGGGATTACCGGCGCAACTCATCATTCCGGCATGTTGCTGGTCGGTAAATATGTAAATAATATTTGGCCGTGGCTCCGAGCCACAGGATATTATGAAGAATAAAACGGATAATTGAACTACTATCTTGACTATTATTTTCATATTCGTTATAACAAAGCGAGTTTTTACATGAATCAAAATTTTCGAATATTAACAGGTCGTTTTTTCATTTTATACTCCTTCCAGTTTGAGAAATAATATTCTCCCTTGTACAGGTCATAAAAGAAACAAATTCAGAAATGATATCATAATTTTCAGAATTTATTTCAGCGGATTCCGGATTATCGGGCTCAGTTATTAATCGACTGATCAGGCGCACCTATATATCCTTCTTCGACCAATGACATCAATCCCAGTAGTCCGCCCCAGTGATAAAACGGATCAGACTTCTGTTCAATTTCACCCATCCCGGAATCCGGATCATAATTTTCACGGACATAGCCTCGTTCCCGCCAGTCTTTCATTAACAACCATTCAGACTTATTAACCAGTTCCTCCCGGGCTTCAAGGGCAATATCCAGCTCATAGTTGCGAAGGCCCAGGTAAACCAGGAAATTCACCGGTGGCCAGATCTTGCTGTCCCAGTATAAACTTTTATCGTGATGGGCATAATGACTCCTGGCCATAACCGGAATGATCCATTCCCCATAAAATTCGTCCGGATTGAAAAAATAGTTTTCAAGGATTTTTCTGACCTGGTCTTTGGTAGCCGCTTTCGCGATCATCGGATAAAATCCGTTAATGGAAGTTACATCGGAAAACTCGCCCGTTACCCAGCTCTTGTTCCTGAAATATCCCGTTTTTTCATCCCAGAGCCTTTGGATATTCTGTTGATACTGATCAGCATTCTCTCTCAAATTCGCCGCATCTTTTCCTTTGCCCAATACTTCGGCAATATCGGCCAGAGCCCGGCAATCCATTACATACAGGCTGTTCAATGCTACATCCCACATGGTGAGTATGCTGCGTTCTTCATCAAATGGAACCTCCTTATATAATGTCGCACCATCCCATCCCGATTCTCTTGAAGCACCAAACCAGGTATGTACGCTATTATCTATTGCCGGCCTGGGATTCAACGAGTCAGGTTCATACCGGTTGGATCCATAACACAACAGTCCCTGATAATCACGGTTAGCTTTCCACCACCGGTTCCAACCCAGGAGATCTTCATATAATAGTTCCAGAAACCATGCTTCATTGAATTTCCTGTAAATTTCGCGAACAGCAATGGATCCGACCGGGGGTTGAGAACGGTCATTACTAACCATTCCATTTGGTTTAGTTACATTGGGAACAAATCCGGATTCCGTTTTGGATTTTGTCATGGCCACGGCATTTGCATAGGCGATAGCTTTATAGCCCAATGCGGCTGCCTGGTAAGCTGCAAAATAGGTATCCCAACAATATAATACATGACCCTGGTTCCAGTAACTCCATTTACGGCTCACGGGAGATATTAACCGGTCATTTTTCGGATCATATACTGTATTCCAGGCTAAGACCGTATTCATTGCATCAAATACTTCTTTATTTTCAGCGAAAGAAGATTTTTTTTCTACATATTCCTGCCTGGCTGAATCAATTATGTTTTTAACTTCCTGAAGATTTCGATTTTTGCCTGAAAAGATGCCAATTTCCTCTTCAACCGGTACAGCCAGATAGGGAGTATTCAACCCCCCCACATAATATTCTTCAACAACTTCACCTGTTGTATGAATTTCAATTTTACTTTCGTCAAAAATTCCATGTAAAATTTTATCTTCTTTTATTACATAACCGCTCCTGTTCCACAAAACACCGCCTTCGATCAGCACCAATGGAGTTTTCAAATTGTTTACCCGGACCGGAGTAATTAAAATTACGAGGTCTTTCCGGTCATGGGCGGATTCAATTTTTAACTGAAGATCTGACCAGGAAAATTCAAGTGAAGTATAGGAACCATCAAATGCATGCGGGCCCATTCTGATGTCAGCCGGAGAATATCCAAGCATCAACCTGTTCACCACATCCTTATTGGCGTAATCCTTTACATTTAGATTAATCGCAAAAGCTTCCGGCATAAGTACATGCGAAGCCAGATGAAGACTGTTCCAGGTATTCCAACCACTTAAAAATTCTTTTTTTAACTTTTCGTAATTCTCGGAGGACGTCCCGGGAATATTCGATAACTCCTTTTTATGATCTGTACAGGAAAAAAATAAAAAGACAAACAGGAAAAAAAATAAAATTTTCATTTTATAGAATTATTATTTAGTGTTTAATATTTACCCTGATCAATCCTATCGTTCCATAACCGGAATGATGTTTCGGCTCGGTATTGGGCACGAAGGTGTCATTACTGAATGCAGTATAATAAATAGAATACACATCATCATGTTCGTGAATTACTCACAAGGGAATCCGATTCGACAAGACCGACACCAAACCATAATTTTCCGTTCCAGGGATAATTACTTCGCCAGCTACCGTAAAAAGACATCCAGCCATCCTCACTTTTCCAGTAAGCCAGCCGGGGTTTCACTACTTTGGGGTCCCCACATACTTCAGCGGTAAACAAATGATAAATATTATCCTGTTTAATCACTGTGCCCCCTTCGAATCCATAGGCATTGTCCGCTGTCCCGGGATCGCCCTGTTCAATAATGGGCTCTTCGATTATTTCTTCTATTTCAATCACGGGTGTTCCAGCCTCCCGATGACAGGAAATCAACAGGCTGCCCAGGATTAAAAACAGGACTGACTTTTTCATCTTAGGTATCGAAAAAAATATGCGCTGATAATATCGGGCCGATACAGGCATAAAATTACTCCTTTCCGGTCAACTCGAATTTGATCACGGTATCCCGCCTGTCGGGCAGCTGAAATGTCCACTGAACAGGCTTTCCGATGTTAAAAAACAGGTCGTTTTCGTCGATATAGGACCGTTCACCCAGCCAGAAAGCTCCGGTGAATACTTCTCTTCCATCAAAAAGTATCCTTCCGTTCTTAATTTTGCCTTTCATGCCTTTCATATAATACTGGCCTATGTTCGATGCTGTAATATGAGCGAACAGCGTATCCCCTTTCCGGGTATAGCGGCCCCATTCCGGCTTCGGAAAAGGGGCAGGACCGCAACCATAAATACTGGCACCGTTCAACGCCATCCACTCACCCACTTTCTTCAGGATATCCCGGGATTCAACCGGTATTCTTCCTTTAGCATCCGGGCCAACGTTCAACAGCAGGTTGCCCCCCTTGCTAACGCAGTTGACCAGGGCCCTGATCACATCGCCGTCCGATTTGTAATCGTCGTTTACACTGTATCCCCAATTATTATTTAAAGTAATACACGCTTCCCAGGGTATCCTTCTGCCTTTCTCATCGAATACACCATCGGCAGGAATCACCTGCTCGGGCCCTTCAAAATCACCGGCATAGACTTCAGGGTTTTCAGCTTCCATATTTCCGCCAAGCCGGTTGTCGATAAGGATACCCGGCTGAAGCTCCCTGACCATGTTCACCAGCTCCTTGGCCTTCCATTTTTCCCCGCTCATCTTCCCGTAGGAAAAATCAAACCACATGATGTCGATCTTGCCGTAATTAGTGGCCAGTTCCCTCACCTGTCCGTGCATGTATTCTATATACTTATCAAAATCATGCTCCACACCCTTCCATTCCTCGTTTCCCGACATGGGATGGATGCCATCCCCGTAATGGGGATAATCCGGATGGTGCCAGTCGAGCAGGGAATAATAAAAACCCACTTTCAATCCTTCAGCCCGGAATGCATCCACATATTCACGGATAAGATCCCGGCCGGCCGGGGTATTGGTAGCCTTGTAATCGGTAAGCTTACTGTCGAACAAACAGAACCCATCATGATGTTTCGCCGTCATTACGGCATATTTCATTCCCGCCTCTTTAGCGATCCTGGCCCATTCTGCCGGGTCATAGTCCACCGGGTTAAAGGTGTCGAAATAGGGCTGATAATCCTCCACACTGAGCTTTTCCTGGTTCCTCACCCATTCTCCCCTGGCCGGGATAGCGTAAAGCCCCCAGTGAATGAACATCCCGAAACGGTCATGCCTGAACCATTCGGTCCGTTCCTGGCGTTCCCGATACACATCCTGTGCGTTTAACTGGTAGGTGACCGGGAAAACCAAAAAAATGAAAATCAAATAATATTTAATCATCTTATTAAAAATTTTGTTATGCTTTGTATTTATTATATACCGATCCCCACGGTTCCCGCATAGTTCGGGAAAGTAATTGATTGGCGACAAAATTATTTTTTACCTCCTCCTTTTCCGGGTCCCATTCCAGGTCTTTATTGAGCATCATGGCAATATTACCCAGATGGGCGATAGTGATGGATCGATGAGCCGTTTCTGCGGGGGCCGCAGTTTCTTCCCTGCTTATCACGCAGTCGATAAAGTTCCGATAATGATTGTTGCTAGAATATAACCGGTCTTTTTCTTCCAACTGAATATCCAATATGTCTGCCGGGTCGGCATTATGGTCTTGTCTGGTGGCCCAGACGGTTCCGTCTTCACAATGGAACCGGACGCCAAAAGGAATGTCAATGCCTTCACCGGTGCTGCTGACGAAGAGCTCTACCCCGTTTTCATAGATGGCCTCAAAATAAAACTCAGTAGCTGTGTTGTATACCGGGTGGTTCGACCATTTGGAACCGGGATTTTGTATTTTTACCGGCCCGGTATGGTCGGCTCCGATTCCCCACTGGGCAATATCCGGGTGGTGACCTCCCCAATCGGTGACCATACCCCCGGAATAATCCAGGATCCAGCGAAAATTTACATGCGTACGGCAGGGCTGATAAGGCGCTTCGGGGGCGGGCCCTAACCACATATCATAGTTGAATCCTTCCGGTACCGGTGCAACTTCCGTTAGATGGGCGGTTTTGCCAAAATCAGGTGTACCTCCCGGCAACCCGCAGGTCACTTTTTTCAGTTTACCGATCTTGCCGCTGCGCACCATTTCCACGGCCCAGCGAAAGTGTTCACTGCTGCGTTGCTGGCTCCCGGTCTGGAAAACCACCCCGCTCTTTTTCACGGCATCGCTCATATCTCTTCCTTCCTGTACGGTTAAGGAAAGCGGTTTCTGGCAATAGATATCCTTGCCAGCCGCAGCAGCCATCATCACCGGGATGGCATGCCAGTGGTCAGGCGTAACTACTTCCACCGCATCCACATCCTTGAGCGCGATTACCTCCCGGAAATCCTCAAATCCGCGGGTAGACCGGTACCTTCTGCCGTATTTTTCCGTATAGGCCTCATCCACCATATCCATGATAAAATCCCTTCCCACCACTTTACCATCCCAGTAACCATCGCTTATCTTGTTTACATCACAGATCGTGGTGATCTGCACCCTATCGTCTTGCAAAAATCCCCGTGCATCATTACCAGCCTGGTTCCCGGCCCCGATAAAGGCCATAGTGATCCGGTCGGACGGGGCCACATAGCCGTTTTTACCCAGGGCAGATGCAGGGATTATCGTAGGTGCTAAAAGCAGACCCGAAGCCACAGCCCCGGTTTTCTTTAAAAATGATCTTCTATTGGTTCTTTTCATATTCCTGTTATTTTTTCAATTCCCTGATCCAGATATTGCGGAAACTCACTTCATTGGTATGATCCTGTAACATTAACGGTCCCTCCGTGGCGTCTTCCGGAATATTTTTATTGTAAGCCGTGGTGGGTCCCTGTATCCCGGCATTATATTGTATCAGTACACCGTTGTGAAAAACTGTAACATATCCTCTCCTGGTTTCAATCCCATTGTCATCGAATTCCGGGGCATAAAAAACGATATCATATACCTGCCATTCCCCGGGCTCGCGGGAAGCGTTCACCAGGGGCGGATACTGGCGGTATATGGCGCCGGCTTGTCCGTCGGGATAGGTTTCATTATTATAGGAATTCAACACCTGCACTTCATATTTTCCCATCAGGTAAATACCGGAATTGCCCGATTTCTGTCCTTCCTCCTCACTGGCTTCGGGAGGTGTTCTCCATTCGATATGCAACTGGCAGTCACTGAAATGCCGCCGGGTATGGATATTGCCCGTACCGGGATTCACCGTAAAATAGTTCCCATGGACTTCCCATTCGGCCGGGCCGCCGTTTACGCTTTCAAACTGGTCCAGGTTTCCGCCATCAAATAAAATAATAGCATCGGATGGGGCATTCCAGTGGTCACCCGGATCGATTACCACCGGCTGGGGTTGTTTCTGCGGTTCTTCCTGGGAAAAAGCAATACCCGGAATCAAAACCAACAAACTAATTATTGCAACTGATTTCATTAAATACGTTATTTTCATAAGTCGTTTTATTCCTTTTTTATCGTTTATATAAAAATCCTGTTCTCCCGACGTGATATTTTTTATTTTATTCCAGCCATCGATGAAATATTCATAAAGAAACGCATCCCGCCCGTTGATGGCTTTCCATTGACAATCCGGTCAAATAATTACCCTATTGGGCGATAGGAATGATTTGACCGGCAAATTCCATAATGACAGGTCTATTATCGTTGTTAAGGATCAACAGTTTTTTCATGAAAAAGTAGTTCAATATTAAAAAAAGATCGAATAGTGTTGACCGAACTATATGACCTTATAATTATACCCATAAATTTCAACAGGACATGTCAACCTAAACTTTTGGTTCCCAACCCGGTTCATAGGTCCTTCTCCACATGAGCATGGCTTCCCCGTTGCCCAGGATCTTACCATTCTTCGTATTGATCCTGAGCGTGCTGCCGGTTTCCTGGGCAATATTACCAAGATGACACAATAATGTAGAAACCACCCCTTCATCGATAGGTGAATGCTGTTTCTCCCCTTTCCTTATCGCATTGAGGAAATTGGCCATATGGTAATCATCAAGACCACCGGCACCCACGGTATCCAGCGTGGCGCTGACCTCCGATTCTTCTTTGCTTTTAACCACATTACCATCCATGTCATACACGATGTATCCATTCCTGTCAATCAATACCGTGCCTTCGGTACCGTGAATGGTAGAACCACGGCCCCTGTCATAATATTGAAAAGGATTGCAGCTTTTGCCTTCCCATGTGATCATCTTGTTATCAGGGAACTCATAACTGGCCACCTGGGTATCATAAAATTCCCAGTCATCATCATAGTGGAACCGCCCTCCGGAGGAGGTCACCTTTTCAGGATATTTTACATCGAGTGCCCACCGGCAGATATCCAGTTCATGCAAGGCATTATTGTTGATTTCACCGGTGCCCCAATCCCAGAACCAGTGCCAGTTATAATGCACCCAGATATCCTGGTAGTCCCGGCGTGGTGCCGGTCCCTGCCATAATTCCCAGTCCAGCCAGTCGGGCACCGCCACTTTCTGGCCCGCACCTATCGGTCCGCGACGGTTGGAATACCATGCCTTTCCAAAATAGGCTTCGCCGATCAACCCATCGTGTATTTCTTTCACGATCTCAATGGATGTGGGCGCCGATCGCTGCTGGTTGCCCAGTTGGATCACCTTGCCGGTCTTTTTCTGCACTTCGACCAGCAATTCCCCTTCATAGGGATTGTGGGTGGCCGGTTTTTCCAGGTAAACATGTTTGCCGGCCTGGGCCGCCATGATCGCCATGGGCGCATGCCAGTGGTCGGGAGTAGCTAAGGCCACGGCATCCACATCACCATCTTCAAGCACTTTACGGATATCTGCCATCGTCTCGGGAGTTTGACCGGTAATATCTTTGGCCATGTCAATCGTATCCTTGAAAACCCTTTCGTCCACATCAACCAGGTAACCTATCGATGTGTTTTCAGCTTTGGCGGCAGCGTTCAATAATGCCTTTCCTCTTCCATGCAAACCGGCAATAGCGTAATGGATGCGATCGTTAGCGCCTTGGATCCGGGAATAGCTTTTGGCGGAAAGCCCCATCGCTCCCAGCGATAAAGCTGCACTGCTGAGCGCTGTTTTTTTTATAAATTCTCTTCGAGAGTCTTTCATTTTATAAATGGATTTATTTTTAATAATAATTTGGCCCAATCAAGTTTCCTGCAAAATATAAAAAATATATAAGAGTACTCTCCCGGCAGGGAAAATTATTAAATACTGAACTGGAATCTCAGGATAAAAGCGTCAGTTTATAAAGCTTATAAATTATATCGTCGTGTGAATTAAATAATTAAAAACTAAATGACACCTGAGTGATTTGGTCTCCAGCTCTGCTGAAGGGGTGCTGATACCAGTGCCTTCGTGGATAATAATGATTTTGTTTTTCAGGGTAATATCATCAAAAAAAAACAGGTTTATTCTGAATATTTTACGAACTTTTTATAATGTGCAGTGGCTAATATAAAATCCGCTTTATGAATAAGTGAATGCTGCTTATTCTGAGTTTAGGACAGATGACGGGTTTATAACTGCCGTTTGTGTAGTCTGAACCAGGTCTATCGATAAGCCTGCGTCTCCCCGCATAATAAGTACCCTCCCCAGTGTCCGGTTTTTGAACAACTTTTGTTCGTTTTGGATCTATTGTTTAATTTTGCACTGGTTTACATCAAAAAATCCCCGGAAAATCCCTTTTTAATTTGACATTGAAGAAAAAAATCGTTATTAATATATGTTAGACTATAACAAAAAAGGAGGTAAAAATATGCTAAAAGATTCCAGAAATACCAGTTCATATGATAAAAAGATACAAAAAGTAATTGACAAAGTCAAAAAAATGGGATTCAATGATATTCGTGCTGATATCGATGAATATGAAACGCCACCCAAACTGATAAACAAATCCAAAAAAGTAGATTATATTCCGGATGTTGTGGCCCGAAAAAACGGTACAAAAGGATATTTTGAAATATCCAAGAAGGAAAAAGATCCGAATGATCTGATCAACAAATGGTCAGCTCTTTCTGCTCTCGCCAACATAAAAAATGGTGTATTCCAGATCTATGTACCTCACGGGCATATGAAATTTACCCGTGAGTTATTGACTGCCAATGAAATCGACGCTGAAGTGATAAAGCTCTAACCATGTATCCGTGCAGACAATAAGCCGTTTTTAATAAAAAATAAAAATCATCGTAAAGAATCCACTGTAATTATTCTGTTAATTATAGTGGATTTTTTTATTTTAGCTGTTTGGTTGTTTTATAATGGTTCAAAAACACCCTGATCACGGAATGACCGGGATTACATGTAACGTCCAGAAATAATTTAAACGGTAAGAAGATATATGAATTTACTCAAGTCAGATTCTATTGAAAATATCGGGATACGATGGGGTATTATAACTTTTATCCTCTTATCCGCTTATTTCTTTCTCATGAAAATTTTTGGATTGGTTCATGTAGTTGAACTCC
This sequence comes from uncultured Roseivirgaceae bacterium, assembly GCA_964543195.1. Lineage (GTDB taxonomy): Bacteria > Bacteroidota > Bacteroidia > Cytophagales > Cyclobacteriaceae > JAGTVG01. Next base: position 11,244 of record CAZIXF010000053.1, read on the forward strand.
GGTTTTTAAATTCATTTATTATGTTTTTTGGTTGTTACAAGTCCATTAAGACCACCAAGCAGAATCTGAAAAATTTCGGTTATTTCAAAGGAATCGGGGTAGGGTCCCTGAATGCCCTGGTATCCTCCGCCTTATTCACCATTTTCGGGATTGTTTATATCACTTTGATTGAACCTGGATTTATTGCTGAACTGAAGACTAACGAACCCCTGGGGCTATATCTTGACGGATTCCTGGCAGTCATCCAGATCCTGATAGAAGGAGTTATATCGGGATTTATTTTCAGCTTTATCATCATGCAATGGATGAAAGACCCCAGGGAAACATCCGAAGAATAATAAACCATATCTAAAGATCAGTTGCCGGTCTAGCCAGTTGCTGTTTTCTGTCTCCTGTAATGGTCAATGACCAGAAATACAGGCCCCACAATGAACAGGGCATAAAAAGGTGCATAAATAAATTCATTTAGCCGCAATACAAACTCTACAAGAGCGATCAGGAAGGCCACCAGGATCTGCCCGTTCCTGTTTTTGACCGTGGTCGCCGGATCCGTGATCATGAAAAATATGAACAGCTGATACATTGGACCGGTTAATGGTGCGAGTTCGGTAAGAAAAGGATCTCCGGTAATCATGCTCCTGAGAAAGGCAAATGCAATAAAACTCAACACATAGGTAATGGATATATGATATCGTCTTGCCCGGTATACGATCACCAGTCCCAGCATCCATATGACCAGCATGGGCCAGATATTGTTTCCCCACTGAATACTTAACCCGGCTACGCTGAAAGGTGCTGTAAACAACATCCAGGAAATCCCGAAATTGGAAGGATTCCAGATATGTCTGCCCTTAAAACGAAGCACATATTTTGAAGCAATGGAAAGAAAAGCCGTGATAATGTAAGGCCATAAAAGATTAGAACGGATCAGAATACTTACGCTTATGCCTGAAATATAGGCACTGGAGAGATTTTTGGTTTTACCCAGCATGATGCGGGAGAGCACCAGTTCGGTGATCAGGCAGGTCGCCAGGGTGACCGCCACCCTTCCGTAACCCTCCAGTATTCCAAAACTGAAATGTCCGACCAAAAGAATAAGTGTGATGAACACAGGTGGTACATATCTGAAATCGATTTTTTTCAGCCAACCAGGTTTTCTTTTTTTTAATTCCTCTACCCCGGTCTTCTCTGCAATGGTGTCTGCTATACTCATTCTTGTTCAGTTATCCTGTGTATTTTCCTGATCCCGGGTTCAACAATTTCCTGCACGACTCCTGAAGGCCATGATATGGTTGCCTTATCGATATTGGCCACATTCCCCAGGCCGAAATGGACCCGTCGCTGATTCTGTGAACAGAAACCTATACCTCCGTTAACCAGCTGTTGTTGAATATTGTTTTCCCATTGGAGTTCTACCCTGGCCCCTATGGCACTGCAGTTGCTGCGGGTACCGGTCAATTCAAAGGATATCCAGTTCCGTTCAGGATCTACCTCGTTTTTGAACAAAAACGGAGTGCCGTTCTGGTTGGCCACAATCAGGTCGAGCACACCACGGTTCCAGAGGTCGGCTACAACGACAGACCTGCTGTCAAGTGTTTCGCGGTCTCCCACCATATCGGCTACTTCCAGAAAAAACCCGGATCCGTCATTCAGCCAGATCTTGTTACGCTGAAACCCGGACTGGCTCCTCCCCTTCATATCAGGCCAGTTGCGGGCATCGGAGATTATGGCCTTATTGCCTCCCGTTACTTTGGAATAATCGTACCAGTAGGTCGTACCTTTTTGGGCCGATATAAATCCATTGGCCACATAGAGATCCTGCGCCCCGTCATTATTGAGGTCACCGAACTGGGCACCGTAACTCCAACCGCCCAGTTCTATTCCCCGTTGGCGCGCCATGTTGGAAAATGACAGTCTACCATCACTTTCGTTTCGCATCCAGAAATTATTTCCCTGTAATAAAATTCCTTCCTGGGTGATATTGGTAATGTAAATACCCAGATCGCCCTGATTGAAAATATCTCCGAAACTTACATTCATACCGCTCTTGGGTGAAAAGCCCATGCCCGATGGATTACCAACTTCCCTGAACATCTTACCCTTTTCATTGATATAATATTCATCTACGCCGAAATCGTTGGCAAGCACCAGATCCGGATATCCAGATCCGCTGAGGTCGGCAGCCCCTGCCGCCAGGGTCCACCGGGTGCTGGTGAGTCCTGCCTCCATGGCCACTTCTTTGAAAGTACCATCGCCCTGGTTTTCGAAAAGGTAATTCCTTCCGCCATTGTTGGCATACTCGAAACTTTCAGGCATGATCCGCATCGTTTCCAGATCCCAGAGGTTAATATCTTCCCGGTAGTAGCCTCCCATGAACAGATCGAGAAAGCCATCGGCATTATAGTCCAGCCAGATGGCCGTATTGGCGTTCACCCAGGAAGGAAAATCCGATCTTTCCGTTACATCGGTAAAACCTTTGCCCTTTTCATTTTTAAAAAGCACAGGTTTTCCCCATTTATACAGGAAAAGATCTTCATAACCGTCATTATCATAATCACCCCAGACAGCTCCCATGGAAACCCCAGTACCCTCGCGGTTTACCTTCGCGATGCCCAGCTCCGAGGCCACTTCACTGAACGTGCCATCTTTCTGATTATGATATAAGGCATTGGAAGTACCCTGCCGGCTGTTGGTCATATAAAAATCATTCCATCCATCCTTATCGAAATCAACCACCGATACCGAAGCACCCATGGATGCGATCTGCGGAAGAATATGATCGAGTGCCGGATCAAGCCGGGGAGATTGATGGACGAAATCAATTCCCGCTTCATCTGCGATATTATCCAGATAAAATCCGAACTGGCTCAAGGAAAATGATTTGGAGCTGGAATCTTCCGCAATGACTTTCGTGCCGGAATAGTATTTAATAAGCAGAGGAGATACCAGGGCTGCACCAAAGAACACGTATAAAAGAATTTTTTTTAACGAAACGGACCTTTCCATACCTTACCCCTTGATCACTTTATGATTAATACAAACTACTAATATATAGTATTCAGGAACTTTTTTACAATCCAGCGGATAAAAAATATGTATAAAATCCTATATATACCCTGTTTACCGGGTGCAGGAATGCATTTTTTTACTGATTGATGACTGGCAAACATCTCCTTAAAAACGGGCACCCCGGATAATCTGACCTGAAATCCGGTCAAATTGGAATAAATTAAAAAAAAATAGCGGGATTGGCGGACTCGCCCGGGTATTTTGAACTGCTTATTCTTCCCTGCAGAGGTATTCAAGCAATCCGATCACCTGGTCATTGGTTCTGGCCACAGCCTGGGCAGCCGCATCCAGCTCTTTCAATGCATGATTGACTTCCTCCGGATGAATGACAATGAGTGATTTACCTGATGCGGAAGCGTAACCGGCATCAAAGGCAGCATTCCACTGCTTGTATTTTTCGCCGAATTTTACGATCACGATGTCGGCTTTTTTGATTCCATTGCGGATCCGGATGCTGTTGATACCGGCCGATTTATGATCTTTCCAGAATTCCTTCTCCTCTTTCCCGAGTATGTCAGAACCGCAATCATCACTCATCCCGTGATTCAACTCCGGATGATCAAAGGATACAGGCAATTGTTTTTCTTTTGCTGCATTGATAATTTCCTTACGCCAGTCGGAATGGATTTCACCGGCCAGAAAAATATGATATTTCATGTTTTATGTTTTTTAATTATTTATCCGTTTCCTGATTTCAAAATTGTGTTTACTTCAGGTCATACATTTATCACTCTTCCTCTTCCCGGTCTTCTTCTTCCCTTACTTTTCTCGTGATCACTTCCTCCACCTGTGGCAGGTCGTTCTGTATGATACCCCATACCATGTTCAGGCCAAATTCAGCCTCCTGATTGAACCTGGCATTCCGTAGCACATTCAACGCTTCAGCCATCTCCTGATCATCTTCATATTCATTGGTCAGGTCCATGATCTCCCTAGAAGCCTGACCGATTTCCTGTAACTGGGCAAAGATCCGCTCCTTTAAAGGTTCATTTTTGCGGAATTCCTCATAGGCTACGTCTTCGGTCTCATTGAGGATCTGATGGATAATATGTAAAATATTGGTATGATGTAATCTAAGTTCTTCTGATCTCATAATTTGTTTTTATTAATATGATTTCAAAAACTATCCCAAAATCAATTCTGGATATAGAATAGGATAATACACTGATAATCAACATCAATAATTACATTGATCAATCCACGTTATATGTTTTTTGTAGAAGAATAATGCAATGTGTGGAAATAATTACGCACATTTAACATATTATGCGACAAGAGTGATAAAAAAAGGCAGCCCGGTGAGGCCGCCTTTTTTTAAGGCAAAAGGGAATTATCTTACGGATTATAATTGTTTCCCTCCGGATTGTTAGCAAACGTATTGTTCGCCGCAGGATCCGTGAAATCATTGGTTGTACCCTTGGAATATATACCATATCCTCCGCTGTTGGTTATGGTCGAGTTGGTAATTGTGAGGAAAGCCCCATCGTCAACTCCCACATTGGCCTTGAAATTGGAGCCGACAAAATCAAGCGTAGAATTTCCTCCATAGGATACCGTTACATAATCCAGTATATTCCTGGCATCGGCTGACTGAATGAAAAGGCCTTTCCATAAAATACCACCAGCTTGGTTGGACGTAGTAAAGGTGATATTATCCGCTGTTGTGCCTTCCGCGATCAATGCGCCGAATACTTCGATTTCAACATTCTGATCCATCTCAAAGGTAGCACCGGGGGCAATAGTCAATACGCCATTGATATCAACATCTCCCCTCAACCGGTAGGTGGCGCCGTTATTTAGACTCTGCCAGGTGCTTTCCTTGTTATCGGAATAGGTAGTGTAAAAGATCTCTACATCTGCCGTTGTATTACCTGAAAAGACGGTATTGCCATCCATGTCGTCTGCTTCATCCGCAGGAATTCCGACACCCTGATCATTATTTTCGAAAGTATTATTTGAAAATTCAATAATTTCACCGCCACCGTCATCTACATATAATCCATATCCGGTATTATTTGAAATAACCGAATTCGTCACGGTTATCTTTCCATTTTCATCTACACCAATACCTGCCGGGTAATTAGGACCCACAAAATCCATCGTGGAATTCCCGGCATTATTTAAAACCACATAATTAAAACTGTTCAGGTTACTGCCGGATGAAATATAGATCCCCTTCCACAGCAATCCTCCGTCAGGATTGGATGTGGTAAAGGTGATGTTGTCGCCTGCAGTTCCATCAGCCACCAGGCTACCGGTAACCTCCACGATCACATCTTCATCCAGTTCGAAAAAAGCGCCTGCTTCAATTGTCAGGTCTCCGGCAATGATCAATCTTCCCGTTACCCGGTACATTGCATCCGCATTCAAACTTGGCCAGGTACTGGCTTTCGTGGCATTATAGGTAGTGGCAAAAATTTCCACTTCAGCCTCCGTATTATTGGTGAAGATAGTATTGCCATCTAAGTTATCTGCTTCATCGGCCGGTAGACCTATCGCTCTGTCATTATTTTCAAAAACATTGGCCGAAAAGTTTTCAAGTTGTCCTGCGTCATTATCTATATAGAGACCGTAACCTTTATTATTAGATACAATGGAATTGTTTATGGAGAGTTTTCCTCCGTCGTCAACACCTATACCGGCAGAATAATTTGTTCCGACAAAATCCATTGTGGAATTACCTGCATATGAAAGATCAACGTAATCCATGGAATTTCTACCATCGGCTGAAGGAATGTAGATCCCTTTCCAAAGTAAGGCGCTTGCTTCATCAGAAGTGGTGAATTTTATCATATTTCCATCCTGGCCGTTAGCCATTAATGCACCATTAACCCTGATCATTACATCTTCATCCAGTTCAAATGATGCGCCCGCGTTTATTGTAACTACCCCGTTAATGGTTAAATCACCTGTCACCCGGTAGTTGGCATCACCGTTCAATGCGTTCCAGGTAGTTTCAACGGTTTCGCTCAGGCTGGTGGACTGGATTTCAACATCTGCTACGGTATTACCGGTGAATTCCGTGTTTGAATCAATATCATCCACTTCGTCCGCTGGAACACCAATTCCGGTAATATTATTCATGAGAACGTTATTGGCAAACGTGTTAAGCTTGCCTCCACCGTCATCAACATAAATCCCATACCCTTCGTTGTTATATATTTTACTATTTTCGATTTTAACATTTCCACCGGCATTTACCCCGATCCCTGCATTATAATTGGTGCCAACAAAATCCATGGAGCTATTGCCTGCATATGATAATTTGGTATAGGCAAAAGAATTCTGTGCACTGGCAGAATTGATAAATATACCTTTCCAGTTTATTCCCCCGGGTATATTCGCAGAAGTAAAACATATGGAATCTGTTTGGGTTCCTTCTGCGATAATTGCAGCACCCTGCTGAATATTCATGAGTACATCCTCTTCGAAAATGATGCATACGCCAGGATCAATTGTAAGAACTGCACTGACATTCACATTCGAAGACGCGATGTAATCCGGAAATAAGGGATCTTCAAACCGGTCCGTCAGAGTAGTGGCTTCGGTTATTGATCCGCCGATTTCCAACGGCTCAACATCCTGCTCGGCCGTAACCGTCACCTGGTCCGTATCTTCCGAAGTATCGTTGGATATGGTTAGTTCAATCACATACTCACCTGCCACATCCGGTGTAAAAGTGGGTGTTGCCGAAGTGGCATCACTCAATGCCGCTGTACTTCCATCTGGCGTACTTACAAACGACCAGGAATAACTGAACGGATTCCCCTCTGAATCAGAAGATCCTGTACCATCCAGTGTTACCTCATCTCCTACATTAACTGCCTGATCTTCCCCTGCATCAGCAGTTAATACGGATTGTGGTTCGGGCTCTTCTTCTTCATTATTACACCCGATAAAGAGTGTGGTTGCCGCAATAAGCAATCCGATAAACGATACAAATTTTAAATGCTTCATGTTGTCTTTTTTTTGTTTTACTGTACAGTTAAATTTATACCTTCAAATTACCAATTGTAAACAAGAGTCCAAAAAAAACATGAAAGAAAAATTGCGAATTGATATATTAATGTATCTTTATTTTTGGTCTTGTTTACATTTAAAAAAGAAAGGGTATTAAGAGTGTCAACAATAGTGCAGGAAGATAAAAAGTTGCTAGCACTCCTCAAGGAGGGTGACGAAAAAGCAATTCTGAAGATCTATGAGTTTTACAGGGAAGAATTTTTATCATGGGGATCCAAAAATTACAGCCTGGACAGTGATGAATCGGCGGATATTTTCCAGGATACCGTGATCGTTCTGTATTTCAACATCCGGCAGGATAAAATATGCGATCTCACCTCTTCCCTCAAAACATATTTGTTTGCTATTGGTAAAAACCTGATTTTGAAAAAATTGCGGAAAGATAAACGGATGATCAACGTGGAAGATGTGCAGACATTTTCATCCGATCTGCCTGTTGAAAATCCGTTCGAGGTGACCGAAAGGCAGAAATATATTGCAAAAATTATTGATTCACTGGGTGAACCCTGTATGTCAATATTAAAGTATTTTTATTTCAATAATTTTTCGATGGAAGCCATTGCTCAGATCATGGGTTATAAGAACCAGCATGTGGTAAAAACCATTAAAAGAAGATGCATGAAAACCCTGAAAAGCAAAATGGACGGTGAAGCTTTTTAAACTAAAATTTTGAATATTGTGAAGGATGAAGACAAAATAATCGGGAAAATTGACCGCTATCTGAAGGGAAAGCTTGATGAGGATGAAAAAATCGCATTTCAATCGGAGCTGAATTCGGATGAAGAATTGAGAAAGCATCTTCAGTTTGTGGTCGATGTCTCCAAAGGAGTGCAGCTAAGTACAGCCCGGCAATGGAAACAAATGCTTAATCAGAAGGAAACTAAAGGAAATCGTTCCGGGAATAACCGCTATATTGCGTATTTTACGGGGATTGCCGCAGGTATCCTGTTGATTATCGCACTTGTTTTTCTTTTTACCCCACGTGATAAGCAGTATGAGGAACTCTTTGCCGCTCATTTTACACCCTATCCGAATATTGTTTCACCGGTACAGCGTTCCGAGGACACAACCCGTTCGGCATGGACTTTATATGAGCAGGGAATGTATGAACAAGCTGCCGAATATTTTAAAATGGAAACTGCCGGGGATCCGGGTAATGTATCCTATCAGTTTTATGCAGGTATTTCCCTGCTTGCCAGCGATAAGCCATCGCAGGCAATCGACCTTCTGCAAAAGGTAGAAAAAGCTGACACAACAAAATTCAATGTACAGGCTGAATGGTATCTTGGATTGGCATACCTCAAGTCCGGAAAAATCAATAAAGCCCGCAGTACATTTAAGGAACTGGCCGCCGCCGGGAATGAATATGCGGCACGGGCTAACCAGATCCTCGATGAGCTCTAATGATTGTTCCCCGATGAAATTTAAGGGCTGACTGTTGGTCCCGAACTGAGCGCGACTAACCGGTCAGGATCTTTCTTCCTGCAATAAAAACAAAGATCAACCCAAGGACTATCGCACCTGAAATCAATAATAATTCATAAGGCACTGCAGCGGCATTACCGTAATTTCCAATCACGATAAAACCTCCCCAGTAATAGGGAGCCGCCGTATTGGAATCAGCCTGTTTAAGATAATCTAATTTCGCTTTTCTTAATGCCACCGGAATGGGGCTATCCTGCTTTAAATTCTCATAAAAACCGGTCATGATCCTTGCCGTGGAAAAATCAGCTACCGTCCATAAACTTAACATGATATTGGGCACCCCGGCGTATAAAAATCCCTGCGCAAGGCTTATCACTCCCTCACCCCTGTAATATTTGCCAATCCCTGTATTACACGCACTCAGGCTTACCAAACCGGCATTGAACTTCATGGCATAAAGCTCATACACGTGCAATAACCCGTCTTCCTTGCTTTCAGCATCCGGAGCGAACACCAGTTTTGACATAAGGGGGTCTTGCGGGTCCACCAGGGCATGAGTTGCCAGGTGTAAAATATTCGATCTCGTTGCGGCTCTTTTAAAAAATTCTTCAGTGGCTTCATCGCCGGACCTGACTTCTCCATTGTATAATGAAACAATATTTTCAGCTTCTTTCTCAGCATGAGGAAGATAATCCAGTTCCCGCACCCGGGCAGAATCATCAGCGCTACGGGTTGCCAGCAAAGGATTGTTCAATTTATTGAAAGAAGGAGCAAAAGCGATCAGCGTTTCTTCGTTTTCGGGGAAATCCGGTTCTGCTGAATGAAGTGAAAAAAGATTCATGGAATAATGATAAGAAATAATATAATCCTTGATCAGGTAATCCAGTTCGAGAAACGAATGGGTGCCTTCATTTGCTTTACTGACCAGCACCTCAAAAGGGATAAAACTCAATGAACCGTCCGGAATAAAAATCAAATCCGATTTACGCGGAAAGTAAGACAAGACCGGAGCAACATAATCATTATAGATCCGGTAGGCTGAATTGCTGAAAACAGTTAAATTGGTAGACTTGAGATTCCCGATCTCCTTTTCAGGTACTTCTTTCGACCACAGATCCAGGAATTTGATCTGTTTATCTGAAATCCCCAGCACATAGGTGGACTCCTCTCCTGTAAAGTATTCTATGACAAGGGTTTTTTTATCCAGGTAATTTTTCTGAATGGTCTGTATGGTTAACAGATCCTTGTTCACCACATATTCATAATAATCCGGATAATCAATTCTAATGCGATTATAAAGGGCGTTCAGTTCATTATTGACCATGAAGAATTTTTCATTCAGTTCATTCAGCACTGAATCTGAACCGGAGTCCGATTGCTGTTGATCTTTGATCCGCTTTTTATATAAATTCAGCATGGCTTTGAGGCGATCAATTTCAAAGGAAAGGCTGTCCGGCAACAGATCTTCCATCTGTTTTAATCTTAAAGATTCAAACGCATTGAATGCCTTATTGGCTTCCATATATCTGAAAGCGCTTTCTGCGTATTTTTTTTGATCGTTCTTTCGATTCAGGAGAAAGGCCGTATGAATAGTTTTTTCAAATATGGCATGATATCTTTCGGCCATTTTGAGTCTGGCCGAGGCATCTGTGATCATACCCCTGTAATTAATTAACATATCGGCTACATCGCAATAATTTGCCCAGGCATTTTCCAGGTTTGCCACGTCATTTTCAGATTGTTGATATAATTTAAAATAGAGGGCGGCCTTAGCTTCAATAATATCAACAAGAGTAGGTATATCCGTATCCACTATGTTGATATCCGGGTTTTCAGCGGGCCGGTCAAATACATATCCGGGAAAATAAATTGCAAGAGCCTTGTTATAAAATTCAATAGCCTCAACGGTATTGCCGAAGTTCTCTTTTAATTCGGCAATACCGGTATAAATAAGCGACATGTCTTCACTATTCTGCTTTTCAGCTTTTTTTTCCAGCCTTTCTGCTTTCAAAAAACAGATCATGGCTGAATCATATGAATGAAGGGCACTATAGGCCTTTCCCAATAAATAAACCGGATAAGAAAGGCTGGGGTGATCCGGTCCCGTGATCTTTTCCCTTACTTCTGCTGATTCCCTGAACCGGTTTAACGCTTTACCATATTCTCCGGTTTCCAGTAAGTTTAAGCCATAACTTGAATACAGGGTAGGATTGGACTTCGACCGGTCCATATTTATGGCCTCCAGAATGTATTGATTTCCTTTTTGGATATCACCCATCTCTGAGTATAACCGACCGATATTATTATGAATAATGGCCAGTACCCGTTGATTTTGCGGTTGAAGATGTTCAACAATATCATGGGTTTTCATATAAAAGGTCATGGCACTTTCGTAATTATGCAATCTCTTATGCACCAGGCCGAGATTATTATAGATCTCAGCGGCAAGCATCGATTGTTCCCCTTCGATTTGAATGGCCAGATCAAGTGCTTTCCGCATGATATTTTTACTTTTCTCCATCAATCCCAGATTTCCAAAGATTATACCGAGGTTTGAATAAAGCCGGATCAGATAGGGGTCTTCCGGACCCGTCCTGTCCTCGGTCATTCCGATCAGTTTGTACATGGCATCGATAGCGGATTCATATTGTTCCATACGGGCCAGTCCCGATGTATAGGCTTTAAAGAAATCGTAGTATCCTTCTGCATTTTCATCCAGGTCATGAGATGACATCACCTGCGATAAAACTTCGAAAGACTTTTCGAATTCATTTTCAGCCAGGAAAGTATTCGAAAGCAGCACGGCGGATTCCAGATGGAGTTCGATAGAATTTTGATGGGTTTGCTGAAAGGCTTCCTGAAAATAAGCCCTGGCACTATCGGGATTTTGATCCTCGAGATGCTTTTTTCCCTTTTCGATCAACTGATCGATTTCTGTTTCGGGCCGGGCATGAAGAAAACCCGGTAAAATAAGAAATAATAAACTTAGATACAATATAATGTATTGCATTGGGTTTTTGATTGAGAAATTCAGTTAATGAATTAATTGGTCAGGTTCATGTATCTTTCAAACCGGAACGGTTTATCAATACATAATATAACAAGATCTGCTAAAATACAAAATAGATCAAAGAAACCTTTAAATATTTATAGAAGTATCAGAGTAATACTTCTTCAAAATTAATATCCTGGGAAGCCAGCACATACATGATCGAAGGATTATCGCTGGTTTTATCGATGAATTTTTCATAGTATTCCAGGAAATTTTCTTCGGGGGCGGCAAGTCCTAAAATGATCAGATCGGCATTCTTGGAGGTGTTTCTCAGTATATACTCAAATGATTCTCCCTGTGAGACGATAACGTTGTCTTCTATATCGATCCTTACTTTCTTCAACAGCTGGGTTATGTTTTTTCTGGCTTCGTCACCAGCAACATCCGATTTTACCACCATATTCAGCCGGATCTTAGCCTGTTTCCAATCCATACTTCGTTTTAAAAGATGGGCCAGGATGATCATCAGGGCTCCATTTTTTTTCAAACCTCCCCACCAGATATCGATACGATCCTTAGTACCGAAATTCATTTTTTCGTTTTCCCTCACAATCAGAATATTTCTCCGGTTCTGATATATGTGCGATACCATTTTACAATAGGCCGGATAATGATCCTTTACCGTTGAATCACCCAGCAATACGGTATTGGGCACCAGCGATCCCAGTCCGTAGGTATCGATTATCCTTTCAGCTCCCTGAAAAGGATCCTTGTCGGTTAATACCCGAACGAGGCTGTTAATTCCGCGGTTTTCAAGATACTCCCTGATATTTTCCTCCATGGCTTTTCTTCTATCAGGGGTGGTCTGGTCGGCCGATAATATAGTGGCCACACTCATCAGCCCCCGGTTGTGGATGATGTCGTTGGTCAGGGTGATCAGGTTCCAGCGTTTTGTCGGTGCCCCGGAGAGCACCAGTATATGAGGACGCCAGTTTTTGGGATCAATCACACTATCGAGATTCAATAAGCCCAGGCGGATGAGCATCAGCCAGACCCCTTCCCGGACATCACCCCAGGTGGATTTGATCCCCCGCCGTTCCAGCCAGATAAATATGACGATAAGGAATACGGCCGCTACAGTTGTTGCCAGCGGATTGATCAGGAGCATAACCGCAATGCAACCGAAAAATCCCAGGAATGAAAATATCCAGTGAACCTTGAAAGAAGGTCTGAACGAAGGGCTTCCAATCAGTTTTTCTATACCCGCCGAAATATTTAACATGCCGTAGGTAGCCAGGAAAAACATGGTTAGTATCGGGGCAATTAAGTTCAGATTTCCAAAATAGACCGCAGTAAGTGCCAGTACGAGAGTAAATATCGTACCGTACCGTGGTGAATCGTCATCGGCAGCTCCCCTTCCCAGCCATCGCAGGTATCCCGGCAATACTCCATCCCTCGCCAGGGCCTGCAATACCCTTGGAGCACCCAGCATGCTGCCCATGGCGCTGGACAAGGTAGCCCCCCAGACACCCAGCAGTATACTGTCACCCCAGAACGATATTTTTCTCATGATGAGCGGGTCTTCGACAAGATTAATTGCATCCACGCGGCTGGCCAGGACAAAAGGAATAAGCATATAGATCAGGTACCCTGCGCCAACAGCCGCAAAGGTGCCCCAGGGGATAGCGCGGGAAGGATTCTTAAGATCTCCTGACATATTCACCCCGGCCATTATACCCGTAACGGCAGGGAAAAATACAGCAAATACCGTCCAGAAATTTTCCGCCTGGGATTCAGGCACACCCCAGAGTTCAATATGACTTTCTTCCAGCGGCTTCCCGAATACGAGTGACAGCAGGGAAATGGCGATGGCCGCCATGACAAAAAACTGCGAGCGTACCGCGATCCTGGCCGACACAAGCGCCAGGACACCAATGATCAAGGTAACGATCAATCCCACGACGGTCTGATTGAGGTGAGCAAAGGTCAGGCTCACACTTTCGGCAAAACCGATGGTATAAAGAGCCACTGACAAGGCCTGGGCCATATAAAGCGATATGCCGATGGCTCCGCCGGCTTCGATCCCAAGGGCCCGACTGATCATATAATACGCCCCGCCGATCTTGACCTGCTTGTCCGTGGCAATGGAAGCGATCGACAAGGCGGTAAGAAAGGTAATACTGGTGGAAATGGTTACAATAATGAAGGTGCCCAGCAATCCCACATTGCCCACTACCCACCCAAACCGCAGGTACATGATCACACCAAGAATGGTCAGAATGGATGGGGTAAATACGCCTTCAAATGTGCTTAGTCCGCTGGTTTTGTTATCGACCGGATCCGAAATTTTCTGTTTCAAAATATACTGATCTTTACAAAGGAACGCTAAGTTAGACAAGTTTTAATGAAAATTTACACATCAGGATTATATAATTTTTCCGTGGCATCACTACGACATGGGAGGCGGTAACGGACGAACGATGACACAGGAATCCATAATTATGGACCGTATTAATTCGTCGTATGATTTGAAGTCATAAGATGAATAACACCACGAGACATACGATGAATACCGCGAAGTCATAAGATGAATACTGCCGATGAATATCGCAAAGTCATGCGATGAGTTTCCGG
>CAZIXF010000053.1:25483-38707 GCA_964543195.1 uncultured Roseivirgaceae bacterium
GTCATAAGATGAATACTGCCGATGAATATCGCAAAGTCATGCGATGAGTTTCCGGAATTTATTTTACTCATCGTATGACTCGATAGCACGATGAGTTTTGGATTAGTATAACTCGTAAGTCATACGATGAGTATTCCCCTTGTTGGATTTAAACCTCCTTCCTCAATACCTCCAGGGGCGAACGGTTCAGTATCGATCTTGTATTGAACCAGCCCACCAGCATGGTAAGCCCCGTAACTACCAGCCAGATAACCAGCAGCGACAGAAAATCAGGGGAAAATTCAATCTCAAAGAAAAACCTCGCCAGAATCCAGGATGATAAAATGGAAAGCACAAAACCGGTCAAACTGGCGAAAAGGCCAAGATAACCGTATTCTACAAGGGTCATACCAAGCAATTGCTTGCGCAGGGCACCGATAGTCCTGAGCAATACATTTTCTTTTAACCTGACATATTTACTGTTGATCACGGCTCCGGAGAGGACAAACAACCCGGTAATTACACTGAACAGGGCCATAAACCGGATCACCAGCTCCACCTTGTCAAATATCCGGTTAAGGGTATTGAGAATAAGTGTGAGATCGATCATGGACACATTCGGAAATTTTTCAACGAGCTCCCGTTGAAAACCGACCGCTTTATCCCGAGAGTCGATCCTCGATATCAATACATAGAACTGGGGCGCTTCTTCCAGGACACCGGTAGGAAATACCACCATGAAATTGGTCTGCACCCGTTGCCAGTCCACTCTTCTGACACTGCCCACATAGGTAGTAACCGGAACACCCTGCACATTCCATATGAGTTCATCGTTCAGCTCAAGATTCAAATGGTCTCTCATTTCCTCCTCCACAGAAATGAATATTGAATCCTCCTCACTTTCTACACCTTCATGAAAGGTTCCCCTGATCACGGTCTCGGAATTGATGGCCGAATCCCGGTAAGTTACACGGTATTCCCGGGTCAGCCGCCAGTCAGACATGTTATCGGTCGTATCTTTTTTCCATTCTTCCACCGTCCTGCCCTTCACTTCCCGTAACCTCATGGTCACAATGGGAACGAATTGTTTGACCGGCACATCCCTGGCCTCGGTAAAGGAAAGGAGTTCCTCTTTCTGATAGGGCTGGATATCGAACAGCACGGTATTGGGCCGTTCGCCGGCACCGGCAAATTCAACCTGGCCCAGTAAGCTGTTCTGTATCAATGACATGTTAGCCAGCAGAAATGATCCCAGTCCGATAACTACCACCAGCAGGATGGTCTGGTTATTGGGCCGGTAAAGATTGGCCAGGCTCTGTCTCCAGACGAAACCCAGGCGGGAAGGGAAATACTTTTTTATGCCTGTCATAAGGAGCCAGCCTACACCCCATAAGAGCCCGAATGTCACCAACAATCCGCCAAAAAACAATGAACCTTCAACCAGTTCACCGGTCTGGGTAACGGCAAACGCCCAGGGAAAAAGTATGATCAAGAAGAAGATCAGATACCTGAACCTGGACCGTTTTTTGATCCGCTCCACGGCCGACCTGAGTATGGCCAGCGGCGACACCAACCGGATGTTTGAAAGGGGCAAAACGGCAAACAGAACCGACATGATCAGCCCGATCATCAGGCCCTCAGCCACGGGCAGCCAGGCCACCTTCATATTTACATCGACGGGAATGAACTCCTGGAATAACCAGGGTAAAAGAAACTGGATCCCGACTCCGTGTAGAACGCCCAATACGGCCCCTATCAACCCAATGACCACCACCTGCCAGAAAAACACATAAAAAACTTTCCAGCCGGAAGCACCGAGACAACGTAATACGGCCGCTGTTTCACGTTTTTCCCTGACGTAAATATGCACCGAACTGGCCACACCGATACTGCCCAGGATGAGTGCCACAAAACTCAGCAGGTTAAAGAACTTGTACAGGTTCTGGAAATCCTCACCCAGTTCTTCTTTTTCTTCCTCGACCGTCTCATAACGGTAATCAAATTTCTCGATGGTGGGTTTGAGGAATCCAAGGACCTCTTCCTCACCCGTATCTTCATATTTAATGTATTTATTGTATTCGATACGGCTTCCATACTGGATCAGACCGGTCTCATCAAGGCGGCTGTACGGAATATAGACTGTGGGAGCAAAGGTCGCGCTGATACTGGTATTGCCGGGAAATTCGGTGATAATGGCGGAGATCACAAAGGTGGCCTCTCCCAGACGAATACTGTCCCTCAGTTGAATATCGTATTGAAGGGCCAGATTTTCATCGATCATGGCCGCATCGCCTTCATAAAAATCCTCGATGCTGGAAAGTTCCCTCAATCCGATTTCACCGTAAAAAGGATAATATCCTTCAATAGCCTTCACCTGTACCAGCCGGGTACCCTGGTTTTTCGGAAAATAGGCCATGGAAGCAAATTCAACAACGCTGGCCACGGGAAGATCCAGGGAATCCAGCAAGGCGACCAATTCCCCGTTGGGTTTTTCATCATCGGTGTCGATCTCCAGGTCAGCCCCCAGCAACTCCTTGGCCTGGTTATCGATATCGTTCTTAAGGTTTTCATTGAATGAATTGATGGCAACCAACGCGGCAATACCGATTATTATGGATGAAATAAAAAGGAATAACCGGGAAAGATTATGCCTCGCATCCTTCCATGCAAGTTTCCAGATCCAGCGATCCCTGAACAGGTTTGTCTTTTTTCGTTTTAACTTGATGTAATAATCCATATCGATCAGGAAACAAGCTGGTCTTCTTCCAAACTGCCCTGTTTAAGCCGTAAAATACGTCCGGTATGTTTTGCCAGGGGAACATTATGGGTAACCAGCACAAGCGTAGTGCCCTGTTCCCTATTCAGGTCGAATAACAACCGGGTGATGGTGTGGGCCGTTTCCTCATCGAGGTTCCCGGTGGGCTCATCGGCAAAAAGTATGTCGGGGTTGGTGATGAATGCCCTGGCAATGGCCACCCTTTGCTGTTCACCCCCCGAAAGCTGGGCCGGGAAATGATCCGTGCGATGCTCCAATCCTACCCGGCTCAATAGTTCCCTGGCCAGTGGCCCGGCATCTTTTTCTCCCCGCATCTCAAGGGGAATGGCCACATTTTCCAGAGCGGTAATGGTGGGTAATAACTGGAAAGTCTGGAATACAAAACCTACGTGCTGATTACGCAAGTACGCCCGGTCATCCTCATCCAGCCGGTTAATTTCTATATCCATCAGGGTAATGCTACCCGAAGTAGGCTGATCGAGGCCGGCACAAAGACCCAGCAGGGTGGTCTTGCCGCTTCCCGAAGGACCCACAATCGATACGCCCTCCCCTTTTTTCACACTGAAAGAAATATCATTCAGCACGGTGATCTGTTTCGATCCGCTTGAAAATTTCTTATACAGCCGGTCAACCTTCAGTATTTCATCCATATCATTCCATCCAAAAATAATGTAACTTTTACCAGTTATTGGTAGTTCATTATAAATAATGCAATTAAAATTGATTTGTTTTGATCAGATTAACAAAAAGAATCAAAAAAGTTTAAACTAATGAACCATGCCCTGATTATTTTCAGCCTGCTTATATCCACCCTGACCGGTTATCCGCTACAGGAAAATTCGAAGAGGATCGTCTGCTTCGGCAACAGCCTTACGGCCGGATACGGCATCGATCCTTCCCAGGCCTGGCCCGCCCTCCTTGAAGAAAAGATCCGGAAAGCCGGTTATGACTATGAAGTGATCAATGCGGGACTGAGCGGAGAAACTTCCGCCGGAGGATTGAACCGGATTGACTGGATCCTGAGAAAACCGGTAGATATTTTTATCCTTGAACTGGGCGGGAACGATGGATTACGTGGCCTTCCTCTTCAGCAAACCAGAAAAAACCTTCAGGCCATCATCGACCGGGTGAAAAGCAAACACCCGGAAGCCCATATCGTGATCACCGGGATGATGGTACCTCCCAATATGGGTGAAATGTATGGTGATGAATTTCTGCAAATATTCCCGGAACTTGCAGAGAAGAATGATGCACGGCTTATTCCATTTCTGCTTGAAGGTGTGGGTGGAGATCCGGATCTCAATCTGCCCGATGGTATTCATCCAAATCCCAGGGGCCATAAGATTGTGGCAGAAACCGTATTTAATTCCATTAAAGACTTGTTGTGATTATTTTCAATAGAATTTTATGCTAAACAGTGTTAATTAAATAGGCAGGATTAACCAGTTTATTCCGGCTGATCTGCATTAAATTTCTCCAGATCGAACAGGTAGATCCCGCAACCGGCTCCGGCGGCAGAACCCGAAACAGAAGCCTGGAAAGCGATCAATTTTCCATCATCCCTTACCACGGGATTGGAAGACCGGTACCCCTTGACTTCACTGAAGTAGGTAAGCCGGGTATATTCCCGGTCGGCAGTATCCAGCTTGAATTTATAAATATCGATATAGGCGGTACCTTCCGGATGATGTTTATCACTTTCCACCAGCGTGTATTCACCGTCCGGGAAGATGCCTTCCGGTTCATCGTATTGCATGGGAGCCCTGGAATAATTGATGATCGTTTCGGTTTCAGTATCATACCCCATCAATTCACTGGTAAACACTCCCCGGGAATCGTGACCATACTGCGACCAGATCAGTTCGGTTTCTTCCGGCGGACGCCAATCCTGCGGCTCCAGGATATCTTCATATTTCACCCCGTTCACCACCACATTTTTATTGTCGACCAGCAGTTTTTTATTGACTATCCAGGGTATGCCGTCACGGTATGTGATCTCGCCTGAAAAAATAATCTTATGATTTGGCGACCAGGCTATTTTCATGGATTTCCTGGAAAGGGCCGGTCCCTCATTGATCATCTCATCCGGAATATTGACCGGGTGCTTCTCAAGGCCCTTGTCCATCACCTGCATATACAATTCATATCGTTCGGGACCGCAGGTCAATAACAGGTCACCATTCGACATGCAGAGTACCCTGTAATAACCATCTCCAGGAGGACGGTGTTCCGGTTTGGTTATCCTGCTGGTTTCCCTGGTACGGATATCCACTCTCCATACATCACCTCCTGCACTATCGACAAAAAATACAAAATTCCCATCCAGTGACCATTCCGACCGCTGGCCGAAATCAGTAAGCGGGGTGATATAATCCGGCAGATGTTCCTCAGGGAAACACCCCTGTACGGATCTTTCGGAACATCCAAATAAAACAATGGGTATAAACGGAATTAAATAATACAGCTTCATACAGGTAAAGATTACGGTCTTGTATAATGGGTAAAAATTTCTCAATATCAAAGTTCAGAAAATCCCGGGTAAAGTAAACCCGATATTTTTCAAAAAAGCAATAATTAATCGAAGAAAAAATCAGGATGAGAGTTTTGGTTTTGGTCCGGTGACTTTGCCGGAAGACTAAGCCCGGATAATTTCGAGACCGGCCTGGATGTTTCCGGATGCCGGTTACGGATGACTGGTATGCAAATCTGGATGTTTCCGGATGCCGGTTACGGATGACTGGTATGCAGGCCTGGCTACTTTTAATCCGGTACGGACAGGCTGATGATCTGTATGAACACCTTTGAGACCTGCCCGGAGAGGTTGGAGATGGGATTCAGGCATTAAGAAAAGGTGGATCCTAATAGGACCGGTCAGTGACAGACATCCCGGACATCGCTGGATATGTTTACTAAAAATCTCTTTAAAGTCCTTCGTATGGGCAACTTTCCTGTGATCCTTATTTCATTACAGTAAAAAACATCATACCTCTGGTTATTTTCTTATCCCCGATTATTCATAAACCATTCTCAAAATAAACCGTTTTTACTATTTAAAATATTTATTATCAGGTAGTTACAAAAAGGGATTAACCCCTGATAAGCGCAATTCAGTAGCCTATTTCTGGGCTATTTGATTAAGTATAAGAATTTCAAAACCCTATATAATTCTTTGATTATCAAGAAATTGCGCTTAATCGGCCCTTCGGGCGAAAAATTTATGAATTTTTCGGGTTATATTTAAAGACAAAAATTATTTTTCCGGTATGATTCCCAAAATATTTATATTCCTAGCAGCCTTTATGTTAATTTTTTCCTGCCAAACCACAAAAAATGATCAACTGGCTCTTGAATTCCGGGATCCTCCCTCCTATACCCGGCCCTGGGTATACTGGTACTGGATCGATGAGAACATATCCAGGGAAGGCATAACCCTGGACCTTGAAGCCATGGCCAGGGCAGGTATAGGAAGAGCCCTGATCGGCCATATTTCTCCGGGAAGTGAGCGTGGTGATACACGCATTCTTTCAGAAGAATGGTGGGAAATGGTCGAACATGCGGTGGGTGAAGGACAACGCCTCGATGTGGATATCGGCTTTTTCAACGGACCGGGCTGGAGCCAGTCGGGTGGTCCATGGATAAAGCCTGATCAATCTATGCGATATGTGGTATCCAACCAACTGAAAGTAGAAGGCCCGGGACATTTTTCGGGCACACTGCCGCATCCGGATACCCTGTTCCAGGATATTGCCCTGCTTGCCTTTCCGGCTCCTGAGGAAAAATCCAGCGAAGACGAAATTTCCCTTGAAAACCTGAGTTCATCACCTGCTTTTCCCGGAGCGGATAAACTATTCGACAGAGATCCAACCTCGGCATTTCCATTGCCCACAGATATTACCGGCGATAAAAAACTGACTCTGGATCTTGAGTACGATAACAGACATACTTTCCGCAGCATCCTTTTCGATTTTTTACCGGTGCCTTTTAAAATGGATGTGGAGATCCAGGTTGTCGACGGCCTGCCTGGCAAAAATCAGTTTATTACATTAAGACAATTTACCCTCGACCGGCGGAACATCAATTTTGAGATCGGGCCCATGCGTTTCCAACCGGCCACTTTTTCCCTTCCTGGGTCTGCATCGGATAGATTCCGGATCATTTTTAGCAATATCATCATGAACCATGGAGCCGGGATAAAGGAGATCCGCCTGGGTCCGGAAGCGCATCTCGACCAGGTCATCGAAAAACAACTGGGTAAGATGTACTCGGATCCTCTTCCTCCCTGGGATGCTTATCTCTGGCCTTATAAAACCGAACCGGGTGCGAATCAGGTGATCGATACCGGTCAGGTCCTGAACATTTCTTCCTCGATCGACTCCCGGGGACAGATTGAATGGGATATTCCCGAAGGCCAATGGATCATCCTGCGCACCGGCATGGTACCTACGGGAGCCACCAACGTTCCTGTTCCGCCAGAAGCGACGGGCTTTGAGTGTGATAAATTCACCAGGGAAGCGATCGAAACCCATTTTAACGCCTATATTGAAAAATTTCTCAAGCGTGTTCCTGAAAGCGAACGAAAATCCTTAAAAACAGTGGTGATCGACAGCTATGAAGTGGGACCTCAAAACTGGACCGGGGAATTCAGGGAAATTTTCATGGAACAGTACGGATATGACCCTATACCGTGGTTGCCTGTCCTTTCGGGAAATATTATTGGCAGCACCGATCTCTCCAATCGTTTTCTCTGGGACATCAGGCGCCTCTCGGCAGACCGGATTGCCCGGGTATATGTAAACAGGCTTCGTGAAATGTCGAATGAAAACGGATTGGAACTTTGGGTGGAGAATTATGGCCACTGGGGTTTCCCAGCAGAATTTCTTCAGTATGGGGGACAGGCGGATCAGGTTTCGGGTGAATTCTGGTTCCAGAATACGCTCTGGGATCTTGGTCCTATGGAATGCCGGGCTGCTTCATCGGCAGCCCATACCTATGGAAAAAACCAGGTGTTTGCTGAAGCGTTCACGGCGGGTTTTAGCTTCCGGCAGTATCCCGCCATCATGAAACCGCGGGGCGATGAGATGTTTTGTCATGGCATTAATCATATGGTGCTTCACCTGTACATCCATCAACCCTGGAAAGACCGCAAACCCGGAGTGAACGCCTGGTTCGGAATGAGCTATCAGCGGCATAATACCTGGTTCGAACAAAGCCAGGTCTGGAATGAATATTTCAAAAGATGTCATTACCTGCTTCAGCAGGGGCTCCCGGTTTCCGATATCTGTTATTATATTGGAGAAGATGCACCCAAAATGACCGGTGTATTAGAGCCTGAATTACCTTCAGGATATGACTATGATTTTGTCAATACTGATTTTATTATGAATAAAATCCAGGTAAAAAATGGGTTATTATCTCTTGAAAATAATAAAGAATACAAATTACTGGTTTTACCTCCTTTGGAAACCATGCGTCCGGAGATACTTAAAAAGATAGAAGAACTTCTGCTGGAAGGGGCTGTTATCTACGGTCCCCACCCGGAACGTTCTCCCAGCATGCAGAATTATCCGGCCTCCGATAAAGAAGTAAAAGAACTGGCCAAAAAACTCTGGGGTGATCCGGGTGACGAAAAACCGGTAAAACGAAAAATAGGAAAAGGCCGTCTTTTCTATGGTCAGGATCTAACTCAGGTAATGAACAGACTCAATATCGGGCCCGATCTGATCTGCAGTGATCCTTCCATCATGTGGACACACCGTAAAAAAGACGATACGGATATATATTTCTTATCCAACCAGGAAGACAGGCAGAAAACCGTCGATATATCCTTCAGGGTTTCTGAAAGGGCCCCCGAATTTTGGGATCCGGCTACCGGCCGGATAAAAGGATCCGCCATCTTCAGGAACGCGGATGGGCGAACTGATCTTCCGGTCACACTCGATCCTTTCGGGTCGGTATTCCTGGTGTTCAGGAAGCAAGCCGGACATCCCAATGTGGCGAATATTCGCCAGGATGAAACAGAAGTTTTCCCTGGTGGAGATCAAACAGGCCGGAGAGAAATGATACCCGAAATAACCTATCCGGAAAAAGGAAAATTGTCATTAACCACCAGCATGGAAGGGAATTATTCACTTTCAATGAATAACAATAAAGCATTTGATGTTAAAGTGGAAAATATACCCGGCCCGGTCTCCATAAAAGGTCCCTGGAAAGTCCGGTTTCCCGAAGGCTGGGATGTTCCCGGAGATACGATATTCAAAGAGCTGATCTCCTGGTCTGACCACATCCATCCTGGAATCCGGCATTTTTCCGGTACGGTAATTTATAACAATACATTCAACATCCCTGAGGACATGATCAAACCGGATCTTTATTTTGAACTTGACCTGGGAAATGTAATGGTTATGGCTGATGTGACCGTAAATGGCAGAAACCTGGGCATATACTGGAAAAAGCCGTTCACTCTGGATATTACTAATGTCATAAAAAAAGGAGAAAATGAATTGGAGGTCCGGATCACCAATACCTGGTGGAACCGCCTGATCGGGGATGAAAAATATGCCGGCGACAACCCGGAAAATGTGAATTATACTCCCCGGACCTTTGTTACGCATAAAGCCTGGTCGGGAAACAGTGATCTGATGCCTGCGGGTTTGCTTGGGCCGGTCAGCATCAACGCTTCTAAAAAGATCCTCTCCATCCCCACTTCACCTTGAGTGATCCTCCCCTGAAGTAATACCATATACTTCAGGGGAGGATTGTATCCTGTCACAATAATAAGCGTGAAAAGGTGAGTGATCCGACTCTTTTATTCACAATCCCCAGGCCCCTGAGTGTCATGCCCGACCCATCAAGCCCTTACCTGAAAAATTTTCCTGAACTCAGCCAGGGCGGTCCGGTTGCCGATAACAGTAACGATGTCACCCATTAACAGAGGCGTATCGCCATGAGGAATAAAGATCTCATCATTACGCCGGTGGATCACCAGGGATCCTGAGGGTGGAAAAGCCACATCCCTGACCAGCTTTCTGTGGATCTTCCGGTTGGTGATCCGGATCTCTTCCACCTGGTATGTATCAAAACTGATCGCCAGGGAAGCAATGGAATCGGGCCGTACGATCATATCCTCCACATGATGGGCCAGCACTTCATCATGATCGATCAGCTTGGTATCCGTATGAAGTTCGATGCTGTCGAGTATGGTATCATATTTACCGGTAATTATCCGGTTATGTTCGAGATCATTTTTAATGTATAAAGTCAGTTCCCGGTTCAGCTTTTTGGATTCGGTCAATATGATCACGATGTCCCCGGTGTGAAGCTCGATTTCATCAAATATTGAACCATCCAGTATACTCACCTTACGAAAATGCAGGTTTTTCCGCTCAAATTCAGAGATGATCTCATCATTCTGGAGATAGGTAAGGCAAGGTATATTATGCATATTGAACCGTTCAGCCAGGAAAAGGCTCGACTTGCTGCCTCCCAGCAATAAAATATGATGATAGGGTTCTTTTTTCCTGCTGAAAAGATTATATGCCATGGGTGAGATCAGGCTGGCCAGGATGGAAGCAGTAACAATACCCGCATTATCGGCTGAACTGATGATACCCAGGGAAAGCCCTATCTGTGCTGTAGCTATGGACAGTCCCAGCCTTACCGATAAAAGAAGGCCTCCTGCCAAGGCTCTTTTAATGCCGAAAATTTTCGCCATCACCGTGGCAGGGATCACCTGGGTAATGAAAAAACCGGATGTAAGTACCAGGATGAAAGGGATCGATTCATTGAACTGGCTGAGTGCAGAGAGATCCAGATTTACCCCTACCATGATAAAGAAAATGGGTATAAAAAACCCATAGCTCATCCCATCCAGTTTAAAAAGTAAAGCCGATCTATCCTTGGATACAAACATGCTGAGTAAGGCGCCTGCAAAAAAAGCACCCATGACCAGTTCCACATTGATCAAATGAGCCACGATCACAAACACCAGCAGCAGGGCAAATGCCCCTCTTACCCGGATCTGGCTGGCCGCATGTTGGAGCCTGTATAATAAGGTCTGGAACGTTTTTATCCGGATGAGCAGCTTTCCAATCAAATACAGGATAACGAATACAATAAATATCACGGAAAAAAGAAGTATTTCCACCTGGAAACCATACTGCAATACCCCGGCATAAATGGAGATAAGTATGATACTCATAATGGTGGCAATAGCGCCTTCCATGAGAAGGACCTGACCGAATTTCTGATTCATTTCACCATCAGCTTTCAGAATAGGCACCACAATACTTAAGGCGACGGTAGGAAGCAGGATGGTAAAGAACACCACATCGACACTGAAAAACTGATCCATCATCCAGGCATATGGTACCGACACCGCCAGTGATCCCCCATAAATAAAAATGGCCAGCAACAGGGAGTTGCTCACAAGGTCTATCAATCGTATTCTGTGACCGGGCAGGGAGGATAAGATCTTTCGCACATCAATTTCGAGTCCGGCAAGGAAAATCAGTACAAGAAATCCTGTACTGGCCAGGAAATTCATGTAAGGGGTTATCTCCACAAGATCAAGTACAAAGGGACCTGCCACCACACCCATCATGATCTCCACGATCACGGCGGGCACCATAGTCACTTTAAGCCATGAAAGAACCAGGGGCACCAGCCAGGCTATCGCCAGAATGATAAACAGGGGCCAGTAATTGATTGCATCCATTGGAAATTTTGGTTGATCAGGCTGATATAATGCCTGCAAATTAATATAAATTTTTTCTTAATTCATGGATCTCCTGTCTAAAACTATGCAGGTTCCGGTGTCGGGTTTGATTTTAGCCCGTGAAGAAACCACGTCTTTGGTTTGGCATATACCGACTGCATTACATCCTTCCGATACTCTGGATGACAACTTCACTGAATGACCAATTAATTGGACTCTTTGTCCCAATTCTTATGATTACCGAGACTAATAATGATACCTGCACTGGATAATGATCAGGGTGTCTTCACCTCTCCACCTCTACCCTTCCACCCATCTACTTATCTACTCATTAACAAAAAAATCCACATACCCTTCGTAGGCAATAAAGAACATGAAAAGGGAAAACAGCAGCGTGGTTACCAGGCCGGTATTCAGCCAGAACCCGATCTTATGATCGCCCATGAGCTTGCGGCTGTTCAGCATGATCAGCAGGAAGATGATCAATAACGGCATCATCAGGGGGCTGAAAGCCTGGGAAGCGATCATTACAATCACCGGTTTACCGCCAAAAACGGGAATGATCATTCCGGAGAGGGTCACAATAAAAATGAGAAACCGGAACAAGGGGCGTTTGAAATTTCGCTCGGTCCCCTGGTAGTCGGCGATCAGCCAGGGCAGCAAAAGCATATTGGGAAAAATGGAACTCAGTCCTGCTGCAATGATGCCGGTAACGAAAAGGGCGAGGGCAAACCTTCCCGCAAGGGGCTTTAAGGTACCCACCATCTCAATGGCATTGTCCACCATGATCCCCTGCTGGTGTAGTGTACCTGCCGCGGACGCCATAATGGCCGCACTGACCAAAAATAACATAGAAGCCGAGATCAGGGCATCCCTTCGTTCAATCCAGAGCTCATGAGGTTTCCAGTTCTTTTCGGCAATCACACTGCTCCGGGAAACCAGGACCACGGCAGCCATGGTCGTTCCCACGATACCGGCTATGATAATGTGGGGCTTCCCGGTTTCCGGAATATGGGGAACCATACCGCCAAATATAGCCGAAGCATCGTGGATGATCATGAAGTTGGTCAGGATAAAAGCCACTCCCATTACGCCTACCATCAGCGAAACGAATTTGAGAAAAATATTATGTTTTCCGGTGGATGATAAATAAAGCAGAAAAGACAGGAATACGATAGAGGTGAGTAGTGGCGAGATTCCCGTATTGGTTTCGGTCATCGGTCTCGTCCATTCCTGGATCACCTCGGCCACGATCGACATCACACCCATGATGGAAGAGATCACCGTGACCATTAATCCGGCCATGATGAACAAAGAAGCAAACCGGCCGATATGTACTTTAATATTGTACATGATGGTATTACCGGTTATAATGGTGAGCCGGCTGATGGCCACCAGCATGATGAAAGTAAAAAAACAGGAAAGAAATAAAGCCCATGTCAGCGACATACCGAACCGCGCACCCGACACGACCATGGATGTCACGCTTCCGGTTCCCACGACATAACCGACAATAAAAAGACCGGGAAGGATGGAAGAAAGGAATTTCTTCAGATTGCTGCTTTTGCTCATAGATCAGGAAAATAATTTGCCATAATAATTCGCGACCGTAATTACGTATTTTTTAACAGGTTTTCAAAAGATCGGCGGCTCAATGGTTCAGCGGTTCATTCGTTGATTGGTTTAGGTTTTAGGAGTTAGCGGTTACCCTACTTACACCTTACACCCTACACCCTACACCCTACACCCTACACCC
>CAZIXF010000054.1:0-14427 GCA_964543195.1 uncultured Roseivirgaceae bacterium
AATAGTAAAAACGGTTTATTTTGAGAATGGTTTATGAATAATCGGGGTTAAGAATCAATTGAAAAAGTATGAAAAGGAGCAATAAGCCTCTGCCTGAGGTTGATATTATAAGTTATGGCCAGTATACACCCTGGAACAGGGAAGAAAAATATCTGCCGGAATTAGTAAAACTGACGGATACAATAGAAGCTGAGCTGGGAATTGAGTTCGGGATGATCGTAGAGATCAGGCAGGGTAAGGGAAGATATCTTGAATATGAAATTGACCATCCCCCTTTCCGGGATGAACAGGGAAACATCGCTCCATCATTTACAGGAGAGTATCAGGTAAGATCGAATCCTGCCTGGTTTTTCCTCGGCGATACGGTTTGGCAACCTCTGGAGGATAAGAAAGGCGAATGGAAACTGAAAATATTCATTGAAAACAAACTGATGGCTCAGAAATCGCTATCCCTGAAATAACTTCCTTACCGGAAAGATAACGTCGAACGGCATATTATTTCTTCCGTTTTTTTATCTTGTTAATGTTTTTTCCTTTATTGGGCCCGGTGTCAATTGCCTTGGTTTTGATCTTCTGTCCTTTTACTCTTCCTCCTTTTTTCAATAAACTCAGGTCAAATTTAAAAAGATACGCAACCGAAAGGCTAAGCATCTGATAATTATGAGCAATATTATCGGTGAAACCCAGAATAGGCATTGTGGAAGATTCAATTATACCCAGATTCGTATGCCCATAGGTGTATTTAATATTGGTTATCAACCGGGAACCGTTAATCAGGGGAGAGGTAAGACCTATCTGAAAATCCAGTCCCCACTGAAAGCGGTTTACCGGGTCGAAAGTAATAAAATGATAATCACTCTCTTTACCGCCGAACGAAAGCCCGTAATCGGAATGCAGGGAAAAGGTTTCCAGGGTGCCGCTTCCTCCCAGTAAATAACTGATATTCGGTCCGATCCCAAAAGTCCAGTTAAAAGGTCCTATCCGGTCGAAAGGTCCGATCTGTCTTATCTCTCCCTCTTTCTCGATCATTAACAAGAGAGGAAGTTCAGCATAATGATGCCATTCGTTTAAAACCCATTCATTTTCCTGTACTTCAATCTTTCTGCCCCGCATGGCATAATTGAGATCACCGGATAAGATGAATGTAGTGGTTAAGGGGATATGTAGCGACAAGCCCCCCTTGAAGGTTGGTTTTATTTTGGAATTAAACTGATCCCTGTATTCCTGTTTGTGATGCCTGACCACGGATAGCCCGCCTGATACATTGGGGCCGGCATAAAAGATCTGAGCATGAGCCTTTTGCTCATAGATCATGATAAATGCCAATAAGACAAAAAGAATATGTTTGATCTTTTTCAAAGAAATTATTTCAGATCCTGTTTTGTTAATTAATATTGCTCAAAATTAAAAGAACTTCATGGGGGCTGTTATTGTAAAATGTACCTGTTTATTACATGCGTATTTAAAACGTGAAATTTAATTCATCTATTTATACCAAAAAGACCATAATAGTAATAAATATAAAACCATTTTTAATTTGAAATTGAATATTTCGAGGTTTTTATATTCTTTATCTAATAAATTTCAGACATTTATTGTAAATTGCCGTGAAAATACCGGAATAAAAAGATTAGCGGGAGGAGGCCTGACAAATCGGGATTTTTTTATATGATCAGGAAGTTATTGATATATATAATAGTTCTGGCGGGTATGGGGAACCTGGTTCATGCCCAGATTTCTCCTTCTTTCACCCAGTTTTTCATTAATCCGTACCGTTTAAACCCTTCATATGCCGGAGTAGAAGGAAGGCCGGTCATCTATCTGGCTCACAGACAACAATGGGTAGGTATAGAAGATGCTCCGGTGACTACTTCGTTCAGTTTTCATGCGCCTTTAAACTTTGGGGTTTCAGTCGGGGCGGATATTTACAGTGATCAACGGGGTTTACTCAATACTAATTCTCTGTTACTTACCGGTGGATATACCATATCCTTCAGTAAAAAAGATTTTTTACGATTCGGATTATCCGGAGGGATGGGATTCAGGAATATTGACCTCAGTCAGGTGGATAATCCCACTGATCCTGCGCTTTTCAATGTGGTTGACAACAACTTTTTTCTTAATGGCAATTTCGGGATCTCTTTTCACACGGGATATTTCAGTTTGGGTATAGCCATGCCCAATCTTTTTGAGCCGAATATAAACAATACCAATACCTTTGAAAACGGTACGATCGCTCCTTTAAAGGAAATAATTGTTAATACAAGCTACAGGTTTTATTTTGCACTTGATAATATGGCCTTCGAGCCCCATGTGACATACCGGTACAGCGACATTCTGCCCCACCAGTATGAAGCAGCCGGGATCCTGCATTTAAAACACGTAGTATGGGTAGGAGGCTCTTATCGTCAGGATTATGGTGTGTCAGGACTTGCAGGCATCAAATTAAATAATCGCTTACTGGTAGGTTATAGTTATGGCATGGGCTTTGGCAGCCTACCCGGAATAGGAAAAAGCACACATGAATTCAATTTGAGTATGCAACTGGGCAGGGAAAGACGGTCCAGGCGTAAAATCCAGGATGTTCACCTGTCTTTTATCAATACCGAAAGGGATTATTGGGACCCCGGCACGGCAAGAAGGACTACGGCAGGACAGACCACCACCCGGCCCACTGCCACAACCAGACGCAGCAGTGAGTCTCAGTCCACGCAGGATCCATCACGGGATACCCAGGCACATGATAATCCACGGCTGGCCATGGGAACCGAGTTCAAGGATAGAGCCGTAACGGATGTGCCTACTGAGAACATATCGGCCGGTGACCATGAATTTGAGCTGTCCAAAGGGAATTATATTGTGGTGCGCGAATTTGAAACTGAAAAATCGGCCGGTCAATACACCGATAAAATTGAAGAGCAGGGAGAACGTGCCGGATTCGGTTATGTAACCCGCAGAGGAAAATGGATGGTATATGTTTACCGTAGCGATTCCAGGCTGGGATTAAGACGAAGAGCCGAAAAAGTAAGGAGTGAATCTGAGTTTTCAGATGCAAAAATCGTGGTTATTGAATGAGTCTATTTACTTAATTGGTATAAAAAGTATGTATAGGTTAGACAGGTAATCTAATAAATGAATAAAAAATTTTTTCGATACTATCCGGCCGTTGCGATACTTATATTTATAATAAGCGGAATGGGTTATGCACAGAAACCTGTTATTACCAGTATCAGTGAATCCCATGCCACTATCGATCAGCAAATAGTGATTACCGGCAATGATTTCAGTGCGGATGCAGCCGATATGATCGTGTTATTTGGTGGTGCCAGGGGAAAAATTGTGAACAGCAGTGCCGGGTTGATCGAGGTGGAAGTGCCGTCCGGCACAACAGCGGAAAATATACAGGTGATCAACAAAAACAGTAATTTATCTGCATTTTCAGAGGGAATATTTTATCTGAGCTTCAGTGGTGCCGCATTTGATCCCTCAAAATTGGCTTCGGAGGCACTCCATAATAATTCTACCGAATATTTTGACCTATGCTTATGCGATTTCGATAACGATGGCAAGCTCGATGTGGCCAACACCCAATCCGAAAATGTTACCGATATCATAATATATAAAAATAATTCCACGATTGGAAATTTAAACTTTTCAAGACTGAGTAAAGCCACCAATCCGGAACTGGATGTCAATTCAGTTACCTCAACTATTACATGTGGTGATTTGAATAACGATGGGCTTCCCGATCTGGTCGTGACAAAGAGTGGGAACCCGAGAAACGTGATCTATGTATTTAAAAACATCAGCAGTAGCGGGAATATTAAGTTTTCCAGTCCTCAATCCCTGTTTCTGGGATCAGAAGAAATAGCAAAAAGGGCAAAAATCCGGGATCTCGATCTGGATGGGAAACCGGAAATCATAGTAACCAATACCTTCAGTCCGAATGTGCAGATCTTCGAAAACACCAGTTCTGCGGGAAATCTATCCTTTGAAACCAGCCCCTATAAAATAGAAATTTCCGGAACCGGTACCACAAACGGACTGGTGGTGGAAGACCTGAACGATGACGGGCTCCCGGACATTGCTGTAAACCCTTTTATAGAAGATAATATTTATGTATCTGTGAATAACAGCTCTATAGGCAACATTAATTTCAACAGCCCACAGGAAATCGTAGTTGCGGGGAACCTGAACAATATGGTAGCCGGCGATTTTAATGCCGATGGCAAGATAGATCTGGCCGTATCCAAAACCATCCAGCACACTGTATCCGTAATGATCAACACGACCGGTACCGGTAGTTCAACTATTGCCTTGCAGGAAAATAATTACAGTACCGATAATGGGCCATGGGGTCTGGATGTAGCTGATATGGATGGGGATGGCAAGCTGGATATTCTTGTGGCCTCACGGGATAACAGGGTAATTGACCTGTTAAGGAATGAGACCAGTGGATCCACAACGGATTTCAGTCTGGTATCGGTAACCACCTCCATGATGTCGAGGAATATTGCCGGTGGCGACATGGATGGGGATGGAAAGCCTGATTTTGTCTTTACATCATTCGATAATACTGCCTCTGATTATGCTTTGTCCGTGATCCGTAATCAGAATTGTTATGTGCCTGAAATCGAGCCTTCCGGTACAGTTACCGTGTGTACCGGTGTAACAAAAATATTGAAAGCGAACAAGGCGGTCGGAGTTACCTATCAATGGGACAGGGATAATACCGTGGTAAAAACCGGGACCGAGGATTATCTTGAAGTTACCCAGGCCGGTGTTTATAAAGTAGTGGCTACCAGCGAGTCGGGAAGTTGTGTGAAAGCATCCAACGCTGTGATTGTTGAAGAGAGTACCGGTAACGCACCCAATGTGCCTGATATGGTTAATAATGGACCATTTTGTGAAGGGGCAACGATCAGCCTGTCGACCGATGAAATTGCTAATGCGGTATATGAATGGACAGGACCGGGGGGATTCAGCTCTGATCAACGGGAAATTTCAATTCCTGATGCCAGAGCCCGTAATGCAGGAGAATATCAACTTATAGTTACCGTAGAGGGTTGTTCCAGTAATCCGGGCACCACGGTGGTGGAAGTGATCGACCTGCCTGAATTTACTATTAGTTCTTCAGGCTCGGAACAGATCTGTGATGGCAATACGGTGCAGTTGAGTGTAGCCCAGCTTTCGGGTTATACCTATCAGTGGTTTAGAGGCGGACAGGCATTAAGTGGCAGCACGGGTTCCTCCCTGGAGGTTGGCACGGCAGGTATTTATTCGGTAGAAATAACACAAACCAGCAATTCATGTACCGTATCGGGTTCAAATACCCTTGAGATCGAAGTACTTGATCTGCCGGTTACCGGATTCAATAATCCGGGAGTCGGTTGCGTAAATGAAGAGATACAGCTTATAAGTACCTCCACTTTTGATCCGGATGTACCGGTAAACTTCCTCTGGGATCCAGGTGATGGTTCCGGGACTTTTACCGATCAGGATTTAAATCATATTTTTACTACGGCGGGGACATATACTGTTTCCCTGACAGTAACTTATGAGTCCGGTGCCTGCAGTGATGAGGTAGAAAAAACGATTACTATACATGATCAGCCTGTATTCAATATCGAGCGGTCAGTAGCCGGACAATTATGCGAAGGAGATTCCATCAGTCTTACTGCACCGGGAGGATTTTCGGAATATCTCTGGAGTACGGGAGTAACTGAAAATTCAATTACCGTTGATCAGTCGGGCAACTATTCGTTAACTGTCACAGATCAGAACAATTGTTCTAACGAGGTAACGGAAGAAGTGAGTTTTCTGCCGTCTCCGGAAGTGATCATAACCTCCGAGGTATCTGAAACCGCCCCCGGATCCGAATTTCAATTGCTGGCCGAGGGAGCCCTGAGTTATATCTGGACTCCGGGAAACGTATTGAACGATTCAACGATCGCCGATCCAACCGGGATCATTTCCGAAACCACCACCTTTATTGTGGAAGGAAGCAATGCTGATGGGTGTACAGATACTGCTTCAGTGACCATTGAAACACTGGAAGGGAATCAGATATTTGTTACGCCAAGGAAAGTTTTTTCACCCAATGGAGATGGCATAGACGATCTCTGGATAATAGATAATATAGAATCATACTCGGACTGCACCATAATGATATTTAATGGTAATGGAAGTACAGTTTACCAGGCATCACCCTATAATAATAATTGGAATGCAGTATATCAGGGAAAGAACCTTCCGGAAGGGGCTTATTTCTTTGTGATACGATGCACAGGAAAGGAACCGAAGACGGGAAGTGTTACCGTTATACGATAAATGTTATTAATACATGGGACATATGATGCTTGGTAAATTTATGAGAGAAAAACTAGCCTTACTGGTCATATTCACTTTGTTCCTTGCCGGTCCGGCCTTTGGACAGGAGGATTGCAGTAATGGTATCGATGATAACGGAAATGGCCTTATCGATTGTAACGATCCAGAATGCCAGTTCAGCAGCACCATTGAAAAGGGTTGTAACTGTTATGACGGAATAGATAACGATGGCGATGGTAATACGGATATCTATGATCCCGATTGTGCCAGCTATTATGGCTTGACCTTTGTAGATACTTCCGGTTCCGATTGCAGTATTCAGCCTCCTGATTCCCAAGAAGTATTCGATTTTGTTGATCCTGTAACAACAGGTCAGAATACTGTGGACACTCAGTCTAAAATGGCCATCGGTGATGTGGATTGTGACGGTATTCCCGATGTGGTGGCTACTTCCAAATGGAACAAGTCAATCAGGGTTATTGCGACCAGTGACGGCCAGGCGGATGGCAGCAATAAAGGTGATATAAAAAGTGAATTCCGTACACCTGGTTCGGGTATATTCCCTCCTGGCAAGGGAGGCACCGGCAATCAATTCAGAATAGAGCTGGAAGTGATGATTGCCGATATAGACGGCGATTGCACCGGTGAGATTTTTGCCATTGCCAGTAGAATAAAAGACTCAAATGATCCTCCTTCCGAATTTTTCCTGATCGCCTTTGAATATACGGCCGGAAATCTTACCCCAATGTACGATGCGGTTCCTATCGGCACTTCCCACCCGGGAATTCCCGGTATTGCCGATTTTGACGGTGACGGCAAAGCGGAAATCTATCTCAAAAATGCAATATATGCTGCAGAAACCGGGGCACTCCTGGCAAAAGGTACAGGAGACTGGCCGTCGGAGGTGAATGCTGCACCGACAGCCGTCGATATTCTAGGAGATTCAAACCTGGAACTTATAAGTGGAAACATTATCTACAGTGTTCCTGATCTATCGAACAGAAATCCTGGCAGCCCTGCGGCCCTGACCGTTGCCAAGGATCTCAACGACCTGGGGGCGGGGTATTTCCCCAAAGAGTTGTACGATCCGGTGGAATATAGCACCACTAACTTCAGCAGTACCAGTGTGGCCGATATGAATGGGGATGGTAACCTGGATATAGTGCTATCGGGAGCTAATGGAAGTCCCAATGGCAACACGGCCATCTTTTACTGGGACGTGACGAATAATACTTATTCAGTTTTTGAACCACCTGATCCCAATTATGCCGGAGGATGGCCCTGGGGAACAGGCCGGCCCAATCTGGCCGATCTGGATGGTAATGGCGATATGGATATTAATTTTATTGCCGGCAACCAGCTTTGGGCCCTTACTATTGATGACAGCGGAAATCTGGTTGAATTATGGGATTCCCCCCGGACCATCAACGACTCCCGCTCGGGAATTGTAGCGACTACGGTATACGATTTTAATAATGATGGCCAACCCGAACTGGTCTACAGGGATTCTCAACAGCTTGTAGTAGTGGATGGTGCCACAGGAAAGGACGTTCAATGGACTACACCCTGCCAGTCGCATACCTGGACGGAAGGTCCTATCATTGCGGATGTAAATGGCGACGGGAGTACCGATGTCGTTGTACCCTGTAATTTTTCAAATGCTTTCGATATTAATGATCCTATACAACAACAGGCCCTGGGAGAGATCAGGATCTATAATTCAACAGAGAATAACTGGCTACCGACCAGGCAGGTCTGGAACCAGTCGGGATATTTTGTGGTGAATATAAAGGACGATTTAACTTTGCCTACCACTCAATTCGATCAGACCACCGTATTCAGCGAAAATGCATGCAGCAATGGTATTCCCGGTCCGGTGAGGCCATTCAATACGTTTCTTAATCAGGTGCCCACATTAGGTGCTGATGGATGCCCGTTTTATCCTGCACCGGATGTATCCTTTGTGGGGGATAATCCCAATGCCCAACCTGGCGATCCGGATTATGTAGATCCGTCCGATCCTAATTATTTTCCCACAGTGGACGTGATACCTCCTGTTTGCGGTGATCTTGAAATTGAAGTGGAATTCAATATCATTAATAATGGTGCATTGACCATTTCATCCACATTGCCGGTGAGTTTCTGGGATGGGGATCCCACGATCGATCCTGTACCGGCCGATCCGGCTACCCTTCTACATCAGGAAGATATCCAACTGACAGATTTCAAGGTAGGGGATACGTTGAGTATCAGCGGAGTAACCTTCAACTCAACCGGAGAGGCTTTCCGGCTGTATATTGTGTTGAACGATGACGGCACCTCACTGCCGGCCGGCAATAACGGAAGCACTATCGAAGAATGTGATATCGACAATAACGTCTATTATTTCGACATCACCCCTGATCCGTTTGAAGTGGATATCGAAAAGATCTCGGACAATGTGAAATGTGAAGACAGTGCCCCTGATAACGGTGAATTGCGGGCGGTTGTCTATAAAAATGGGGTTGAGGTTACAGATTATTCCAATTTTGCATTTCAGTGGTATGACGGCCCCGATACTACCACCGTAATTCCGGCGCCCGACGGGACAAGCAACGTGCTTACCGATCTTCCGGAAGGCGATTACACGGTAGTAGTGACCAATACCGATAAAGGCTGTGCAAGCCTTCCTACCGATACTTCTGTTGTGAGAATAGGGGTGGATCCGGAGATTACCATAGTCGAAAATTCTCCGCAAACGCAATGCGACCCACCCAATGGAGAACTCGAAGTATTTATTACCGGGGGAAACGATGGGTATACATTTGAATGGTTTGACCGGTTCCTTAATCCCATCGGGATCACCGGTGCAGTGGCTTCCAACCTGGAAGCAGGAGAATATATCGTGAGTGTGTTTAAGGATGGTTGTACAAAAACGGCTTCTTTTACCTTAAGCGGACCTGTATTTCCTGTGGTTACTACCTCTGTACTGGAACATGTGGTGGATTGTGACAATCCCAACTCGGGTAAGCTTACTGCGGAAGCCTCTATCAGCGGTATTCTACAGGATTCAACGGATTATACTTTTACCTGGTACGAATGGGATTCAGTGGCCAGCGATGTGGGTTCTGTACTGCCTCCGCAGCACGGTTCCGGCCCTACCCGATATGGTTTATTACCGGGGGAATATGCTGTTATCGCCAGGGATGAAAATACAGGTTGTGAAAGCAGTCCGCCTGCAAGAGCGATCATTGAAAATCAAACAGAACTACCCGATATTATCGTATCGGAACTGGAACCACAGACCTCCTGTGATCCAGCCAATCCGAACGGCAGGTTGCAGGCCGATGGT
Organism: uncultured Roseivirgaceae bacterium; assembly: GCA_964543195.1. Classification (GTDB taxonomy): domain Bacteria; phylum Bacteroidota; class Bacteroidia; order Cytophagales; family Cyclobacteriaceae; genus JAGTVG01. The sequence goes on from CAZIXF010000054.1 coordinate 9,662, forward strand.
TATATCAACGGCGTATTCCAGGATCCTGCCACACTTACTTTTGAATGGTTTGAAGGAGATAATACCCTTCCCGAAAATCTGATAACCGATGTTTCGGGCATAAACGGAGAAATAGCGGAAGGCATAGCCAATACCGGCCTGCCTTATACAGTCCGCGTTACCACAACCAATAATTGCTCTGCCACAAAACTGGATACATCGCTCACCGAAAATCTGGAGATCCCGGTGATCAATACCACTACTTTCGATAATACCATATGTGATTCCACGCTAGCCCTGGGAGGTGCCTATAACGGCCGGGTGGAAACGCTTTCAACCCTGAGTGGCAATACGATCAGTGATTTTTCCGGCTATACCTTCACCTGGTATAAAGGCAGCGGGGTAGACAGCGATTCGATCATCCCGAATAACAGTCCTGATGGGGATATCCTTTATGATCTTAATGCTGGCAGGTACACGGTGGTGCTTGAAAGAAACGCTACCGCCTGTGTGTCCGATCCGGTTACCGTTGAAATATTTGATGTGACTTCACAACCCACTATACTGGTGAGTGAAGTTCCTGCCACCAATTGTATTGCCGGAACGCCCAATGGCCAACTGAGCGCCAGTGTGGATGAAGGCGGCACATCGGTAGTAGGTGGGTATAACTATGACTGGTTTGAAGGGGTTGATGTTAGCGGATCGGGTACACTTGTGGCGAATGTGAGCGGGACCCATGACCAGGTAGCCGAACAATTATGGGGCGATTCCACCTATACCGTGTTGGTGATCGATGATACTACGGGTTGCTCAAATACCCGGTCGGTAGTATTGACCAATGACAGCCAGATTCCCCAGATCAGTCTTACAAAAACAAACAATTCCATTTGTGATACTACCCTGGCCACGGTTTCCGGATATAATGGGTTCGTTTATGCAGTTGTGGATGACCGTGGGAATCCGGTCAGTGATTTTTCCAATTACACCATCGAATGGTTTGACGGGACCACTACCTCCGATCCGGTTCTCACCAACACCAATGCCGATGGTGACGAACTGCAGAATGTACCCGGTGGATTTTATACGGCCCGGGTGACCAACGACAGCCTTGGCTGTATTTCAGATCCCTTATCGATCGAGGTAAAAGATACACTCGTTCTGCCGGATATTACCATTACGCCGTCAGCGGCCACAAACTGTGACCCGGCACTCGCGAATGGGGAGGCCACCGCAGATGTGGGGGGAACCACTTCTGGTTATGTTTTTAAATGGGTTGCCGGTGTCGATGTCAATGATCCTGCCTGGTCACCTGTAACCGGCTCTGTGGGTGAAACAGCCCTTCAGCTCACCGGAGGTGATACCTATACCGTAAAAGTTACCAATGAAACGACAGGATGCGTCAACAATGAGTCGGTCATTATTTTGGATAACAGCGATATCCCGGTGGTTTCGCTTGTTCAGACACCGAATACGATCTGCGACCCGGTAGTTGCAGGTGTAAATTTTGACGGAACGATATCCACAAATACAACCTATAAGGGCAACCCTGTAGCCGATTTTACCGATTATTATTTTAACCTCTTCGAGGGGTCTGATACTACAGGTGTAATACTGGCCTCGAGTACAAATCCGGATCCGGTTTTTGATCAGCTTGACAGTGGTTTTTATACAGTGCGGGCATATAATACAGCCCTCGGATGTTACAGCGATCCGGCGATTTTGGAAGTGCAGGAAGATTTTGTTTTCCCGGTGATCGGGATTACCGAACAACCCGCTACCAACTGTGATCCCAATCTTCCCAACGGACAGCTTACTGCGGATGCAGGGGGGACGACTGCCGGCCACCTCTTCAAGTGGGCGGAAGGCAATGATGTGGATGATCCACAATGGTCGCCGGTTAGCGGTTCGGCAGATGAAACGGCTGAGGCCTTGACTGCCGGGAATACCTATACCGTGAAAGTGACCAATTCTGGTACAGGTTGTTTCAGCACGGAAGGAAGGATCGTAAGTGATAACAGCGATGTACCTGTAATCGGTTTAAATCAATCGCCTAATACCATCTGCGATCCGGTTGTTGCAGGAGTGAATTATAATGGTGAAATTAACGGTAATCTGAGCTATAAGGGAAATCCGGTAGGCGATTATTCCGATTATTATTTCCGATTATTCGATGGCAGTGATACCACTTCGCTGAATACCGAGATTACAGCCGTTCCTCCCAGCTTCACTCAACTTGACAGCGGCTTTTACACGGTAAGGGCTTATAATTCGGCATTGGGTTGTTACAGTGACCCGGTTACGATTGAAGTGCAGGAAAATTTTGTGTTTCCTGACATCGGCATTACCGAACAACCTGCCACCAATTGTGATCCTTCCTTGCCTAACGGACAATTGACTGCGGATGCCGGGGGAGGCATTGCCGGCCATATATTCAAATGGGTAGCCGGCAATGATGTGAATGCCGCTCAATGGTCTCCGGTAAGTGGCACGGCCGATGAGACGGCAGAAAGCCTTTCTGCCGGCGATATCTATACCGTAAAGGTTGCCAATACATCGACCGGATGTTTCAGTACCGAGGCCCGGGTTGTAAGCGACAGCAGCAGGCTTCCCATGATGACATTGAACCAGATTCCAAACAACATTTGTGATCCGGCGGTGGCCATGGTGGATTACAATGGGATTATCGATGGAACTCTTACCTATGATGGTAATAATGTGTTCAATTACAGCAATTATTTTTTCAGGCTCTTTGACGGAACCGATACTACGGGTGCCATATTGAATACGATCACTGCTTCGTCTCCGGTATTTACAGACCTTGACAGTGGTTTTTATACGGTAAGAGCGTATAATGCCGAATTGGGTTGTTACAGCGATCCTGTAACCATTGAAGTAGAAGAAGATTTCACCTTCCCTAATATTAGCCTGACCGAAACACCGGCCACCAACTGCGACCCGGCCCTGCCCAACGGACAGGTAGCCGCCGATGTGGGTGGTACTACCGTAGGCCATGCATTTAAATGGGTGGCAGGAACGGATACAGATGGCGTACAATGGTCACCGGTAAGTGGTATTGCTGACCAGATTGCCGAGGAATTAACAGCGGGGGATACCTATACGGTAAAGGTTACTGTAAGCAATACAGGTTGTTTTGAGACGAAAGGTATCCTTATCAGCGATCTGAGTGAAGTGCCGGTTCTCAGCCTTTCACAAACACCAAATACCGTATGTGATCCTTTAATAGCAGGGGCATATGACGGAACAATTACCGGTACGCTCAATTACCAGGGTGCTGTTGTGGCTGATTTTACTCCCTATGATTTTAAACTATTTGAAGGCAGTGATACTACTGGAGTGGTCAATACCACGCTTGATGGTGTTGCACCTGATTTTATTGAACTGGATGATGGCGATTATACTGCCCGGGCTTATGATTTTAATACAGGTTGTTTTTCGGATCCGGTTAGCATACAGGTTCAGGATGCTACCGTAATACCGGCCATAGTGATCACCAAGGAAGCATATTCATCCTGCGACCCAACCCAACCCAATGGCAGGATGCAGGCGATGGTCAATGAAGGTGGTTCGAATGTTACGGCCGGATATACTTTTACCTGGCATGATGGCAATACCACCGCCGACCCGGTGGTGGTTACGCTTGGAGGACCGGGAGAGATCATCACGCTGCCGGGTAATCAGAATTACACCGTAGAAGTATTGAATGATGCAACCGGGTGTCTTAATACACGAAGCGAATTTCTGCCTGAAAATGTACCCCAGCTCAGTATTATTAATGTGGCAGTATCTGATATAGTGGATTGTAATACCGGAGGATCCCTTGAGGCGGAAGTGGATTCCGCAGGCGTGGCTGTTGCCGACTTCACCAATTATGATTTCAACTGGTACCGGGGTAGCAACGTGGTTCCGGGCCAGGAATACCCGGAGAGTGGAAATATTTTATCCGATTCGCTGGGTAACAATCTTTTCTCAGATTTTTATACTGTTTATGTTCAAAATACTTATACTCATTGCTATAGTGATACGGTGAGTGCATTTCTAAATCCCCCACCACCATTATTCGATATCGGCTTTGAGATCAATAATTATCCTACAGATTGTAATGTAAATGAAGGCGCCCTTACTGCCTGGGTCGATAGTGCCATTGATAGTTTTAATTATAATTTTTACTGGTATGAGGGCCGGAATATTAATGGCGGTTCCAATTTCTATACCAATCCCGGTGTAGAATTTGATGATGGAGGACAGGATGACTCTTTGGCCATAAATACTCCTGATGGTTCAATAACTTATTCCGGTGATCCTCAGCCTGTTCGCAATTTCAATGAAGGACCGACCATCTACCGCTTGATAGACGGAGCCTATTCGGTAGTGGTGGAGGACCGGAACACAGGTTGTCGTGAGTATATCGAAATTGACCTGCCGGCGATCACTTCTCCACCCACTTTGATTGCATTTGAACAGGGCTCAACTATTTGTCCATATACTGTTGGAAATGGTATTGTGGATGTGCAAATCAACGAAGATTCACTGGCCGCCAATGGATTAAATAATGATGATTATGATTTTTATCTGATGACCGGGGTCAATTCGGATACTACTACTTATATTGAAAAGAAAACCGGAGAACCCAACCAGATGGATTCGACCCGCATGCGGAATGATCTGGCTCCAGGTTTTTATACCGTAATGGCTGTTGAAAAAGTATCGGGCAGCCGGTGTCCCTCGGTGCCCTATACTTTGTTTATCGATTCTCTGGCCAAAAAACC
>CAZIXF010000054.1:14527-25467 GCA_964543195.1 uncultured Roseivirgaceae bacterium
CGGAACGGCTCGATTCAATCACTTATCCTGCCATACACGCCGGCGACTATTATGTGATCGTCATCAAGGATCCCGCTGCAGGTGGTGATGGGCTGGGATGTTCCAGCGCACCACTAAGAAGGGATATACTGGATAAAACCATCGATCCGGCGTTGACATTCACCCAAACAGCCAATCAATCCTGCGATCCGGCTACTCTCGCTGACGGCACATTACGTATCGAGGTGACCCCAGGTACACTTTCAGGTGGATCATTCAATTATACATGGAATAATTTCCCGTTTGCCAATCCGGGAGATCGTACACCGGGTACGGATGATGAAACATGGACGGCTCTTGGGCCGGGTAGCTATGAAGTAGACGTTGAAGATACACAATCGGGATGTGCGACCATCGGCATTTATACGATAAACGATAATCCCATAACACCGGTCGTACTGGATGCAGATATCGATATCCAGCCACAGGAAATGTGTCTTAATGATGGAAGTGTAGAGGTTACCGCTATTTCACCCGGTGCACTTGGCGATTATACCTTTACCTGGTATGAAGGTCAGACTAATCTCGACGGAGGTGTTGATCTTGGTGTCAACAGTGCTTTACTGAATAACGTAAATCATCCCGGCATCCAGGCTGGAGAATATTTCTTTGCCGCTCAGAAAACCGGGGGTGCGACAGCCGGATATATGTGTATTACCACACCCTATAAAGCGGTTATTGAGGATACAAGTGAGGATCCCGTGCTGGCCCTCAGTCAGACAGCCAATCAGTCCTGTGATACCAGTGTAGTGGCCAATGGTACCATTACTGCCACTGTAACGCCGGGTGCCCTGAGTGCAAACCGGTTTAACTATACCTGGACTGCATTCCCGACGGATAATCCGGGAAATATAACCGGAGGGACGGGAACCACGAATGAGACTTTCAACGATCGCAGCTATGGTCAATATACGCTGGAAATAGAGGATGAGGATACCAGGTGTACCACTACCGGAACCATAACTGTTGTTAATAACCCTTATATTCCCACTGTCTTATCAACGGATATTGTTATTGTCGATCAGGATGTATGTATACCTGACGGATCGATAACCATTAATGACATTACACCGGGAAACACAGGGGAATATACCTTCACCTGGTATGAAGGGCTAACTAATCTCAATGGCGGTACTGATATAGGAGGGGCAAACATAAATGTATTGAATACCGGTAATCACCCCACCATACAGGCAGGTGATTATTATTTTACAGCTCAAAAGACCGATCCCACCGATCCTGTAGGATATGGTTGTGAAACCTCACCCTATAAAGCTACCATTGACGATATCAGTGTGGATCCGTTCCTGGCCTTGACTCAGACGGCAAATCAATCCTGTGACACTTCGGTGGTGGCCAATGGTACAATTACCGTGACCGTTACACCGGGTTCCCAAAGCTTCGACAGATTTAACTATACGTGGACGGCCTATCCAACTGATAATCCGGGTGATATTGCCGGTGGTACCGGAACGATTAATGAAACCTTTACTGACAGGAGCTATGGACAATATACCCTGCAGGTGGAAGATGACGATACGAAATGTGTGACTACCGGGAATGTTACCGTGGCCCATAATCCATATGTGCCTGCAGTACTTGCAGCCGACATCGTGGTGGTCGATCAGGATGTATGTATCCCGGACGGATCGATTACAGTAACCGATATAAGTCCGGGTAATACGGGTGAATATACTTTTGCCTGGTATGAAGGCTTTACCAACCTGGATGTGGGTATTGCCATCGGAGGGGCAACTACCAGTGTATTGAACACGGGGAATCATCCCGCTATCCAGGCAGGCGATTATTACTTCATAGCTCAAAAGACTGATCCCGCCGATCCTGTAGGATATGGATGCGAAACCTCACCCTATAAAGCAACCATTGAGGATGTCAGTGCGGATCCTTCCATTTTACTCACTCAAACAGCCAACCAGTCCTGCGATACCGCCGTTGTGGCAAACGGAACAATCACCGTAACCGTAACGCCAGGCTCTCAAAGTGCAAATAATTTTAACTATACCTGGACGGCTTTCCCCACCGATAATCCCGGGAATATTGCAGGTGGAGCAGGAAGTACAAATGAAACATTTACTGACCGGAGTTATGGCACTTACAGTATTGAAGTGGAGGATGAAGATACCCAATGTAAGACAAGCGGAAATATTACAGTAGCCAATAATCCATATATTCCCGTTATCCTGGATACTGATTTTACGGTGAACGATCAGACCGTATGTTTCAATGACGGAAGTATCATTGTGTCCGGTATTAATCCTGGAGATACATCGGAGTATGATTTTACCTGGTATGAGGGCCAGAATAACCTGAATAACGATAATCCGATCCCGGGTGTAGTAAATGGCGTTCTGGATCCAACCGTATATGCCTCGATCCAGGCCGGTGATTATTTCTTTAAAGCGCAAAAAGCTGATCCTTCCGATCCAGTTGGTTACGGATGTGAGACTTCACCGATAAAAGCGGTGATTGATGATGTCAGTGTCGATCCTTTCATCACATTAACCCCCACAGCTAACCAGAATTGTGATCTGAGCTTTGCCAACGGTACGATCACGGCCCTGGCATCAACAGATGGGGTTCCGGGACCCTCCTATAGCTATACACTCACATCCACCATGCTGGGTGCTCCCGTCGATAGCCTGAATAATGATGCGCAGGTCGTATTCGAGGAACTTCAACCCGGTAGTTATAACGTGCTGGTTATAGAAGACAACAGCCAGTGTACATTTAACCGCAGTGTGTCGATTGACGATAAGCCGGCAAAAGTTGATATAACCGATGTATTGTATATGGTCTATGATAAAGTGATTTGCCTCCCGGATGGAAGTATTGTAGTCGATGACATTACGGAAAACAGTGTTGCACAGCCTCTGGGCAATTACCAGTTTGCCTGGTATGATGGACAGACCGATCTCAACAATGACAATTCCATAGCCGGGGTGATCGATCCATTCCTGGACTCTTCCAATTATGCTACTATAGGGGCAGGTACTTACTTCTTCAGTGTAACCAAGGTTTCCGGTACCACGGCAATCGGAGAAGGTTGTGAAAGTGCTCCTCTGAGAGGAGATATCAAAGATCTTTCTACCGATCCCAATGTGCGTTTCGATCTGACGGTCAATACCAGTTGCGACACTACCAACCCGAATGGCCTGGTGATTGCCAATGCGTTTGAAAATGACGGGACAGATACGGATATCTATGATTTTGCATGGTCATATAATGGAGGGGCTTTACCGGGATTTGTGGTACAAAATGACTCTTCAAATTCAAGCACCTTGGCCAATGCTCCAGAGGGTAATTACCGGCTCACGGTAACCAATTCATCACGTACGCAATGTCAGGTCACTTCGTCTACGCCCCTGGATATTGATCTTAATGCAAGTGAGCCCAATATCATTGTAGTGGATGTGATCGATCCGTTGAATTGTTTCCCGACAGGAGAGCTTGAAGTCACTCAGATCAAGGTTGGCGGTCAGCCTGCCAATGTAAACGATTTTGAATATTACTGGTACCAGGGATCTTTCACTCCCGGTGATCTGATAATGGACAGCCTGGGCAATCCTGTCGATTCTTCCCACCTGGTAAATCAAACTCCGGATTCCTATTATGTGATTGCAAGAAACTTCATGACCCAATGCGAATCAGATCCTAAAGAGGCCATTATTTCAGATGCTGCCATAAGATATCCCGCTGTTTATATCGATGAGATCGCACCTCAGACCAGTTGTGATCCGGCCAGGCCCAATGCAGCACTGGAAGCTACCGTGGATGGAGGTAACGATGACACCAATCCCAACTATCAGTTTGAATGGTTTAACAGCCAGGATGCTACCGGTCCCTTATTCGCCACAACAAGTTCGATCTACGGCTTACCGGCTGATGTCTTTTCTGTCCGCGTCCATGATTTCACCACGAATTGTTCGGCCTTTGATTATTATTATACTGCAGACGGTATTGAAGACAACCGGCCTGTAATCTCAGTGGCTTCCTCTCCTAAACTGAACTGCGCTATCGACGACGGTTCCGTTTCGGCTCAGGTAATTAATATCGGAGGCAATTTTGACTTCAACTGGTATATCGGTAACTCGGTTGGCACTTCCCCCGATTATACCGGTTCACCCGTAAACGGGTTACCCAATGGATTTTATACGGTAACCGCTACAGAACTGGATACAACATTCTGTACGTCTGCTCCCGTGGTAGTTGAGGTGAAGGATGGAAGGAAAAACCCTGTGGTTACAATTAAAGAGGACAATCCGCTTACCTATTGCTGGGAAAATGACCCCAATGGACAGCTTTCAGCCACCGTGGAAGGCGTGGTAGGCGGCTATACTTTTGATTGGTACAACAGTTCCGATACAACCGGTAATGTCGATTACACCGGGCATACCTATATAGGTATTCCCGCCCGGACCTATACTCTTGTAGCAACCAATAACAGTACCTTATGCAAGACGCTAAATACTGTTGATCTTAGCGACAGTACGATTACCCCCCCATCACCGGATCCAGTAGTGGTACAGCATCTGCAGAGTTGCCTCGATCCGGATGGTTGGGTCAGAGCTTCTGTCGGTGGAAATGTGACGAATTACCTTTTCGACTGGTATGATGGACCGGCAGTAGGTACCAGTCCAGACCAGGAAGGCATTAATTACCGGGATCTTATAGAAGGAAGCTATACGGTTACCGCCCAGGATGTAATTACGGGATGTATTTCAGAAGGGGCTACAGTGGAAGTGCTGGACCTGAGAGAATATCCCGAATTTGATTTTGAAGTAGAACCTGCACGATGTGAAAGATCGGATGGTATAATTGAAATTGTGTGGTTGAATACAGCTCCGGTTGAGCGTGTAATATGGATTAATCCGGTTTCACGTGGTCAGATTGATGAAGGAAGCGCACTGTATAATTATCCGGCAGGCGACTATGGGGCTGTTGTGACGACCGTATTCGGATGTGAGGCAGAAGGTGAAGTGGAGATCCCGACAGAGATATTTGAATTTAACGGTATCTCGGCAAACGGTGACGGACGGAATGATTATTTCGAAATAGCCTGTATTTCCATGTTCCCTAACAATCATGTGAGAATTTATAACCGGGCCGGTCAGATGGTATATGAGGAATTCGGATACAATAATGCGGAAAAATCATTTAAAGGCGTTGGAGAGAACGGCCTCTACCTGATGGGCAAAGAGCTGCCGGATGGCACATATTTTTACATTATCGATAAGGGCGACGGCTCCGAACCCATAGCAGGTTACCTGGAATTGATCAGATAAAATAATGAGGATAAACATATATATTGTATTATTACTGCTTTTAATTACCTATGGCTCCGGGTTGGGCCAACAGAAACCGGCGCAGTCACTTTATATGTTTGATCAATCGTTGTTGAATCCGGCTTACGTGGGCTCCCATGTGCAGTTAAGCGGGACATTGATAAACAGAAACCAATGGGTTAACCTGCCCGGCGCCCCTGTTACCCAGACTTTCAGTGTACATTCTTCTTTTTTCGATGCCAAAGTAGGAGTAGGCCTAGTAATGACCCGCGACATAATCGGGATCCATGAAGATTACGGATTGTATGGAAACTATGCTTTTCATCTTCCGATGGCCAATGATGCAAAGCTGTCCATGGGCCTTCAGGCAGGTTTCAATCATTTGACAAGTGACTTTAACATGTTAAACATTCGTGATCAGACCGATCCAAACCTCCGGGGAGCGTTATCTAAATTGAATCCCAATTTCGGTGCAGGATTGTATTATTATGCCGAAGATTTTTATGCAGGGTTTTCGGTTCCCTACCTTCTTGAAAACAAAATCGTAGATGTGGAAGGGGTTTTAAGTGAGGCCAGACAATCCAGGAATTATTATATCCATGGCGGGGTCACGCTACGTCCAAGCAATGTATTTGCTATTAAACCTGCAGCCCTTGTCCGGATGCAGGAAGGCGCTCCTTTTGGATTCGATCTGAATACAACTTTTATCTATGATGAAACTGTCGGCCTCGGAGTCTCTTACCGCAGTAATGATGCCCTCATTGGCTTGTTTGAACTCAGGCTATTGCCTGAACTTCATCTGGGGTATGCTTATGATTATACCACCAGCGATCTCAATAAATTCAGCAACGGATCCCATGAAATCATGGTCAATTACAGGGTGAAAGTTACACGCGGTCATAAAAGCAAACCCTGCCCGGCCTATTTTTAGATAAGTGCAGGATATTTCGTTATTCAATTAATGGATAATTTAGTATAGAACAACTACTTTTTGCGTTATAGTTCCAACGAAATGCCAGCGAAAATCGTCTTGAAGACAGTGAAACAGGTGAAATGATTAAAGTTTGTATAAAAAAATGAGAACGCACCAATTTTTTATTTTATGTCTGTTGCTTTTTCTTATTGGATTAGGTTCTTGCTCCAAGGAAGAATTCACGAAACCTTCTGTTGTAAAATTTGAATTTAAAATGAATGCAGGGCTTAATGAAGGGATGTTTTTGAAATTTGAGGAAGGATACTTCAATTTTAATGCTGTTGGATTTGACGGGGAAAGGGAAACCGGTGGTGATGTTTTCTTCCTGGCACCTTTTGATGATCCGGTAAAGGCGGATCTGGGTAAAGGGATTACCAATCAACCCGTTGAATTCGACGTACCACAGGGTATCTATCAGCGTATTAAGATAGCGTTTTATATGGATGAAATAAAAGATGAGCCAAAACTTCGGTTCAATGGGATCTATAATGGTGTGAGGTGGGGAAATATTCCTGTCAGGGTTGATATTAACTATAATGAGGTAATTGAAATAAACGCGGATCCGGCTTCCGGTCATAACGAAATTGTGCTGACCCGGGACATGCCTTCAATTGCGGAAATCACTATAGACCCTGTATCGATGTTTGTACTGATAAATTCCAGGATATTGGAAAGTGCCGATATAACCGAAATCGATGGTATATCGACTATTGTAATAAGTGAAAATTCAAATGAAAGATTATATAATTTTCTGATCGGCAAGGTTGAACGATCGACCTCTGCGGTTTTTCGATAAAGGATTTAAAGGACAGAGATGCCGGATAAACATCAATTTTCTGATTCCGAAATTATTTCCGGGTGTATTAAAAGGGATAAGAAATTTCAGGAATTGCTTTATAGAAAATATGCCAGATTGATGTATGGGATATGTTTGAGCTATGCCGGGGAGAGGTCATTGGCACAGGATATTTTACAGGAAAGCTTTATTAAAGTGTTTAAAAAAATAAAGGATTTTAACAAACAGGGTTCTCTTGAAGGGTGGGTACGCAGAATTGTGACCAATACGGCCATCGATCATTACAGGCAAACCACCGCAGGCAGAAAATACATTTATTATGAGGAAGCAGAATCCGATCAGGATGTGGATGAAAAAATACTCGACCGGATCAACTTCGATCAGATTCTCGGATTAATAAAAAAATTACCCGAAGGAGCAAGGGCAATCTTTAATTTATACGCATTGGAAGGATATACCCATAAGGAGATATCCCTGAAGCTTAACATTAGTGAAGGTACTTCGAAATCACAATTCAACAGGGCCAGGATGTTGCTTCAAAAAGAAATCATTCATCTTGAAAAAGAAAATTGGCAGGATGGATAGTGATAATAAATTTATATCATGGTTTAGACGAAAAATTGAGGGCAATACGGAAGAGCCTCCGGGTCAGGTATGGGAAAATATATCGGAAGAACTGGACGTCGATCAGGTATGGGATAGACTTTCCAATCGAATCGATTATGAAAATAAGATTGACCGTATAGAAAAAATCAGCCATCTACCGTTAATTGCTCTGGTATTGTGTGCCCTGTTTATCCTGGTGTCGTATCCTTCCAATAAAGACCTGTTAGAACAAACAAAGGATCTATCGGCCAAGCCTGAAAAAACTGTTTCTGAACAGAACATTAAACGGGCTGCAGCTTTGCCTGAATTAACATCGAAAGAACTTTTAACACATGGCATATCCTTGAAATTTCCGGCTGTCACAATCCATAAACAGCATACCGGCCTGTTTATGGACTCAATCTATCCGCGGGAAAAAATCGTAACCCGGACAAATCTTGATTCAAAGGAAAAAATGCAACCCCTGGGGCCTGATGGGTATATGGGAAATATTTCTCCAGTTGATCCCGAATGGATAAAAGAAGACCAGGAAAGCCTGTATTATCATGGTTTAAGATATTATTTTGGATTCTCAGGATCCATGAAAAACACCTGGCTGCTGAACTATACTACATTCAGGGGAATGGAAAGTGATGAACTGCTTCACACCATCCCTTCATTCGGGATGGATCTGGGATTGACTTTTGGCTATAAGTTGTCAAAAAAAATAACCCTTCAGGCGGAAGGTTTTTTAATATCAGAAATCAATCAGCAATATAGAGATTATATCCGTGGGAAATATCTCAGCCAGGTTAACAGAATAAATTATTCGCTGGTCGACCTGCAGGTAAAATTCAGTTTCCAGCGGTTATTAAGAAATCAGAAAAAAACCTCCTCGAACATTTTTCTCGGTGGCTATACGGGATTTTTGCAGTCTGCTGTTCTGAAAACAGGCGATGAAATCACGGATAGAAAAGAAATATATTCTTTCATCGACTTCGGAATCCTCCTTGGATATGAATATGAATATTTTATTACCGACCGTATATCATTTTCTACCGGGTTAAGGTTAAAGACAGGGCTCAAAAACATGTACAAGGGAGAAGACAATATTCCGGCCAGTTTCCGGAAAACGCATACCGGTTCTGCCGATGCAAATATTTCACTGCGGTATTTTTTCTGATTCGATCACAGGTTTTTCCTGATCGGTTCCAACCCTTTTCAGGTCCGGTTCGTCTTACCAACGTAAAGGATTTATATTCCAGTAATTCTAATCAAAATTTTAAATTTCTATAACTATGAAGAACCTGAAAAACATTCGACTTAACATAGACAAAGTTATATCGATCATATTCCTGATCTTAGTGTCAGGTTGGATAATCACCGGCTGTTCTGACGAACCTGAAAATGGCATTGGTACGGTATCTCTCTCTCTGACTGATTCACCCATCGATGCCGAAAATGTGGAAAGCGTGGTGGTTACCATTGCCGGGATTGAATTCAAAAAGGAAGATGAGGATATGTGGGAACAGGCAGAAGGATTCGGTGATCCTCAATCCTATGATTTGCTTACTCTGACGGAGGGAAACAGTGTTTTGCTTGGAAATTTCAATGCAGGCGCTGGCGTATACACAGGATTGAGATTTATCCTGGATGCTCCGCTCAGGGGATCAAATGATATATCTAATCCCGGCAGTTTTTTAAAATATAAAGACGGCTCGGAAGAACCCTTGTTCGTGCCCAGCGGAGATCAAACAGGTATTAAATCCATTGGCAGTTTTACAGTACCGGTAAATGGAACGGTAGAGGTGACTACAGACTTCGACGTCCGTAAATCGGTGGTCGAAGCAGGACAAAGCGGGATCTTTATCCTTAAGCCGGTGTTACGAATTATTGTTAACAATCAGGCAGGTGAGATCCAGGGTACTGTATCGAATTTAAATCAGGAGGTAAATTATGTGATTTACGCCTATGAAGACGGTACATATAATGAAAGTGAAGATGATGACCCCGAGACTGAAACTGTCCGGTTTCCCAATGCCGTGACCAGTAACAGTGTGGAAGATGACGGCTCATATACGCTTGCATTTTTAGCGCCAACCGTATATGACCTGGTGATTGCTTCATTCGACAGTCAGGGAGCATTCCTGGAAGTGGCCGGAGTGGTTGAAAATGTCAGTGTAGAAAGCAATCAGGTAACCACAGAGGATATCGATCTGAATACCTTATAAAAAAAACTGTTAATATTATCACACGGGTATTTAATTGAGTAGGATTAAAAAAAAGTATAAATATTCATAATGGAAGCTTAATTGATAGCGTTATAAATTTAAGATCAGCAAAATCACCCCCGGTTAACTTAATAGAATATTTCAAATACAAAAAAACGATTTATTATGAGACCATTATTCAAATTATCATTATTTATTGTAGCTTTTTTAGCTGCGAATGCATGTACGGAAGAGGAATTGCTGGATCAGAATTTGAACCGGGAAGGGAACTCCAGGTTAGAGGTAAGACTGACTGACGATCCGGGGGATTATGAAGAGGTTAATGTGGAAATTATCGGTATTGAATTAAATACAGAGGAAGGCTGGGTTAGCCTGGATAACGTGAATACCGGTATTTATGATCTCCTCCTGTTAAGGGATGGGGTTGAAGTGGTTCTGGCAGATGAAGAAATACCCTATAATTCTATTACCGAGATCAGGCTGATGCTTGGAGACGACAATACCGTAAAGATTGACGGCAAAATGTTAGAGCTTACAACGCCCAGCGCCCAGCAATCCGGGTTGAAGTTGAAGATTAACAAAAGCCTTGTGGTGGGAGAGGACCTCTCCATATTACTTGATTTTGATGCCGGTGAATCGGTTGTGAAAGCTGGTAAATCCGGGTTAGTTATCCTGAAACCCGTGATCAGGGTATCGATTGACGGGGAAGAAGTCGGTGAGGACGAAGAAAACGGTGAGAATGGGGAAGATGATGGAGAAGAGAATGAAGGCGATGATGAGGGGGATGAAAACGGTGATGATGAAGAAGGCGATGAGAATGGAGATGATGAGGGGGATGAGAACGGAGACAATGAAGGAGATGACGAAGGCGGTGATAATGGAGAAGATAGCGGACAGGGCGAAGAACATAAAGACGACGGTGAAGAACATAAAGACGACGGCGACGAGCACAAAGATGACGGTGAAGAAAATAAAGACGACGGCGACGAGCACAAAGATGACGGAGAAGAACA
>CAZIXF010000054.1:25567-37448 GCA_964543195.1 uncultured Roseivirgaceae bacterium
GAAGAAAATAAGGATGACGGAGAAGAACATAAAGATGATGGAGAAGAACATAAAGATGAGGGTGATGAGCATAAAGACGATGGCGAAGAACATAAGGATGAAAACGCAGGGAATGGCGGATAATAATTACACCGTGGCCGCGCATTTAGTATTTTCTGCGCCTGTTATCAAATAAGGGCTGTAATTCGAAAAAATATAAGGGAAAGATCCTTATCCTGTCTTATTAAGGCCCATTTACGGCAGCCGGACATTAATTATCCGGCTGTCTTTTTTATTTATATGCGGTAAAATTGGATATTTGTAGAAATGCCCGGTCTTTTTAAACAGCTCCTTATGAAGATTTTTAAGATTTTGCTTGCAACAAACTTATTTTTTGTTCTTTCCTGCAACACTCCGCAAAAGAAGGTTTCCTTACAATTTGACCAGCTATTGGTTGACTATATGATTAATCCACAAGGTCTGGATAATCCTGAACCGGGATTTTCGTGGCAATTGGTTTCTTCAGGGAAAGCCAAATACCAGAGCGCTTACCAGGTCCTGATAGCTTCTGATAATAAAAATATTAACAATAATTATGGCGATATATGGGATAGCGGCAAAATACGGTCAGAGCAGTCCGCACATGTTAAATTCAAGGGAAAACCATTAAAATCAGGACACCGTTATTTCTGGAAAGTAAAAGTATGGGATGAAAAAGATAATCCTACGTCTTTCAGCAAACCGGACTGGTTTGAAATGGGTAAACTGAAAAAAGAAGATTGGCAGGCTCAATGGATCGCACAGACGCCTGATTCGGCCGGCATGCCAAGGCTTCTTCCGGCTCCATACTTCAGAAAAGAATTCATGGTAAAAAACACGGTCAACAGGGCCCGCTTGTATATCTCTGGTCTTGGATACTATAAAGCTTATTTGAATGGAGAAAAAATCGGGGATCATGAAATCGATCCGTCATTTACACGGTATGACAGGAGGGTAAAATATGTGTTATATGATGTGACAGATCTGCTTCAAACAGAGATAAACTGTATAGGGGTTGTGCTTGGGAACGGCTGGTATAACCAGCATACCCGATCGGCCTGGGATCTCGATTCAGCTATCTGGCGTGAAGATCCATCCCTGATGGCTCAATTGGAAATCAGTTATGCTGATGGTTCAAAGGAAACTTTCACAACGGATAATACCTGGAAGGTGGGTCATGGACCTGTTATTTTCGATGGGATCCGGAATGGTGAACATTATGATGCAAGAAAAGAGATCCCCGGATGGAATAAGCCGGGATTCGATGATTCCCGGTGGAACAATGCCTATGCTGTGGTAGGTCCTGAAGGAAAATTGTCAGCACAGGTTATGCCACCGATCCGGGAGATCAGAACACTCGGTCCCGTGGATATCACCGAACCAAAGGAAAATATATTTGTAATTGATTTTGGGGAAAATATTACGGGAAGATTACGCCTTTCTATTGAGGGTGAGGATGGTCAGGAGATCGTTATGCGTTACGGTGAACGATTGAAAGAGGACGGAACCCTCGATCAGAAAGAACTGGCCCGTTTCATTTGGACAGGAGAAACCCAGACCGATCATTATATCTGCAAGGGAGAGGGAACCGAGTCATGGGAATCGAGCTTTGTGTATCACGGGTTTCAATATGTTGAAATACAGGGCTTGAAGCAGTCTCCCTCCAGGGAAGATTTCCAGGCTGTGGTACTGCATACCGACTTGAAGCCGGCCGGCAGTTTTTCATGTTCCAATGAAATGTTCAACACCCTGCAAAATATCACCCTTAATTCTTTTCTCGGGAATTATCATGGATATCCCACCGATTGTCCTCATCGTGAAAAGATCGGCTGGTCAGGCGATGCTCAACTGGTATCCGCTATGGGTCTTTATAATTTTAATATGGTGCCTGCCTATTTAAAATGGATCGATGATTTTGCCGACGAACAACGGCCTGACGGGAAAGTGGCTGCCATTATACCGACCAGCGGATGGGGATACACTCATGGAAGGGGGCCTAACCGGGAATTCGGCTATGGACCCCATTGGGATGGCGCCTATATCAATATCCCCTGGGACATGTATATGTTCACCGGAGATACGTGTATCATCAAAAGATATTACCGGGGATTTAAAAGATATATGGATTACCTGGAACGGTCGGCTATTGCTTATGTTCTTGAATACGGGATCGATGACCATAAACCGGTTACTACAATCACCGACGGAGATATCCTTTCTACTGCGTATTTTTATGACTTTGCTTTAAAAATGGCGAGAATGGCCGGTGATATCCACTTAGAGGAAGATAATACATATTATCTCGATCTGTCGAAGAAGATCTACCGTGCCTTCAATGATCGATTTTTTAACAAAGAATCCGGGATTTATGGAAATGGAGGCCAGACTTCACTGTCTATGGCCTTATACCTTGATCTTGTTCCGGAAGCTGAGAAAGGCCGTGTATTGAATAACCTGATTGCAGAAATAAAGGAAAACGACCATTATATTGATGCAGGCGTGATAGGAACCCGGTTTATGCTTAAAGCCACCACAAAATATGGCCTGGAAGATCTCATGTATGAAATTGCCGACCAGCGGGATTTTCCGGGATGGGGCAATTGGGTCGAACGTGGCGCCACTACCCTCTGGCAGACCTGGGAAGGCGATATGTCATTGAATCACATCATGTTCGGAAGCATTGGGGAATGGTTTTACAATACACTTGCCGGAATACGCTACGACCCTGATGAACCGGGATATCAAAAAATTATCCTCAGGCCTGAAATTCCGGATAAGCTGAACTGGGTAGAAGCGGATCATCAATCCTTGTATGGTACCATATCCAGTCACTGGAAAAAGGAAGAAAATGCTTTTTCATGGGACATTGCTGTTCCGGTTAACACGACTGCAACGGTTTGCCTTCCGGTTGAAGCCGGCCCTGAGGTACTCGAAAACGGAGAACCTGTAAACAACTCTCCCTTTATAAAAATCGTTGATCAAAATAGCGATCTGTGGATCCTTGAAGTAGGATCAGGAAATTATTCATTCACAGTAAAATAGTATTACTTTACAAATAAAAAATTATTTATGAATCTCGCATTTTTACATCCATGTGAACAAATCGTAAAGATCATCCAACGGATATACGATTTCGGTATGACTACCACATCCGGTGGAAACATTTCCATCAAAGATGATGAAGGAAACATATGGATAACCCCTTCCGCTGTGGACAAGGGGTCCTTAAATCCCGGGGACATCATCAAGATAAGCCCTGATGAATCTGTTGAAGGTTTGCATAAGCCCAGTTCCGAATATCCTTTTCATATGGCCATCTATGAAGCCAGGCCCGATATATCGGCTATTATTCATGCTCATCCTCCCGGACTGGTATCATTCAGTATAGTCAGAAAGGTGCCCGATACTAATATTATTCCACAAGCCAAGTTCGTCTGCGGTCCTGTGGGATATGCAAAATATCAACTACCGGGAAGCAGGGAATTAGGTGAAAACATTTCAAAGAGCTTTAAGGATGGTTATGATGTGGTATTGATGGAAAATCATGGAACCGTAGTTGGCGGGCAGGACATGTCGGATGCGTTCCAGAAATTTGAGACCCTTGAATTTTGTGCCCGGACACATATTGAAGCTTCGGGGATTGGCGAGATCAATACCCTGACGGATGATCAGATCAGGATCTTTTATGAAAAAAAAGGTGGTCTGCCTGAGTTTGACCATTCCCGGTTCTCCTCCAGAGAATTATGGCTTAGGGGTGAAATCTGCAGTATCCTCAAAAGAGCCTATCGTCAAAGATTAATTATAAGTACATACGGTACATTTTCTGTGAGGTTATCGGGTAATAATTTTCTGATCACTCCATATGGTAAAGACCGGTATTATCTTGAACGGGAAGATATCGTATTAATCAGGGAGGGTAAAAAAGAGCGGGGTAAAAACCCCAGCCGGTCTTCCCTGTTACATGAAAAAATATATAAGGATCATCCGGGGATCAACTGTGTGTTCACTGCTCAATCTCCCTTTGCCACGGCTTATTGTGTTACTTCCCAATCGTTCGATACACGTACCATACCTGAAAGTTATATACTTTTGCGGGAAATACCGCTGATCAGTTATGGGGACCAGTTTAAAGGCGGGACCCAGATTTCCGCAGCGCTTTCTAAGGATGTTCCCATTGTGTTGATTGAAAACGACTCTATCCTGATTACGGGAAAAACGCTTATGGAAACGTTCGACAGGCTTGAAGTGGCCGAATTCAGTGCACGCTCTCTTACCCAAAGTGTAAAATTAGGTAAGTTGACACCTATCATGGGCAATGAGATCGATGACCTCAAGAAAAAATTCCTTTCGGATTAGCATGCATCTTAAGTATGAAGAATATAATCACATGTTGTTTGTTTATGTTAATATCAATTTCCGGTTATGCTCAGATTTCTGTCAACAGCCTGATTGGAAAATGGCGTATGCATAAAGTATACCGGGGAGATACTGAGGTAAGCGATCAATATATACCCGATACCAATCGTTGGATTGAGTTCAGAAGTAACAATACCTTTGTCAGTGATGGTAAGGCTTATGGACGTCGCGAAGGCCGGTTTATCCTGGATGAAGATACCGGCTTATTATCCTTTGACATGGAGCTTGGATTCAACCAGAAGAGTTTCTGGCAGATAGAATTTGACGGTCAGGAAATGATCTGGACTGATAAAGGGAATCCGCGTGCTGATCAGATAAAAATTATACTCGTGCCCTCTTATTGATAAGAACCGGGGACTGTATATATCAGATTTTCCGGGGCCTCAGCCAAAATGCCACGATCAGTTATATGTTATGGATCATAATCCAATTCTGAAAAAATGGTCCAATTCATGCCTTTTTTGTTTGCAGGTATGATAAAATCCGTGATGAAAGTATTTATATCGCACTACACTATATAGACAAAATGCACCAGATCTTTCCCACATGTAGAGTAAATTTAAGTTTATCATGGTTTATTTGTATAGTTGAGGCTGATCGATTAGTTTATTATGCAGATTGAATTAATATTTTATGGATAAAATAGAAATCTGGCCAGGGAATCCCTATCCACTGGGAGCAACCTATGATGGTCAAGGGGTGAATTTCGCCCTTTTTTCCGAGAATGCCACGGGGGTGGAATTATGCCTTTTTGATAATAAAGACGATAATATTGAAAAAGAGAGGATAAAATTTACTGAACGTACTCACCATAGCTGGCACGCCTATATACCGGGGCTGAAACCCGGTCAATTATACGGGTACAGAGTACATGGCCCCTATGATCCGGAAAACGGGCACCGCTTTAATTCCAGTAAACTCCTGATTGATCCGTATGCACGGGCGATCTGCGGTACGATTAACTGGCATGATTCGTTGTTCGGATACAAGTTCAACCATAAAAAAGAAGATCTTTCTTTTAATAATACAGACAGTGCGGCTTATGTTCCCAAATGTGCGGTCGTAGAACCCTTTTATGACTGGGAAGGAGATCAACATCTGAAAATTCCATTTCATAAAACCATTATTTATGAAATGCACGTTAAAGGATTTACCAAGCTCAATAAAAAAGTTCCGCCTGAACTCCGGGGCACCTATGCTGCTCTGGCTCATCCCGAAGTTATCGACTATCTCACCGCTCTGGGAGTAAATGCTGTGGAGCTGATGCCGGTCCATCAGTTTGTATCAGACCATCATCTGATCGAAAAGGGTTTAACCAATTACTGGGGTTATAATACCATCGGGTTTTTTGCCCCGGATATCCGGTATTCAACCAGCGAAAACGGGTATCACCAGGTAACAGAATTCAAGGATATGGTAAAAGCCCTGCACAAGGCCGGAATTGAAGTAATATTGGATGTGGTCTATAACCACACCGCCGAAGGAAATCATATGGGTCCCACATTGTCCTTCCGAGGTATTGATAATGCTTCATATTACAGGCTTGTGGAAGACGACCTGCGATATTATATGGATTATACGGGTACCGGGAATACATTGAATACGGTGCATCCTACCATTCTCAGATTATTAATGGATAGTCTTAGATACTGGGCTCAGGAAATGCATGTGGATGGCTTCAGATTCGATCTGGCATCTGCTCTTGCCAGGGAATTTCATGATGTGGATAAGCTGGGATCTTTCTTTGATGTCCTGCATCAGGATCCGGTACTATCGCAGATGAAACTGATCGCCGAACCCTGGGATATAGGAGAAGGTGGATATCAGGTGGGTGAATTCCCGACAGGATGGGCTGAATGGAACGGAAAATACCGGGATTGTATACGGGACTTCTGGCGTGGCGAAGACAATACCCTGCCTGAATTTGCTAACCGTATTACCGGAAGTTCCGATTTGTATTTGGACAATTGGCGTAATCCTATGGCCAGTATCAATTTTATTACCGCCCATGATGGGTTTACCTTGAATGACCTGGTTTCCTATAATGAAAAACATAATGAAGCCAACAGCGAGAATAATATGGATGGCGAAGATTTTAACCGGTCATGGAATTGCGGTGAAGAAGGGCCTACCGATGACCTTGAAATTATTAAACTGAGAAAAAAGCAGGTTAGAAATTTTCTCACCACCTTATTTATCTCCCAGGGCGTTCCCATGATGCTTGCCGGAGATGAAATAGGCCGAACCCAGCATGGTAACAATAATGCTTACTGCCAGGATAATGAGATCTCCTGGATCGACTGGGAAGATCAGGATGAAGCACTTCTGAGATTTACCCGGCAACTGATAAAACTCACGAAAGACCATCCCACCTTCCGGAGAAGAAAATGGTTTCAGGGAATCCCGATTAAAGGCAAGGATATGACTGATATAGCCTGGTTTCTTCCTGAAGGTAACGAGATGTCTGACGAACACTGGTCCGAGACCTTTGCGAAATCTCTTGGTGTGTTTTTATACGGCGAGGGTATCCATTCGAAAAATAACCGGGGACAAAAGATTGTGGATGATAGTTTTTATCTCATGTTCAATGCAAATCACGAACCGGTTGAATTTGTTTTACCTGAAGAAAAGTGGGGCTTTCAATGGAAAAAATTACTGGATACCAGTGATGAAGAGGGATTTGTGGAGGACGACGGTCAGCAATATCCTGCCAGATCACCCATAACAGTTCAATCCAGATCCATTTCCATACTAAACCATCCGTTAAAGAAATAATACCCATGTATCAGATACAGATAGCCCGACGTTCACTGGGTTGCAATTTCGACGTACCCGGGAAAGCCTCATTAACAGTGTGGGCTCCGATTGCAACTACGGTTGAAGTAGAAATCAACGGCAGTCATATCCTGCCCATGTATAAAGAGGCGTATGGTTACTGGACATTGACTACAGACAGTATTAAACCCGGCGACACGTATTTTTATCGTATCGATGAGGATAAAAAATATCCTGACCCGGCATCATTGTCTCAGCCTGAAGGTGTTCATGGCCCTACTGAAGCTGTAACGCTTGATGATTTTGACTGGAAAGATACCGGTTGGAAAGGGATTGAACTGGAAGAATTGATCATTTATGAGCTTCATGTGGGGACGTTTACCTCTGAGGGCAACTTTAAAGGGGTGATCAATAAACTCGATTACCTGATCGAACTGGGGATCAATGCCATAGAGATTATGCCGGTCTCCCAGTTTCCCGGAGGAAGGAATTGGGGGTACGATGGGGTATACATATACGCAGTACAGAATTCTTATGGAGGAATAAAAGGACTAAAAGGCTTGGTACAGGCCTGTCAACAGAAAGGAATTGCAGTAATACTTGACGTGGTATATAATCATAATGGCCCGGAAGGGAATTATCTTCCCGTATATGGTCCCTATTTTACAGGAAAATATCAGATACCCTGGGGTAAGGCGGTAAATTTCGATGATGCATACTGCTATGGCGTTCGTCAATATTATATTGAAAATGCGTTGATGTGGTTCAGGGATTTTCATATCGATGCTTTAAGACTCGATGCCGTACATGCTATAAAAGACCTGAGTCCAAAACATTTGCTCGCGGAGCTCTCTGAAAATGTCAGAAAACTGAATGAAAATACAGGTAAAAAGCATCTGTTGATAGGCGAATGCGATCTGAATGATGTGAAATACATCGATCCACTCGAAAAAAGAGGTTATGGTCTCGATGCACAATGGTGTGATGAGTTTCATCATGCATTGCATGCCGTAACTACCGGTGAACAGCTTGAATATTATGCAGATTTCGGAGAGATCGATCAGGTGAAAAAGACGATCGAAGATGCTTTCGTGTATGATGGCAAATTTTCCCCTCACAGGCAAAAACCCTTCGGCACCAAAGTGGGAAACAGGACCGGATCACAGTTCGTGGTATTTATCCAAAACCATGATCAGGTCGGTAACCGGATGCTGGGTGAACGGATATCTGAACTCGTGAATATTGAAACGGTGAAACTCCTGGCCGGCATTATGTTTGTCAGCCCATACATACCTCTTCTGTTTATGGGTGAAGAATACGGGGAGACCAGCCCTTTTCTTTATTTCAACAGTCATGGTGACCCGGAACTGGTTAAGCTTGTACGGGAAGGCAGAAAAAATGAATTCAAAGATTTTTTCAGTACCGGCGAACCGGCAGATCCCCAGAGTGAAGAAACCTTTAAGCGGTCGAAGTTATCATGGGATTACGAACAGAACAAAAGCAGAAAAAAGATGCTCGAATATTATAAAAAATGGATTCGCCTTCGAAAAGAACATCCTGTACTGAAAGACAGGGATAGAAAGAACCTAACCGTAACCCGCCTGGAGAACAAAAATATAATTATTGTCAACAGGAAGCTTGAGAGTCAAACCCTTCTTGCCGTACTGAATTTCGACAAAGCAACACAGGAGGTGCTTATACCTGAAGGACAACCCGCAAACAGGCAGGTTCTGCTGAATTCAGCTTCAGAAGATTGGGGTGGTCCTGTACCGCAGGACCAGGATCCTTTGTTTGAGGGAGATAAATTAGGGATAAACGGGCAGTCAATCATTTTATGTGAAATTTACGAATAATTATGCAGATACACGGGTCCACCTATAGGATACAGTTTAATCATGCTTTTCCTTTTAATAGCCTGGAAAAATTCGTGGAATATCTGTCCATCCTTGGAATAGATGCTCTTTATGCTTCTCCTGTATTGAGATCCACATCCGGCAGCATGCATGGCTATGATGTAACGGATCCCATCCTGATTGATCCTGAAATTGGAGGAGTGGAGGATTTTGAAAATCTTTCCGGCTTATTGAAAAGAAAGAATATCGGGTGGATACAGGATATGGTGCCTAACCATATGGCATTCAACCGGGAAAACAGCTGGCTCTGGGACGTGCTTGAGAAAGGAAAAAACTCTGAATATGCTTCTTTTTTCGATATTGACTGGTCACATCCTTATTTCAAAGGAAAATTAATGGTACCTTTTTTAGGGAATACCTTTGAAAAGGAAGTGGAGGATGGCAACCTGAAACTTGACTTTGATGAGGGTAGATTTATTCTAAAATATTATGACATTTATTTTCCGGTCAATTTCGCAGGATTCCTTTTTTTATATGAAAACAAACACAGCGATTGCCCCCTTGCACTGGACCAATTTTTTGGCAGTGATGGCTGGAACAGCCTGCCTCCATGGAGTTATATTAAAAAAGAACTCCATCAGGGATACGATCGATCAGAAAAAATGCGGCAATGGGTAGAGGAGGTAGTAAAAAAGACCAATGCCAGGCCATCAACCCTGCAAAAACTCCATGAAGAACAGCATTACAGGCTCTGTCACTGGAAACTGACAGAAAAAAAGATCAATTATCGCCGTTTTTTTACGGTTAACAGTTTGATCTGCCTGAAAATGGAAGATCAATGGGTATTCGATAAATATCATCAATACCTCAATGAATTTATCCGTGAAGGCAAATTTAACGGCCTTCGTATCGATCATATCGATGGGCTCAGGGATCCGGAGCGCTATCTCAGACGCCTCAGACAATTGGCGGGAGAAGATATGTATATTGTCATTGAAAAGATCCTTGAGCTGGAAGAAGACCTTCCTTCTGACTGGAGAATTCAAGGTACTACCGGATATGAGTTTCTGGCTTATGTTAATAACCTTTTTACCAATACGGGTAATTTTCCCCGGCTGCATGATTTTTATAAGGAGATCACCGGTATAAAGGATGATATTCAGGACATCGTTTATGAAAAAAAGAAATTTATCCTTAAAAACAGAATGGTAGGAGAGTTGGAAAATCTGAACAGGGAATTTTTTCAGTCTCACCTCGTACCGGAGATCCAGATGGAAGAGACGGATCCCGGCAGAATGCAGGAGGCTATTGCAGAATTCCTGCTCGCTTTTCCGGTTTACCGCCTTTATGACAACCGGATCCCTCTCATTGAAGAGAATGCAGATGCGATTAAGAATGTGATTTCAACTGCTGTAACCAGGACGCTGGATCTTGAAAAAGAATTAAACATCCTGTTAAATCTGTTTACCGGCCAATACGGGTTGAATCAGCGCGGAAATGAAAAGCTGCGTGATTTTTTCATGCGCTGCATGCAGTTTACCGGACCTCTCATGGCTAAGGGCATGGAGGATACCACCATGTATTATTATAACTGTTTTGCCGTGCATAATGAGGTAGGAGATCATCCCGCCGCATCGGGTTTTTCTGTTGATCATTTCCATGATCTGATGCAGGTACGGCAAAGTAAATGGCCCCTGGCCATGAACAGCACTTCAACCCACGATACCAAAAGAGGAGAAGATGTCAGAGCCAGGCTGAATGTGGTCAGTGATCTGGCCCCTGAATGGGAAACTAAGGTGAGATACTGGATGGAACTGAACAGGGAGAAGAAAAAAGAAATCAACGGGAAAATTGTACCTACGAATAATGAAGAATACCTCATTTACCAGACGCTGACGGGCATATGGCCTTTTGATGATAAGATAGAGGACAGCTTCAGAAATCGTCTTGAAGCGTATTTTACCAAGGCCATGCGTGAATCGAAAACCCATACAACCTGGAATGACCCGGATGAGGATCATGAAAGAACCTTGATTGAGTTTATAAATGAAATTCTGGACCCTGAACGTGAATTTTACGGGTCTTTTACAGAATTTCAGCATAAAATCCGACAATTTGGCCTGATCAATTCACTTACACAGGTTATACTGAAGATGACCTGCCCGGGAATTCCCGATGTATATCAGGGCACTGAATTATGGGATCTGAGCCTGGTGGACCCGGATAACCGTAGACCGGTGGACTATGAAAGAAGACAGAATAAGCTAAAAGAATTGATGGATACGGATGATGCGCATGCTGAAAAACTGGTTATGGACCTGTTAAGCCAGCCGGGTTCCGGCGAAATTAAATTATGGTTTACTCATCTTCTTCTTCATGAAAGGAAGCTTAATCCTGGTTTATTCACTGTGGGTGAGTACATACCCCTTGAAGTAACGGGTGATATGAGGGCACATGTAATTGCTTATGCCAGGAGGGCGAATTCAAGCTGGGCCGTGGTAATCTTACCCTTAAATTTAGCTGTCATGAAAGGGAAGGAGGTTCTCGACAGGAAGGTGTTGGATTGGAAAAATACTTCAGTAAAAATACCGGATCCCATGGCCGGGGATTGTCTTGATGTATTGCGAAAAAAGAAAACGCATTTAAAAAAGGATATACGCCTCAACGATCATCTCAGAAACTTTCCCTATCTGGTACTGAAATCGGTTTAGGCGGATGACCGTCCGGATAATTGACCAGGAACATCTGGCTTCGGTTTTCACTCATCCATCTTATGATTGGAATTGGGTTGATCTTACCTTTTAACCCGAAAAATTCAT
>CAZIXF010000055.1:0-36836 GCA_964543195.1 uncultured Roseivirgaceae bacterium
TCCATCCTCAATCCTCCATCCTCAAGACCGTCGATACTGCCTTCCTTCGTCAGGCCACTCAGAACTAATTGCATTTCTTCCCAACTCCACACCTCACAACTCCACATCTCCACACCTCACAACTCCACATCTCCACACCTCCCCATCTCCACAACTCCACACCTCCCCACCTCACCAAATGGTTTTAACCGCACCTACTCTCCTGCGGTCACCGGCAGGGATAAGTTCTCCGTCTTCTTCGGCAAAAACAGCATGCACACCTCCGAAATACATGTTTTTGGCTGTCCAGTAAATCCTTTTGGCGCCTACGGGAAGTTTTATTTTTTCAATCTTTTCGAAATCAAATCCGGGTTCCACATCCAACTGGTTTCGCTCCCAGTGGATCCGGGGCTCATTGACCGCATTATCCGGGTCTTTTCCGAAATCGATATAATTGGAGATGGCCTGAACAAGGGCAGACCGTATCCTGTTTGATCCGCCCGAACCCAGTACGGCCAATGGACGTCCATCTTTTTGAATCAGGATTGGCGCCATCATTGAACTGATCCGCTGATCGGGAATCCAAGAATGAAATCCGGCGGGGTTGAGATCCTCCTCCCCAAGCATGTTATTCAACATGATATGGGTTCCCGGTATATAGTAGCCGCATCCTTCGCCTACGCTGGTAGTAATGGAGACAAAGTTGCCCCGTTCATCCGCTATGCTTACCTGGGTGGTATTCCCCGATTTGCCAGGAACCGATTTAAGATCATGGCTCATTTTTTCATACAGCTCCGGGTTAAATAATTTTCCGGTGACTCCGGGGTCATATAGATTTTTTTCGAATATGTTTTTTCTCACCTCCGAGGTGATCCCAATGGCTTTTATCAGGTAATGTAAATGGTTCTCCGATCCCCATTCAATATCATTCAGGCTTATCCGGTCCAGCAGCGACAGCGTGAACCCGATGAGGGGTCCTCCCGCATTGGGTGGCCGGGTGGTATATATTTCATGGTCCCTGTAATTAAATGACAGGGGCGTGGTTTCAATAACCCGATAATTTTTAAAATCATCCGGCAAAAGATGACCGCCGGAACGGGCGCAATCTTCGGTAATTTTCAGCGCTATCTCACCCTCGTAAAATTCACGTGGTCCTTCATGAGCGATAAATTCGAGAAAATCAGCATACAGGGGAAGCTTAACGCGTTGTCCGGGCGACTTGATCTGACTATTGTCAAAATAGATGGCTTTCCCGGTTTCAGATAAACCCAGAATGGGTTTTAATATATCGGCCTGGTATTTGGTCTGCGGGTGAAGAACCGCCCCGTTCCTGGCTGCCTCAATGGCAGGCATGGCAATTTCCATGAATGGGAGACTGCAATACTTTTCATAGATCCGGTAAAGGCCCGCAAGATTTCCCGGCACGGCAGCCGTACCCATACCCACGTGAAACTCCTGTGTCTTATCACCGAAATCCACAATCACAGGAAAAAATTCGATTTCATCGGCTTTACGTTTAGCCCCGGGGGTCTGGGTGAAAAAATCAAATAGCACCGGAGGGCTTTCCGAAGGCCTGGACACCATAAAGCCGCCGCCACCCATCGAGGTGATGGTGGAACTGGCTACAAAGCTCATTAATGTGGCGGCCACCGCCCCGTCAAACGCATTGCCGCCGGCTTTCAGGATCTCATATCCGGCTTCGGCCGTTAGTTCATCCCCGGCTGCTATAGCACCTTTTTTCGGAGTATACATCGGTTAATAATAAGGCCGTGAATTTACTATGATTTATACTGGATTAAAAACAAGCCAAAACGTAATTTCTGAATAAACCTATCGTAAAATCTTTCGGAGTCAAAGAATAAGTATGCGAATTATATTAGCTTTAATTCCATGATTTTAAATCTATTCGATGATTTCGGATGATTAATTTGTAATTTTAGATAAAATTAATACTGAATATTTTTCTGATCAAAAGGTGAAGAGGATCTCTACTATTGGTCCCGGCTTGAGACAAATCGATTAACATATGAAAAATCTTATGAAAATAAGCGGGATAATTACCGCATTGACCGTTACATTTTTTATGATCCAGGCCTATACCGGCCAGTCCCAGCAGGAAAAACCCAATATCCTGATTGCTATCAGCGATGACCAGTCCTATCCACATGCGGGCGCCTATGGTTATAAAGCAGCCCAGACACCGTCTTTCGACCGGATTGCAGAAGAAGGGATTTTGTTTACCAATGCATTTTCCGCTGCCCCGGGATGCAGTCCTTCAAGGGCATCAATGCTTACCGGGAAACATATCTGGGAACTTCAGGATGCGGGTTCGCATGCCAGTAAGTTCCCGGTGCAGTTTATCACTTATCCTGACCTGCTGGAAAAAAATGGATATCATGTGGGATATACCGCTAAAGGATGGGGGCCGGGGAATTGGAGAATATCCGGAAGAAAACATAATCCGGCAGGCCGTTCATACAGTTCGATTAAAGATGAAAATGTCCCGGAATATATCAATCATACCGATTATGCAGCTAATTTCAGGGAGTTTCTGAAGGATAGAAAAAGAAGCCAGCCCTTCTATTTCTGGTATGGGGCTACCGAACCTCATATGCGTTTCCAGGAAGGGATAGGCCGGGAAAGAGGGATTGCAGTGGACGAGGTAGAAATCCCTGCTTTTTTGCCGGATAACGAAGAAGTGAGATCTCATTTTGCCGATTATCTGTATGAGATCCGCCATTTTGATAATCATCTGGCCAGGATTATCCAAATTCTGGAAGAAGAAGGGGAACTCGACAATACCCTGGTCATCGTGACTTCGGATAACGGTATGCCGTTCCCAAGGGCAAAAGCCAATCAGTATGAATACAGTTTTCATGTACCCATGGCCATACGGTGGGGAGAGCGGATCAGGCCGGGAAGAAAGGTGGATGATCTCATCAGTCTTGCCGATATTATGCCCACTTTGCTGGAGATCACCGGCATCGAACACCCTGCACCTGAAAACAGCGTACTGACCATGTCGGGGGTCAGTTTTCTGGATATTTTATTATCGGAAAAAAGCGGATTGATCGAACCGGAAAGGAAGTATGTATACAGCGCACGGGAGAGGCATTCCTGTTCGAGGTGGAATAACCTTTCCTATCCGATCAGGGCGTTGCGTTCGCATGATTATTTATACATCAAAAATTTTAAACCGGAACGCTGGCCTGCCGGAGCCCCCGTAAAATATAATGAAAACCGGGAACTGGTGCCGGGATATCACGATATCGATGATTTCACGGATGACTATATTTATATTCACAGGAATGAAAAGGAGATCAAGCCTTATTTTGATCTCGCCGTGAAGAAAAGGCCTCTCGAAGAATTATATGATATAAAAAATGATCCGGCCTGCCTGCATAACCTGGCTGACCAGGATAATTACCAGGAAATTCTTATCCGCATGCGGGAGCATTTACACAATATGCTTAAGTCAACCGGCGATCCCCGGGTGCTGGGTTATGGCGATGTCTGGGAAACCTATGAACGATATAATGTTATGCGGGAATTCCCCGAACCGGACTGGATGTATATGAAAGATCCGGTCAGGGATTGATAAGGTGGTGGGTTGACAGGAGGGAAGAAAGACAGGGTGACAGGTTGATAGGAGTGGGAATTGATGTTATGCTCAAGATTTAATCATTAAAATTCCAAAAGTTCAACTTATTACATTATCTTAAGATTAAGATATATTACGATGCGTGATGCTGCTTTCTATAAGGTCCTGGATAAAAACAAGGTAAGATGTAACCTTTGCCCTCATTTATGTGTCATTGAGGAGGATGAAAGAGGACTGTGTGGCGTCAGGAAAAATTTAGAAGGGCATCTGAAATCGGAAAATTACGGCCTGGTCTCGGCCATTCAATTCGATCCGATAGAAAAAAAACCACTGTATCATTTTTACCCCGGCCACAGCATACTTTCCTTTGGAAGCATCGGGTGTAACCTGACCTGTAATTTCTGCCAGAACTGTGACATTTCCCAAACGACTGTGGATGATTATCCCTGGCTTAACCGTTATACGGTCGAACAGATACTGAATATCGCGCAGAGTGAGGATAATAATATCGGCATTGCCTTTACTTACAATGAACCCACCATATATTATGAATTTATGGTAGATATAGCGCAACAGATCAAACGTGCGCATATGAAGAACATCATGATCTCCAATGGATATATCACCAGGGAACCATTGGTGAAAATAATGGATCTGATCGATGCGTTTAATATCGACCTGAAATCCTTCAACATTGGGTTTTACAAAGAGCTGGCCGGAGCCAGGTTGCAGCCGGTAATGGATACGTTAAAACAAATAGCACAGGCAGGCAAGCATCTCGAGATCACCAATCTTGTGATCCCTACCAAAAATGATGATATAGATGAATTTGAAAAAATGCTTGCCTGGATACGCGATGAACTCGGGCCGGAAACTGTATTACATTTATCGCGATATTTCCCGGCTTATCAGATGACCATTCATGCCACTCCACCGGAAACGCTGAAAAGACTGTATGACAAGGCCTGCAGTTATCTTCCTTACAGCTATATGGGCAATATTAATGCAGAGAATGGTTCCAATACCTATTGTCCCAACTGTTCTTCGAAAGTGATTGAAAGATCGGGTTACAAGGTGAAGAAAGCAGGTCTGGATCAATCGGGCAAGTGTGCGAACTGCGGGCATCCGGTACTAAACTATTTTGACAGATGAAAATCCGTGAACCGGTAGTGGCAGGATCTTTTTATCCTGAGCAATCTGGAAAGCTCCGTGAGCTGATGGATAAATTGCTTGAGTTTGAACTGGATTCGATAAAAATCGGCCTGGCAAAAGGGTCAGCTATAGCAGGAGGTATTGTGCCTCATGCCGGATATCAGTATTCCGGTTACGAGGCGGTTCATTTCTTTAAAATACTTGAAGAGTCCGGGAATCATTTTGATACGGTGATCCTTATGCATCCCAACCATTATGGCCGGGGACCCGGCATAGCTTCCGATGATGCGGATTACTGGGAAACACCATTGGGCCGGGTCCGGATAGATACGCACCTGATCGACCTGCTTGGTCTTCAACGGTTTTCCGGGGCCTATTCACATGAACATGCGGCTGAGGTGATCCTGCCTTTTTTACAACGATTTCTTGAATATGAGTTCAGGGTAGTTCCAATCAGTTTCCTGGACCAGGATCCGGATACAGCGAGACAAATCGGGAATAAGATATTTGAGGTTTCCAGTCGCGAAAACCGTAATATTTTGTTAATTGCCTCTTCGGATTTTTCGCATTATGTGGATCCGCTTATTGGGGAAAAAACAGACAGAAGAATCATTGATCATATACTTTCACTGGACCCGGAACGGATGTACCGGGAAAAGGTAACCACCGGCGCAACCCTTTGTGGAACGGGCCCGATCTTAGCGTTGATGCAGTACTGTAGAAAGCTGGATGGAAATATAAAATCAGAATTGCTGAAATTCGGCAATTCCGGTAAGTCAGGGCCCTCAGACCGTGTTGTGGATTATGCTTCTATAATTTTTTACAGGGAATAAGCAGGTTAACCTAATAATGTTTCTTTTTTTTGAATCATTTAGCCCGAAAAATTCATAAATTTTTCGCCCGAAGGGCCGATTAAGCGCAATTTCTTGATAATCAAAGAATTATATAGGGTTTTGAAATTCTTATACTTAATCAAATAGCCCAGAAATAGGCTACTGAATTGCGCTTATCAGGGGTTAATCCCTTTTTATAACTACCTGATAATAAATATTTTAAATAGTAAAAACGGTTTATTTTGAGAATGGTTTATGAATAATCGGGGTTAGATTACATTGAAGAAAATTTTGCATTATAAATAACCAGTGGTGTAAATCAGATAGTGAAAAAGTTAGTGAAAGCATGGAGATTTTGTGTCTTGGTGGCTGGCAAACAGGTTTATTTCAATAAACAACCTCGGGGCTGTTTTTTTTTGCCTAATTTTAGTCATATTTGGAGCTTGTATAAATTGAACCATTTCTACCGGACATGAAAAGGATTGTTATTCTTGTCATAAATCTTGTTTTCCTTTTTCTGCCATTACTTCCGGAAGCTCAGGTACCCCCAAAACCGGATGCGGCAGAGATCCTAAAAAAAATAAAAAAACTCAAGGTGCTGGGTAATGTGCTTTATGTGGCAGCTCATCCCGATGATGAAAATACAAGACTGATCGCTTATCTTTCCCGGCATGAACTGGTAAACACGGCCTATTTCAGTTTTACCCGTGGCGATGGTGGCCAGAATCTGATCGGACCGGAAATCAGGGAGAAACTGGGCTTGATCCGGACCCGGGAACTGCTGGCTGCCAGAAGGATCGATGAGGGGCTGCAGTTTTTCAGTCGAGCGGTCGATTTTGGATACTCCAAGCATCCCGATGAAACGTTTGAAGTGTGGGACAGGGAAAAAGTGCTGGGCGACCTGGTGTGGGTGATCAGGAATTTCAAGCCGGATATAATCATTACCCGGTTCAATGACGAACCCGGAAGAAGTCACGGGCATCATACGGCTTCGGCCATACTGGCCAGGGAGGCTTTTCATCTTGCCGGTGATCCGGATAGTTATCCCGAACAACTGGAACATGCAGGCGTATGGCAACCTAAAAGCCTTTACTGGAACACCTCGTGGTGGTTTTACGGTACACGGGATTTCGATGATTCGGGCATGATCAAGGTCAATGTGGGTGAATATGATCCTTTACTGGGATTATCCTATACCGAACTGGCTGCCGGAAGCCGGAGTATGCATAAAAGCCAGGGTTTCGGTGCCTCGGGGTCAAGAGGTGATGAGATCGAGTATCTGGAGCAGTGGGAAGGCGAAAAGGTGAAAGCTGATATTTTTGAGAATCTCAATACCTCCTGGACGGGGATTGAAGGGGGAGAGGTTATCGAATCTACCATCGACAAAATGCTCCTGGCGTATGATCCTTTATCACCAGGCAATACCGTTGACGACCTTATTAAGCTGAGAAACCAGGTGGAAGCACTGCATGATGATTTCTGGAGAAAGAAAAAGCTTCAGGAGATCGATGAATTGATCTACTATTGTGCCGGCCTTTTTCTTGAGGTAAAATCGGAATATTTCTCGGCTGCTCCCGGTACAGAACTGAGAATCGATGTGGAAGCGATTAACCGGTCGGAGAATGAAATCGTTTTTCATGATTTCACGATCGGCAGGAATATACGGGATACAACCCTTGATTATTCACTTGCCCATAACCATTCCTTTACCTTTGCCACACAATTTCAGATACCCGATAACACAGAGATATCCCAGCCTTACTGGCTAAAGCATAAACCGGAAAAGGGGATGTTTGTGGTCAAGGACCAGGCATTGATCGGTAAACCGGAAAATGAGCCGGCCATTCAATGCCGGTTTGACTTGTTGATCAATGGAAAAATGATCTCATATACCCGTCCGGCAATCTTTAAACAAAATGATCCCGTAGAGGGAGAGGTGTACCGGCCATTTGTAATTATAGATCCCGTACACATAAATTTCGAGAATGATATCAGTATATTTCCTGACAGGTCAGCCAAAATCTTTAATGTAATAGTCAAAGCCGGAAAGGATAATGTGGGTGGTCGATTACATTTATCGGTGAATGACTCCTGGCAGATCAATCCGGATTATGTCGATTTTTCGCTTTCCGGCAAAAATGAAGAAAAGATTTTTGTGTTTGAGGTCACGCCCCCGGAAGGTCAGTCGGTTGACAGGCTGAAAGCATCCGCTGAAATTAACGGCGTTAGCTACAACCGGGGCTATGAAGAGATAGACTATGATCATATACCGCTTCAAACACTGTTCCCGGAGGCTTCAGTTAAACTGGTAAAACCGGATATACAGAAGCGTGGTGATCGGATTGGATACATCGAAGGGGCAGGAGATGAAATACCCGAAAGCCTGGAACAGATCGGTTACAAAGTTGAATACATTTCAGAAGATGACTTTACCAATAACCGTCTCGATCGTTTCGATGCCATCATAACCGGCATAAGGGCTTATAATACTGTACAAGACCTCAAATTCAAACAACCGAAACTGATGCAATATGTACGGGACGGAGGAACGATGATCGTACAGTACAATACCAGCCACAGACTCGTTACGGAAGACCTTGCACCCTATCCTTTACAGTTGTCAAGGGACCGGGTTACGGTGGAAGAGGCCCCGGTTACCATTCTGGCAGAGGATCATCCGGTGATGAAGCATCCCAATAAGATCACTGAGGAAGATTTTGATGGCTGGGTTCAGGAAAGGGGATTATATTTCCCTGATGAATGGGATGAAAGGTATACTCCGGTGCTTTCCTGTCATGATCCCGGTGAGGACCCGAAAAAAGGAGGGCTGCTCGTTACCCGATATGGCAAGGGATATTACATCTATACCGGCTACTCATGGTTCAGGGAATTGCCTGCCGGTGTTCCGGGTGCTTTCAGGATATTTGCCAACCTGGTGTCGCTGGGTAATTGAGCATGCTCCGGCAAGCAAACTCATACTATCGAATACGCATACTATCACTAACATTTCCTCATTAAAAGAAACTTGCCAGGTGAATATACTGCAACTGATAATTTACAGGTTTCTGAAAGATCGAGTGATAGGATGAGTGATGATATCACACCGGTTTTTCCCGGATAAACTCCGCGATCCAGTCGCCTACTTCAGATGTAGATTTCGATTTTCCTGCTTCCCCGATATCTTCGGTGACTACATCCTGGTCAAGCGCTGCATCCACCGCTTCCCGTATCAACTCGGCTTCTCCCTGCATATCGAAGGCATGTTCGAGCATCATGGCCGCAGACAGGATCGTAGCCATCGGATTGGCAATGTTTATACCGGCTGCCTGGGGGTATGAACCATGAATAGGTTCAAAAACGGAAGTATGAACCCCTATAGAGGCTGAGGGTGCCATGCCCAGCGAACCGGTGATCACGCTGGCTTCGTCGGTCAATATATCACCGAAAAGGTTTTCAGTTACGATCACATCAAATCCTCTTGGCCATTGAATGATCCGCATGGCAGCGGCATCCACAAACAGGAACTCCAGTTCTATATCAGGGAAGTCTTTCGCCATATTCTGAATCGTAGAACGCCAGAGCCGGGAAGTGGCCAGGATATTCGCTTTATCCACAACAGTCAGTTTTTTTCTTCTGTTGCGGGCATATTCAAAAGCCAGCCGGGCAATCCGCTCAATTTCCTCAACCGTATAGATACAGGTATCGAAAGCTTTTTCACCATCTTCCGTCTTACCCCTCGGTTCGCCAAAATAGATCCCTCCGGTCAGCTCCCTGATGGTTATAAAATCGGCGCCCTCGATCAGTTCATTCTTCAGGGGAGAACGCTGAATAAGGGATTTGAAGGTAGAGGTCGGACGGATATTGGCATACAATCCGAGTTTTTTCCGCATGGCCAGCAGTCCCTGTTCGGGTCGTACTTTTGCCGATGGATCATTATCGAATTTGGGATGCCCTATGGCCCCGAACAATACCGCATCGGCATCCATGCAGATCTGATGTGTATCTTCGGGGTAGGGGTTTCCGGTTTTATCGATTGCATCGGCACCCACCAGTCCTTTCCTGTAATCAAACGTATGGCTGAATTTTTCACTGATGGCATCCAGGGTCTTGACAGCCTGTTCTATGATCTCGGGTCCGATGCCATCGCCCGGGAGGACCGCAATTTTTTTCTTCATACTTTAACGGCTTTCTCTTGTTTCAGTTTGTTTTGTTGTTCAAGAATGTTCAGCATTTTCATGGTCGCCTTAATAGCTGCTACCGTCTGGTCAGGATCAAGTCCCCGGGTCTTGAATTCCTTGTCCAGCTCCCAGGTGATCACTGTTTCCACGAGGGCATCAGTCCGTCCACCGGGAGGGATGGTCACCACATAATCGATAAGCCGGGGCATGGGTTTGCCCAGTTTTTTATAGATCCGCTTCAGGGCATTCATAAACGCATCATACTGACCATCCCCGCTGGCATGTTCCTCGTATTCCTTTCCTTCAATTTCGATACTCAGACCGGTAACCGGGCGCAGGCCCAGCGCATGCGAGGTGGAATAGTTTTTCAGTGTGATGGATTGTTCTATGGCTTGACTTTTAAGAACATCGGAAATAATGTAGGGGAGATCATCGACCGTTACCGTTTCCTTCTGGTCACCAAGCTCAATGATCCTTTCCGTGACTTTTTTGAGTGAATCCGGATCAAGGGTGATACCCAGTTCTTCCAGGTTCTTTCTGATATTGGCTTTACCTGAAGTTTTACCAAGGGCATATTTCCGTGTACGACCAAACCGTTCGGGCATCAGGTCGCTGAAATACAGGTTATCCTTCGAATCCCCATCGGCATGTATACCACTGCACTGGGTAAAGACATACTCCCCGATCAGGGGTTTATTGGTAGGAATACGAAGCCCTGAAAAGGATTCTACCATACGGCTGATCTTGTTCAATTTCGATTCCACAATATTCATGTCCAGATGAAAATGATCCTTAACGATAGCTACTACACTTGACATCGGCACATTACCTGCTCTTTCGCCAAGCCCATTTACCGTAGTGTGAAGGCAACGGATGCCCGCATTAAGGGCAGCATATACATTGGCGGCGGCCAGGTCATAATCATTATGGGCATGATAATCAAAATTCAGATCAGGAAACCTTTCCTGCGTTTCCTCCAGAAATTTATAGGTTTCATCTGGAGACAGGATGCCCAGTGTATCGGGAAGCATAAAACGGTCTATATTCTCATCTTTCAACCCGTCGATCATGTAAAACACATAATCCGGTGAATTTCTCATCCCGTTCGACCAGTCTTCCAGGTAAATATTCGTTTTAATACCTAATTCATTGGCATAATTAATTGAAGCTTTGATTCCTTCAAGATGTTCTTCGGGGCTCTTTCTAAGCTGCTGGGTCACATGACGGTAGGATCCTTTACAGAGTAAATTCACTACCTTGCCTCCGGCCTTGTTGATCCAGTCGAGCGATACCTTGCCATCAACAAATCCCAGGATTTCTACCTTTTCCAGGTAATCATTATCCCTGGCCCATTCCACTATCTTTTGAGAGCCTTTAAATTCGCCTTCGGAAACTCTGGCCGAGGCAATTTCTAACCGGTCTACTTTAACTTCTTCCAGCAGGATCTTTGCCAGATTCAGTTTTTCATTATAGGAAAAGGACACGCCTGTGGTCTGTTCACCATCTCTCAGGGTAGTATCCATTATCGTTACAAGGTTTGTATTGTCCTGGTTCATAATTTATCCTTGTTTAGTTTCGAATTCTTCAATTTTATCTTTGAGGCTTAGGAGATAATCGATATCGTCATAGCCGTTTAACAAACACTGTTTTTTATAAGGACTGATTTCGAACATGAATCTGTTGTCCGTTTTTAAAATTCTGAATTCCTGGTTGATCAGATCAACCAGGAATTCAGTGTCTTTGTCCTCCTCAATTACATCAAATATCTTCTGCAGGAATTCCGGAGTTACCTGTACCGGCAAAAGGCCGTTATTCAGCGCATTATTTTTAAAAATGTCGGCAAAAAAGCTGGATACGACCACCCGGAAACCAAAATCATATAATCCCCACGCAGCATGTTCTCTACTTGAACCACTGCCGAAATTATGACCCGCCACAAGTATCTTACCCTTATAGTTCGGATCATTCAGTATAAAATCCTCCTTTGGATTGTTATTGCTGTCGTAGCGCCAGTCCCTGAAAAGATTTTCACCGAACCCTTTTCTCTCGATAGCCTTCAGGAACCTGGCAGGCATGATCTGATCGGTATCGACATCCTCGATAGGAAGGGGTATGGCCGTACTGTGTAAGGTCTTGAATTTATCAATTGGCATTTTCAAATTCATTTAATGGTTCAAGAATTTCCCTTGGATCGGTTATCATACCAGTAATGGCGGTTACGGCTGCTGTGACCGGACTGGCCAGCATGGTGCGTGCTCCCGGTCCCTGTCGTCCTTCAAAATTCCGGTTTGACGTAGATACGGCATATTTACCTGCAGGGATCTTATCCTCGTTCATGGCAAGACAGGCCGAACATCCCGGTTGCCGAAGTTTAAATCCCGCGGTTTCAAGAATTTCAACCAGCCCTTCCTTATAAGCCTGTTGTGCTACCTGTTTCGATCCGGGAACTATCCACGCAGTGATGTTATCCGCTTTTTTTCTTCCTTTTACTACATCAGCCACCCTGCGGAGATCCTCAATCCTTCCATTGGTACAACTACCCACGAACACATAATCGACTTTCTTGCCCAGCATCGATTCACCGGGTTTGAAATCCATATATTGCAGCGATTTTCTGAACGTTTCTCTCTTGGCCTGCGGCACCTCTTCCAATTCGGGAATGGGGTCGGTTATTTTGAGTCCCATGCCGGGATTAGTGCCAAAGGTGATCATGGGGGTGATATCCTCGGCATTGAAATGATATTCTTTATCAAATTCAGCACCTTTATCTGTGGGAAGAGACTTCCAGTAAGCCAGTTTTTCATCCCAATTTTTTCCTTTGGGTGAAAATTCCCTGCCTTGTATATAATCGAAGGTAGTTTCATCCGGGGCGATCATACCACCCCGGGCGCCGCTCTCAATGCTCATATTGCAGATGGTCATCCTGGCTTCCATGGAGAGACTGCGTATGGCTGAACCGGCATACTCAATGAAATAACCGGTACCTCCGCTGGTCCCGATCCGGGAGATGATATAAAGAATGATATCCTTGGAAGTGACACCTTCATTTAGTTTTCCTTCCACATTGATGCGCATGCTTTTGGGTTTGGGCTGAAGTATGGTTTGCGTGGCCAATACCATTTCGATTTCACTGGTCCCGATGCCGAAAGCCAGCGCTCCGAATGCACCGTGCGTTGAAGTATGGCTGTCGCCACAGACGATGGTCATCCCGGGCTGGGTGATTCCCAGTTCTGGTCCGATCACATGAACGATACCATGCCAGGGATGATTCAGCCCGCATAATTGAATATCATGCTTTTCACAATTCCGGGTGAGCTGATCAACCTGTTTCCTGGAAAGGGCTTCCCTGATCGGCATCTCCTGGTTTATGGTAGGTACGTTGTGATCTGGTGTGGCAATCGTGTTTTCAGGTCTGAGAACTCGTAATCCACGCTTTTCAAGTCCGAGAAAAGCCACAGGGCTGGTGACTTCATGTACAAAATGCTTATCGATGTAGAGTACCTGCGGGCCTCCTTCCACATCATGCACCACATGCGCATCCCAGATCTTGTCAAATAAAGTTTTTAGTGTCACAGTATTTTATGATTTAGTTTCTACGATCTTCTTTTTAACTTTTATTTTATTTATTGCGTCCAGGTAGGCCTCGACCGAGGCGGTAATGATATCGGTATTGGCACCGAATCCATGATAGATTAACCCGTCATGTTCAATCTGCATATGTACCTTGCCGATATCGTCACTTCCCTGTGTGATCGCCTGTATCAGGAATTCTTCAAGTGTAATTTTCCTGGTAATGATTTTCTGGACCGCTTTGATGGCCGCATCCACGGGACCATTTCCTGATGCAGTCGCTTCAAAGGTCTCTCCCGATACATTCAGTTTTACGGTAGCCATGGGTGTGAGGTTTTTTCCTGTAACCACCTGGAGAAAATCCAGTTTGATCCGGCTGTCTTCCTGTCTTACCTCTCCCATAAGCATGGCGATATCATCATCCCTGAGATCCTTTTTCCGGTCAGCCAGCAGGAGAAATTCTTCATACACATGGTCCAGTTTTTCCTTACTGAGATCATATCCCATCAGTTTAAGGCGGTGTTTCAGTGCCGCCCTGCCACTTCGTGCGGTCAGGAGTATGGCCGATTCATTAATACCGACTTCGGCAGGGTCTATGATCTCGTAGTTTTCCCTGTGTTTCAACACGCCATCCTGGTGTATTCCCGATGAATGGGAAAAAGCATTACGACCCACTATCGCCTTGTTGGGCTGAACCGGCATATTCATCAGGTTCGAAACCAGTTTGCTTGTTTTATAAATGTTTTTTGAATTCACATTGGTGGAATAGTCGAGATCCTTATGGCTTTTGAGCGTCATGACCACCTCTTCGAGTGACGTGTTGCCTGCTCTTTCCCCAATACCATTCACAGTGACTTCCACCTGAGCGGCCCCATTCAATATACCCGCTATGGTATTGGCCGTAGCCATACCCAGGTCGTTATGACAATGGGTAGAGATGGTGATTTTATCGATACCGTTCACATTTTCCTTCAGATACCTGATCTTTTCGCCATACTCCTGTGGGAGACAGTACCCAGTGGTATCCGGAATGTTTACCACCGTTGCACCGGCTTTTATCACCGCTTCTACGACCCTGGACAGGTATTCATTCTCCGTCCTGCCCGCATCTTCGGCGTAAAACTCCACGTCCTCTACCTTTTGTTTGGCATATTTTACAGCTGCCACAGCACGTTCCAGGATCTTTTCGCGCGTGGAGTTAAGTTTATTTTTTATATGATAATCCGACGTGCCGATACCCGTATGGATCCTGGGATGCCTGGTATGTTTCAAGGCATCCGCTGCAGCATCAATATCCTTTTCCACCGCCCGGGTAAGGGCACAGATCACCGGCCAGGTCACATTTTTGGATATCTCCACCACAGAATTAAAATCTCCGGGACTGGAAACCGGAAATCCCGCTTCAATGACATCAACCCCTAATTCTTCCAGTGCCCTGGCTATCTGTATCTTTTCAATCGTATTCAGCTGACAGCCGGGCACCTGTTCCCCATCCCTCAATGTGGTATCGAAAATGATAATTCTGTTTGACGTCATTTGTTTCCTCCCCGCAGTGTTATGTTCTATTTTTTTTCCGGTCTCAGTTCCCTTACGGCCGCTCCTGTCCTCCAGAGCTCCGATTCTCTCAATTCTTTCAGTTCCTCTTCCAGTTTTTCCCTGTAATCGGCCTGACTGTTGGCATCGATGGCATTCTGTGCTTCTTCACCCCGTGCTACTTTACCATACAGTTCGCTGAACACCGGCTTTACGGCATCCCTGAATTTTTTCCACCAGTCAAGGGCACCCCGCTGTGCTGTTGTGGAACAATTGGCATACATCCAGTCCATACCGTTTTCGGCAACCAGTGGCATCAGACTTTGTGTCAATTCTTCCACGGTCTCATTGAAAGCTTCGGAAGGAGAGTGGCCGTTTTGCCTCAAAATATCATACTGGGCAGCAAAAACACCCTGAATGGCACCCATCAGGGTCCCTCTTTCTCCGGTAAGATCACTGTACACCTCATTTTTAAAGGTGGTCTCGAACAGATAACCGGATCCTATCCCGATTCCCAATGCGATGGCCCTTTCACGAGCTTTTCCGGTGTAATCCTGATGGATGGCATAACTCGAGTTCAACCCTTTGCCTTCCACAAACAGCCTGCGAAGACTGGTGCCCGATCCTTTGGGAGCCACAAGCACCACATCCACATTATCCGGTGGAATGATGCCCGTTCTTTCCTTGTAGGTTATACCAAATCCATGAGAAAAATACAGCGCATCGCCTTCTTTCAGGTGCTGCTTGACGGTTGGCCAGAGCTGGATCTGGGCGGCATCGGAAAGCAAATAAAAAATTATCGTGGCTTTTTTAAGGGCATCTTCAATGGTAAACAGGTCCTTGCCTTCCACCCATCCCTGTCCGATAGCCTTGTCATAGGATTTGGACGGTTTACGCTGTCCGACGATTACATTAAATCCATTATCCTTAAGATTCAGGGCCTGGCCCGGTCCCTGTACGCCATATCCGATAATGGCTATGGTTTCGTCTTTTAAGGTTTCACGTGCTTTGTCGAGCGGATATTCTTCGCGGGTAACGACGTTTTCTTCCACGCCGCCAAAATTAATTTTTGCCATATTTGTCTTGTCCGTTTGAGGTTAGTATGTGTGTTTTTGAGTTTTCGAGTTCATCCAGGTAATGCTGGGTCTCCCTTTTTGACTTGGATATGGCCACTCGGCCCGATCTGACAAATTCCAATACGCCATACTCATTCAGCCGGTTAAACAACTGCTGGGTTTCATGTTTATGACCCGTTTTTTCGATCACAATGTAATCTTCCTCGATCACGAGGATCCTTGCATTGTTGGACCTGACCAGATTTTCTATTTTATTCCCGTGTAAGAATATCTTGGTAGGGACCTTGTACAACGCAATTTCCTGGTAATAGATCTCATCTTCCTCATACAGAAAAGCTCCGAGAACTTCGATAAGCTTACGGATCTGTCCCACCACCTTTTCAGCCTGGTCACGGGTGGAGTTTACCACTAGTGTGTACCGGCTTACCCCGGGTACCTCAGAGGTAGATACATTGATACTTTCAATATTTATTTTTCTTCGTG
The DNA here is from genome assembly GCA_964543195.1 of uncultured Roseivirgaceae bacterium. Taxonomy (GTDB): domain Bacteria; phylum Bacteroidota; class Bacteroidia; order Cytophagales; family Cyclobacteriaceae; genus JAGTVG01. The sequence continues at coordinate 16,406 of CAZIXF010000055.1, forward strand.
TGAAGATTATGGTGACCCTGTTCAATAACCCGGGCCGGTCTTCGCTCAATACGGAAATGGTATGCCTTTTCCGGAGTGCCGTTTCCTTACTATCCTGATAAATGTCAGACATGATTATGTTGTTTTTATTTTTTCGGTTCTAAAATTATATTGGTTACAGAATCTCCCGAAGGAACCATTGGAAATACATTGTCCTCTTTTTCTACTTCAATTTCCAGCAGGTAGGGTCCTTCAGTTGATAGCATTTCTTTTATATTATTCTCCAGATCCTTTCTATCGGTAGTCCGTTTCGAAGCGATTCCAAAGCCTTCAGCGATTTTCACGAAATCGGGATTGGTCATTTCAGTGAAGGAATATCTCCGTTCGAAAAATAATTGTTGCCACTGGCGTACCATGCCCAGAAAATGATTGTTCAATATGATTATTTTTACCGGGATCTTATATTGAGCAATGGTGCCGAGTTCCTGTAAGGTCATCTGGAAACCTCCGTCTCCGATCACCGCAATAACCGGATGGTTTGCAGAGCCAAGCGTTGCTCCCATGGATGAGGGCAGGGCAAACCCCATGGTGCCCAGTCCACCGGAAGTAACATGCTGATTGGGTTTCCTGAACTGATAATACCGCGAGGCAATCATCTGATGTTGTCCTACATCGGTAACTATTACGGATTCACCCCTGGTGATCTCCGACAGTTTATGGATCACCTCGGCCATTTTGATCAGTGGTGTGCCAGGTCCTATCTGTTCTTTGACCACTTTTTCAAATTCTATCTTATCACATTCCTTGAATTCATTGATCCATGATGAATGATCGTTTTCCTTGATCAGGGGCAGGAGTTTTTCCAGTGTATACCGGGCATCGGCATTAATTCCGACAGTGGATATCACATTTTTATTGATCTCCGATGGATCAATTTCGATATGAATTACTTTGGCCTGTCTGGCATATCGTTTCAAATCTCCTGTAACCCGGTCGTCGAACCGCATTCCAATCGCGATCAATACATCACATTCGTTGGTCTTGATATTCGGTCCATAATTACCATGCATCCCCAGGTAACCGACATAATTTTTATGATCCGGAGGGAATGAAGATAATCCCAGCAGCGTTTGTGCCACGGGAATATCGGCTTTTTCGGAAAGCATCAGCAGTTCTTTTTCCGCATTGGAGATCAATACACCATGTCCGGCCAGGATATAGGGCTTTTTGGCCTGATTGATCAGCTCGGCCGCTTCCTCGATCTGTTTTTCAGCAGGCGTGGGGTAGGGATGATAACTGCGTATTTTCTCGCATTTCTGGTATTTGAAATCCAGTTCACCGAACTGAGCATCCTTGGTGATATCAAGCAGAACCGGGCCGGGACGACCGGTTTTGGCAATATAAAAAGCTTTTGCTATGGCTTCCGGTATTTCTTCAGGCCGGGTAACCTGGAAATTCCACTTGGTCACCGGCATGGTAATACCGAGAACGTCAGTTTCCTGAAAAGCATCGGTACCGAGCAACTGAGAAGGCACCTGTCCGGTTATACAAACGATAGGTGTGGAATCTATGTTGGCATCTGCAATACCGGTCATCAGGTTGGTGGCACCCGGGCCACTTGTGGCAAAACACACACCCACTTTACTGGATACCCTGGCATATCCCTGAGCGGCATGAGCAGCACCCTGTTCATGCCTCACCAGGATGTGGTTTAACTTATCGAGATATCCGAATAATGCGTCATAGATCGGCATTATGGCTCCTCCCGGATATCCGAATATCGTATCTACATTTTCCTCCAACAATGAGAGGATCACAGCCTCAGAACCACTGATCCTTAAAAGCTTGTGTTTTTTTTCCAAATTACGGGTTTTTTCTAATGTTGACATATCCCTTCAGTTTTAATCGGTTATACATCCTTCTGATGCAGAAGAAACAAGTTTTATATATTTTCCTAAAATTCCTTTTTCAAATTTATAAGGTGGTTTTTTCCATTCCTTACGGCGTTTTTCAATTTCTTTGTCCTGGAGATCGGCTTCAATTATATTTTTTGTGGCATCTATGGTGATCTTGTCTCCATTCCTGATAAGCGCGATCAGCCCGCCTTCCTGTGCTTCCGGCGTAATATGACCCACCACGAATCCATGAGATCCGCCTGAAAAGCGGCCATCCGTGATCAGCGCCACATCTTTACCCAGCCCCGCACCAATCACCGCACCCGTAGGCTTGAGCATTTCCGGCATACCGGGTGCTCCTTTCGGCCCCTCGTAGCGAATCACGATCACATCTCCTTTCTTTACGGTAGACCGTATCCCTTCAATGGCCTCGAATTCATTATCGAAAACCCGGGCCGTTCCCGTAAACTTTTCACCTTCTTTTCCTGTAATTTTAGCCACTGCACCCTCCTCAGCCAGGTTGCCGAACAGGATCTGTATGTGCCCGTTCGGCTTCAGAGGATTATCCACAGTACGGATTATATCCTGACCGGGTTTCAACTCTTCAACCTGTTCGAGGTTTTCAGCCAGTGACCGGCCGGTCACGGTAAGACAATCACCTGTTAAAAGACCTTTTCTTAAAAGATATTTCATAACAGCCGGGATACCTCCAATCTGATGGAGGTCCTCCATTAGGTATTTACCGCTGGGTTTGAGGTCGGCAATGAAGGGTACATTATTGCTGATATGTTGAAAGTCTTTGAGTGATAACGGTATTTCAGCGGCTTTAGCCATGGCCATCAGATGGAGCACCGCATTGGTTGAACCTCCCAGCGCCATGACAAGGGTGACCGCATTTTCAAAAGCTTCCCGGGTCATGATATCCCTGGGTCTGATGTCTTTTGCCAGGAGATGTTCCATGGCTGCACCGATCTGACCGCATTCGATCGATTTTTCCGGGCTGACAGCTGGATTAGAGGAACTGTAGGGAAGGCTCATGCCCAGTGCTTCAATGGCCGAAGCCATTGTATTGGCCGTATACATACCCCCACAGGCACCTGCTCCCGGAATTGAATTTTTTATGATCCCTTTATAATCATCTTCTGAGATCTCTCCCTTGATCTTTTTTCCATAGGCTTCAAACGCGGAAATAATATTCAGATCCTCACCCTTCCAGTATCCTTTTTTCACCGTGCCGCCGTAAACGAGAATACCGGGACGATTGATCCTGGCCAAGGCCATCATGGCGCCGGGCATATTTTTATCACATCCCACAATTGGAATAACGGCATCATAGTGCTGCGCATTGACTACGGTTTCAATTGAATCGGCAATGATGTCACGGGAGGGAAGCGAATATTTCATGCCCTCCGTACCATTGGGGATCCCGTCGCTTACACCAATGGTATGAAAAATGAGCCCCAGCATTTTCAAATGATCCACTCCTTTTTTAACCTCCCTGGCAAGATCATTGAGATGCATATTACAGGGATTTCCCTGGAATCCGGTTGACACGATCCCAACCTGAGGCTTTTTCAGATCTTCTTCATCTATTCCCAGGGCATACAGCATGGCCTGGGAGGCAGGTTGTGACTCATCCTGGGTAATTCGTTTGCTGTATTTATTTAAATCACTCATTCATATAAATTAAAAAAGCCTTTCTGATGTGAGAAAGGCTTTTGAGTCCTGGTAATATATTCCTTTCTCACGAATCCTGGTAAGGTACCACGAGTACGTTAATAATAATCACAGATAATATTGAGTTTACAGATTTCATGCTTTCTCATGCGGACCAGTTCGGCCCTTTTTAAATTGAACTCCAAAAGTCTGATAATTTAATTTAAATTCAAAACAATTTATTTAAAAATTTATCAGGGAATCAGGTTTAAGTAATTAATTTCAAAAATAAAAATAAATAATATTGGCTAAATTGGAAACAACCGCATGATTAAGAGGGGATTTTTAAATCGAAAAACCGTCCGATCTTTGTTTTTAGTTCCGTAAAACTGAAGGGTTTGGAAATATAACCATTTAATCCTGTTTCAGAAAATGAGATATCATTTTCGCTCATAACATCTGCTGTGATGGCGAGAATGGGGATATGCCCATCCTTATACGGCTTGATTTTCCGTATTTGCCGGGTGGCCTCCCAACCATCCATCACGGGCATATGCAAGTCCATCAGGATCAGTTCATATGTGTTTTCCCTGCATTTTTCAACAGCCTGCAGACCATTGGTCACCTTATCTACCCTGAATCCAAGACGACATAAAAATTTATCGGCCAATTTCATATTCAGTTCATTGTCTTCCACCAGCAATACCTTGATTCGGGTTTCAGGTTTTTGAATAATTTTTTCTTCCTTTAATGATTTGCCGGATAAGGTATCCGTATCACCGGCCATGAAATGTAAACTAAACAAAAATTCAGTGCCTTCACCGGGCTTGCTTTTCAGATGGATTTTACTATTGTGCAGATTTAATAAATGGCTGATAATAGTTAATCCCAGACCGCTTCCCCCGTATTTTCTGGTCGTACTGGACGAAGCCTGTTCAAACCTTCTGAATATTCTGCTTTGCTCCTCTTCCGAAATTCCGATACCGGTGTCCTTTACTCTAAATCGCAGGGTTACATTTTTTGACTCAATATTTTCCAATTCCGTTTTTAAAATCACATTGCCTTTTTCAGTAAATTTGATTGCATTATCGATCAGGTTATTTAATATCTGAGACAGTCTGAAAGGATCACCTCTGAGCGATCCGGGTATATTCCCATCTACCTGCACCGAAAATCTGAGGCCCTTTGCTTCAGCCCGTCCGGTAAATGTATTTTTGATATGATTCAAAAGTTCGTTTATATTAAAGGGGACCTTTTCAAGTACTATTTTACCTTCTTCTATTTTTGTCAGATCAAGAATGTCATTAATCAGCCTCAACAAGCTTTTCCCTGAAAAATGAATGCTTTCCAGGGCTTCCTGCTGGTCAGGTCTCGGGTTTTCCATTCTCAGGATATCGGTCATGCCGATTACCGCATTCAGAGGTGTCCTTATCTCGTGACTCATATTGGATAAAAAATCCTGTTTGGCCCTTGAGGCAGATTCTGCCTTTTCTTTGGCTTCTTTCAATTCCCTGTTTCTGATCTGAAGGATCTTGTTTTTTTCTTCAATATCCTGATGCGCCGCTTCCACTTCTTTATTTTTGACCCGGAGGCTGATGTTCGATCTTTTTTTATTTTCATATGCGCGCCACAAAAGAAATAAAATCAAAAGTAAAAATGTGGATAACAGCAAACCCCCATGAAAGATCAGGTTTTCAATAAAAGTTTCCGAATAGGGAAGCTGATGGATGTCAAGTATTATCATTAGTGTAATGAAGTATATATTTTTGGCTTCCGGTTGACTTGGCGGCCACCCGGATTCAGATACCTGAAGTATAAATATCAGGTTTTTTTTTATTTAATGTCAATAATATAATCTACATTGTTGCCGTCATTTTAATCTCACTTATAAAACATCAACATATCCTGTAACTTTTCAATCACTGACCCGTCTTCCAGTCGAAATGCATTTGGAGTACTTCAAAAAAGAAATTCTTCCGTTAAAAAATAAATTGTTCCGGTTTGCAAAATCCTATCTGGGAGATGCGGAATCGGCGGAAGATATTGTTCAGGATGTATTTATAAAGATCTGGAATAAAAGAACCGACCTGGATAAGGTAAAGAACAAGGAAGCCTGGTGCATGATAATCACGAAAAACCTGGTGATGGACCATTTCCGAAAAAACAAATATCGACAGATTAATCAGAATAAAACGGTTGAAATGACGATCGACAATCAATCACCGGATGTGGTCTATGAACAATCGGAAGTTACGGAACTGATTAACGATCTGATCGATACGCTTCCAGTCAGGCAGAAAGAAGTAATCATTTTAAGAGAGTTTGAACAATACTCCTATCAACAGATAGGGGAGATCATGGGTCTTGATCTGAATCTGGTCAAGGTGACCTTATATAGAGCCAGGGATAACCTGAGAAAGAAATTACTGAACACAAAACGTTATGGATCCTGAGAAAATTAGAGATTTGTTGCAGAAATACTGGAATTGTGAAACCAGTATCGAGGAAGAAAACATCTTAAGGAAGTATTTTATAAAGGAAGATGTGCCTGCCGATCTGACCCGGTTCAGGCCCCTGTTTTTTTATTATAATGAAAAATCAGCAGAAAGATTGACCGATGATTTTGAGCGTCGACTCTTTGAAAAAATCGATAAAAAACCGGAAAAAACACGTCATCAATATATAAATCTCATTTATAAGGCAGCCGCAGCCATTATATTGATACTCTCATTCTATGTAATCCATCAGCGTTTTATAAACGTTCAGGATCAGACCAGAAGGGTGGTTGAGGACACCTTTGAGGATCCCAGAAAAGCCCTGGAAGAGACGAAGAAGGCGCTGTTCTTCGTATCAGAAAAATTGAACAAGGGTAAGGCTGAGGTTACGAAAATATCCAAATTCAGTGAAGCAGAAGAAATAATCAGAAATACCAAATATGAAGAAATATGAAAAAGTTGATATCATTAATCATAATGATCATGCTGTTTTTTCCGGGATATGCCCAGGAAGATGTGATCACAAAATATTTCAATGAATATGAAGGCAGGGATGGTTTTACTACCATATACATAACCAAACGGATGTTCGGGTTGATCGCTCAGATTCCCGAAACTGAAAATGAGGAAGACCTGATGAATGTGATCAGAAAACTCACAGGCCTGAAGATCCTCACTTCCAGTAATGAGAAAGCAAGGACAGAATTATACAGTGAGGTACACAATCTGCTGCCCAGAAAAGGGTTTGAGGAACTGATGATCATTAAGGAAGGCGATGAGGAAATTAAATTTCTGATCGATGAAAAAGACGGATTGATCAATGAGTTCGTCATGCTGATAGGAGGGGATGATACCTTCTTCTTAATGAGCATGGTAGGGAATCTGACCCTTAAGGATATCTCAAAGCTTTCCAAAACCATGGATATAGATGAATTCGAATACCTTGATAAATTGAATGAAAAATAAAATCTGAAACATAAATATACCTGTTATGAAACGACTTATAATATCGGTAATTTTTATTTCTATGGCATTGAGTGTCATGTCGCAGTCAAAAGCCATCATGGAATTTCATGAACGTTTTAAGGATAATGGAAAATATGTGGCCATAAAGATTGACGGTGGGATATTAAAATTCCTGTCCAACGTAAATACGGAGGATGAGGAAAGCAAGGAGGTCCTTAAGGCATTAAGCAAACTGGAAATGATCGATATTCATGTAGCAGATCGAAACATGGAAGGATTCGATGAGGATTATATCCGGGATTTCAAAAAAATGATCAGAAAGGAAAATTTTGATGAACTGATGAACGTACGGGAAGGGAATACCAGGGTTGATTTTCTCATTAAAGAAAAGCGGGGAAAAATCAGCGATCTTCTTCTGATCGTAGATGAGATCAATGAGTTTGTTATATTGAGCTTTTCAGGTGAGATCGACCTGGCTGCCCTGGCAAGAGTGACCAACGAGCTGGACTTTAAAGGAGCCGAGCACCTGGGGAAAATGAAGAAAAAACAAGAAAACCCATAAACCCGTTTTGTTGAAACCGGGAATACCGCTTTAAAACACTTTCTTATTACCCGGAAAGGCTTCGAATGGTCAGATGAATACAGCATATTGCCGCATAATTTATTATGAAAATTTTGATGTGATAAAATTCAGGTGACGGCCGCCCGTTTGGTGATCGGACTATCGAACTTTACGATTTTACAGTTTACATAAAACCAGTTGTGTTTTAACCTGCTTTATTGCAATTTTGTCGGCAACATGCAGGACGCAATAATTGATCAGGTCAGATTGAATTTTTCTCCGGAAGGATTATTCGTTTTGAATATTATTCTGGGATTTATCATGTTCGGTATTGCCCTGGAGTTAAAATTCGATCATTTTTCAGCCCTGTTTTCCAATCCAAGGTCCACGCTGGCAGGTATTTTTTCCCAGTTTATCCTCCTGCCGTTGGTGACCTTTCTATTAATATTTTTTTTAAATCCTCTTTCAAGCATTGCACTGGGAATGATACTGGTAGCTGCCTGTCCGGGGGGTAACATATCCAATTTTTTTTCCTCTTTATCAAAAAGCAATACTGCATTATCCATCAGTTTAACCGCAATAGCTACCTCGCTGGCTACCTTCATGACTCCTTTTAATTATGGATTCTGGAGCGAAATGTATATCGGTCTCGGAAAAAACACCACGTCAATCAGCCTGGACCCGGCTCAGATGTTTTTTAACATCTTCGTTCTGTTGGGTATTCCGGTGATTATCGGGATGCTTTTTTCGCATTTCTTCCCACGACTCACGGAAAAGATAACCGGTCCCATCAAAATGATATCCATGGCCATCTTCATATTGTTCGTGATAATTGCATTCACTAACAATTATGGTATATTTTTAGATTATATTCACCTGGTTATCACACTGGTGTTTTTGCATAACATAATTGCCCTTATGACCGGATATTATTCGGCGAAATTATTTGGATTGTCGAAACTGGACCAAAGAACAATTGCCATTGAAACCGGAATACAGAATTCAGGTTTGGGTTTGATACTGATTTTTAATTTTTTTGGGGGAAACGGGGGCATGGCCATTGTTGCAGCATGGTGGGGCATCTGGCATATAATCTCTGGGTTTGCAATTACCTTAATATGGGAAAAAAATCCGGTCAGGATAAAAGTATAGATGAAAGGTTTGTATCGTGTGTTTCAGGCTGTCGGCTTATTCATTCTTAAGGTTTGGGTAATAATTGCTATCCGTGCATATTACCGTAGGATAAAAGTGATCGGATTGGAAAAAGTTCCTGCCGGTTCACCGGTTATTTTTGCCCCGAATCACCAGTATGCATTTATGGATGCCATGGTGGTGGGAACCGTAAACAGTAAAATACCTTATTTTCTTGTCCGGGCGGACATTTTTGAATTCCGGGTGGCCAATTTTCTTTTACGTGCACTCAGAATGTTGCCTGTGTACCGCAGGCGCGATAAAGGAAATATGATATCTAAAAATGAGGCCATATTTCAAAAATGTGTAAATATTCTTCATCAGCGTAAACATCTGATCATTTTCCCGGAAGGAAACCATAGTAAGATACGACGGATACGACCGATAAGAAAGGGGATACTTAGGATAGCCTTTCGATCTTTGGAAGAAGGTAAAAATATGGATGACCTGGTGATCATTCCGGTGGGCATAAACTATGATGATCAGTCTAAATTTCAAAGTGATCTTCTGGTGCAGTTCGGTGACCCGATCAATGTGGCGGATTATAAAAAGCAATATGAAAAAAATTCCTCCAGGACTGTAGGATTAATTATGGATATGCTTTATCAGCAGCTGACCCGGTTAACCATTAATATCAACAATGCCGAATCATATAAATTTTATGAGAACGTATTAAAAATATACACTCCTCATTTTATGCAGAAAGTAAAAATGAATTATAAAAACCTTATAGACCGTTTTTCTGCATACAAAAAGATCATAGCCGGCATGGATCATATCCGGGAAAAGGGAAGGGGTGAATTCAAACGTTTTGAAGCTGCCAACAACCGCTTTTTCAAACAAAGACTGAAATCACATTTCGATCCGGTCTATCTGGGAAGATATTTTGATACCAGGTTGCAAAAATTTAAAAATTATCTGGGATTGGTTTTATTCTGGCCCATCTATCTGTATGGGTTGTTGAACAACTTTCTGGGTCTTATCTTTCCGTATATTGTAGCCAGGCTTTTTGTTCATGACGATCATTGGGAGAGTTCGGTAAAACTGGCCGTGGGGCTTGTTTCCTTCCCGTTATCGTATTTTTTCCAGGCTTACCTGTTCTATCAGTATTTTCCGGATCCGCTACACGTGACACTGTATATAATGTCTGTTATCATAACTGGAATTCTTGCAAAAATTTATCAGAACTGGATTCATCGATTCTGGGAAGGATTTAAGATATGGCTGCTGAAAGGAAGTAAAAAAAGGGAGTATATCAGGATAAAAAACAGTTATAATGAACTCATCAAAAAACTGGATGAAAACCTGTTGCAGACTAAGGACCGGAAAATTAAGGAGATAGATTATTGATAATTTCTTCCAATAGATAATTTCTCCCAATAATTAAATACTTTTATTGTTAATTATTATACCTGAACCATAAACAAAATTTTATCATACGGTTCGGTTAAGCATTGATTCTCAGCAGTCGGTTAATATGTATCACATAAATACAGAAAATCTCGCCCTGATTCCTTTGCCTGCCAGTTACCTTCGGTGGCTGATTGAAGACCGGTCAAAACTCGAAAAAGCTTTAAACCTCCAATGTTCTTCATTTGAAATCAATGCCGGTCCCGAATTTCTTAGAGAATTCAGAGATACCATCAAAAATATTACTATCCCGAGGGTAGAACAGGATCCGAATCATTATATGTGGTATACTCACTGGTTGATGGTACTCCGTAAAGAAAAAATAATTGCCGGTGGTATGGGTGTTTCCGGAATGCCCGATGAAAAGGGACAGGTCTGTCTGGGCTATTTTATGGATAAAAAATTTGAAGGGAAAGGATTGGCTACGGAAGCCATAGAAGGATTGCTAGGGTGGCTGTTTACCCATCCCAAGCTTAAATCGGTGGTGGCCGATACACCCGAATCTCATGGGGCTTCACAAAGGGTTCTTGAAAAGAATGGATTTTCGGTTACAGGCAAATCCAAAGAGGGAATAAGATGGATCCGGAAAAAAAATGAATTGTCTTCAGAACGATCTTAATATTTACCTTCAACTAAAAAAATGAGAATTGATTACAAATTATGCGACAGGAACCGGATAAAAAGTACTCTGATAACATATATCCCTTTATTCCTTTTATTCCTTTTTATTTCATGTAAAGCGGATGAAGAAAACCTCCTTCACGGGAATTTTCCCGAATTGACAGGAGAGCAGAAGGAGTATACCTTGCGACCACTTTGGAGCTTGTCATCAATCGGAAAAGCACTTTTTCTTGAAACGGAAAATAACACAACGGTATTAAGCATTAAATTATCCGGTATATCCCCCGGAACATATCAGGTCCTGATATACGAAGGTCCCAGGTCGGAACAGGGCGACCTGTTAGTCGAAGTGGGAATGCTGGAAACGGACAAAGGGGTATTTGAAGCCGAAATCAAAAACGATATTAATAATAACACCATCACCTATGATCAATTATTGAACCTGGATGGCCATCTTGAAATTACTGATTTAAATCTTTCTTTTAGTATCTTTACCGATCTGGGGATCAACGAATTAACAGGTAAATTCACTTCTTTTCCTTTGATCTCCCCGGAAGGCGAAGAAACCGGGGGTACTGTTGAGGTCCATGAAAGGATCAGCGGTGAATCACTTATCCGTACTAAATATGATTCCGATCTTTCCAATGAACATCATTCGGTGAGGTTCTATGCCGGTGCATATGGTAATGACAAAAACCTTTTAAAAGTCCTTAACCCGATAGATCCTCAATATGGTTTCAGTGATTCGCATATCGGCAGGCTGAATACCGGTGACCCGCTCTCCTATGAAAAGCTTATTTTGTACGACGGCCATGTAAAAATCCATCTCAGTAATTCTGCTCTCAGCATTATTCTTGCCTATGCCGAATTTGCCGGAACGGATCAATAAAGCCGGCATACCAGCAGGCTTGGTTGCTGACAGTTATGGGGTTTTCACTCATTATTTATTGTTTATCCGGATAATTAATCTCATATTACTTTATTAAGTCCAAAAAAAATTTGCCCGAGGCAACCATTCCATCCCTCCGGCTGTATTGGTATTGAATTAATTGTAAAGTGCAGCAACACGAAAACGGCAATATCTCTGTTTTAATTGATGGTTGTGTAAAACATGACCGGAAAAGTCAACAATTGCTTTACAGGCAATTTTATGCTTATGGTATGAGCATATGTATTCGCTATACCCGAAACGAGCAGACTGCAATGGAGGTATTGAATGATGCATTTATGAAAGTCTTTACCGCTATTGAAAAATTTGACCGGAAACGCTCTTTTAAATCATGGTTCAGGAGAATCCTGATCAATACTTCAATTAACGCTATAAGAAAGGAAGCGGTTCATCAGCATCAACTCGATGTGAACGAAGTAGAGATTCGAAGCGGATATAATCAGGATCAGGAACTTTCCCACAGGGAATTGATCCAGATTATCCAGCGATTAAGCCCTGCTTACCGTTCAGTCTTCAATCTTTATGTGATAGACGGTTATAAACATGATGAAATAGCCGCCATGCTCGATATATCGGTGGGTACATCAAAATCAAATCTGGCAAAAGCCAGGATGAGACTAAAAGAAATATTATCTAAAATCAATAAAAATGAATTGGTACGATTTGCCAGATAATGAGTTCGATTCATTATTTAAGAAGGCTTCTGAATCTGTTGATTTTCCTTTCAGGGAAGAAGCCTGGCAAAAAATGGAACGTAGATTAAACCAATGGGAGATATTTTCCAGCATATACTGGAGATTATTGAATGGTGTTGTGATCCTAATGGCAGTGGTTGGATCAATTCTGCTTTATAGTTATAAAGGACTAGATCAAAAGATATTTAATGCAGGCAATCCGGTGATTTCAAAAAAAGATATACAGTTCAATAGCCTTGAAGCAGGTACTTCTCCGGCATTAGCTGAAAACAGCAATCTTCCGGTTGAGGCTGAAAACAAGGAGAATGCCAGCTTTATTGATGCTCCGGCTCCCTTGAAGACCATAAATTCTTCCGGAAAAGGCCACCGGCAGGACAATAACATATTAACGGAAGAAAAATTGAAAGATCCGGTCACCGGTCCGTCTTTAGTGAGGATTGAAACTCATTTTGAGGCACCTGAAAGGAGGACCATTGAAGCCTCACGGTTTGAAAAGGCCGTAAAATTAACTGAATACAGCTCAAATATTCACGGGATCCGCAATTTAGAACCGGAGTCACGCATTATTTCATCGGATTATAAGTTCATCATGGCTGAGGCTCCGGAAAACAAACAGGGAACCGATGAAATCATACCGTCATATCGAAGTCTTGATAGAAAAATAGCTTTTACCGTATCGGTAGGCCCTGATTTTAGTGGGGTATTTAATGCCGGATTCGGAACAGGCACTTTTACAGGACTGGGTCTGGAGGTCCTATTGCTGAATCGCATTTCATTAATGACGGGTATTAATCATTCAAGAAAAAGATATTCGGTATCGGAAGGGTATGAGGTGCCTTATGAAACCTATGGCTCTTATGTTCATCCTCCTGATAAAGTTAATATTGCCTGTCATGTGATCGATATACCGATCAACCTGTATTATTCAATAATCGATAACGGCAAAAACAGGGTCTTTGCGGGAACCGGGATTTCATCCTATCTGATGCTGACAGAAGAATATAAGTTCGATTATGGCTATTATAATGATCCTAACCTGATCAAGGAATACACCATTAATAATGAAAATCAACATTTCCTGGGCATAATTAATATCTCGGCCGGTTATGCCAGGAATATCAATGATAAATGGACATGGCAAATAGAACCCTATTACAAACTGCCTGTTCAGGATATTGCTGCTGCACAAATTCGGTTAAACAGTTATGGGGCCCTGTTCACACTGAAATACTGGTTCAGGTAAAAGTGTCAGATGCTCCTTATTAATTAATTATTTCATTAAACAATAAACTTTGAAATCATGAAGACTTCTGATAAAAGTACTATATCCTTTAAACGCCAATTATTATTATTCATTGGTTTTTTAGTAGCCCTGTCCGTGCTGTTTGTCCTGTACAGTTATAGCAATAATGACCGGAAGCCGGGTACCGCAATACCTGATCAGACGGATCCGGGCATAAGCATTGATCAAAAGGTTTTTTTCGGATCAGGGATAGCGGGAACAGGATCTTTTGAAGAAACGGCATTGGTGAAAATAAGTAATAGTTTGTACAATTAATAATTAGTATACCTGAATCGGACCTGTTTAATGTGTTGCTGGGAGTTGAAGTTGGTAAACAGGTCCGTTCATTAAAAAAATAATAGGCATTATGACAAAAGAATATTACTCAAGGCAATTAAAGATCGCAGTGGCAGTTGTTATGATCGTATTGATCAATTCCTGTTCGAGTGAAAATGAACCGGAACCTGTAGATTGTTCAGTCAATCCGGTAACTATCGAAAATACAACCAGCTCAACTGCAACCTGTGGTGTTAATGATGGATCGCTGACAGTTACCGCTTCCGGCGGCAGCGGCAATTATACCTACAGCATTAATGGTGAAGATTTTCAATCTGAAAATACATTTGAAAATCTGCAGGCTGGAAATTATTCAGTAACGGTAATGGATATGAACGAATGCACGGCAAGTGTGCAGGTAACCATTGAAAGTGAGGCGGGTATGATTATTACGGCCGAAAACACGGCAGAAGCCGGATGCGGGACCTCCATGGGCGAAATAACTGTGGATGTGTCCGGTGGAGCTTCTCCTTACCAGTACAAAACAGAACAAAGTTCCTTTCAGAATGATAATACACTTGCGAACCTGGCTGCAGGTGAATATACGGTGGTAGCACAGGAAGCAAATGGTTGTGAAATAACCACAACGGTTACTGTACTATCAGGTACAAGCCTGGAAGATGATGTGATGCCGATCTTAACAACCAACTGCGCTATCTCGGGATGTCATGATGGTAATTCCGGCCTTCCTGACTGGTCTGATAAAACCTCCGTGATCAGCAATGCAGGAAATATTAAAAATCGTACGGGAGACGGTAGTATGCCTCCTGGCGGCAGGAGTATTACGGATGAAGAGATCCAAACCATTGCATGCTGGGTCGATGATGGCGCACCCGATAATTAAAATAAAAATTGAATCAACACAATGGAAAAATATAAATTACTTATCACAATTTGCTTGTTGTTTTTGGTTGTTGAAGTAAACGGCCAACGGTTTATCGCCAGAAACGGATATGTGCGCTTTTTCTCAGAAGCTCCACTGGAAAACATAGAAGCAGTCAATACAGAAGGAATGAGTCTTTTGGATACGGCAACCAACGAAATCGTATTCAATATTCCGATCAGTGATTTTGAATTTGATAAAAGCCTGATGCAGAAACACTTCAATGAAAATTACATGGAGTCGGATAAATATCCTAAATCAACATTCAAAGGGAAAATCGTTGATTTTAAACCCGGTTCAAAAAGACAGAACCTGACGGCAGAAGGGGATTTAACAATACATGGTGTAACGAAAAGGGTGAAAGTGGAGGGAACAGGTGAAGTCAATGACCATAATATTGTACTGAAAGCTGAATTTCCTGTAAAACTTGAAGATTATAAGATTAAGATCCCGAGAGTGGTGATGTATAATATCGCTGAAGTAGTGGATGTTACTATTGAATTTGAATTTGTACCCTATGAAGGCAGTTAAGATGGTTAATAAACTGGTATTGATTATAATGCTCTTGACCCTGTTTTATTCAAGATCCCTTGCCCAGGATGATCTGATGAGCGCACTGGAAGAGGAAGACAGGGAAGAAGTGGTTTATGTGAACAACACCTTCAAAGGTACCCGTCTTATTAACGGTCATTCTGTTGAAGTGAGGGACCGGGGCGTGCTGGAGTTCCTAATATCACACCGGTTTGGCAGGCTGAACTCGGGCGCTTATGAATTATTCGGTCTGGACCAGTCCAATATCAGGCTTGGGCTGGATTATCATGTCACGGGAAGGTTAACCGTGGGCCTGGGAAGAAGTTCTTTTGAAAAGGTGTATGATGGTTTAGTAAAATACCAACTATTACGACAATCAACAGGTAAACGGGTTTTCCCGTTTACGCTCACTGCTTACGGGAATGCCTCGGTAAGAACCCTGCGGTCTCCTGATCCTGACCGGAAATTTTCGTTTGAACAAAAACTAGCTTATGCTTCCCAGTTGCTGATCGCCAGGAAATTCAATGAAAGGCTATCTCTTCAACTTATGCCATCCGTCCTGCATCGCAATTATACCGCAGTACCTGGTGATGACAATACAATCTTTGCAATAGGGATCGGTGGCCGGTATAAAATCAGTAACCGGATCGCTTTGTCCGGAGAATATTATTACCGGCTCAACGGATATCAGGTTGATGAACGTTTTAACTCTCTGGCCATAGGGGTGGATATAGAAACCGGAGGACATGTGTTTCAGTTGATGTTTACCAATTCACGCCAGATGGTGGAAAGAGGGTTTATTGCCGAGACCGATGGATCATGGGGAAATGGAGATATTCACTTCGGATTTAACATAACCCGGGTTTTTTTCTTAACTTCAGGCAGCAATAAAAATGAAACAGACTGGTAAAAAATGCCTGATAGCGTTTTTGAATTCACGGGTGGACTGCCTTTGATACCCTGTGAGCTGGCCAACAAACATAAAGTAACCCTCCCGGTAAAAGCCCTGGTCGATACATCCTTGACAAAAAGTAAAATCAGCTTCAGGATTTGGAGTGCGCTGGGTTTCGATATGGTAGAATCCGGGTTAGCCGATAGTTATGACCAACCGGTTGGAAAAAAATGTATTGCCTGGTGTCTGTTCCATAGCGGTAATAAAACACATGAAATAAAATCTGAATTTGAAATTCATCATTTTAATGATGTGTATGATCTTTCCCTGGGCCTGGATCTTTTGAGAACCCACTTCGATTTTACCATTAAGAATGAATCTGAATTTTTTGTAATGCATTTCAAAGAATGATCGATTTTTATACATTTGTTCGTTCCCATTGACCTTCAAACCCATGTTGAAAGCTAAAAACCTGCCTGTCTTTATCCTGATCTGGCTTATCTGTTTTGCCGGATGTGTCCGGGTCGTTGAAAAAGAATCATTGCTTGAATCCTTGCGTAATGACATTTACTACCTGGCCTCCGATTCGCTTGAAGGCAGGGAAGCCGGAACTATAGGAGCCCAAAAAGCAGCCACCTACATTGCGGAAAGGTTTGAAGACCTTGGATTGAAACCAATGGGTGAGGAGGGTTATTTTCAGTATTTTGAATTTTCCTCTGCATGGAATCCACATTCCATGCCTGATGAACAGGATACCACCGCAATGACCGGAAGAAATGTATTGGGATTTATCGACAATCCTTCGGATACGCTGGTTATATTGGGTGCCCATTTTGATCACCTCGGATTCGGCACACAGAGTGCTTTGGGGGATAGGGGGGTGGTACATAATGGCGCAGATGATAATGCAAGCGGAGTGGCCATGATTTTAGCACTGGCTGAAATGATCAATCATCAGGATCTTGAGTATGATTATCTTTTTGTCGCATTTTCCGGTGAGGAAAAGGGGCTATACGGATCCGGTTATTTCGTTAAAAATCCACCAGTTGATCTTGAAAAAGTAAATTATATGATCAACTTTGATATGGTGGGTCGTCTGGATGAAAAAAACTCCCTGGCCATTAACGGAACCGGCACTTCTCCTTCCTGGGATAAGGTTATCGATAATATTGAGATGGACAGCCTGCATCTTATTACAAAAGAAAGTGGGGTGGGTCCCTCGGATCATACTTCATTTTATATGAAAGATATACCGGTACTGCATTTTTTTACCGGTACCCATGAAGATTATCATAAACCTTCTGATGATGCGGATAAGATCAATTATGAAGGAATGTATGTCATTGCCAACTTTGTCGACAGCCTTATCCTGGACCTGGATGATGATCCTGTATTGTCTTTTTCCAGTACAAGGGAGGAAAGCCGGGATGTGTCTCAATTTGAAGTCACAATGGGTGTGGTGCCCGATTATATGTTTGATGGTAAAGGTATGCGTATTGATGGTGTCAGGGAGGGAAGGCCGGCTGATAATGCAGGAATTGAAGATGGTGATATAGTCATTCAGCTTGGCGACCACGAGGTGAGTGATATGAGAAGCTATATGGAGGCATTGTCTCAATTCAAAGAAGGTGACGAAACCACCGTAACCGTAAAAAGGGGAGATAGGGAATTAACATTTCCTATACAATTCTAATAATTGGCCAAAAGCAGTCCTATGGCATTATGACTGCCGCAAGAGGAGGATGCCCTTCAATTATATTACGTATATTCCTTTTTCCACCTTTCAATCGTTCCCTGACGCATGGCTTTGTTGGCCAGGGCAACTGCTATGGCACTTTTCCGGCCAAAATCAACATTGGCTATGGTGTTTTTGCCTTCACGGATGCAGGCAGCAAAATCAGTTAACGCGGCTCCTGTAGGTCCAACATCGCCTTCAGGGAAATTTTCCACTTTTATTGGAATAGGCTCACCACGCTCAAGGATCTGCATGGTAGCACTTGAAACGCCATCCACCTCGGCTTTTAATTCTTCCAATGCTTTTGGTTCCGGGTATATATATCCTTTATGGCCGGCTTCACCTTTGACCACCACGGTTGCTTTAGTTCCATAAATCTTGATTCCGAAGCCTTCATAGGAATTGGTGGTGATAGAATGAAAACTGGACTTGAATCCTTCCGGATATTCAAACACCGAATACACATTGTCAAAGGTCTCGCGTCCGTCTTTCCAGTAATCGATACCGCCGAAACCGGTTATTTTTACGGCATGGCTGTTTAAAACATAATCCAGGATATCGATCTGATGAGAGCATAGTTCAGCCATCAGACCACCCGAATACTCAAGGTACATTCTCCAGTTAATAAGTCTTTCCCATTTAGGATCAGGAACATATCGCCTCCAGTCGCCGTTCCTGTTCCAGTGAGCCTCGGCATGTGTGATTGTGCCCAGATAGCCCCCATTAATAGTTTCGTAAATATTATGATATAGTGGATTGTACCGGTGCTGATAACCGACCTGAAATACGTTTTTGCCTGACTTTACTTTTTCCGACAATTCCAAGGCCTCATCGACGGTGAAAGTCATGGTTTTTTCACAATATACATGTTTCCCTGCATCGATGGCATCTGTCGCCATCTGATAATGCTCCGATAAGGGAGTTGAAATAATCACCGCTTCAACTCTTTTATCCTCTAATAATTGACGATAATCGGTATAGGAATTGGCTTTAGTGCCTGCCAGATCCATCCCCTCCTTCAGCCGGAACGGAATGATGTCACAACAGGCTATAACCTCCAGTTCCGGGAGATCATTAATGATTTTAATCAACCAGTTACCTCTACCTCCCGTGCCTATAACTCCAATCCTTACAGGGTCCTTTTTGAGCAGTCTTTCGGATTGGGTTGATAAAATTGAAGAGGCTGATCCAAGGGTAAAAGAGGTGAACACAAGTCCACTGACGCCTAGAAATTTCCTTCTGTCCATGTAATTTTAATTAATAGTTGGGTAAACGCCTGATGAAAAAATAGAGATGACATAAAGATACTCAATTATATCCAATTCTGACATGCTTAAAGGTGATGATTCATTCCAGAAGGATTCATTTACCGGGTTTCTGAATATCTACGGAATATCCGGCAATCATATATCAGGATGTGCAATTATTGGAAAAAAGTTACCTGTGGTTTGTTATTCAACCACTATCTTATCTGTCTTTTTGTTCATTAGTTCTCCCAGCTGGTTGAAAAAATAATCAACAAACTCCTCCGTTTTGTCATCCTTTCTAATAAAACGGATAAGGGCGGGTTTGGAATGGTTTAAGTCCAGTAAAACAGAATAATTCTTAATGGTGCTGCTTTTACTTGTATCATCTACAAATGCGTTGGTTACCGATTCTCTGAGTATGAGTCTGTTAATATCGTCAAATTTAATGACCTGGCTTGAAGGAAGAATTGATATGGTTTTAATTACAATTTCCCCAATAGCTGCATTAATATAGATGCCGAATCCTCTTTTTGAGTAATAGTTATAAATGGGCAATGCAATAAGAAATAAACCGACAAGTGTAAATAGGATGCCACTGATTAATTCCGGCTCTTCAAGTGAAAAAGAGAGAATCCCGACAATTAAAAGTGCAGTCCCCACAAGTATTAAAACAAAAAACATAAAGGTAGTTATAGTGGGAACGCCCCTAATCAGTATTTCCTTATCATTGAATCTCTTCAGATCGTATTCCTGATTTTTGAGTTCCTCCTTAAGTCCGGGAAACCGGTTGCGTGAGTTATTCATATAAATCGTAACTTGAAACTGTTACAATTTAAAAAAAATGTTTAATAATTATGATTAAAAGATATTATATATTTCAATTCATATAAATTCATTAAAAAACACTCGTTATGTGAATTATTATGCATCTCATTATCTTTTAACATTCTGATTATTAATGATTTATCATTTCTTTCCTGGTATATCCTGGTGTTTTCGAGACTATGTGGCATTAAATCATTGTATTTAAGCCGCGATGGCACCGAGTAACGGAGAACCAAAGTTTTTTTGGCCATCAAATCGCCAAATCGCCAAATCGCCAAATC
>CAZIXF010000056.1:0-14498 GCA_964543195.1 uncultured Roseivirgaceae bacterium
GGAACGGAATCCGTAGCGGGGGACTCCCACGGCTGCGCCTCGGAGTGACGGTGCGGAAGGTGGGGACTCCCACGGCTGTGCCTCGGAGTGACGGTTAATAAGCTATAGTATCATTTTCTCCGGCGAGCGGTTACCTTCTCGCTGTTTTCGGCATTGGAAAGGGTATAATCGAATTCCTTGTGATCGCTCTTTTCACTGACTTCCACCATAACCGGTGGTTTCCAGTTAACCGATTTTACCGTATCGGCGGGATTGATCACCCATACCGTACCATCGGTAAGCACCAGCTTGGCGCCCTGATCAAGCACTGCCATTAATATTCCTTTATGCATCTTATTGAATATTAAACACTTTTCTGTAATGATAACCATTGATGGCGTAGGTCAGCGCCCTACCGAAATAGGAAGGCCGCCTGAACAGGCTCCGGACAAACAGGCTCCAGTAATACCTTCGGCCCTTTTTAAGCAATCCAAACGGAGGATGCAATGATTTTTTCGCAATGAATTTCAGGGCATATTTGAAACTCCGGAACGTAGCCGGAATTTCCGGATATAAAAGCAGGATGTTCATTATCGGCAATTAAAAAATTTAAAGTCTGAGGAAATTGAAATTTAGAACCAATTATCAAAGAATCAAAACAAAGATTGATTTATAAATCTACCAGGTGAGCCTAAAGGTGCCATCCTGATCCAGTATTACATCACTACCCAGTTTTTTGCATTCACGCTTCAATAATTCATGCATCCACGCAATATCTTCACCATCCGGGACATTCAATTTCAGGTTCCGGATAAGCAGCGGCACCATTCTAAGCCCGGTTAATTTCCCGGTAGCCGGTTCCAGATCCGGAAAATACATCAGGGTCAGATCATCACGGAATGTTTCATATCCGCTTATCCCCTCATAATCATTCAGGAAATCGCCTGCTCCATAGATGATCGGCCGGTCCCTGTAAACTTCGATCCCTTTCACATGATGAGAAGAATGTCCGTGCACAATATCCACACCGGCTTCATCGATCAGCGCATGTGCAAAATCCCGCTGGTAGGGCGATATTTCATAACCCCAGTTGGCCCCCCAGTGAATGGAGGTTAATACGATATCGCCGGGCGTGCGATTATCTTCGAGGTATTCACCGATATAAGCCACAGATCCTGCATATCGGTCCACAAAATACACCCCGGGCTTATTTTCTCCGGCGGCCCATGAAAAGGGAACCCCGCTGGTAGGCATGCCAATGGAAAAGACCAGGACACGACCCTTTCCGGGGACCTTCAGTACGGCGGGTTGTCTTGCCTCCGCCAGGTTGTTCCCGGCACCGGAAAAAGGGATCCCCGCCTCTCTCAGTGATTTCATGGATTCCAACAGGCCCGACATGCCATAATCCATGATATGATTGTTTGCCAGGGCACAATAATCGATACCCACCCGGGTCAGACAGGGAATGTTTTCCGGGCTCATACGGTAAGTAACGGCCTTGCCCCTCATGAAGTCATCACTGGTGGTGATGCTGGTCTCCAGGTTGATCAGCTTGAGATCAGGGTCCAGGCTTTCCCAATACGCTATGGCATCGCTCCAGATATAGGTAAAATCCACGGGTTCGGGAATTTCCCCATGGGCCTGCTCGACCAGTTCCACATACCCCTCGGCGCTTTTCATATACGATTCATGCAACACCGGATCCACCGGATGCGGCAGAATCTGGTCGATACCGCGGCCGGTCATCACATCGCCGCATAAAAAAAGACGTATGGTATTGTTGTCAGGATCTTTCATATCATTAAACGCAGACAACTGACGGTCATTTCCATGCCGGCCCTCTCTCATACACGCGAAACAAACCAGCAATATAACAACTATGCGGATCATGACGGTTCAGCATTCCATACCATTCATGAATAATTTACAAAATTTCTGGGATTTATGGGAAATTCCAGTCCAAAATACCGGACCCTCAGTCCATTCTTTCGGCCAACGATCCCTGCAGGTATCAGCCCCGCTTATTCCCCGGCAGTACCCATTCCAGGCCCCCTTCAACTCAACGATTTCCCATTTTATCAAACAGTCACCCCGTCTTCTAACCCTTGAGGGCTTTCAACACCCTTTCAGGGGTAAGCGGCTGTTGAAATACCCTTGCTCCGCAGGCATCGAAAACAGCATTGGCAATGGCACCTCCAACCACAACGATAGCAGGCTCGCCGCCTCCCTGTGGATCCGAATCCATATCGTCTATAAACACACTTTCGATCTTCGGCGGTGTCATGCTGAACGTCGTAATCTGATAGGAATCGAAATTGGTGGTCTTCACATCCCCCCAGTTGTATTCCATATCTTCCGACAGGGCATATCCCAACCCCATGGTAAGACAACCTTCGGTCTGCAACGTAGCCCCATGCGGATTCACCACCTGCCCCATATCCTGGGCGCAGACCATCCTTACGGGCAGTACTTTACCGGTTTCCCTGTCCACTTCCACTTCGGCTATTACGGCAATATAGGTGCCCGCATCGAATCCACAGGCGATGCCATGTCCTTTCCCGCTGGGTCTTTCGGCGGCCTTCCATCCAAATGTTTTGGCGGCCAGTTCCAGCGTCCGCTTCATGCGGGGTTCCTTCATGTTCTTCAGCCGGAGCTCCACGGGATCGATACCTGCCTTATAAGCCGTGATATCGATATGGGATTCACGGGCAAAAGTGGTGGTATTGTTACCGGGAGCTCTCCATGCACCGGTGCCGAAGGGGTGTATTCCCTCCTTATCGAAGGTCCGGGTACGGTTATTGGGGATATCATAAAAAAGGGCACATCCTCTGGAACCTGCACAGTAAATGTCAAATTCCCAGAGGGTAAGCTTACCGTCCTTTGTTACTCCGGAACCGGCCTTCATCACCGCAGCCGACCTGAACATATCATACATGAATTCTTCACGCCGGGTCCAAACCAGTTGCACCGGTTTACCGATATTCAACGCGACCCTGGCCGCTTCAATAGCCTGCCGGTTATAGTTCTTGCCTCCGAAACCTCCGCCCAGGAAGATCTGCTTCATATGAACCTTCTCGAGTGGCAGACCCAATGTATCCGAAATGGCCTGTCTTGTACCGAATGGGGTCTGAGACGAAGCCCACATGGTCAGCTTCCCATCCTTGTATTCGGCGGTAGCTACATGTGTCTCGATGGAAGCATGGGCCTTGTAATTATCATAATATTCTTCTTCGATGATAAAATCAGCCTGCGCCCTTCCGGAAGCCAGGTTTCCTCCTTCTTCGAACACCTCACTATCCTTGATGTTGTTTTTGAGGTAATCAAAAATTGTACTGTCATCGGCTTTAGGCTCGGGGGTTTCCCATTCGGCCTTGATCCGTGCCACGGCCTGACCGGCCTTTTCAAAATCCTCATGGAGGGCCACTATAAAATCATCTTCCCTGAAGATCTCCACTCCCGGGATCTCCTCCGCCCTCGAGGTATCGACGCTTAACAATCGGGCCCCATGAGCCGGCGGTCTTTTTACTCTTGCATACACCATACCTGGCAGTTGTATATCTGCCGTAAATTTTGCCTTACCGGTAACTTTTTCTTCGGCATCACGGCTTTTTACCGGCTTACCGATTAGATCGAATTCTGACGGACCCTTGAGTTCGGGTTCTTTATCCAGCGAACGGACGATCTTTTTGCCCTTGGTCAGGTCGGCATAATCCACTTTTTTTCTTTTGTTGCCTGGCACGAATACCATTCCGTTTTCCGCTTTTAATTCCGATTTGGGTACACCCAGCTTTTCCGCAGCCAGTTCGATCAATACCATCCTGGCTTCTGCGGCAGCTGCCCTCAGGAGTGGATCAAAAAACCGGGTGGTCATGGATCCCCAGGTACCGGCATCATAGGGACAAAGTTCCGTATCGCCCATGACCATATCCACCTGATCGATGGATACCTCGAGCTCATCGGCAAGGGTCTGCGCCAGCGAGGTGATCACTCCCTGCCCCATTTCGATCTTACCGGTATAACAATCCACTCTGCCATCTTCTTTTACCCGCAGATAGGCATTGAAATCCTCCTCGTCCGATCCTTTACCTAAGGCCTTATTCCGCATCAGTCCCATGTTGCCGAAAGCAAATACGATGATTATGCCTCCGCCCAGTTTTTTCAGGAACTCCCTGCGATCCCGGGAGATGGGCCTGTCGATATCCTGAAAATAAAGTTCATGTATTTTTTCCTCTTTCATAACCACTTCCCTCCTTTCATTTCTTTGGCTGCCGATTCGATAGCCTGAATAATTCGTAAATAAGACCCGCAACGGCACAGGTTTTCTTCCATGCCGTCTATGATTTCCTGCCGGGTCGGCTCGGGATTCCTGTGCAACAAGCCACAGGCGTTGATGATCATGCCCGGGGTGCAGAACCCGCATTGCAATGCATCATAGTCGATGAATGCTTTCTGAACGGGATGCATTTCCCCGTTTTTAGCCAGTCCTTCGATCGTGATCACATGTTTATCTTCCGCGAAATCGGCCATAGTAAGGCAGGACCGGGTTGGCTCGTTGTCGATCAATACCGTACACGAACCACAATAACCAAAACCACACCCGTATTTGGTGCCGGTCTCCTTCAGGTTACCGCGGATCATCCACAGAAGGGTCTGGGTATCGTCGATCTCCGTCTTTACCGGTTTATGGTTCAACGTGAAGCTGATGGTTTTTTTCATAGTATACTTTTTTAGGTTAATTCTTGTTTATAGTCTTCAATGGTGTCAATATCTTTCAGGATCTCCGGTGAATCTACATGCACTTCAAGCACATCGGTTTCATGGCGATGAATAAGATCCCGCAATCCTTTGTCGGGATCAAGATTGAAAATCTCCTTTTTGAAAACAAGATCGATCAGTACGGGATGGCCTCTTCGGCCTTCAAAAACGGGAAGCACGATCTTGCGGTCACCGTGCCGACAGGCTTCGATCAACCGGTCGATGATGGCGGTTTTCACCATGGGCTGATCGCCAAGGAAAATAAGCACGGCCCGGGTCCGGTGGGGCAAGTTCTTCAGGCCGGCCTGTACCGACGACAGCATACCGCTCCGGTATTGCTCATTATGTACAACCTCCGCCGGATACTTTTTGATTGCTTCGATGATGCGGTGAGGTTCATGACCTACCACCACCCTTGTATAGTCAACCTCCGATGCCGATATTTTATCCAGTATGGTTTCAATAAATGTCTTGCCGTTATACGGCATCAGAAGTTTCTGCCGTCCCATCCTTTTCGATTCGCCGGCTGCCAGCACGATGCCGGCGATGGTGCTGCCCGGGGAGACTTTGCCTGGAGAGGCTTTGCCCGGAGAGGCTTTGTCCGGTGAGGCTTTGTCCGAAGAGGCTTTGTCCGAAGAGGCTTTGCCCTGGGAGATTTTGCCCGGGGAGGCTTTGCTCGAAGAGGCTTTGCCCGAAGAGGCTTTGCCCTGGGAGATTTTGCCCGGGGCCATTTTACCATGAACCTCTTTCCTGCATTTGATCAACTCGGCCATAATGCTGACAGCGATCTCCTGGATAGTTTCAGCATGGATGGCCAGGCCGATGGGAGCATGTACCCTGTCAAATTCTTCCGGAGTGGCCCAGCCTTCATTGATAAACTGCTCGCGCATGAGGCTGATCTTCCGCCTGCTGCCGATCATGCCTGTATACGCAGCTTCCGACCGGATGCATGCCTTCAGCGCATCGGCATCGTACCGGTGACCCTGGGTCACGATCACGACAAAGGTATTCGCCGTAATGGTCGTCTTTTTCAACACCTCATCGACCGGTCCTGTGATAATCCGGTCGGCCCCGGGTAAGAACTTCCTGTCGGCCATTTCGGGCCGGTTATCGATCACGGTCACATTAAAACCGTTCAGGTGGGCAAGATGGGTCAATGCCCTGCCGATATGCCCGGCACCCACGATCACCAGGCGCGGATCAGGAAGGACCGGTTCCAGGTATAAAAGATATGGATCATCCTTATCCGTCTCATGAGTTTCCAGTACCGGTTTTCGCCCGGTTAAGGCTTCGTCAAGAAGATGGTCGATATTCCCGATTTCAATCCCTGTTCCCCGGCCTGTTTCATCCTTCTCATACCAGAAACGTTCAATGTCAACGAGGCCGGTCCCCTTTAGAAAGACCCTGGTCACAAGTACACCCGGGCATTCCCTCTCCAGGCTATCCTTAAGCCGTTTAAAAACCACTTCATGTTTTCCGGGATGCCGGTCGATCAGCACGGAAGCCTGTCCGCCGCATATGGCCCCATAATCATCATTGATATCCGATTGGAGGTTGAATTCAAGAAGCCGGCTTTTACCTGTCCGAAGAGCCGACTGCGCTGCCCGGCCGGCCTCATACTCCATCAATCCCCCGCCCAACGTACCTGCAGCCAAGCCTTCCTGACCGAACACGGCGGCTGCACCCGATACCTGGGGCGTAGACCCCCTGGTCCTGATCACCGTAGCGAGGATCAACTCCCGCTTACTTTCAGCTTCTTTCAAAAAATGCAGATACGTATTCTTCATGCCAGGGTACACTAAAAAAATTATGCCGGACTGGTTTGGCCCCGATTATTTCATTTCCTGAAAATCAGCCCGGTCAAAAAATCCTTATTTAAATTTAAAGAATAAATAGCAAAATTGTCACCGGCTTCAATCCTTTTTTTGGTAAAGAATCGATCAGGACATACCATGCAACTTTCCAGTCAGGAAACCTGTCTTTATAAAGATGATATTGTCGGGAAGGATTTTCCGGATTATTTTAACCGGCCTAACCGGGGGTATGGTTTATGACCGGGTGCCAACACGACCTGCGGGTGCGGGCCAACCTTATACTAGGGTACCGGCCAACATTACCTGCGGATGCGGGCCAACATTATACTAGGGTGCGGGCCAACATACCTGCGGGTGCCAACACGACCTGCGGGTGCGGGCCAACAACTAACGGTACCGGCCTAACAAGGTCTGGCAAATGCCGCCGGCCCGAAAGAGTTCTTGAAAGCCAACCACTAACCGTACTGGCTTAACCCGGTATAACCTGTGGTTTTGCACCGGGTTCTTTCCTGCCCGGTCCGGATGCCCATTTCCTGGAAATATCGTCCTTAAATTGAATATGACATTCCCTTATGGATCGTGATTTTTTGACAAATGGCAGTTCAAACCGTAAAAAGACACTTCCGGAACAGCGATCCGCCGCTGATAAAAAATATAATGATTTTGAATGGGATCTCTCTTTCTACTCAGCCGACAAATATGTAAATTCGAAAAAGAAATTATCACTGATGCCAGAAAAGCCTACTCAATCTGCTTCGGACCGGAGGTTAGCGGCCATCATGTTTACCGACATCGTCGGTTATACCTCATTGATGCAGAAAAACGAGCACAAGGCGCTGAACACCATTGAGAAACACCGGGCTGTTCTGGAAAATTTCACGTCCAGGTATCACGGGAATATACTCCAGTATTATGGCGACGGCAGCCTGAGCATCTTCCCTTCCGCTTTCGAGGCTGTTGAATGTGCCCTGGAGATCCAGAAAGAGCTGACCCGTGATCCTGTGGTTCCGCTCCGGATCGGCATACACCTGGGTGATGTAATGATCAGAGGCGATTCGGTATTTGGCGATGGGGTGAATGTGGCCTCCCGCCTGGAATCCCTCGGGGTAGCCGGGTCGATAATCATCTCGGATACCATTTATCATATCATCAGGAACCAGGCGGATATCAGCACCATCGCATTAGGGGATTTTACACTCAAAGGTGTGGATCATCCGGTTCCGGTTTACGCCCTTTCCCATGATTTTTTATCCGTCCCCGGGGTCGAGGACCTGCCGGGCAGGATCAGGCCATTCCCCAAAAGGTCGACCTGGGCTATCGCTGTAGTGCTTATCTTCCTGGTGCTGGCGGGTTATGGATTGAGCCGATTTCTTTTCCCGGGAAACCGGGGATCGATACCCGATGACAAATCCATAGCGGTACTTCCTTTCAACAACCTAAGCAACGATCCGCAGCAGGAATATTTCAGTGATGGTATTACCGATGATATTATCAATCACCTGGCCAAAATATCGGCCCTCAAGGTAAAATCGAGAACCACCACGGAACAGTATAAAAACCAGGCCAAGACCGTGCCGGTGATAGGCCGGGAACTGGAAGTGGCCTATATTCTCGAAGGAAGCGTCCGAAAGGTGGGCAATAAGGTGAGGATAGTGGCTCAACTCATCGATGTGAAAAATGATATTCATGTGTGGACGGAGACATTCGACAGGGAAATGACGGAGATCTTTGAGATCCAGAGCGAGATCGCCATTGAGATCGCGCAGGTGCTTGAAGCGCAGCTCACCAATGAAGAAAGGCGTCATATCCGGGGTGGCCCCAGTGGAAAGGGACGGTCGACCGACATTACCGCCTATGATTATGCGCTCAGGGCCCGCGATATCTGGCGGAACTGGAATGATGAAAAGGATCTCGAAAATGCCCTGCAGTTGCTTGAACAGGCCATTGAAATGGATCCTTCCTTTGCCAGGGGGTATGTATTCATCGGACATATTCTTCACTATGGCATGAGAAATTACGGGGTGCCCACACAAATATGGATCGACCAGGCTCTCCATATGGCTGACCTGGCCATTAAGATCGATTCTACCCTTGCGGATGCTTATCTTCTCCTGGGGGATATTTACGCCATTCAACTGGGCAAAAGGGCCGAAGCACAGAAAAACCTGGAAAAGGCCTATAAACTTGCACCCGGCAATCCAAAGGTGCTTCAGAGCCTGGGTAATAATTTTCTGATGAACGGAGAATATGAAAAAGGCGCTTCCATGATCATAAAGTCGATCGAGAGGGGATTTTCAAAAAAAGATACTGAATATTATATCCAATGGGGCGACATTTACCACCGGATGATGAATGACTACGAAAAAGCAGAAGAATTGTACCTCAGGGCGATCAGCCTGGCACCCGGATGGATCGTTCCCTATCATAAACTCGGCCAGCTCTACCGGTACTGGGGTAAGCCTGAAAAAGCCGAGGAAACCCTTTCGAGGGCGCTGGAGATCTCCCCACTCGACCAGGAAATAATCGATGTGCTGGCCTGGACAAACCTGATGACGGGTGATCTCGAGGATGCCGAAAGATACTGGTCCATGTATGAAGAGCTGGAACAGCAATTTACCGATGCGTCGCAGTACGTTCCTTTCAGGCATCGCCTCGGATATGTTCAGTATCTGAGGGGAGACACTGAATCGGCCATCTACCTGATGAAAGAACAACTGAAACTTGACCTTGAGCGACAACAGGGTCTCAGGGGATATGGAGCCTGGTACCAAGGAGGGTTTTATTATGACCTGGCTGCCACCAACGCCTACCTGGGTAACCGGGAAGAAGCCCTGGCATGGCTCGACAGTGCCAACAGGAAAGGATTTATCAGTTTATGGTACCTGAACAATGACCCGCTTTTAGAAAATATCCGCAATACGGCAAAGTTCAGGGAAATTCAAAAAGAACAAACTGAAAAGAACAGGAAAGAAAAGCAGGCGTTCAAAAAAGTACTGGAAGATTACAAAGAGAATCTGCCCATATAATGCCGGGGGTGGAATTACTTACCTGAAAGTTTTATTATCTGCAAAAACTTCCGATCTTTCAGACAGATCTTGTTTTATCCGGATCTGAAGTCCTTAATTTTTTAAACCATGTCTGTTTGTCCCATGATGTCAGCATTTTTCAGCTTGTTTTCATTAATAAAAAGCCGGAATTTATATCGATCTGTACGGTTCCTCAAAAAATCCGGTCATTCATTGATCCTCATTCCCTTTATTCTTGGTGTTTTCCTTGTTTCATGTGCAGAAAAAAAGACTGAAGAAAAGATCACGATCCTGTTATTGAGCGGTAAAAATAACCATGACTGGGAGAAAACCACGGAGGTTCTGCTTGCTTTGTACGAGCGGTTTCCTGTTTTCGGCACCCATTTGACCGAACAACCGGATACACTTACTTATGAATATTTAATGAATTACGATGCGGTGGTCAGCAACTGGAACAACTGGCCGGATGACCGGCCGCAATGGCCTGAAGAATTGAAGAATGGGTTTATCCGGTATGTAGAAGAGGGAGGCGGAGCCGTATTTTTTCATGCCGGCGCATCTTCCTTCTATGACTGGGAAGCTTATCACCGCATAGGGATCGGTCGATGGGGAGAGAATACCTCGCATGGTAAACAGACGAAGGGGAAAGTTTTTGATCTCGACCAGGACCATCCTGTCACCCGCGGATTATCTTCATTTTACATCATGGATGAGATCTGGGAAAACACGGATATCCATCCTGAAGCCAGCGTTATCGGATATGTGAAGGCTACGGATGAAACGGACGGTCATCCGATCGAAGAACCTGCCGTTTTTGTTAACCGGCACGGGGAAGGCAGAAGCTTTTATACCATACTGGGGCATAATGAAAGAGCTTTGTTCAACACGGGACTGGAAACCCTCCTTGTGAGGGGCACGGAATGGGCTGCCACGGGAAAAGTCACCCTGGGGGTACCCCAGAACCTCAGCCAGGCAACCTTTGACAACGATAGTTACAGGTGGACAGAAACCGATACTTCGCTCAGTCTTATGAATAATTCCGGAACGGTATGGCAATATAATTTCCGCAATAAATACGAAAAACCTTATTTCCATCCATTGTACTTAAATAATGCCAGGATCACCTGTCTGAGTCCTCCGGATCATCCCTGGCATCCCGGGCTATGGTTTTCATGGAAATTCATTGATGGAAAAAATTACTGGGAATACCGGAATGAATTCCGCACGGAAAAAACCGGTTTTAAATCGGAAGGCATCACCGGGCAAAGCCGGATCCGGCTGCTGACCCATGAAGATTTTTCTGCCGATATAATACTTGGTATCAATTATCATCCTGAAGGCGGACAGCCGGTTTTGGAGGAAGAACGCAGCATTCATGTCAGCAGACCGGGCGGTGCGGCCGGCTACTATATCGATTATGAACATGTATTCACACCCCTGAAGGATTCTGTGGTTCTCGATAGGACACCTATTCTGGGTGAACCCGATGGCAAATCATGGGGAGGCTATGGTGGTTTATCCATACGCTTTAACCAGGATTTTACATCGCCTGTATTCATTCCGGCTGTCGACAACCGGGAATACCCCAGAAATGAATGGTTTTACATGGGGTTTAATACATTGACAGGGGAGAAAGCGGGTGTGGCCATGTTTCAGCATCCCGGTCATACCACCCCCCATACCCGGTGGTATTATGTCAACGATCCGGCCACTCCATTTTATTTTTTCAGCCCGGCCGCTTTGTACGACCACAGGATCGTGCTTAAAAAAGGGGAAACATTGAAGTTAAAATACAGGGTCTGGCTTTTGCCTGGTGAAGTCTCTGAAAGCTTGCTGAATGATAAATACCGGCAGTTTGTCGAAGTAGGGAATTGATGAGGTGTGGAGGTGTGGAGGTGTGGAGGTGTGGATGGAGGATGGAGGATGGAGGATGGAGGATGGAGGAATTGAGGATGGAGGATGGAGGACCGGAGACCGGGGACCGGAGACCGGGGACCGGAGACCGGGGACCGGAGACCGGGGACCGGGGATGGAGGATGGTGGATTGAGGATTGAGGATGGAGGATGGTGGATGGAGGACCGGGGACCGGAGACCGGTTGTTGGGTGAAATGCAATTAGTCCTGAGTGTCCCGCGGAGGCGGGATGTATCGCTTGTCCAGCTGAAAGCAGAAAAGGACGGTTTTTAAGAATTGGTGAGTTTGTGATCAATAAATTAAAAAATCATATATAAAAATTCATAAACGCGTTAATTATAAAATTTTTTTAAATAATGAAAAAAGACCTTACAGTAAACAGAAAAATTACAAGGAGGAAATTTGCCAAATCGTCATTGAACCTCATGGGAGGAGCTATTGCATTCCCCGCCATTCTGCCTTCATCGCTGAAATGGAAAGGCGCCAACGACCGGCTGAATATCGGGCATATTGGCGTTGGAGCCCGGGGAAGCAACGAATTGAAAAATTATTTTCTGCCACTCGAGGGATCTTATTCCGTTGCGATCAGTGACGTGCATCTCGACCGGCGCATTAACCGGACAAAAACCGTCAATGCGTTCTATAAGGATAATAACATCAACGCCCCGGAATGTAAAGAATATCTTGATTTTGAAGAAATTCTCGAACGGAAAGATATTGATGCAGTCCACATCACCACGCCGGACCACTGGCATGTGCCTGCGGCCATTATGGCCGCCAGAGCCGGAAAACATATCATGCTTGCCAAACCCCTTGGTCTAAGCTATCCGCATTATATGAAATTGAAAAAGGCCGTGGAAGAAAACGACGTCCGATTTCATTATGCCACCCAACAGCGCTCCTTTGAACATATGCAGATGGGCGTGGACATGATCCGTGAAGGCAGGATCGGCGATGTGGAACGGGTATCGGTATGGTGCCCCGGGAAAAATCCGGTAAATTCTCCTGAATGCATAGAAATCCCCGTGCCCTTCGACTTCGATTTTGACCGGTGGACCGGCCCGGCTCCATTGAATCCCTATTGTCCCGACAGGGTGACCAATAACAGTTCCTGGTTCCAGTACGATTACAGCATCGGATTTCTTGCCGGATGGGGGGCCCATCCCCTTGACGTACTGGTATGGGCATTGAAAGATAAGGTGGATGGCATCTATTCATGTGAAGGCACCGGCAAATTCTGGGATGAAGGAGGCATGTATGACAATATTTATTCCTGGAATGTGAAGTATGCTTATGAAAATGGTTTACAGGTTCATTTTGTAAGTAAGGATGTAGCGGATGAGGTGATCGCACACAGAGAGATAAAAGAGGGGAACGGTACTACTTTTTATGGATCAAAAGGCTGGATATCGCTGAGCCGGAATTCCGTTCAATCCGATATTCCGGAGATCCATAAAAAGCTGAACGAAGCTTCCAAAGGGAACGACACCATGGGTCAGTTATTCCTGGATGTAATACATGGTAAAATAAAGGAAACCTGCCCGCTGAATGAAGCGATCATCTCGGATACCATCAGCCATATGGGGGATATTGCCATCCGGGCGCAGGAAAAAGTAACCTGGGATCCGGTGAAAGGACAAGTAGTTGGCAATAAAAAAGCACACAAACTCTATAGAAGAAAGATGAGAAAGCCATACAGAGTATAAGTCCGGAGGAAATGTTATCTTTTTCAGGAGATCATGAAAAACTCCGGTGTATCCACAGCGTTAGGTGATTTTGGGAGTTGTGGAGTTGTGGAGTTGTGGAGTTGTGGAGTTGTGGAGTTGTAGAGTTGTGGAGTTGTGGAGTTGAACCGATGAACCTTTGAACCTTTGAACCGATGAACCTTTGAACCGATGAACCTTTGAACCTTTGAACCATAATAGTGTGTCCCTCAGTAAAGCTGCAGGGATTTACTACGGCCGTGTTTCAATGGCTAAAATGATATCACGGTATCAGGAGCTATATTTTGATATCCTGCTCATTATTGTATAACTTTCCTTAGCAGATAAAATAGTTAAAATGCATGACTAAACGACTTCACATGATCGTCATGTACAGCGATATTGCCGGGTTTGAGGAGATTAAACAGGAAGACGGGGAAAAAGCATTTAAACTCCAGAGCAGAAGCCGCAAGATCCATAAAAACTGCATTCACAAGCATCATGGCACACTGATAAAAGGAATAGGCGAAAAGATGCTGGCCAGCTTTCATCTTCCTGCCGATGCAGTACGTTGTGCCGCGGAGATCCAGCGTAAGGCCAAGAATACCGATCTTCCGTTGAAGATCGGTATTCATGAAGGTGAAATGATCTATAAAGGGCTCGAGGTATATGGGGAAGCAGTAGATACCGCTCACAAACTCGAGGAGAGCTCACAGGAAGGTTGTGTGACGATTTCCGGACAGGTGTTCCATCATGTAAAGGAAAAAAAAGGCTTTACGGCTGATTATAAAGGTGAAAAAACTTTTGGTGAACCGGCACAACCTGTGAAATTATATCAGATCAAATGTGACTCCCAGGATAAGGATAAGGGATCTTCACCGATCATATCCAACTGGAAAAGGCATAAAACACCCTATATCGTTATCGGAATCCTGGTCCTGATCCTTATGCTTACCTTCCTCTGGGGCTGGTTATTGTTCCCTGTGCTGAAGGATAAGATACAGAAATCGAAAGATAACCGGGAGAGCAGTCTCTCTATTGTTCAGAATGCGCAGCCATGGGGGCCCCTTACTGAATCGTCACTCCGAGCCTGACGGCAGGAAGGCGTGGGAGTCTCCTGATTGCATACCGTCACTCCGAGGCCGACGTTAGGAGGCCGTGGGAGTCCCCCTGATTAAAGACCCCGTTCCCTTACCAGTAGATTCCCACGACCCGTTTTTGACGGGTCTCGGAATGACGTTCCTGATTATACCGTCACTCCGAGCCTGACGGCAGGAAGGCGTGGGAGTCTCCTGATTGCATACCGT
>CAZIXF010000056.1:14598-23542 GCA_964543195.1 uncultured Roseivirgaceae bacterium
TCCTGATTATACCGTCACTCCGAGCCTGACGGCAGGAAGGCGTGGGAGTCTCCTGGTCAAAGACCCCGTCTACCAGGTAATTCATCGGGGATAATTTATGATAGGTAACTCTTGGTATGACTTGAAGCCCAACTCACCATACTCATCGTATGACCCGAAGCCGTACGATGAGTAACGTACTTGAGATGAGTAATAATCCCTTCAGTACGATTACTTCCCTCGGGCTGAATCGTAAATATACCAGCATTCTTTCCGCTCCTTCCCGACAAGTTACAACTCCTTTACCGCTTCAAAGAAAGCCAGGATATTCTCCACAGGCGTATCGTCCTGGATATTATGAGCCGGAGCGATGATATACCCCCCATCCTTTCCCAGTATCTCCGCTATCCGGTTTACCTCCTCTTTGATCTTTCCGGGCGAACTATGCGGTAATAATTGCTGCACGCTGATCCCCCCGAAAAAGACCAGGTCCTTGCCATATTCGTTTTTCAGAAAGGCCGGCTCCATACCCATGGCTTCGGGCTGGATGGGATTAAGTATGTCGAGCCCTATCTCGATCAGTTCCGGGATGATGGGTACCACCGACCCGCAGGTATGCCAGGCGATCCTGATCTCCGGGTCCACTTTCCGGAACTCGTCGAACATGTATTTCATTCTCGGTTTGAAATATTTCCGCCAGGTATCCGGATCGATCAGCATCCCGCGCTGACTCCCGAAATCATCACCGGCCCAGATCATATCCGCCCCCCTGCGGATCAGCTCCCGCCCGGTCTCCAGGTTGATCTCCATGATCCTGTCGAAAAGCGGCTCGATATAAGGCGCTTCCAGGACCATATCCATAAGGAGCTTTTCCAACCCGGTCAGGTACCAGGCCGTCTCAAAAATGGAGGTTTCCAGGTCACCGATAACCAGGTAATCCTCTTTGTACCTCTTAATGGCCTCTTCCGCATTCCGGTACCTTCCCGGAGCATGCGGATCGGGGAAAGGATAATCCGCGATATCCTCCGCCGACTGTATACCGGTCAGCGGATATTGAAAAAATTCATTATAAAGCCCCTTGCCCTTGAACACCATTCCCCACTCATTCCTCGATATCCCGTTGTCCAGCATTTCGGTGGGATGATCATCCGGAGCGCAGGCAGCGACACCCACCGCATCATTTCCCAGGTGGAGAAGGAGCTCCATATGAGAGATCCGGGTCGATAAAAGCGAATCAAGTGGTTTTTCATAAGGCAAACCAAGATGAGCCGACAATTTTTCGGCCACCTGAGGGGTAACTGTTGCAAATAAGGGAGGCCGGTCAGGCATCCGGCGGTTGATCGTAGCTAAAAAACGTTCCCTGCTGTTCATATCGCTATTTATCAATTAATCCTTAAACAGGTAGACAGTCAATTCCTCGGTCATCGCATTGCCGTAACCGATCACCATGGTACTGATCAGCAGCACCACAATACCGGCCACCATAATCCGCACCGTCCGGGGGCTTACCGATTTCCATTCACGCAGGATGATCCCCCATATATTGCTGAAAATGATAATGAAGCTCATGTGAATGCTCCAGCTTGCAAAATCGAATCTTCCCATCTGGGTGGTGCCCATGCCATAAAACAGGAATTGAAAATACCATGTAATCCCTGCCATGGCACAGAACATCACGTTCAGCCAGCTTCTTTTAACGGAAGTTTCGTTAATGGCCATAACAGAATGATTCCTGTAAATCAGCCATCCGCAATACAGCAGATTGGTGGTGAAGCCACCCAGCATGATCACGGCAAACAGCAGGCTGTTGGCAAAAAGAGGATTTACGGCATGTTGTGCAGTGATCACAACCAGTTCTTTACCGGAAGCGATCCCGAAAGCAAAACAGGCTGAAAGACTGCCGGAAATAATAGCAACCAGAAATCCTTTTTTATAATCAAATTCCTTAATGGTCGCCTGTTTCTCCTTTTCATCCAGTTGCCGGTCTTTTAAAAATCCTGCCCGGCCCACCACGGTAATGCCAAAAATGCCGACTAGTATGCCCAGAAGGGTAATTCTGCCGGCCGGCGTGCCGATCACGGTATAAAGCTGACCGGTAAATAACGGAGGGATCAGCGTTCCGAATACAGCCGTTAACCCAAGGGCAAGGGCCATGCCGAGCGACATACCCAGGTACCTCATGGTCAGTCCGAAAGTAAGCCCGCCTATTCCCCATAATACGCCGAAGATAAACGGCCAGCGATATAAGTGGAAGGGAATTTCGGCCAGGACCCGGAAATAATCATTCACGGTCAGCAGGGATACGACCAGGGGGGTCAGTATCCAGGCGAAAACGCCTCCGATCAGCCAAAATATCTCCCAGGGCCAGCGCCGTACACCATGAAAAGGAATGTAAAAACTGCCGGCCGCAAAACCGCCGACTGCATGAAAAAATACGCCAAGAAATGGATTCACTTTAATTCATTTTATTGATATTAACATTTAACCGCCTTCAGCCGTTTGCCGCCTTTGCCCATTTAATCGCCCTTTACCCTGATGATCTTCACCGGTCCCAGCAATCCCGACTCCATCAGGCTTAAATTTTCATTGGGGATATCCCCGGAAGGAATGGCCCGGGCACGGTGCAAACCAGGTGATCCCGGCAGGAATTCCGTTCACATTGACACGAGCCAGTTCGCGAACGCTGCCAAGGTCAAGGTATTTCATGATCATTACAAACCGGATTAAAAAAATCAAAAAATAGTACTGCTGTTCTATTTCACGAATATAACATCAAAATAACACAATAGCTGAAAAAAATCAGCAGGGCTTTTTTACCCGGCAACAATAACGTAATTTCAATGTAAATTATATGAATGATGAAAAATATACAACCCGGATTTATTCTTTTCTTTTTAGTGGTTTTGACGGGATTCACGGGCCCACCCATAGCGGCCCAGCATATCTTGATCGCTTATTACAGCCAGGATGGTCATACCGAAAAGCTGGCCCGGGCGGTGGCGGATGGGGCAAGGCTTTCGGGAAGTGCCGTGGTGAAGCTGAAGACCGTCCAGGAAACCATGAACGAGGACATCCTGTGGGCTGACGCGGTTATCGTGGGATCGCCGGTGCATGTAGCCAATGTAGCTGCCCCGGTGCAGGCATTCATTTCGCAATGGCCCTATGAAAACCAGGCCATGCAGGACAAGGTCGGCGCTGCCTTTGTAACCGGCGGCGGAATTTCTGCCGGCGAAGAGCTGGTACAGATGAACATCATCCAATCCATGCTTATCCGGCAGATGATCATTGTGGGCGGCCCGGACTGGACGCAGGCCTTCGGAGCTTCGGCCGTTACGGGTGAGGGGCCGTGGAAGGATGAGAATGAGGAAGAAGCGACAGTGGATGGGATGTTCCTTGAAAAGGGCAGGTCCTTGGGCCGGCGGGTAGCGGAGGTGGCCGCCCGGCTTGTGGAGAGATGATGAGTGGTTCTGTTTTCGACAGCGCTTAGGCAGAAAAATGGAGAGATGCGGTGATGGGGAGAAGAGTAAATGGGTAAATGGGTGGAAGTGTCCCGTCGAAGGCGTGATGTATCACCTGTGCCGCTGTTGAAGATCGCGCAATGAACAGTAAGGGAAAATCAGGATTTGACCTCAGAAACTCTTGACCGGACCGGATAACGCGTTGAAAAATGATCGCCGGATAATCCTGGCGGTATTTTCTTTTTCCATCGTTTATGAGACCAGAGCCATATCTCCGGCTTCCTTTTTATGGCCTCTTCGATTATTTTTGTGAATGTCTCTGTTATTTCACCGTGCCGGGTCTTATCAGGTTCAAGAAATAGTATTTTGAACCGTAACACGTAATATCCCCTTTTTATCCTGTCCACCTCACCATATACTACCGGCATATCGTGTTTTTTAGCCAACTGCTCACATCCCATGAATACCGGGGTATCCTGGTTGAGAAATTCCATCCAGTATCCCTTGAAGGCGGAGGGTGTCTGATCGGAAACCAGCCCGGAAGCAGACAGAATACCCTCCTCCTTTTCCTTTTCCAGCAGGTGGCGTAGATCTTTAGTGGACACGAGGTGGGTACCAAATCTCGATCTTGATTTTCTTAAAAATTCATCGAACACCTCGGTGGTAAGTTGTTTATATACTGTATTCACCCGGTGCCTGGCATCCAGTGTATACCTGACGGCGCCGTATTCATAGTTTCCATAATGTGCACACACTATCAATAGACGCTTGCCCTGGTTAAATAGTTCGTTCAACTCTTCGTATCCTTCCAGTTGTACTTTATCCCTGAGCTCCTCTTCAGTAATGGTATACATTTTCAGGGATTCCACGATCAGGTCGGAAAGAAAACCGTAATACGCGCTCGCTATTCCCAAAATCTCTTCCCGGGATTTTTCCGGGAAAGACTTCTTTAAATTGTTGATTACCACCTTTTTGCGATAGCCGATTATACTGTATAAAAGAAAATACAACACATCAGATAAACCATAGAGGACGCTGAAGGGCAGATAACCCACCGATTTTATTCCAATGATAATTAGTTTATTGAATATTCGTTTCATCCTTTTATGGTTAGTAACTCAGCCCTTACTACTCATCGATCCGCTTAAAATAATATCCCCTCCCCTTCAGTATTTCGATCAGCTCATCCATGCGGTTGTATAACTTATCCTTTCGCCGGGGATCCGTGCCCAGGTGTATCAGCAGGATAAACCCGTTCATCCCGTGCTCCACCTCGTAAGACAGGATATTCTGCATGATCGTTTCCGAATCCACATAAGCAGATCCCATTTCCGGATAAGTATAATCGGCATTCGACCGGGTGCCGGGAGTGAAATTGACCAGCACCAGTCCCAGTTCCTCCGTCCACCCGGCAATGGTCTTGTTGTACCACTCATAAGGAGGCATGAACCAGCGGGCATCCTCCCTTCGGATACCGAACCGTTCCATTTCCCGGTAATTTTGTATCAGGTCGGCCCGGAATTTGGCCTTCGATACCAGCAGGGAATCCCGGTTTTCCCAGGAACAATACAGCAGATGTTTATCCGAATGAGCTCCAAGATAATGATCTTCCTCCACCAGGGTCAGAATGAGATCCTGCAACCCGGGATCCCGGTAAAAATCACCGGTGAAGAAAAAGCTTCCTTTAATACCGTGCTTTTTCAGGGTTTCGTGCACTACCGGAAACCCTTCGGCATAATCATGCCCGGTAAATACCAGGTGTATGACCGGTTTCGTGGTATCGGTGCGTATCACAGCCCCGTGATCATCGACCACGGCTTGCGACAGATCATCGGGTCCCACATAACATCCGGGAATAATTAACAACAGGATAATTGCCAGCAGTATACCTGCGGAACCGGAATCGGAGAACCTGTTTTTGATGTTTATCATGATAAAATCATCGGTGTATGTAAAATAATCCCCTCAATTGAATTATTATAAGCTTACCTGAATTCAATTTTATTCGTCAAGCAGGATATGGATTCGATCTCATCAAAGAGCTCAAAAAAGAAAGCCGGTCCATGCCAGCCATCGATCCATTCAATTGCCATACAGATAATCCATTGAGACCGGATTTTACGGATAATTAATATACCAAGCAAGGATATTATCCGGAATCAGATCAGTTTGCCGGAGATTTTTTTTAGCCATTAAGACACCGGGGCACGGAGATCTTTTTAGCCATTAAGACACCGGGGCACGGAGGAATCAATAAGGATTACCCGGGGTATTCTTTGTGTCCTGGTGTCTTTGTGGCTATAGTTGTACCGGATAAAAAGCACCAGAATATCCGGGTCCAGGTCTTTCCAGGTGAATTTGCCGCAGCAATTTTTTCACTATTCAAAACAAATTAAATCACGTTAATTATCATTTCTTTCATATATTCCTGTATATTTCAGCGATCGTTTTTAAAACAAATTTTTTTTAAAGATGAACCAGGCAGCTATTGCAATCGACTTGGGCGGCACCAAATGTGCAGGAGCTATTATCGATGAAAAGGGAAAGATAAACTCACCGGTCAGAGAACCGCTTGATCAGCGCCAGGGTGAAAAAGTAGGCGACCTGGTGGCAGATGTAGCGGGCCGGTTATTGAAAGAAGCGCGGGCCGGTGATCAGGAGATCAAAGGAATCGGCATTTCCGTTCCCGGCATCAGTTACCAGTCTTCCGGCAAGGTATGGGCTCCCAATATCGGTGAATGGCATAATTTCCCGCTCAGAGATCATATAAAGATTAAATTATCGCTGGACAAACCGGTGCATATAGACAGCGACCGGGCCTGTTCCATCCTGGGTGAAACCTGGATGGGGGCGGCCCGCGGGAAAAGTCATGCCATCTTCATCGCAGTGGGTACCGGTATCGGTGCCGGGATCATGGCGAACGGTACCATCATAAGAGGCGCCAACGACATTGCCGGGGCCACCGGCTGGA
Source organism: uncultured Roseivirgaceae bacterium (assembly GCA_964543195.1). Lineage (GTDB taxonomy): Bacteria > Bacteroidota > Bacteroidia > Cytophagales > Cyclobacteriaceae > JAGTVG01. The sequence goes on from CAZIXF010000056.1 coordinate 21,007, forward strand.
TGGTGCTTGAATCTGATTTCAAGGAAGATTACCGGAAATTCGGTTGTTTCGAATACCATGCTTCAGGCGACGGACTGGTCCGGGAAGCAAGAGATATGGCGGAAAACACAAACACCCCCTTGCCAACCAAAATGGATTTATCCGCACTTACCGCCGCAAAGATCTTCGAAGCCTATGAAAACCAGGACCCGCTGGCCGAAAAAGTGATCAAAAATGCCATCATCCGCTGGGGAAAGGCAGTGGCCAATTATGTAAGCATCTTCAATCCGGAGGTGATCGTGTTCGGCGGGGGCGTATTCGGGCCGGCCGGTAAACTGGTACAGGAAATTACGGGGGAAGCCAAAAAATGGGCCCAGCCGATCAGTATGCAGGAAGTGGTCGTCAGGAACACCGAACTGGGTGATAAAGCTGCCTTGCTGGGTGCCGGAAGTTTAATTTTAAACCAATAACCTTAAATGAATGAACTGAGTTACAACAAACAGCTCGTTTTTGCGGCCGGATGCTATGGCATATTTTTATTTGGAATATCCATTATTACCCTGGGATCGACACTCCCGCATTTTTCGCGTTTATTTTCACTGACTGAGATCGACAAAGGAACACTTGCTTCCATTTTTCCTGCAGGCATATTGCTGGGATCGCTGATGTTCGGACCGATCGTCGACCGGTACTCCTATAAATACCTGCTCTCGTTCAGTGTGCTGCTGATGGCACTGGGATTCGAAGTCATCGCCTTCTCAACCGAATTTTTTCATCTGGGCATTGCCTTATTCCTTATCGGATGGGGCGGTGGCATGATCAACGGGGCCACCAGTTCGTTGATATCCGATTTCAGTGAAGATGCCGGGGAGAACAAGAGCGCCAACCTGAGCCTGATGGGTGTATTTTTCGGGCTGGGCTCGCTGGGTATGCCGGTCCTGCTGGGATCACTCGAACGATGGTTTACCTACGATCAGATCCTGTTCGGGCTGGGTATTGCGATATTCATTCCGGTCATTTTACTGTTGGGTATCCAGTATCCGGCTGCCAAACAGGTGGAAGGGATCTCGGTAAAGAACATCGGCTTCCTGTTGCGCGACTCGATCCTGCTGCTCATGGCATTGATCCTGTTTTTCCAGGGAGGCATGGAATCGATGGTCAATAACTGGACCACCACTTTCCTGATCGAGACCAAAGCGATACCCGAAAAAACCTCGCTTTTTTACCTGACGGTGTTTGTGATCACCTTTACCCTGGGCCGGTTTGCGCTCGGTTTTATGTTAAACCGTTTTTCAGCCGAAATAGTATTGTATATCTCCATTACCCTGGTCATATTCGGCAGCCTTGTGATGAGCCTGCCTGGCCAGAACTTCTGGATGATCATCTCGCTCATCCTGTTCGGCTTCGGCCTGGCCGCCGGATTTCCCGTGATACTTGGTTTTATCGGCGACCGGTTTGCGCGCTGGACGGGCACCGCTTTCGGTATTGCCTTTACCGGGGCCCTGCTGGGAAACAGCCTGGTCAACTACCTGGTGGGTGTGTTCAGCAGTTTATGGGGTATCCGTGTGCTTCCTTTCATGCTGGTCCTTATCGGTGCCACCGCCCTGATCCTGATCATCATTACCATGAAAAAAAACAAGAACAATTAAAATAAACGGAATATTATGTTAGCAATAGAATGGTTAAACAATGCACGCAATGTGATGCAGCATATCGAAAACACGCAGATCGATCAGATAAAAGAGGCCGCCACCCTCATGGCGGATTCCATCGAACAGAAACGATGGGTCCATACTTTTGGATGCGGCCATGCCACCCTTCCCATCGAGGAGATGTATCCCAGAATAGGGGGATTTGTGGGTTTTCATCCGATGATCGAGCTTCCGCTCACCTTTTTCACCAATATCGTAGGCGGCATGAGCGTTCAGCAGTTCGTGTTCCTGGAACGGGTGGAAGGTTACGGCAATAAGATCATGGAAGGTTGGAATTTCGATGCGCGTGATTGCATGTGGCTTTTTTCCCATACGGGTATCAACCCGGTGAATATCGATATTGCCCTGGAATCCAAAAAACAGGGCATGAAGGTGATCGTTTACGGCTCGGCGGCCGAGGCAAAGGGCAAAAAAAGCCGTCACAGCAGCGGCAAGACCCTCTTCGACCTGGCGGACGTGCTTGTGGATACCTGTGTGCCCGTGAACGATGCATCGGTACCGCTGAAGAACCATTTCGACAAGGTGGGCCCGGTATCCACGATGGGTTTCGTCACGACCGTATGGATGACCGTGGTTACCGTGGCGGAGATCCTGGAAGAGCGGGGTGTGAAGTTGTACATCCATCCCTCGCATAATGTGCCCGGCGACACCACCGCCCACGAACGGTTGGATGATGCGCTCAAGGAGTATAAGAATCGGATAGCGGGAGTTTGATATTGGGTGAGGGTTTATGTTTAGGGTTTAGGGTGTAGGGTGTAGGGTTAGACCGGGGACGGAGGACCGGAGACCGGGTGAAAGGTGAAAGGTGTTGGGTTTAGGACTGGAGACGGAGGACCGGAGACCGG
>CAZIXF010000056.1:23642-34771 GCA_964543195.1 uncultured Roseivirgaceae bacterium
GGAGGACCGGAGACCGGGGACGGAAGACCGGAGACCGGGGACGGAGGACCGGTTTTGGGGTGAAAGGGGTGTTGGGTGTAAGGTTTAAGGTGTAGGGTGTAAGGTGTAAGACCGGAGACCGGGGACCGGGTGAAGAATGTGAGGGTGCAGGTTGATTTGGTGATTTGTGATTTAGTTATTTGGTGATTTATGAATGAGTGAATGAGTGATTTTTATTTGGTGATTTGGTGATTTGGAGATTTGGAGATTTGGAGATTACTCATCGTATGACTCGCAGTCATACGATGAGTGGAGTATGAAAGTCATACGATGAGTTAAATCCCGAGGTCGCTGATCACCGTGTCGATCTTGTTTTCCAATTGCTGGAGCGCCTCATCGTAGACCGCTTTGTCCCTTAACTCCCCTTTTACACTGAAATAGAATTTGATCTTGGGTTCCGTGCCGGAAGGTCTTGCCGAGACTCTGGTGCCGTCTTCGGTGAAAAACTGCAGTACATTCGAGCCCGGATAATCGATCTCCTTTTCACTGCCCGACACCAAATCCTTCTCGATGCCCGACTTGTAATCAATGACCCGGATAAGCTTCGAGCCGGCCAGCATGGAGGGAGGATCTTTCCTGAGGTCGACCATCATATTCTGGATCTCCTCGGCACCCGACTTTCCCTTCTTGGTGATCGAAATTAGCCTTTCCCTGTAAAATCCAAACTGCTGGTAGATCTCCATCAGCATGTCCATCAGGCTCATGCCCCGGTCCTTTGCGTAGGCCGTCATCTCGGCGATGACCACACAGGCACTCACCGCATCCTTATCGCGCACGAAATCGCCGATAAGATAGCCGTAACTTTCCTCTCCCCCGCCAATGAATTCTTTCTTTCCTTCCAGGTTACGGATGATCTCGGCAATGTACTTGAAGCCGGTCAGGGTATTGTAACATTCCACGTCAAAATGACCCGCAATTTCACTGATCAGATCCGTGGTAACGATCGTTTTTACGATATACTGATTACCATCCAGCTTGTTCTTTTCCTTCCAGAGCCGGAGGAGATAGTAGATGATCAATGCGCCGGTCTGGTTGCCGTTCAGCAACTGCCATTCGTTATGATGGTTTTTAACGGCAATACCCACCCGGTCGCCATCGGGATCGGTCGCCATCACGATATCGGCATCGATGTTGCGGGCATGATCCAGGGCCAGGTCCATGGCCTCGGCCTCTTCGGGATTCGGGTAGACCACCGTTGGGAAATTGCCATCGGGTTCAGCCTGCTCCTCCACTACGGTCACCTGAGTAAAACCGATCCTTTCCAGAACCTGCGGGATCAGGGTGATCCCGGTACCATGGATGGACGAAAAAACGATCTTCAGATCAGACTGTTTTTTTATGGATTCCTTCGAAAGCACCACCTTCACCACCTCATCGAGGTAGGCTTTGTCGATCTCCTCCCCGATCTCCACAATGAGTTCATCGTTGCGGTTGAAATTCACCTGGCTGAAATCGCTGATCCCGTTCACCTCCTCGATCACATTCATATCATGTGGGGAGATCATCTGGGCACCATCATTCCAGTAGGCTTTGTACCCGTTATATTCCTTGGGATTATGCGAAGCCGTGATCACCACACCGCTTTTGCATCCAAAATGCCGGATGGCAAAAGACAGTTCCGGCGTGGGTCGGAGATCCTTGAAAAAATACACCTTAATGCCGTTCGCGGAGAATACGGTGGCTGCATTCGAGGCAAATACATCACTCATATTTCTGCAATCATACGCAATAGCCACACTGATATCTTCGCCGGGATACACTTTCTTCAGGTAATTGGCCAGTCCCTGGGTGGCGGCTCCAATCGTATATTTATTTATGCGGTTCGAACCGGTGCCGATGATCCCTCTCAGGCCACCCGTACCGAACTCCAGATCCTTGTAAAATGCCTCGACCAGTTCATCTCCCTTGTTTTCCATCATTTTCTCTATCTCGCGCCGGGTATCCTGGTCGATATCGCTGTTCAACCATTTTTGAGCTTTATCAACGATCGCCTTATCCATGATGTATTTTTTATTTTATAAGTTCAGAAAAATTATTTATGATTCGTTTTTTTATAATATTAAAAATATTTAAAATAATCGTACCAATTTAATATAGTGATGATTATTTTGAAAGGAGAGATCAGAGGAAAAAATTATTGCTGAATAATAAAGTTTTTTAAATGGAACCCGACAAACTGAATGATGACCTGGTGGCGCTGGTACTTAAAAAGAACGAGCTGAGCCGGCTCGATTACAACGACCCTGCCTATGATGCGGTAGAAGAGGAACTACATAATATGGAAGATGTTTTTCTGGAAGAACACGGCCAACACCTCGAAGAGGCGTTCAGGTCAGTACATGAAGAATTCTGCCCGGAAAATGACGTGTTATTGCCGATAGCCTACCTGGCCAATAAATACGAGGTCAAAAAAGAAGATGGTCAAACCCGGTTCGATGTCGATCTGAATGAAGGGGTGATCGTGGAGGTGGAAAACCATCCGGATAAACTCACCCGGCTGGTGCTGGTGCCCGGCCCGCCGCGGATACTGCTTCAGATCAATGATTCCCACCGGCAAGAGATCTGGAGAGCGGAATGAGACTTTTTTTGCTTGCAGTGTGTCCGCAGACACACTGCAAGCAAAGAGCTCTCAATACCGGTAACCCAGCCTTTCCCTTACCTTGTTCAACACGCCCAGGCCGATCTCACGGGCTCTCTCCTCGCCTTCCTGCAGCCTTTTTTCAAGCTCATCGATATGATTGATATACTGATCGTAGAGCTTCCTCTCCTGCTCAAATGTTTGCAGCATCAGCTCGAATAATGCCTGCTTGGCATGCCCGTAACCGTAATGGCCACTCCGGTAATTCTGCCTCATCTTTTCGGTTTGCGCTTCATCGGCCAGCAGTTTGTAAAGGGCAAATACTTTGCAGGTGTCGGGATCCTTGGGTTCTTCAAGGGGGGTGCTGTCGGTCACGATCGACAAGATCTGTTTTCTCAGTTTCTTTTCAGGCAGAAAAATATCGATCGTATTGTTATAGGACTTGCTCATCTTCTGGCCGTCGGTTCCCGGTATCACCATCAGGTCTTCATTGATGATCGGATCCGGGATCACAAACGTTTCGCCATACCGCTTATTGAAGGCACTGGCAATATCCCGGGTCATTTCGAGGTGCTGCTTCTGGTCCTTTCCTACCGGCACATAATTGGCATCGTACATGATGATATCGGCGGCCATAAGGACCGGGTAGGTAAACAGCCCGGCATTCACATCCGCCAGCCGGTCCGACTTTTCCTTGAAGGAATGGGCATTGGCCAGCATCGGGAAAGGGGTAAAACAATTCAGGAACCAGGTGAGCTCACAGACTTCCGTCACCCTCGACTGCCGATAAAAAAGGTTTTTCTCCGTATCGAACCCGCAGGCAAGCCATGCGGCGGCCACTGAGTAGGTGTTGTGTTTAAGGGTTTCCGGATCTTTTATGGAGGTGAGCGAATGCAGGTCGGCTATGAAAAACAGGGATTCGTTCTTCGGATCCCTGGACAATTCAATCGCCGGTTTAATAGCCCCCAGTATATTTCCGAGGTGGGGTCTTCCCGAACTTTGTATCCCTGTAAGTATTCTTGCCATCTGGAACAATTTTTGTACAAAAATAAGTAAAAAAATATACTGTATGGGGTGAAATATCCTTTCAAATTATTCGTAAAGTAAGAATGTTAGTACATTTGTTATAATCAATATATAGGGGACTATAACTGCATAATCATGAAACTCAGATATTTATTTGTTCTTTTTATCATCGCCGGCCTTATCCGGGTCCAGGCCCAGTCGAGCGGCCCTTCCATTAAATTTGAAAAAACCACGCATGATTTCGGCAAGATCAAAGAAGACGGGGGAAACGCGACCTATGAATTCAAGTTCATCAATGACGGCACACAGCCACTGGTCATACAGAACGTAAGGCCGTCCTGTGGCTGCACCACACCCGACTGGACCAAGGAGCCGGTCATGCCGGGCAAGACGGGTTTCGTTAAAGCGGTTTTCAACCCCTTGCGGCGCCCGGGAGCTTTCAACAAGTCAATGACCATCACCACCAACGCCAACCCACCGGTGGAAAGGATCTATATTAAAGGGATCGTGGAGCCCAAGCCCAGGACTATCGCCGACGATTATCCCACCGTGATGGGAGGCATCCGGGTAAAATACCGATCTTTCAATTTCGGCAGGATCACCACCGAAAAACCGGTAGCGAAATCGTGGGATGTGTATAACGACTCCGACAGCCCGATCACTTTCCTTGAAGAAGTAAGGGCCCCCGGTCATATCCGTGTAGAGGTGGAACCCCGGACCATACAGCCCAAAACCCTGGGAAAAATCAATGTCGTCTATGATCCCACCAATAATAAGCGCCTGGGATTTGTGTCGGACCTGGTGGTACTGAAAACCGATGAAGCTGAAAATAGCATGAAGGATTTCAGGGCGGTGGCTTCGATAGAGGAATATTTCCCTCCCATGACCGCCGAACAGCTTGAACAGGCCCCTAAGCTGGAATTTGAAAATACCGAACATGATTTCGGCACCATCCAGCAGGGCGACAAGGTGACCACCGAGTTTGTGTTCACCAACACCGGCAAAAGCGACCTGAATATCCGCGATACGCGGGCCAGTTGCGGCTGTACAGCCACGGCACCTGAAAAAACGACGCTGAAACCCGGCGAGTCGAGCAAGATCAAGGTCACCTTCAACTCCAGGGGGCGGAGGGGATTGCAGCATAAGTCCATCTCGGTGTTTTCCAACGACCCTCAGAATCCCACACAGCGGCTGGTGATCAAGGCCCGGGTGGAAGCGGAAGGGTGAGGTGTAGGGTGTAAGGTGTAGGGTGTAAGGTGTAAGGTGCAGAGGGGATGGAAGATGGTGGATGGAAGATGGAGGATTGAGGATGGAGGATGGAAGATGGAGGACCGGAGACCGGAGACGGAAGACCGGGTGTAAGGTGAAAGGTGTAAGGTGCAGAGGGGAGGGAAGATGGAAGATGGAAGATGGAAGATGGAAGATGGAGGACCGGAGACCGGGGACGGAAGACCGGTTTTGGGGTGAAAGGTGTAAGGTGAAAGGTGTAAGGTGTAGGGTGTAAGGTGTAGGGTGTAAGGTGAAAGGTGAAAGGTGAAAGGTGCAGAGGGGAGGGAAGATGGAAGATTGAGGATGGAGGATGGAAGATGGAAGATGGAGGATGGAGGATGGAATCACCGGTCCAGCCATTCCCTGAAAGCCCCCACCCTCTCGCGGGCCACGACCAGGTCCGGATCCTCCAGTTGGTTCAACACCAGCTTCAAGCGTGAATTGGACCAGACCACGATATCCTTTATCGCATCAAGGCGCACAATGAATTTCCGGTTGATCCGGAAAAACTCAGCAGGATCGACCATCGACCCGATCTGATCGAGCGAGTAATCGACGAGGTATTTTCGATTTTCACGGGTGACGAAAAATGTGGCTTTGGCTTCACTGAAAAAACAAACGATATCCGACACAGGCACCGGCCGGAGATGCTCACCGTATTTCACAATAAAACGCTCCTTGTAATCCCCCGACCGCAATGATTCGAGCATATTCAGAAGCCGCTCCTGGCCAGGCTGCCTGCTACCCGGCCCCATCCTGTCAAATTTGTCGAGGGCCCGCTGAAGCTTATCCCGGTCTATGGGTTTGAGCAGGTAATCGATACTGTTCACCTCGAAAGCCTTCAGGGCATACTGATCGTATGCCGTAGTGAAGATCACCGGACATTCCACCGCCACGCGTTCGAACACCCCGAAACTGCTGCCATCGGCCAGATGTATGTCGAAAAAAGCCAGACCGGGCGGATCATTCCGTTCAAACCAGTCTACGGTGCGGCTAACCGTATCCAGCACCGCGGTGATCTCCATTTCCGGCCGCATGGCTTTCAACAGGTCCGACAAACGCCTGACCGCCGCTTTTTCATCTTCTACCAATAGCACTTTCATACGTTCTCCATTTCAAGTACGGGCAGGGTCACCCGGAAGGTCCGGTCCCCGCCCTCGATAACCACTTCCCTGTTGCTCAGTATCCTGTAACGCGACCGGATATTGTCCAACCCCATGCCGTTCTTACCGCCACCTGCTTTTTTCAGCGTAACCGAATTTTCGACCGTTAACCGGTCATCCTTCCTGTCGATCCGGATGGTCAACGGATGTTCATCCGACACCACATTATGCTTGACCGCATTTTCCACAAGAAGCTGAACAGCCATGGGCGCCACATAGCCGGTATCAAAATCACCGGTTACCCCGACATGCAGGTTTTCTTCATAACGGGCCTGCAAAAGGAAAATATAGGAACGCACAAAATCCATTTCCTGCTGCAGGGGCACCACTTCCTTCTCCCTGGAATCGAGCACGTAGCGGTATACATCCGAAAACCGGTTGAGGAACCTGACCGCCCGGTCCGGATCTTCATAGATCATGGACGACAACGCGTTGAGGGTGTTGAATAAAAAATGGGGGTTGACCTGGTTTTTCAGGGCCTCATACTTCGAATGGATCGATTCGCGTTTGAGGCGTTCCACATTGATGGCCGCCTGTCGCCAGGATTTGAAAAAAGAATAACTGTAAATGATCAGCATCACCACGATGGTGATCCCTACCGATATCCTTACCGATTCTACTATCGAGTTGTAGATCCTTCCCCAATCGGAGAAACCGCCGCTGATGGCAAAAAAGAGCAGGGTGATCACAGCCGAGGCGGCCAGCACATATATAAGCATGGCGGCCAGGCCCACCGTCAGCCTCCGGCCCGGGTACCTCAGCCACGAGATCCTGCGATCGATCACCTCGACAATGATCTCATTGCCCTTCCACATGACCAGCCACATGGTCGCATTGAAAGAGGCGATCAGCAGAAAGGTTTCCATCCCGGTATCCCGGCTGAAATAAAAAAATGCCATGATCAGCAGGAAGGCGCCGGCAAAGATAAGCAGGCCTTCCTTCACATGTTGTTTCGGTGGTTTCGGTGAGGATGGTGAGTTCATTGGTTCAATCGTTCATTGGTTTAGGGTGTAGGGTGTAAGGTGTAGGGTGTAGTGTTCCACACCCTCCATCCTCCATCACCCATCCTCCATTTTCCATTTCATTCATTCGGTTATTCGCTTATTCGTTTATTCGTTTTTTCAGTTATTCGGTCAGTGGTTTCCGGCTCCTTCTTCCGGCACCAATTTATAAAATATTCTCCAATGACCGGCGATATTCTTTATTTTCCAGATCCAGTTTCACGGCTTTTTCAAAGGCCCGGCGTGCCTGTTGCGGCTCATCCCGGTGCAGGTGGATCTCTCCCAGCAAATGCCAGGCCTCCGCCATGCTGTCTTCGAAGTCATCACCGGCTTCACCCGTGAATTTCAACAGTGCCATCTCACCCCGGGTAAGAAACTTGCCGCTCTCAGCACTCAGCTTCCCGATATGCAGATAAGCCGGGAAAAACGCATTGTCCAGCTTAAGTAACCGGTTGAACGAGTCCATGGCCCGGTCGTAATCCTCAAACTGCGTTAAAAAGATCCCGTGCTGAAGCAGGGCGCCCTTGTTGTCCGGGTCCATCCGGAAAACCGCTTCGAATTGTTCTTCCATCTTTTCACGGCTGCCTCCCGCAAAAGAAGGGGCATTGGCATAATAACCCGCAAGCCAAACGCGGGCCTCTATATTCGAGGAATCGAGCGCCACGGCGCTTTCAAGCGAATTTTGTGCCCTGGAAGCATACAGGCCCTGCTTCAGGAAGTCGACCTCCGAAAGAAGCTGGATATAGTTGATCCCACGCCAGGTATGAATGGGCGAGCTTTCCGGGGCGAGACCAACTGCCTTGTCGAACCTGCCGGCAGCTTCCTTCAATTTACCGGTAGCGTTATACACCCGGCCCAGGTAATAATAACCCAGGGCATCATCGGGGTGGTTTTCGGTATATGCGGTAAAAAACCGTTCCGCACCGTAATAATTCCCGTCCTCGAAGATCCCGATCCCTTTTTCGATCGGGGACTGCCCCGAGGCCGGGATCATCTGCATAAGCAAAAGGCTGAGCAGGAGTGCGGTTAAGTCGAGTCTGAATTGGCGTCTTTTGTTTTTTGAGTGTTTCATTTTGTTTGGGTTTAGGGTTTGGGGTCTATGGTTTATGGTTTAGGGTGTAGGGTGTAGGGTGTAGCTTTTAGCATTTTGAAATTTGATTTTTGTGATTTGTGATTTGGTAATTGAATTTTGTGATTTGTGATTTTGTATTTGATATACCATGAAGCTCCTGCAGGAATCTGTTGTTGGTCTTCGCTGCAGGAAATATGCGGTATGCAATCTGACTGCCGACCGCTGACCGCAGACATCCGACTGCCGACTTCCGACATCCGACTTCTGACTTCTGACTTCTGACTTCTGACTTCTGACTTCTGACTTCTGACTTCTGACCGCGGCACGCAATATACTTGCTGTCTTCCATAGACGATGGGCTATTGATCTCAAATTCCATATTATTCATATTCAGGTTCATAAATTCCTTAATTGATTGGTTGTATTGTCTTTAGAAAGCGTGAAGAACACACCCAGAAACAGGAATCTTTTCGCTTCCATCCTGACCGGTGCGCCGTCATACCGCCCGTCCTCACCCGGTACCTCACTGTACATATAACCGAATACATGATCACGACCCGGCAGGTTAGTAACCGAAAAGTGCACGATAAAGTTTGTCCTGACAAGAAAACTCCAGTTCATGCTCAGGTCGTGATAGGCCGGTGTGATCCCCTCGTTGAAACCTTCCCGGTTGGGATCGTCGTAATGCCGGCCGCTGGCAAACCGGTAGCTGAGACCGAATTGTGACCGTAACGCCGGGACAAAATATTTGGTTACGACCGAAAAATTATGTTCCGAAGCATAGCCGGGTATGCTTTTCACCGGAAAATCACGGTACAGCCTTTCCGTATCCATGAAGGAATAGGAAATCCAGTAGTCCATGTAGGGAATCGACTCGCTGTCACGCCAGAACACATCAGCGCCCCGGGCATATCCGCTGCCACTGTTGGAATACGATGCGGGCTCAAAGCTGTACCGGTCAGCAAAGGTGACCAGGTCGAGGTATTGTTTATGATAAAGCTCCAGCCGGAACGTCCGGCGCCCCCAGCTCCATTGATAATTGATTATGGCATGGAACGCTTTTTCATCGATCAATCTCTCGTTTACGGCCAGGTACTCACGCTGCGGGCGCTGGGTATACCAGCCCGAGGCCAGGGACACCTGGCTGTGTTCGCCGGTGCGATAAGCCAGTGAAAACCGTGGTGAAACCGAAGGCTGCCGTGAGAGACTGGAATATCCGGTCCGTAAACCGGTCCTGGCGACCAGGTTATCCGCGATATCGATATCGGCCTCCACAAAGACGGCGGGAAGCCAGTCGGCCCAGGCATTATCGAAACGGAGGCTCCCTGTGTAGAAATTATAAGAACGGAGGCTGTCGGTATGGGAATGATTGAAAGGTGAGTTGCCGGTATGGGAATGATTAGCATGGAGGCTGTCGCCGGAAAAGTCCAGACCGGCCTCATGACGCACAAGGTATTGGTCGGTCCCGAACTTAAACCCGGTTTTACCGCCCGTATCGTAATAGGCCCATGATTTCCAGTGAAGGATCTGAGACCGGTCGCGGCTGGCAAACACGGTCATATCGCCGGAATTATCGACCCAGGTCCCGGAAACGCCGGAATAGATCTTCCAGCGGTCGTTCAGCCGGGAATCGTAATTGGCATTGACCAGGTGATAGGTATTATCCAGCGTCACGGGAAGGGTATCGTTCACATCCAGAAATGAAGGCTGGCGTAGCGACATGGATGAAAGGTCATTGGTATAGAATATTTTCAGATTACCCTTTCCGCCTACCCGGTTACGCAACATCAGGGTATTCTGCCATGACCGGGGCGCCTTTTCCCAGTCTTTTCTCTGGGGAACGAGTCTGAAATAGGGTGTCAGGTTGCTGTAGGAAGTCTCCACGAACAGCGACCGGCTTTCGCCCTTCCAGGTTTGGGCCACCCCCCCTCCCACCGACATCAGCGACAGGTCGGTCTGGGTCTGCTCCGGTTCGTCATCGGTCTCCAGGATAAGCGTGCCGGACAGCGCCTGCCCGTATTCCGCGGAATAACCTCCCGTGCTGAAAGCTGTTCCGGAAAAAAGAAAAGGTGAAAAACGCATCCGTGACGGGATGTTTTCCGGTGAAAGCGAATAGGCATCGGCCGCCAGCATGCCGTCTATGAAATTTTTTGTTTCCCGGCCGGTCCCTCCCCTGACAAACAGGCGGCCCTGTTCGCCCACCACCTGGGTACCGGGCAGGGTATTCATCACGCCGGGTATATCGGCGGTGGCGCCTGCCGTGGTGACGATGTCGGCCGGGTTGAGCACCACCGATTTCTTACGGTCGCCTGCCTCGAACAGGCCGGCGGTGATCTGCAGCTCCTCGAGTTCCATGGGCTTTTCTTCCAGGACGATCTTTAACGGGGCGGACTGTTGATCCAGGTCGATGGTCATGCTACGGGTGGCGAAACCGATGGCCGTAATTTCCAGCCTCTGGCGGCCCTGTTCTTCCGTGGTAAAACGGAACCGGCCTTTTTCGTCCGTGGAAGTGCCGTCGAAGGTGTCGACCAGGTAGACGTTGGCACCGGGGATGGGATTGCCCCGGGTATCAGTAACGGTGCCGGAGAGAGATGAATTATTTTGTGATTTGGTGATGTGCCGATTGAGCGATGTGGTGACCTTATAATATGGTGATTTGGTGATGTGCCGATTGAGCGATGTGGTGACCTTATTATATGGTGATGTAGTGATCTGGCGATCTGGTGATGTATGAAGTTGGGGAGAAGTGGAGTCGGGGAGCTGTGCATGGGCACTCACCACCGGGCCAGGTAAAAACAGGATCAGGCTGAGAAGAAGATATCGTAACATCATGGTATTATCTTTTTTTCCGCCGTGAAATTCGCCTGATGGGATGGATTAATGAAAAAAAGGTGACCGAACCGTCGGATTCAGGGGATGAATTGTAGAAATACGTAGGTACAGGTGGAGGATGGAGGGTGGAGGATGGAGGATGGAGGATG
>CAZIXF010000056.1:34871-36405 GCA_964543195.1 uncultured Roseivirgaceae bacterium
GAAATACGTAGGTACAGGTGGAGGATGGAGGGTGGAGGATGGAGGATGGAGGATGGTGGATGGAGGATGGAAGATGGAAGGTGGAGGATGGAGGATGGAGGATGGTGGAGGGTGGAGGACCGGGGACCGGGGACCGGTGACGGAGGACCGGGTGTAAGGTGTAAGGTGTAGGGTGTAGGGTGTAGGGTGTAGGGTGTAGGACCGGGGACCGGGGACCGGTGACGGGGGACGGGAGTGTAAGCTCAACTCTGTCCAGGGTTGCAGCCGGGAGTGTAACCTCAACTCTGTCTGGGTTAATCAGTTCTTCAGGGGGCTAGCCCCCTGAAGGGCTGCGACTCAAATCCTTAACAGGACCTCTTCGGGTGTTAATACCGGGATCTCCGGGTCCTTATAGTCTTTTACATTCCGGGTACATATCATCTCATATGAATTGTTAATGGCTGTGAAATACTGAATAGCATCTTCAAAATCCTTAAAATCCGAATTCAAGGCCTGATCCAAAACCTTTTGTGAAGCAGGCAACATAATGACTGATTTGCGTAATTGAACAAGGTATTTAAGAGATTGCGATGATGTGTTTTCCCTGGACAATAGATAATACCCGGTTGTAAATGTAAGTAAACTGACGCCTAATTCATGTTGCTTCAGATCAAGAGATAATATTTTTTCCGAGGAATCGACTAATCCGGACCGGTTTAAAAATACATCCAGAACAATATTCGTATCAATAAAAATTTTCAATGTCAGGAAGAATGTTTTTTAACCCTGTTTTCATAATACTCCCTTTTAATATCTTCATCGGACCTGTTATCCTTTAGAATACCTTTTAAAGATCTTATATTTTGAGATGTGTCGTATTCACTCTTTTCCGTTTTCTGGATTTGTTTAAAAAAATTCTCTACCATTCTGGATAATGATGTTTTATTCTGTTGAGCATACTTTTTTGCCTTTTCTACTACTTCCTTATTAAGTCGTAATGTAAGTTTTGTTTCCATGAGAATTACTTATACGTATTCATTACTAAAGTATATACGTATATCGAATATAATAGTTTTTACACTCAAATCAAATGCCGGTAAAAAAACATCGGCAATTTGCAGTAGGCGGTATGTTGGAGGGTGGAGGATGGAGGATGGAGGATGGAGGATGGAGGGTGGAGGATGGAGGATGGAGGGTGGAGGGTGGAGGATGGAGGGTGGAGGATGGTGAAAGGTGAAAGGTGAAAGGTGAAAGGACCGGAGACCGGAGACCGGGGACCGGGTGTAAGGTGTAGGGTGTAGGGTGTTAGGTGTTAGGGACCGGTTGGGGTGGTAACCTAACCGCTAAACCAATGAACGGAGGAACCGATGAACGAAATGGAGGGTGGAAGGTGGAAGATGGAGGATGGAGGATGGAGGGTGGTGAAAGGTGGAAGGTGGAAGGTGAAAGGACCGGAGACCGGAGACCGGGGACCGGGTGTAAGGTGTAGGGTGTAGGGTGTTAGGTGTTAGGGACCGGTTGGGGTGGTAACCTAACCGCTAAACCAATGAACGGA
>CAZIXF010000057.1:0-34017 GCA_964543195.1 uncultured Roseivirgaceae bacterium
CCATCTTCCATCTTCCATCTTCCATCTTCCATCTTCCATCTTCCATCTTCCATCTGAAAACGGATTGCAAAACTATTATATAAATGGTTTGCAACAAATACTTTGTAAATATTTTTTCCATAAATAATAAATTGGAAAGATTCTTGTACTATAACCGTTATTATAACCGGATCAGTTATTATTGCAATGTGTATTAACAGGTGGTGTTGTTAAAAAAAATACGAAATATTATTCTCATTACCGTGGGTGTGATCCTCCTGGTCATCAGTATGTCGCTCGCAGGGGCTTATTTCTACCGTAATGAGATCATTGAAATCTTCGTCGAAAAGGTCAATCAGCATATCAATACACCAGTCGAAACCGAACGTATCCAACTGGACCTCTGGTCGAATTTTCCCTATCTTTCTCTGCAACTCGATAAGGTGAAGATCCATGAATCAGCCCCACTTGTTCACGACTACCTCTGCACCGCCGACCGGATCGGTTTTTCATTTAATATTCTTTACCTGCCCTTCAGAAAATATACGGTCAGGTCGATAGAATTCCGGAATGCGGTTTTCAATCTAGCTGTCCAAAATGATGGAACCCGGAATTTTAACATTATTGAATCCCGAAACTTCTCCGGTGAACAATCCCGTAACCTCCCCGAATTGGCCATTCAGAGAATCCGGTTTGTTAATTCAAATATAAATTATTCCGACCTGGGTCAGAATGTACACGTATCCGTATATGCAGACCCGCTCGATAATAACCTCCGGCTGAAAAATGAAGATATCCTGATCTCTGTCAGTGGAAAAGCCAAACTGGATACCCTGCTGATTAACGGCACTTCCTATCTGCAGAACCGTGAGTTTGACCTGGAAACCGAGCTCGCCTATAACCTTTCTGTAAAAAGGATCGATTTTAACAAGTCAGATTTCTTCCTGAATAACCACCATTATCTAATGAATGGATCCATTGAAACTACAGGGAAAAAGTATATCGACCTAAGGATAAATTCTGCAAAAAATAATATCCAGACCCTGGTTTCCCTGCTTCCCGCAAAATACAGGAAACCGCTCGGTAAATATAAAAGTAAAGGCCATATCGATTTTGAGGGTTCCATTACAGGGTCTGTAAAAGGAGATAACCGACCTGAGATCAACTTCCTGTTCAGCTGCCGGGATGTTGAATTCTATTACCCGGGCTATAAAAAATCTTTCCATAACCTTTCGTTCAGCGGAAATTTCAGTAATGGAGAAAACCGTAATATAAATTCTTCCAGCCTTGAACTCAATAATTTCAGAGGCTATATCGATAACCAGGAAGTTTCAGGCAACCTCAGAATCCGTGATCTCAGGGATTTGCATACCTACCTCGACCTGGAGGGGAACTTCGATTTCCGGTCACTTCTGGAAACTTTCCCGGTGAAAACTATTGAAAGCGGTGATGGCAATGTCCACTTTAACCTGCAGCTCCAGGGATCGCTCCGGGGCCTTCGGGAAAACAACTCCGGCGATGTCAGGGCAGCCGGCGGTATAGATCTTCATGATGTGTTTTTTATTACCAGCTATACACCGCTGCCGTTCAAAGATCTTAATGGCAGACTGGTTTTTAATAATCTGGATCTCGGCATTCAGAACCTGAACGGCTGGGTGGGAGAAAGCCAGTTCAATCTATCCGGTTTTTTCAAAAATATCATTCCCTACATCCTGTTCAAAGACCGGCCTATTCGTATTGAAGCGGACCTGAAATCAGAATATCTTAATCTGAATGAACTGTTTACACTGGATTTCACCAACAGAAAAGACGAACGGGAAGCAGACGACAGCCGGTATCATCTGGGTATATCACCCCGCCTCAATATTGATTTTAACTGCGAAGTGGCAAGCGCTGACCTGAAACGGTTCCATGGAAAAAAAATAAGAGGAAAACTGCGGATCAAGGATCAGATCGCGATCGTAGAGGATGCTTCAATGAATACCATGGGGGGCAAACTTTACCTGAGCGGTTCGATCCAGAGCAAGCATCCGCAATACCGGGAATTCCTGGTGGATGGACAATTGGAGAATATATATATCGACAGTGTGTTTTATGTGTTCAATAATTTTAATCAGAAATTTCTGGTGGACCATAACCTGAAAGGCCAGATCAATGCCTTTGTGAACAACTATTTTGTTATGGATGAAGACCTGAAGTTTTATCCCGGATCATTGAATACCCATGTGGAAACCCGGATAAAGCGAGGTCAGCTTATAGATTTCAGACCGATCCAGACCCTTTCAAAATATTTGAAAAATGAGGACCTCAGCAATGTGCGTTTTTCGGATCTGCAGAACACCATCCAGATAAAAGACAGGCAGGTGATCATCCCGGAGATGGAAATCATTTCCGGTGCTTATAATATTACTGTATATGGAACGCATACCTTTGAGCAGGATATTGAATATCATTTCATGATACCCCTCGATCAGTTTCGTGGTTCAGATCCGGATGAACGGTTCGGAACGATCAGAGAAACCGATTCAGGACCTCCCAACCTGTTCCTTAAAATGCAGGGGAAAGCCAGTGATTATAAAGTGACCTATGATACAAGGGCGGTTACTGAAAAAATAAAGGAAGACCTGAAGGAAGAAGGCCGTGAGCTGAAGGAGATATTCCGTAAAAAAGAAGAAAAGGAGGAGGAGCAGGTTGGGCTGGAGGAGGAGGATTATTTCGATTTTCAGTGATCGACAGACAGGGGAAAAACGGCCAGATAAAAGAAACTGGCCCCACTGGAAGAATTAAACCATAAATAGGATCAACCGTCAGGGGATAGCCCGGCCAGGATCAAAATAAAATATTCAATAATACCTTGATCCTGTCCAGTAAATGGGATTCTTTATTATTGATATATCCCCTAATCTTTTCAATATTATTCATGGTCAGTGGCTTGGTAAAGTAATCCTTTACGGAAGCATAATTTTTTGATCGTTCCTGTTCGATGATTGAAGAAGCTAAAATGAATAAGTGTATTTTTCCGGTGTATTCCGGGTTGATCATTTCATACTGGTCCAGAAATTCCCAGCCATTCATCCCATACATCGAAAGATCCAGTAATATGATCTCCGGATAATCCCCCCTCTGATTATAACTGTTGGCCTGAAGATAGGCCAGGGCCTTCCTGGCAGATATATAACATTGGACTTTTTCCGCCAGTTGGGCATGTTCAATTATTTTTCCCGTAATGTAATTGTTGAGTTCATCGTCATCAATGATCATCAGGTTTTTTATCTTCTTCATGATAGTCTCTTTATTCATGTATTGCTGTCGAAAAATTATGCCAGAATAGAATTTACCCCTTGCCGGGTGTTTAGAAGGTATTCAAAAAAAAACAGCGTTTCTTTTGGGGATGAAATTCCCAAAATGGGAAACCCCGGTCGAAATACAATTCCGTGAATTGCTGCCGTTAATAATGAACTTGCTGCCAGTAAAGCCTGGTTTTATTACTGCTATAACCTGGACTTGCTGCCGATAAAACCTGGACTTCTCGCCGATGAAACATGAAATGGTTGACGGGACTATTTGCCGGAATGTAACTGCTGGTGGAAGGATTGTATCATCACGCGTATTAATGCCTTTAAATATGGATCTGAATCGGCGTGAGACAGTATGGATTGGTTATCTGAGGATGTATAATTTCCCGTATTCTTTCTTGAACCCTGCGTCACCGGCCGTTTCCCTGTGTTTGAAATTCTCTCCGGGATTATCGATAAGCACCCGGTAAAGATAAACCCCGTTGGCCAGTTGGTCGCCGAACTCATCCCGTCCGTCCCAGGCATATTCAGTGATGTTGTTCCCGATATGGATGGGGCCGATCTCTTCGTGGGTGATCTCCCGGACTACTTTGCCACTGACGGTCATGATCTGTATCTTTATTCTTTCGGGGACCTGGCTGCCGGTCAGTGTAAAGACAAAACGGGTGGAGGAGGAAAAAGGATTTGGGAACGGGTAAAAATGGGTGATCCGCGATTCATTGATCACTTCGAAACTGATCTCATAGGGTTTTTCTCCCACTTCGTTACCGCTTTCATCCTTTGCCTGTACGGAAAGTGTGTATATACCATCTTCCAGTCGGGGTGACCGGTATTCGATTGAAAAATCATTCTCTTCCGAGGCAGGCGACCAGGTCAGGTTGGGGTCTGAAAAGGCTATGCTGCTAAAGTTGCCTGATCCCGGGGTTTTCAGGGATAAATGAATGCCGGTGGTGTCCTGTTTATGGAGATAGGGGTTGTCATCTTTGAATATAATTTTTATGAAAGGTGAAGGCGATACGATCTCGCCATCGAGAATATATCTTCCATCGATCGTTACGTCGATCACAGGATCGGTCATATCCCTTCCGATCAATGCAAACTGATGGAGATCCAGGGTGTTGTTGATATAGAATTTCTCCGGTACGCGTCTAGGGTTTACAGTCAGGATCAGATCATTGGGCCCGGCCATCTGTATGCTGTTGATATCGATGTTAAACACGGTGCTGTCCCGTGGAGAAGGTGCTGAGATGGTCAGGCTGTCTGTCCGGCGCGAAAGGGTGTTCTCATTAACCAGGATATGTTGTACAAAAAGTGCAGAGTCATCAAATGCCTTGTGGCTTATATTGTAAAAAAGAAAACGGGCAGGGAATGGTTCGCCTTCCTGTTTTTCAATATCCTTTACGGCCTGATTTTCAGCCGGTAACACCACTCCTTCGGGATAGGGTTGATAGGTCACGATCCATTGCTTGAGACGGGCCGGTGTATAATTCACCGTATCGGAAGTCCGGAACCTGATCCTGAGATAGGGATAAACGGCGGCATCAATAAATGAAAGGTCCTGCTCCCGAGATTCAACTTCTGAGATAAGCATTGTTTCATTGAAATCTGCATCTACGCCATAAACAGTAAAAAGATGATCCTCCTGTTCAGGATCTTCCCTTCCACCAACCGTGTTGTACATGGTTTCCCAGTTGCGGGAAGGTCCCAGGGTGCCGGTAATTACACTACCGGAAGTCGCCCTGCCTTCAATTTCGGTATTCAGGCTGATCTGCTGTTCGGTAGGCGGGATCTCTGCGGCATCCGTAGCTGTGATCTCTGTAGCATTACCTTCCATTTCACCTTTTCTGCCTAGGAGGATCAACGGTTCTCCATTCTTTAAGCTATCCAGCGTGGCTGGTGAAGCGCCGATTTCGAGCAATTTATCTTTAATTTGCTGAGGCCAGGATTCAAAATTGACTTCGCCGATGGTGAAAAGCAGTACATAATCTCCCTCATTCACCGCATCGATGTATTGGGTAAGGTAATCTTCCGGCCCTGTAATCTCGGAATTAAGAAAATTATTGATCACCTGGGGTTGTCTGCCGCAACTGCGCCGGTCAAGGATATCGAATTCCCCGAAGGGTAATACCAGGTAGGGATTATTGGTGGTTTGGTCGAAAGCCAGTGCATTGATCGAATTATTGGAGCATAACCGGGTTTCATAAATATAGGGATTGCCGTTGATCTCCAGGCTGACATCCGTATAGTCTTTATCGGGATGATCCCTCCCGAAAGTGACCACTTCAATGGTTGTGGAGATCGTTTCAAAGGACCACCGGCCCTGGTTTTCATCATAAACAAGATCGTTCAGTTCATTCTGTAAAAGCTGGGGATCCCGTGCCTGAGCCCATCCTTCGGGACCATTCTCGATATACATAAAAGAACTTTCGGACCAGTTGCCGGTTTCAAGACCCTGAACATCACCGAACCTGGACCGCCAGTAAAACACCACACTGTCGGAAAGGGGTATGTTGTTGAAAAGGCTGGCCTCCCATTCCACAAGATTTTTCCCGGGGATCGAAAAGGTCTGAAAGCCCGGACTGTTAAAATCCGGTGTGGTATCGAGTTCGAAAATAAACTGCCGGGTGAGATTGTTTATGTCGGTGGCCTGTGCCACAAAAGTGACGGTATCATCGGGAACAATGGAAAAATCATAAGGGTACAGGTTTTGGGTGCCCGGGATCTTAATTATGCTTTGAAAAACAGCCGTGTTGTTTGTTTCAGATAATTCGGCGATCGAGTCAAGGGGGTCGATCGTGATCTCAAACGTGTTCTGACCCACTATTTCCTGGCCGGTGTTCCGGATTGTGAAATACAGGGTATCCTGGTAATACACCGGATCGAATGTTGTGGTATCCGGGTAATCCACCGTACCGTCGGGAAGGGTATGTTTTACCATAACCTGAAATGGTTTTTTATCGGTTCTGCCGAAATTTTTAACCACCATAGCCACGTAAAAGGAATCAAGCACAGCCGTTACTACGCTTCCCCCGGGACCCTGCAGAAAAACCTGTTCATCATTTATGCTGTAATCGGGCTCACCTGCTCCAAACAGTTTAACTGCCGGATCGGCCTGGAGTACAGTCTGCTCCACCTGCGCACTGTCTTTCATGGCCTTTGGTGATAGATTGTAAAACCGGCTGGCCGTCTGCTGGACAATATATCCTAGGGAGCGGGCAATATTTATGGAATCCTGATACCCGGTAGCTATAAATTGTTTTGAATATTTGTAAAGCCTGTCGGTATATCCGGCATCGGCATGAGCAGAAAAGGCTATGGAACCGCGGTCAGCGCCGACCATCCAGTCTTCCCCGAAACTCAGGTTTGTGGTGAAGATATTGCCTGCATTACAACCGTTCATGAAGATCAGGGGGTATTTCCCCTGGTTGTTATACCCAAGCTGATCGTTGGACACATTACCAATCTCAATATCGGAAATATTGGCTCCGGAATGGCCAAAAAACAGGATCAGGGATTTTCCCTTATTGACTTCTTCCGAAATGTTGATCTGTTCAACCGAATTGGTCGTGGTTTTGGAAATATTGATCGATTTCCCCCCAAGATATGGACCGGAAAGACTGTCCTCGAATTCTTCAATATACGAGCGGAAAAGGATATGTTCCCGGTTCCTGATACCCCCGCTCAGCTGAATGATGTCTTTTTTCCAGAGCGCATCAAACCCGAATTCTTCGGTTTCTATCACCTTATTGAGATAATTGGCTACTTCCTGTGCCGATTTTGCCGGGAACCTCCCCGTTGGGATTGCCGGGGCTATGCCTGAACCGTTTAACCCGCTGGTAAAAAGGATGTCGGATCCGGGATTGCCGGCTGTGGGCACCCAGTCTTTGATACTGGTAAATTCAGCGGATCCAATGTTCCGATAGTAATCATGGTTTACGGTCAGGCCTTTCCCAATTAAAAAAAGGTATTCGGGCTGACCATTATCCAGCATATATCTGCAGAATTTCCTGACCGCAGCCGGGGATATTTCACCGTAATGAAACTGGTCATATAGCATTTGGATATCCATGGCCAAAGGGCTGAAGTTTCCTCCCTGTTCAGAACTTCTGTAGTTTACGTAGGCCTCGACAGGATTGGCATAATCCGGTGTTCCACTGGTGAAATCCCTGTGATAGATCATAAGATAATCATAACCGGAAGGGTTGATCTCCTGGAATTCGACCGCGTTCAGATTATCAATGGGAAAGATGTCCTCCGTATAGAGAAGTGTTTTGCCTTGTGCAGTGCCGGGCACCACGGTGTTCAAAGTGCCCCCCGGCGCCGGGTAGTCTATTTCTCTGATCGTATATGGATCTGTGATATCCCATAGCGTGCCGGGATCGTTTATCCCATCGATCTCTATATAGGATTCATTTTCCGGATTGGGTTGCAGGCGGAATTTTTTCATAGATGCACCACCTGTATGGTATTCCTGAGGGAAATTGAGTGTGATCAGGGAAACCGATACCCGGTCTGCATTGCCGTCCACGCCATTAATGTTCAGGTTGATATACAACTCGCCGCCGGGGGATATATCCGCCCATTCTAATGAAGCCCGGAATGTTTCGGTATAATGCCTTTCGAATTCCACCGTGCCGATCTCCCGGAGTGACGACCCGGAAGGTCCTGCCTGTACCGTTACATTGTGGGACAGGTTGTTTCGGCCGGCAAGAATTATTTCAAGTTCGGGTCCGGGACCGGAATCATACCGGTTATTTATATTCATTATCGTATCGACTATTGTCTGTCCCTGCCTGTACGCGGTACCGGTCCAGCCTTCTCCGAAATCAAAACGGGCATCATTAACCTCCGGGTTGGTAGCATAAAACGGATAATTCAGGCCGTTGGAAAAGTTGTCGGTAAAAAGATGCATTTCCTTTGCGCTATGGTAATTTTCGGGAGGCAGGTTGTCGATATTATCTGTGTTCGTGATCTCCTGTATTCGTTTACCCCTGCCTGCATCAAGCCGCCAGGTCAGGAAATAACCCGATGAATCGGAATACAGATTGTAGTAGGCGTGGGGCTGGGCACCATTTTTATAAAGGAGGCTGTCCAGGTCGCCGTCATTGCGCTGACCGTAAAAGAGGATGAAATCCCCCGGATCAAATGAGGCATCCAGTTCTCCTCTTACCTGGATGGCCATTTCTTTTCCCCGGTGAAATACCTGGATATCCCTCGGATCAGGATCCTGATCCATGATACCGGCCTGCAACAGGTCGTCATAAGTGATCCGGTAAATACCATCCCGGGCTATTCTGATCTTATAGTACGACTGGTCAAAATCGATCCATTCATGACCGTAGGGTTGAGCAGTAAGTCCGGAGCTCAGACCTGTCACCAGGATAAAAATTATTATATTTTTGACTTTCCCCATCAATCAATAGAAACCTGGATTGAAAAAACATGTGAATACAATGATTCGGATTGATCCCCGATATCGAGGAAGGCATAATCCACCGCCAGTGATTTAATATTCACACCCAATCCGAAACCGGGCTGATAAGTCCAGTAGGTTGATCCATCGAAATCCTTGATTTCCTGAAATCCTGAAATACCACCCCTTAGAAATGCAATCTGCTGGTAGTCCAGTTCAAATCCAAAATGCGGATCGATGGACACCACATCTGAACTTAACACTACATTCCGGGCTCCGTCGAAGGTCAGGTCCAGGTCCAGCGCCGGCAATACCCCAAAATTTTCCGAGATCCGGAACTGGTAGCCCACACCCATGATCAGTTTAGGCAGCGTGATTTCAACCGAATTTTCAGGAATAAGGTTGCCGGTCTGGGTGTAAACGAGCGATACCAGCTCAGCATTATGCGACCAGGCATTAAAGGTGCCGAATACATCCCTGAACATGGCCCCGAAGAGCCATTGCTTAATCTGGAGTTGCGCTCCGGCATCAATACCAAAGCCCCAGGCACTGGCAAATTCACCCACTTTCCGGTGTATGACCTTAATATTGCCGCCAATCCTGAGATCTTTCAGAACAGGAATACGACGGCCGTATGAGAAAAGGAATGCATAATCTGCAGCCGTAAAAAAGCGGATATTATCATAATCGACCGCACCATTGGCATCGTAGAGAAACCTTGTATCGGGTATGTCATCCACGGCAAAACGCATAATGGTTGCACCGATACTGCTGAGCGAATCTACAGGCATGGCGAATCCCGCATAATCATAATTGGCGATTCCTGCAAAATACGAAGCGTGCATCAGGGATCCCTGGTATTTCGAATCGATATGAGTGAGCCCGGCAGGATTCCAGTAACCGCTCTGCACATCACCGCAGATGCCCACTTGTGTGTTGGCCATGGCCATTCCCCTGCCACCAACCCCCAGGCTTAAAAATTCATTGCTGTATTTGGGTGTTTTATCCTGTGCCATTGTGACAACCGCCGGTAGACACAGGATGATAACCACCTTCAATATCCTTGCAATAAAATTATCCTTGACCATATGATTTTACCCACCATATAAAAATACTAAAATACATTTCTAAGTAACCCGAAGACCATCAATTAATGAAAAAAGAAATGCCATGTTATTCAATATCCGACTTTTTTATATAACATTTCCAATAAAATATTAAATAAAATAAAGAAATTTCAATACATAGTAATATTTTTTGTTAGGTACTTGGCCATGCAAGGTACTTTACCGTATATTAGACTGAAGATAATTTTAAACATTATGTATAATGAAAGTTGAAAACACACAGGTACAGATGCGGAAAGGAATCCTGGAGTTTTGTATTTTGCACATAATTTCCAGGGGGGAGGTTTATGCATCGGATATGCTTGAAGAATTGACCTCGGCGAAGATAATGGTGGTGGAGGGTACGTTATACCCCTTGCTGACCAGGTTGAGAAAGGCCGGCCTGGTGGATTACAAATGGGTTGAATCTACTTCCGGGCCTCCAAGGAAATATTATACATTGACGGACGAGGGGAAGACTTTCCTGGAGAAACTGGATGAGACCTGGAATGAATTGAATAAATCAACGATGAAAATTATTACTAAAAAAGGTGCCAATTCTAAAAACCGCAAGAAATGAAAAAGAATATCAGCATAAATATAAGCGGCATTATTTTTCACATAGAGGAAGACGGATACGATAAACTCAAGGAGTATCTGGATACGATTCACCGGTATTTTGCTACCTATGACGATTCCTCGGAGATCATTGCCGACATAGAAAACAGGATAGCGGAGATCTTTCTTGGTAAACTGAAAGAGGGAAAGCAGGTGATAACCGATGAGGATGTGGAGGCCCTTAAATCGACCATGGGTGGCATTAAGGATTTCAAGGAGGTAGAAATGGAAGAAGAGCCAGAAGAGGAAAAAGGTGAAGAGGCCTATTCCGGTGGATCTGCCGAAAGCTATTCC
Organism: uncultured Roseivirgaceae bacterium; assembly: GCA_964543195.1. Lineage (GTDB taxonomy): Bacteria > Bacteroidota > Bacteroidia > Cytophagales > Cyclobacteriaceae > JAGTVG01. The sequence goes on from CAZIXF010000057.1 coordinate 10,707, forward strand.
CCGCAGAGCAAGAAACTGTGCAGGGATGAACGCAGGAAAATTCTGGGAGGAGTACTTTCGGGTATAGCTCATTATTTCAGTGTGGATCCCTTATGGATCAGGTTGATCTTTATTGTACTCTTCTTTGGCGTATGGTTTGTGCCTTCCATGTTTGTACTTTTGTCCATTGCCTATATCGTTTTATGGATTGTAGTGCCGGGGTCCTATGAACTCGAGGAAGAAAAAAAGATAAAAAAGATGTACCGCAACCCCGATGATAAGGTGCTGGGTGGTGTAGCCAGCGGAGTGGCCATGTATTTTGGTATTGATGTCGTGATCGTCAGGTTGCTATTCGTTGTATTGCTGTTTTTCGGCGGTACGGGGCTGATCCTATATATCATATTATGGATCATTCTGCCTGAAGCCCGTACTATTACCGATAAAATGGAGATGCAGGGGGAGCCGGTTACCCTTAAGAATATCGAATCCAATATTAAAAGAAGCTTCCGGGTCGATAGTGATGAGGAAGAATCCATCTGGGTGAAGATCCTGCTTTTTCCGTTCCGGCTGATCGCGGCATTGATCAATTTTCTTTCGAAAGCACTGGGCCCGATTGCGGCATTTCTGGTGGAGGCCATCCGGGTAATATTCGGGCTCGCCCTGGTATTGATAGCCATAGCCATGACTCTTGGTTTATTGATTGCCGCTGGCATAGGCTTCGGGCTCTTCACCGGAGGTTTTTTTGTGGAATATGTCGATTTTCCCATTCACCTGGTAAGCAATGAAATATCCGCAGTGCCCCTGATTGCAGGTTTCTTTGCAGGGTTGATCCCGCAAATCTTCCTGTTGATCCTTGGGATATCCATTATCACCAAAGAGTTATTGCTGAATGCACGGGTAGGCTGGTCGCTGTTTGCCGTATGGATCATCAGCCTGGTGATCATGGCCTTTACCATACCACCTATGGTTGGTAATTATGCAAGGGATGGTGTGTATGAAGAAGTGGATACCTTCGATATGCCCTATGAAACCGTGCTGATCGACCTGAAATATATCGGCCTTGAAGATTACGAAGTGACCCGGTTGCGTCTTCGCGGACATGAAGATTCGGTATTCCGTCTCGAAAAACGGTTCGAAGCAGTAGGGAAAACAAGGCTGGATGCCATTGAAAACGCTAAAATGGTGAATTATAATTATGTGCTGGAGGATTCCATGATCGTTTTCAACTCGAATATTGAATTTAAGGAAGGGGCCAGATTCAGGGGGCAATCCCTCGATATGACCCTGTATATTCCTCATCACAGGAAATTCAGGATGGATTATGACCTGAGACATATCATACGGAATACCATCTATTATTATGGATTCCGGGAATATCAGATGGAGAATAATACCTGGATGTTCACGCAGGATGGTCTGGAATGCCTGACCTGCGAGGAAGAGGACAATTCCGGGGAAGAGAAAAAGGATTTCGAAAACACCACCGGAAGTGAAACAAGGAGTTTCGATCTTTCCGGTTTCGGGAGTATCGATATCTCCAGTATTTTCAATGCGGAGGTTGTTCAGGGATCCGACTGGGAGGTGATCCTGAACGGTCGAAGTGAAGATTTGGACGACGTGGTGGTCAGGATGATCAATGACGACCTGGAAGTAGATTTCACCCGTGATATTTCAAGATGGGACACTGACCGGGAGAAGGTAAAAGTGTATATAAAAATGCCGGACCTGGAAGGGGTCGAGTTGAGCGGTGCAGCCAGGGCTGTGATCAGTGGTTTTGAACAGAACCTTTTATCGATCGATATGTCGGGTGCCGCTTCCGCTGAGATGGACTTCCGGGTTGACGATATGGACGTGGATATGAATGGATTATCCAATCTCACATTAACCGGCAGAGGTAACCGGCTAAAAGCCAATATTGCAGGAGCGTCTAACCTTGAAGCATTTGATTACATGGTGGAAAACGCTGAAGTGGAAGTATCAGGAGCCTCGAAAGTAAAGGTATATGTTTCAGATTTACTTGAAATCGATGCCTCAGGAGGCAGTGAGGTCCGTTACAAGGGGGATCCCCGGGTACGGAGCGAACGTTATTCGGGCAGCCGGATTATAAAGGAATAAGGTCAAAAACAATATATAAAGTCATGAGAGAACAAACATACAGAACTCATCAGAAAATATTAGGTGCGATATTTATAGCATATGGAGCAATCAACCTCCTGGGGGGCATCACTTTGCTGGCAGCAGGGAATATTGTGAGCATTGTGGTTGATGATATGGAAGTGGTACAGCTTGTAACCATAATGAGCAGATTCCTGGGGAGTACTTTACTCATAACCTCAATACCCGGCGTTATAGCGGGAATAGGTTATATCCAGGAAAAGGATTGGGCCAGAAACCTCGGTTTGATCATGGGGATAGTCTATCTGCTTTTTATTCCCGTCGGAACGATTATCGGGATCTATACCATCTGGTTAAGTTCCCAGCGGGTGATCAGGGAAAAGGAACCGGTTTATGCCTCCGATCTGGTAAAAAAGTAGAGGCCCGTTCTGGGAGGTTTCGAATCCCTGGCGAAGCTCAGCAATCCAATCCGGTTGATTTTCAACACTGAGGTCTCGGAAGTGTCTGGAACCGGTCAGAAGAGTAATCGGATGTTTGGCGGAGTTCGGCATTAAAAACCCCGTAAAGAGTCAATTCGCCGATAATCCGGGCACTAGCTGTCTTTTTTCACAGGTAGAGCAACAGAAATATGGCAGGGATAACGATGCCCGCAGCCACATACCACTTGCCTCTTCCGCTAAGCCCCTTTTTACCCTGGATCATAAAAAGACCGGTGAGGGCCATGATCACCAGACCGCCACCATAAAGGTCGGCAAAATAGGTCCATAAAAATCCAGGATTGTTATAATGCAGGTAATTAAATTCAAAAAACACCGGTCTTCTGGATATGGTTTCTATCAAACCATCACCTGTAAGGGTGTATAAGGTAACAGAACCTCCCTTTACAAATATCTTGATGATATTGTCAGAGGGATAATAATGACTTTTATACCTATTGTCCACATCCAGGTGGTCCAGTATCTCCATTGCTTCTTCTTTATTTACAGGAATGGCCGCCAGGTCAGGGTCTATGGCAATCGTTTCATTTCTGATCGCGTAACTGGGGTCCCAGTGATCAATATGGTTCAGTGCAATACCGGATATACCGTAAATGATGGACATTCCGAAAAAAAGATAACCGATATCCCGGTGCAGTATGCGGTTTATTTTCCTCCAGTGCATTCTGCAGGTTATTCCTTTATCCTGAAATGGCTTCCGTCGATCCAGTAGCTGATCATTTCATTCTTTCCACTTGCCTCAAGCTGTTGCTTCATTTTAGCCGTTCGTTCCATATTCTCCGGTTCTTCACCGTGAGTGCCATGCTCTGTATGCATTTCAGTTTGGCCTGCTTCTTCCATCCTGGCAAGATAATCCTCATCAATCACCTGCGTGTGGAAAATACCTTCTACTACAATATGATTTCCTTCCAGTTCCTTTTCAAACTGTTTGATCTCACCTGTAGCTTCCACGCGGATCATCTGATTGGTTGAAGGGGAGGTCAAATGAAGTCTTTTCCCCGAATGTTTACAAACATGCGTTACAAGCCCTTCCACTTTAACGGGCTTACCGGTGTATTCATCGGGTGAACTCAGTACCCGGTCTACATCGGCTGTTTCCTGATTTTCTTCACCCACTTCCATGGTGGCCTGCGATTGCCCGGTTTTGCCGGCCTGGTTACAGGAAAATAAGACCATCAGGCTGAAAACTGCAATAATAAATATTTTCATAATTTTCGTTGTTTAATAAATAGGATGTTAAATTAGTTATCTGCCGGAATGTAAACGATGATAATCATCAGTTTTTAATATCAAAGATAAATAATTGAAACCTATGAAAAATATGCTTTATCTGTTGATACCTGTATTATTGATGTCCTGTAAGGTAAACCATACTATCTCTCAGGGGATCAGGGGCCGTGTGTTATGGTTTGAAGGAAACCTGATGCCCGGTATTGACAGGGAACCCGTAGAGGGAAAGCCGGTAAAAAGGAAAATATATTTCTACGCCCCCACATATATGTCCCAGGTAAGGGAGATTGAGCATGTGTTTTATACTGATTTTGAGACCGAACCCGTCAGGACCGTGGAGTCGGATGAAGCGGGTGAATTCAGTGCTGAACTGGAAGCGGGCACTTACTCGGTACTGGTAGAAGAGCCAAAAGGCCTCTTTGCAAACCGCTATGGAGAGGATGGCCTGATAAATCCCGTAAGGGTTATGAATAATGAGGTAACTGAAATCATTTTACGGATAGACTATGAAGCGGCTTACTGAGAAGCAGTTATCTTAATATTTTTCTGATCAGGATAGAAAACAGGCTATAGACCGAATTTCAGAAACAGGATATAAAGCACGATTTTGATTGAATTTCTGAAAAAGAATAAAAACGGAATGTAAAATGTTTTTCAGAAACTATTTCCAGCAGAAAATGGAGCGGTTCAGCGGATTTTTTAAGGCATCGGCAGAAAAAAGGAGAACGCGGTATGAATCCGGCCATACCATACATAGCTCTTATTGATATGTTTCGACGAATCGCTCATAATTCGCCTCGATAGAGGATACCGGAATCTTTTCAGAATCATATATCAAAATCCTGTATTTCAATACGACTGATTCACCTTGGGGCAGAAAAAAATTCAGTGATTCTCTGCCTCTGGTATATATTTTTGAACCGAAAGGATTGGCGGCAAACAGGCCGTATCCTCTGGCCATCCAGTGGGTAGGATGGTTTGGGTTGTCGGGATGGTCCATGATCACGATACCCACAGGTTCTCCGTTAACCTCGGCCCCGAGCCGTACCCACTCCGCCCTCGAACCCCACACCGCATCCCCCGTTAAACCCGTGCTGCTTTCATACAATCCGTTTGCAGGTATATTTTCTTCAGGTTCAACCTGAACAGGGTTCATTTGTTCATTAAGTACGGTAACCGGTTCACTCGAGGGTTGTTCAAGTTCCCTTCTCACCCGTATGGCCATCATCCCTTCCTTACTGTCTTCAAACTGGACGTTGATCTCGGAAGCCGTGAGGGTGGTGATCCGGTCAATCATGCGGATGTTGCTGTCTCCATGAAAATAAAATTCGGTGGGTTCTTCCAGGAGCGTTCTTCCATCGGGCCTTTCCCAGGAGGCTTCAATTTCCAGGTAGCCGGTTTTTTCGCCTTCCCTTATCGTCTCGATGGATTCATGATGAATGGCACCGTATCTTAACCTTTGATTTTCCGGGATGCTGTCGGAATTATTCCAGAAATCCAGGTTATTTACATCCCCATGGTTCAGCCAGATCCCCGCCTGATGCGGATGATCCACTCTTTCACCGGGATTCGGATCGAGTGGGAATCCTCTGGTAACCCGTATACCTGAAGCAGTATATACCGGGAAAAGTAGGGGTTTCTTCACGTTTTTTCCATAGAAATAAGAAGCAAAATGCTGTTGATCGACATATATTTCTACCTTTTTTTCTGTTTTATTATTAACCAGTCTGATATATTCCCCGGATTTTTCTTCTCCCTGTTCCTCAGTCTGTTGAGTCGTTTCACAGCCCGGGAATAAAAGGAGTGCGAACAGCAATGAAAATATGACCGTAATCTTTTTTAATTTCATGAATGATGCTTTTAATTAAATAACAGGAGGTACTAAAAAGGCGGTAATCGATTGCACTATCACAAAGGCCTCAATATTCATAGGTCCAGAGACGATAAACAAAACCGGAAAATTAAAAAATTTATTATCCATCATAACCGTATTTTTGGAATGAAATATAAATTACCGTAAAAATGAGGAATTGAGCCTTATTATTAAAGTGATGCAACCTTTTTTTTAAAAACTGCATCATCATGGTGAAAAGAAAAACAGATGAAATTGAGCATCAGAAAGTCCTTGAAGATTGAGGATATAATCAGGGGGTGTAAAAAGAAAAAAACAAGTGCCCAGAGGGAATTGTTTGATCGGTTTTCTCCCAGGATGCTTGGTGTCTGCAGGCGGTACGTTTCCAGTATACCGGATGCCGAAGATATTATGGTTAATGGATTCATGAAAGTATTCGATAAGATTAATCAATACAGGGGAGAAGGAAGTTTTGAAGGCTGGATGATTAGGATAATGGTCAATGAGTCACTTACTTATATACGAAGGAACAGGAACATGTCCGTTGAGGTATCGCTTGACAAAGCAGGAGGGGAGGTGGATTATGATACGGCGAAAGACATACTGATGGAGGAGGAAGTGTTGAGGATGATCGATGAGCTGCCTGTAGGATACAGAACAGTCTTCAATCTCTATGTAATGGAAGGATATTCTCATAAGGAGATCAGCGAAATGCTGAACATCAGTACCGGGGCTTCAAAATCCCAGTTAAGCAGAGCAAAATCATTGCTTCGAAGCCAGATTGCACAGTTTCAACAGGAAACGAAAAAGAAAAGTCATGAAGAATAATAAATTGGAAAAATTGTTTCAGAAAAAGCTCGGGAATTTACAGGTTGAACCTTCCGGCAGGTCAAAATCCATTTTTGAAGAAAAGATCAGCCGGCACCACCGGCTAACCTTGCTAAAAAAAATATCTGTGGCCGCGTCCATTATTCTTTTGATCTCAGCCGGGCTATATTTTATAATTCCTGATTTGGAAAACTCAACTGTAGCGGATAACGGGCAGGCTGAAATTCATAAAGATCCCGGAAACCTTCAGTCTGATAGCGCAGTTTCCGGTAATGCCATATCCGGGTCCGGAACTGCCCTGCAGCCAGGAGAAACCGGTCCGGGCCGGGTTAACAATTCGCCGAACCGGCTTCCCGATCCAGGGGACAATGAATTCACGGTGACGGATGGAGATGATGCCGGAACTATGGAAAGCGATCAGACCTATCCGTTCCCGAATCTGAAGGAAACCGGAACAATTTCCGATAAACGGGCATATACAGTAGCGGAAAACAGTCGGGAAGAAAAAAGTATTTCTGACGATAAGGGCATTAAAAAAATTGAGCAGGTGCCCGGGGAAACGGCTAACCTCCAGCCATTATCTGGTATGGAAAGGCTTCCATTGGCCCTTGGTGCTGAAAAAACGGAATCATTCCTCGGGAAAGGTATTGGAGTTGAAGCTGTAGAACCTGAGGTAAACCATATGAGAGGAAAAACAGAAACGAAGGATATTGATGATAATAACAATTTGGTCATTTCCATTGAATATATTCCCTCGGGAACACAGAAAAATCAGGATAATTTAAAAGTAAAAGAACTCTATGATAAGATGAATAACCTGGTCTACCCGGAAGAAGTGCTGGGCGATATCCGTTCATTTAAAGACCAGTTGTTTGCTTTTGAATTTATAAAAGAACGAAAGGGCAAAAACTCAAAATAATTGAAAGATGAAAAGAAAACTGATAAGCATATTATGTATTGTGGCAATTGTGGGTGCATCGGCATTGGCTGATATCCCTGATTTGCCTAAATTTCCCTATAAGGACACCGTAGTGATCAATTTCGGCAATAACAGCAGGATACTGATCCTGGTGGATGATCCTCAGGAACTGAAACGTATCACTGAATTTGATGTGAATGAAATGATCAATGACCTCAGCCGGTCGATGGACAGCCTGGAAGGTGAGGAACACTATGTGAAAATTGAAGACCCTTCGGGCGAACGGTATCAGCGGGAGAAAGCAGAAGGGAAAATTGAACCGGGAAAAACCATAGTGGTGGATCTTGATGACCTGAGTGACCGGATAAAGGAAGAGATCAAAAATGAGATCAGGTCTGAATTCGACAGGAAGGATGTCCGGAAAGATGAAAAAGAACGTTCACGCCGGAAAAACCGGACAAACAACTATTTCAATATAGAAGCAGGAATGAATAATTACCTGCAGGAAGGAGCTTTCCCGGATGAAAATAATGAACTCTATTCTGTGAAGCCCTGGGGATCGTGGTATGTGGGTGTCAATTATACCAACCGGACAAAGGTAGCCGGACCCTTATACCTGGACTGGGGTGTCGGAATAAGCTGGTATAATTTCAAGTATCAGAATATCAGGACCCGGCTGATGAAAGGGAATGAAGGGGTGGTATACTTCGAAATTAATGAGGTGAACAATCCCATTAAGAGCAAACTGTCTCTGACACATCTTAATTTGAATTTGGTTCCGATGTTCAGCTTTGGCCATTCCGGGAATAAGAGAGGGGGACTGTTCCACTGGGATTATTATGGAAGCAGTTTCCGGATCGGTGCGGGAGCATATGCCGGTTACCGCATCGACTCATGGGCGAAATATGTCTGGGAAGAGGAGGGGGATAAGGAAAAAGATCGTGATAAGAGTAATTTTTATCTTAACAACTTCAGGTATGGTGGGAAAGTCGTGATCGGTTATAAGTCGGTCGATCTGTTTTTCAATTACGATTTAAGTGAATTGTATGCCGAAGGCCGCGGTCCCAAATTGAATGCCTTCAGTTTCGGGATCATCCTTTAACGGCCGGATAAAATATAGCGATCGTATCCTGCCTGAAAAATCAGACCATAGTAAAAGGGATCTAACCGGTCCCTTTTTTGATATACAGGCCGTCGAAAAAGGTTTTCCAGGTTTCCCCATCGTCTTTTGATATTTCCCAGTGTTGCCGGACCGAACCGTCTTTTTTCGGTGTCCAGGTAATGCGGTTAATATATTCATCTCCATCGCGGCTGATCATTCCATCACTGTACATGATCATTTTCCCTTCCATAATACCTCCTTTCAGCTTGAGATTACTGCCCTGGTTATCTATCCATAATTGTTCCCAATGATCTTCGGCATGGTTAAAGAAATTATAACTTGTACCTGTGATTATTCCATTGGATGACCGCCAGTGTTCGATCAGCAGGCAACTATCCTGGTCGAGTTGTATCGTATTGGTTCCGACCAATTTTTCTTCTGCGTAAACTTTCCACTCTCCAAGCCAGAAATCGAAGGATCTGTGATCATCGGTACAGCAGGAGCAGGAACCTTTTTCATTCTGGGCCAGTGCCAAAAAGGAAGACATGAAAAGCAAAACTGATGACAGCAGTATTACCGGCTTTATCATTCTGACCATTTATTGGTTAAGGCGGCAAATTAATTATTCTGTATGAGTTTTTGATTACCGTAGATTACGGTATTTTGTTTCAGATGTTCCTGTCACGGGAAAAAAGCAATTCCCTGTCCTCTCTTTTCAGTCTCAGCTGGTTGGCAATTCGAAGCAGTGTAGGATAGCTTAAGGAGAAACCGATCAGGCAGATTGCATAATAGGCCACATATACCTCTTCAGCTGAAAGTGCGTATCCCAGCAGCACGATCAGGGATGCTACTTCGATCAGAATTGACCGGGTCGTGGCTGCGCTGTAATAGAGTTCCAGTTTGTCCCTGAGGTGCATCTCAGGATTCAATGACTTAACCTGCCTGTTAAAGGCCACAATTCCAAGAGATACGATGATGATCACCAGCATAAATATGCTTACCCTCAGTAAAACCAGTATTTCCGGTGTGAGCAGGTCAGGATCATACGTCTGGTTTGCGATCTTGAGAAATAAATAGATAAACCCCACCAGGGGGATAGCGATAAATATATTCGTTACCAGTTGTAACTTATTCAGGAAATCCTGACCATTCTTGAAATTTACAGCCATTAAAAATGGTTCAAGTTAAATATTAAAAAATTTCTAATATTATTTTTATAAAATATATCACTAATTTAAGAAAAACGTGTTGACTTATAAAATTATGCGTTGGTTATCTCGGCCTTCAATTTATTCAGGGAATCTTTTGCATCACCGAAAAGCATCTTTGTATTTTCACCATAGAACAGGGGATTATCGATGCCGGCATAGCCGGTTCGCATACTCCGTTTCATGATGATCACATTTTTAGCCATCTCCACATCGATAATTGGCATCCCGTAAATCGGACTTCCTGTTTCGGTCTTGGCTGCCGGGTTCACCACATCATTGGCACCAATCACCAGCACTACATCGGTAGTGGGTAATTCTTTATTCGAATCTTCCATCTCAAGTAACCTGTCGTAGGGGACATCGGCTTCTGCAAGCAAAACATTCATATGGCCCGGCATTCTTCCTGCCACCGGATGAATACCATACATTACCTGGACCCCTTCTTTTTCAAGCATGGATTCGAGCTCGTGGCAGGCATGCTGGGCCTGGGCCACAGCCAGACCGTAGCCCGGCACGATCATCACTTTCTGTGAATATTTCAACTGAATGGCCAGGTCGGAATGGCTTGTCTCTTTAACCACCTTTTCACCCTCATCCCCTCCGGTAAGAGAGGTAGCGCCTAATCCTCCGATGATCACATTTACCAGTGACCTGTTCATGGCGTCACACATCAGAACGGTCAGAAAAATACCGGCTGCTCCAACCAGTATTCCACCGACGATCATAACCTGATTTCCATAAATAAGTCCGGCGGCGGCTGCGCCGATCCCGGTGAAGGAATTCAGCAGGGAAATAACCACCGGCATATCACCTCCACCGATCGGCGAAACGAACGTGATCCCATAGATGATGGACAGGGCAAGCATGATCAGCACCCAGGTATAATTCAATTCATCCATAGACATGATATACCCCCCCAGGAAAATGATCGCCAGCAACAACACGGCGTTAATCAAATGTGAGAATGGAAGCTTGATCGAATCCCTGAGGAACCCATCCAGTTTACCGTAGGCTACCATGCTTCCGCTGAATGCCACACTTCCTATGAAAAGAGAAAAGATGATGGTTAACACCTGGCCACTGAGAAGGACGGTACCTTCCGGCAGGGTTTTAAATTCAGTGATGGCGATCAACATGGTACAGGCGCCACCGAATCCATTGAATATAGAGACCATTTCCGGCATCTTGGTCATTTTAACCTTAACTGCAGCAAAGTAGCCAATTACTGCGCCTACTACAACTCCGGCTGCAATCCACCCGTAGTTATTCGGCGTATTGCCAAAGGGGTAAAACAGGGTGAGTATGATGGCCAATATCATGCCGGAAGCTGCCAGAAGGTTTCCCTTCCGTGCTGTTTCAGGATGACTGAGTCCCCGCAGGCCGGTTATGAAAAGTATGATCGAAACAAGATATAAAAAATCTAATACTGGATTTTCCACGGTTAATTATTTTTCTTTTTTTTAAACATTTCTAACATCCGGTTGGTCACGGCAAATCCACCCACCACATTGATTGTGGCCATGACAATTCCAAAAAAACCGATGATCAGCACAAAATAGTTGTCCGGGCTGGCATTCCGGATCAACCAGATGGCACCGATGATGACCACCCCACTGACCGCATTGGCCCCGGACATAAGGGGGGTATGAAGTACGGTTGGAACTTTGGATATCACCTCGGCACCCAGAAAAATAGCCAGGACAAGGATATATATCATCACGATATTTTCGGCAATAAATTGAATCGTTACTTCCATAATAATTATTGATTATATTTTATTTCTCCTTCATGTACTATGCAACTTGATTTGATGATCTCTTTTTCAAAATCAAGTTCTAAATTCCCATTCTTTAAAAATAATTTAAGATAATTCATAATATTTTTGCTGTAGAGCTGGCTGGCATGGATCGGGATGGTTGCCGATAATTCACTGATACCAATAATGGTGACCTTGTTCTTTACCACGATCTTATCTTTTTCGGTCAGCTCGCAGTTACCGCCGGCTATCGCGGCCAGGTCTACGACCACGGATCCCGGTTTCATTTTTTCAACCATATCAGCTTTAATGAGCTTTGGTGCAGGTTTACCCCTGAGCAAAGCCGTGGTAATCACTACATCCGACTTTTCAATGCGTTCGGAGATCAATTCTCTCTGCTTTTTCTTATATTCTTCCGTTTGTTCGACTGCATAACCCCCGGCTGCTTTTTCATCCCGGGCACCTTCCACCTCAACAAATTTAGCGCCCAGGCTTTCCACCTCTTCTCTTGCAGCCAGCCGGGTATCGAAAGCTTCCACCATAGCACCCAGTCTTCTTGCCGTGGCAATAGCCTGAAGGCCGGCTACTCCCGCACCAAGAATAAGTATCTTCGCAGGAGGAATGCTTCCTGCTGCTGTGGTCAGCATGGGGAAATATCGCGGCAAATGAGTGGCAGCCATGAGTACCGCCTTATAACCCGATATGGATGCCATGGAAGATAATATATCCATAGACTGTGCAAGGGTGATCCTGGGGATCATGTCCAGGCTCATGGCGGTAATGCCGGCACTACTGAGCAATTCAAGAATTTTCGTGTCGATAAAAGGCTGAAAGGAGCTGATGTAGACCGCAGATTTATTTAATTGTTTGATCTCCTTTTCTTCCAGTGGCCTGATACTGATCAGAAGCTCAGATTTTTTCAGTAGGTCATCCCGTCCGGTTATCCCGGCACCCGCATTTTTATAATCGTCATCCGTGAAATAGGCTTCACTTCCGGCTTCTTTTTCAACCAATACCGAATTGTTATCTTCAATTAGTTTTTGAACGGTTTCCGGGATTATCGAAACTCTCTTATCATTAGTTTCTTTAAGGATGCCAATCTGCATTGCAACTCAGTTTAGTGTTAAAAAATTTTCTTTTTTTTTAGCCTAGCAAAAATAGGGAAAATTCTAATTAATTCTTAGCTCAGGCAGGTACCCATTTTGTTCTTGAAGTTAAAATAACCCGATTATTTTTGTTTTTTTTGATTATGGTCAGGAATGAATGGTCATTTGCGTTGTCCGGAGAGGTGATCCTGATCAATTCATCCCCATACAGCGCTTCCGATAGATAATTACACTCAATGGTTTTCAGGCGGTGGTCGTTTCGGAATTCCAGGGAAAAACCATCCAGGACCCATTTTAAATAATGGATGTTATTTACATGCATATTCACATCGAGATCACTGTAAACCACTTTATAGGGCAATTTCTTCCCTTCAGCGCTTTCCTCGGCCAGGGGTAGTTTCCCGAGAGGCAGATCTTCCCTGATCCGCCCGGGATGATGCGGTATCCTGGTGTGGAAATCATCCGGGATCGGTACAGGTCTTCTTTTTTTCAGGTCCAGCAGCATCCAAGAGGTCCGGGCAATAACCAGGATATTGCCCTCTTTATCGAGAATATGAAAATCACGCACAGATAAACTTTCCGTAGTGCTATCCACCCAGGATTCAACGGTGATCTTCTGGTCCAGTTCAGGAATTTTATAGAGCTTGATAAACTGACGGGTTAATACCCATGCCGTATTGTTTTTTATAAGATCCTGGTACCCGAGAGAACGGGAATTGGCATGGTTTACTGCCGTTTCCTGAAGATAATACGACATTCCCTGAATAGAAGCCAGTCCGTTCGGATTGACAAAATAATGGGTAACCTTAAATTTTTCTCTCCATATCGAGTGATCAACCATAACAATCAGGGTTTATCGGTTAATTCAAATACCAGGGTGCCCCCCTTCATGATCTGTTCATGAGAAACGGTTATACCATCCAGCAACCTGTTGTTGATCGATATGGACTTTACATATTTATTTTCCGGAGAAAAGTTTTCTGCCGATATGGTGAACGTTTTATTTCCAGGCAGGTTGATCACTGCCTTTTTAAATAGTGGGATTCCAAGGTCGTATTTTCCGTTTGCCGGATTTACCGGGTAAAAGCCCAGCGCACTGAATATATACCAGGCAGATAACTGTCCGCAATCTTCATTTCCACACAACCCGTCGGGCTGATCGGAATACAGCGCGGACCGGATCTCATGTATCTTTTCCTGGGCTTTCCAGGCCTGTCCGGAATAATTATATAAATAGGCGATATGATGACTGGGTTCGTTGCCATGAACATATTGCCCGATCATTCCGGTAACATCCAGGGCTGCATCATCACCAGGGTCTGAAGGTATATTAAAAAGAGAGTCAAGCTTTTTATTGAACTGGGCCTGACCTCCCATTAAAGTAATCAGATTATTCACATCGTGAGGCACATACCAGGTATATTGCCAGGCATTGCCCTCGGTATAATCATTATTGTACCGGGTATCGAGCGGGTCAAATGGGGTTTTCCATTCTCCGTTGGCCAGCTTCGGACGCATAAATAAAGTACCCGGATCGAACAGGTTTTTATAATAACCGGCCCTTTTCATGAAAGTCTCATAATCTTCTGTATTGCCCAGGCTTCTGGCCATCTGCGCAATACACCAGTCATCAAAAGCATATTCCAGGGTTTTGGAAACCGTATTGGCAAGTGTATCGGCAGGAATATATCCGTATTCCCGGTATATGGGCACCTCCCTGATATCCTGGTATGCACTGGCAAGCAAAGCTTTATAGATGGAATCCGGATCAATATCGGGTAATAAACCTTTCAAATAGGCATCTACTATTACCGGTACCGAATGATACCCGATCATGGTATTCGTTTCATTTCCCCATAAGGTCCATACGGGCAGAAGTCCGGTATCATGGTAATGCGCCATCATGGCCTTGACAAAATTCTGTACTTTGCCGGGATGGAGAATGGTGAACAGGGGATGTTCCGCCCGGTATGTATCCCATAATGAAAATGTGTAGTAGTTATTAAAATTCTTTGAGGAAATGATCTCGTCATTGGGACTTCTGTATTCGAAGGAATTATTTCTCAGGCTATCGCTGTAAATGTTCGGAGCAAGCATCGAATGATACAAAGCGGTATAAAAGATCCGCATCAAAGTATCGTTGTCGGATGTAATTTTTATTTTGCTCAATTCCCGGTTCCATTTTTCACTGGCACTCTGCCTTATGGCGTTGAAATTCCATTCCGGAATCTCATAGTTCAGGTTGATCAGGGCATTTTCTTCACTGGTGCCCGAAACACCTGTCTTTACATGAAGGGATCTGTTTTCGGGCATGTCGAATTTAAAAACCCCTTTTACCCGCCCGGCCTGAATGGACAGGGTATCGCCGAGGATCAGCGAATCCGGCGAATATAATTTGAATACATCTATCGGCTCAGAAAACCGCATGGCAAAGAATACTTTCTGATCTTCGGCCCAGCCTGTAGAAAACCTGAACCCACTGATCAGCGTATCACTTATGTATTTTATGTGTGACTGGTATACACTGTCATAGTTTACCGCAAATCCCAGGTCGATCAATAAAGAAAGTATGCCGCTTTCTTCAGGCGTATACCGGTGCATGGCTGTGCGTTCAGTGGCGGTAAATTCAGCCTGAATACGGGGTTCTTCAAGAAAGACCGAATAATAACCGGGGCTGCTTTCTTCGTTTTCGTGTGAGAAGGTTGAATAATAATTTCTTATATCCGGTCCGGTTGAGTCTCCGGGTCTGATGGGTACAGGCAGGGTGGTCGGCGTAACCATAATATCCAGCAGATCCCCAACTCCCGTTCCGCTTAAGTGGGTATGACTGAAACCTGCAATGGTATCAGAGGAATAATGGTACCCGGATGACCAGTCCCAACCCTCCTTACCGTTGTCAGGGCTCACCTGGACCATTCCGAAGGGCAGTGTAGCCCCTGGGTATGTATGTCCATGGGCGTCTGTGCCGATCATGGGGTCCACGAATACAGTATAATCAGTAATTATTTTTTCTCTCTCGGCTCTTTTCTCACATCCAATGATTACCGGTATAATGAAAGACACAAATATCAAATATTTCTTTATCATTGACAGGCTTGGTCATAAGTCGGCCCAATATAGAACCAAAAAAGAATTTTATCAATATTTTTAAGGAATTCCAGCTTTATTTAAAAATAGCCGCTACCGGCAAATGATCGGAAGGATATCTGCCATTTTCATTGTAGTCACTTACATAACATTTTAATGGGGACAAATTACCCGTATAAAATATATAGTCGATCCGCCGGCCTTGTCCGGGTATATGCTCCCCCCATCCATAATAAGTGGCACCCTGGTTTTTGCTTTCAGGGTTCAGTTTTTTGTAGGCATCGTTCACGGTGATCTTTTTGTTGGTAAGCAGATAAGTTATGGGTTCCTGGTTGGGGGTAGCATTAAAATCACCCAGGATAACGATATCATGATCGGGAAAATTTTCCCGGACATCGGATATCAGGGTTTTGGAACTGTGATCGCGGGCATTTGAGGAAGCATGATCATAATGCGTATTGTAAATGACGACTTCGCGACCGGTGGCCTTGTTTTTAAATAAAGCCCTGGTGAAGATCCTGGGGAATGCGGCATCCCATGATTGTGAGCCCGGTACATCCGGTGTTTCGGATAGCCATTTCGTTTCGTGCCGGAGCAGATCCCATTCCTGTGGACGATATAATATCGGGCAGGCTTCACCATCCTCACCATCAGGCTGCCGGGTCCGGCCTATGTAGTCATAACCCGGGCAATGATTGATAATCTCTTCGATCTGAAAAAGCATGGCTTCCTGCAAACCAATAAAATCGGCGTCCTGTTTATTAATAAAACTGAATACAAGGTCCTTTCTGTATTGCCATGAATTATTACCATCATCAGCTGTTCCGTAGCGGATATTGAAAGTAATGGTCTTGAATTGCGGGTTGGTTTTTCCGCTTATGCTCAGCAATAAAAACATTAGTAGGATATTGATTAATTTCATGATCGTGTATATTGTTTTAAATTGTGGATCAATGGTTCAATCCTGGTGTAGGTATCTGACCGGTCATCGATATTCAGTTCCCACTGATAACCGTCGTTATTTTTGTGGATATGTATCCTGACCGGCTGTTTTTCTTTTGAAATTTCCCAGTAATTACGTTCCAAAGCGTTGGTTGTCCAGAACCTGGCTATCCGGGGTCCTTCCAGGTTACATTTCCATCTGGATTGGGTTTTTACGGAAAACCGGCCGTTGGACATATCAAAATCAATGGCTTCATGCCTGATCAGTTTTTCAAAAGTCATGTCCAGCATCAGGTCTTCAGGAACACCGGATATCAGCGGTTCATTTTTCAGGGCAATCCAGATCCTGTCTGCGATCTGGAAACTGAATTCAAGTTCATGGGTAGCCATTAAAATTGATTTTCCGGTCTGGACTGAAAGGTCTTTCAATAATTTCAAAATGGATATTTTATTGGTCAGGTCAAGATGGGCGGTGGGTTCATCCAGTATTATTATATCCCCATCCTGTGCCAGGGCACGTGCAATAAGTACTTTTTGGAACTGGCCATCGCTGATTTCACCTATTAAATGGTTCCTGAGTTCTGTTACTCCGGCGATCGACATGGACCATTCGATTTTTTCTTTATCCGTTTTAGTCAGATCACCAAGCCAATTGGTATAGGGATGCCGGCCCAGAGAAACCAGTTCTTCCACCCTGAGGTTTCCGGCAAAAACAGGATCGGTCAGTACGAGAGAAATCGATCTGGCCAGTTCCAGGGCACTATACCGGTGCAGTGGCTTATTATAGATCATGATACGGCCATCGAGCGTGGGTTGTACACCGCAGATTGTCCTGAGCAGCGTCGATTTACCGATGCCGTTTTCACCGACCAGGCAAACCATTTCACCCTTTTTCAATTCCACATTGATGTTGTTCAGAACAGGCAGTCTCCTGCCATCTTTCCGGTATCCGATGGTTAAGTGATCGATTCCGATAACAGGTGAAATGTTTTTCATTATTTATTATCCGCTGAACGATTTACCAATATTTCTGCGTCGCACTACCAGCCAGATGACTACCGGCGCCCCAAGTACCGAAGTTACAGCATTTATCGGCAAAGTATACTCTTTACCTGGCACCTGGGCAATAATGTCACAAAAAAGCATCAGGATTGCCCCGCAGAGTAAGATCATGGGGAAAAGTACTTTGTGGTTGGCGGTGTTGAATATCAGGCGTGTAATATGGGGAATAGCGATCCCGATGAAGGCGATCGGACCGCAGAAAGCAGTAATGGTGCCGGCCAGTATACTTGTAGCTATTATGATCATAATCCTGATCACTTTTATATCCACACCCAGGCTGCGGGCATAATTATCACCCAGAAGGAGAGCGTTTAAGGGTTTGGAAAAAGTAAATACCCACCCGAGTGATAACAGTATAACCGGGATAAACAGGTTTAATTCGTTCCAGGTGAGGCCTCCAAGGCTGCCAAATGTCCATATCAGATAAGCCTGGATCGATTCTGCCTTGCTGAAAAACTGCAATACACTTACTATTGCCCCGGTAGCGCTCCCAAACATCAGTCCTATGATCAGCAGCGACATACTGTCCCGGACTTTAAGAGACACCAGGATCACCACCGATAACACAATAAAGGCCCCAAGGCTGGCTGCCAGGATCAATATCCAGTTTCCGCCGATGCCAAGACTGCCCAGTCCGGTGCCCAATGATAATCCGGCAAGGATGGCAAGGGCCACACCCAGACTGGCACCCGATGATATGCCCAGTACAAAAGGTCCCGCAAGGGGATTCCTGAACAGGGTCTGCATCAATAATCCGCTGATGCCCAGGCCACTGCCAACAAGAACGGCTGTGATGGCTTTAGGGTACCGGAATTGATGAATAATATTCACCCATCCCGGATTTTCTATATCACCTCCCATTATCACAGTAAGGATCTTACCGAACGGTATATACACCGACCCAAGTGAAATATTGAGCAGAAACAGGAGGATCAGTACCGTAAACAGAAGAAAAGTTACACCGTACAGATTATTGTTCATTGGTATGAAACTAATATAATTTTTCGTAAAAATAGAACTGATGACCGGTCATCAGGGAAGGATGAAAAATTTTTGTAAGGTCTTTGAGAATAATATCCGGCCGGGCATACCCCAGCTCAAAATAAGGATTGCCTCCATTTTTGCCTGCCCTGGCCGTATAATTATATACATTACCTTCTTTAAATGCCCTGAACTCCGAATACCTTTGATCGGCATGCCGTATCTCCTCCAGTGAAGTGTAGGTGGCGGTACCTACCCAGAAATCGGCATCTGCAGCCTTATCATATACCGATTCAAAACCGATCTTGAGTGTTTCAGCAGAGGGATTGTCTGCCCATAAATAACGAGCGCCTGCGTCGCTGAAAAAGATCGATCCATAATGGTTTCCACCGGGCATGAACCATGTATCTCCATAAACGACCCCTGTAAAAACGGCAGGTCTGTGTTCAATCCCATAGGTTTTATTCATGGTAGCCACATATTCTTTTTCGATAAAATTGAAGATGGAGTCGGCCATTTTTTCTTTATTAAAAAAGGCCGCCATGAATTTTATCCACTCGGCCCTTCCCAGTGGATGTTTTTCTAAATAATCCGCATTTAATACCACCGGAATGCCTGATAATCTGATTTTCTTTATAAAGGATAGGTCATTCCCCATGGTGAAGGCCACAACCAGACCGGGGTCAAGATTCAGAAGTTTTTCAATATTGATCTCGTTCGAAGGGCCCAGGTCTTCGATCAATCCCTGCCTGACCCTTAACCGGAATACCTCACTTGAAATATATTCCGTAGTGGGGAATCCCGTGAGGGTTTCTTCCTCATCAAGGAATTCCAGATAAGGAAGATGGGTTGTCGAGAAACATACCACCTCGTTGACCGGGTAGGTTAATTTTACCTTGTTGTACCCTTTGTCAGATCTTTCAATATCCCTTTTGTCCCGTGCGATGAAATAGCTGAAAGTATCGGTTGAGCCTGCCCAGGGGGAAAAAACCTCTATTCTTTTATATTCTCCGAAATCAGTTATGCTGAAACGGGAAGCGTATTTTAGTGCTACCGGTTTGCCTTCCATTGCCGGCGGAGATTGTTCATTATCTTTCCGGCTACAGGAAAGGATTATTAGGCCGACAATGGTCAGGCACAGAATATAAATGTATTTTTTCACGGTTCAAGAATATCTGTCTGCAAGTTTAACCATTTTTATTTTAGGTGATTTTCTTTAATCATTAAAAAAAAGTACCCCACACACTGTACCGGATAAGATTTATTTCCTATATTTACAGCATTACGGTTCCAGTGCCATGCATTTGGCAAATGGACTAAAAGGGAATCCGGTGACCCTCAACCGTCTACGACGGAAAAGGAGATTCCGGAGCTGTCCCCGCAACTGTAAGCTGAAAAAATGATTTTCCAATCACCTGCCACTGCCCCGCGATGTCGGAGTGGGAAGGCCTGGAAAATTAAGCAAGCCAGGAGACCTGCCGTAATTATACTTTCAAAGCTTTCGGGTGAAAAAGCTGGGACGACTTTTAGCATCCCGGTGCAACAAGCCATCTCACTTATTAATCCAAGAACGCTTTGAATTAAATTTCAATAATTTAATTCAGGGAAATGCGTTTCAGATCCGGTTTTATATTTTTATTGATTACTATGCCTCAGGCATTATCAGCCTTTGACCTGGGCAACGATACCATCAGGTTAAATACCGTTACCATTACCGGCAGTTATTTCGAAAAATTCGGCGCCGGCAGCCAGGTCCAGCGGATCGACAGCGCTGAATTAAGGAAATACCATGCTTACAATCTCAATGACCTGTTAAAAACACAGGGACCGGTACATTTCAAATCCTATGGCAGTGATATGCTTTCCTCCGTATCGTTCCGCGGTACCGGGGCAGGTCATACTTCGGTATTATGGAATGGTCTGAATATCAACCAACCCACTACAGGCCAGTCGGATTTTTCCATACTTCCTGTACTGGCCTTTGATCAGGTCAGGATCCATTACGGTGCAGCCAGTTCCCGATATGGATCGGAGGCCATAGGAGGCGGTATACTGCTTGAATCCAGACCGGACTGGAACTCAGATAAGTTTCAGGGAGCTATAGGTTTGCGTGCCGGTAGCTATGATGACTACCTTACATCGGTCAATGTATCATTAAAACCTTCTGACAGAATATTGTTGAAAACCCGTTTTTACCGGCATTCAAATGATAACGATTTCAGGTTCAGGAATATTACCAAACCGGGAAGCCCGGTCGAACGGCAACAGAATGCGAAAATACTTCAGTATGGGATCCTGCAGGATGTGTATTACCGCTTACCAGACCGGTCTGTTTTATCGCTAAATACATGGTATAACTTTTCAGACCGGGAAATACAACCTGCCATGACCAATAATTCTTCCGATGAAACTCAACTGGATGAGAATTACCGTCTGGCAGTCAATTATAATATACAGACCCGCCTGGGATTTTTTGATGCCGGTGCCGGCTACCTGAGGGACCGGCTTGTATATAATCAGCATTCGGAGATCCTGACCTCACAGCAATCAGGCCGGATCTCCTGGGAAAATGAACTCGGGGACTGGACATTTCATGGCGGTACCAAATTACGGCATATTACGGCCAGGGTAAAAAGCTACACCGGTGATATAAACGAGAACAGGATGGATCTGTTCGGTGGTTTCCTTTTTCACGGTCTTAAAAAAACTGAAATCGGTTTCAATGTTCGTCAGCAATTTATTAAGGGGTATGAAGCACCAATAGCCCCCTCTTTAGGAATTAAATATAAGTTACATGAATCTGCAGTGAACCGGATTACCCTTGAAGGCCAGGTATCCCGTAATTACCGGGTGCCGGCACTCAACGATCGTTACTGGCAGCCGGGTGGCAGGGAGGACCTGCTTCCGGAAAAGGCCATTAATTTCGAAGGAAACATAAGCATGGAACATCATAATGCGGTTGAGGCCAGGCTCAGCCTTTCAGGATTTCACTACCGGGTGAACGACTGGATCATGTGGATACCCGGTCCCTCTTACTGGATACCGGAAAATGTGAGGAAGGTGCATGCTTCCGGGCTGGAGATCAGCACTTCGCTAGCCCGCCCGGTTGGGCCCTCGGTGTTAGGTCTTGAGGGTTATTACTCTCTTACAAAAAGCATTATTATGGAGTCCAGGCTTGAGAATAGTCCGGGTATCGGTAATCAGCTTCCCTATACTCCGGTACATCTGGCAGCATTTACCATGAACTGGGAATATAAATCATGGAAAGCTGAACTGATCACCGATCATACGGGATTAAGGTTTGTGACCACCGACAACCATTCTGAACTTCCCGGGTTCACGCTTTTCAATATCAGGGTGTCAAAGCAGGTTCCTGTATTCAGCCAGTTGCTTTCGATTGATCTGAGGGCAGATAACATATTGAATACCGAATATCAAAATGTCCGGTTCAGGGCCATGCCGGGCAGGACTTTTCATATAGGACTTAATCTTTTTATCAATTAATATTTTATAAAAAATGAAAAACAAAAGTACGCGTTTAATTATCTTCTATTTTATCTCCTTATTATTGATTTCATGCGATGAGAATACACCCGAACCGGTTAATAATTTGCTTTATCAGAACGGGGTATTTATCGTAAACGAGGGAAACTTTTCCGACAGTGATGGTTCACTCAGCTTTTATAGTTTGGAAGATGAGGAAGTGACCAACCAGGTTTTTGAAGAAGTAAATGAAAGACCTCTGGCTGCCGTATTTCAGTCGCTTCGGTTCTATGATGGCAAAGGTTTTCTTATCGATCAGAATGGCCGGATGGAGGTGGTTCAGGAAAGTGATCTTTCCTCTTTACATTCCATTTCAACCAACCTGATCATCCCCCGGTACTTTGCCGGATACCAGAGCAGTGGGTACGTGACCGATTGGGGGCCTTACGACGATAATTTCAACAGTAACGAATCCAGGATCCATGTATACGACCTGACCACCATGGAAGTATTGGAGGAGATTGAAACCTCATCCAGGCCGGAAGATATTTTGCTTGTTAACGATAAATTATATGTGGCCAATAGCGGGACTAACCTGGTTTCGGTATATGATCCGGCGGATAATTCCCTGCTTACGGAAACTGAAGTGAGCCTGGGACCCACGCGGTTTGTGGTGGACAATCATGATAATCTCTGGGTGATCTGTACCGGGGCTTTCATATCAACCGGAGCGCTGACGGGGATCAATACCACAACGGATGCGGTGATGTTTACCCTGGATCTGGCCAATTATCCTCCGAACGGAAGAATAGCCATCAATGGTACAGGAGATGAAATTTATTTTATGACAGAACAGTTTTCTGAGGACTTTACCTCCACCACCAATACAGTGTACAGCGTTAGGTTGTCGGCTGATGGCTCCGGGTCGGATATTGCCGGTGAACCGCAGGAGATTGTATCCGGAACGAACTGGTACGGGCTGGGTTTTGATCCTGTAAATGAGGTTCTGTATATAGCCGATGCGGCTGCTTTTCAGGCCAATGGCCAGGTATTTCAATTTGGTATTCAAGGGAGTGAGCTGGGTAATTTTAATGTGGAAAGAGGCCCCAGGGATTTTGTATTTACAGTTGAATAAATGATTTGGGCAGGAACTTTGATGGG
>CAZIXF010000058.1:0-30707 GCA_964543195.1 uncultured Roseivirgaceae bacterium
GCTATTTGATTAAGTATAAGAATTTCAAAACCCTATATAATTCTTTGATTATCAATAAATTGCGCTTAATCGGCCCTTCGGGCGAAAAATTTATGAATTTTTCAGGTTAACATTGGGTTGGAAATATTGTTTATAGGGGAGGCACGGTACACTTCGCAACTGCAGTGAACCCGTTTCAATAATCAGGTCATTAACCTATGCAATTATAACCCGGAGAATTATGAATCAAAAAAGTGGAAAATAATTGGTTTTTTTACTGCAGGCTAATCAATACAAAATTATGGGTACTGTTGATGTGAATGTCGTCCAGTTCTTTTTTACTGAATGATACACAGGAAATTTCGATGTCATACTGACCCGGTGTCAGATTATCGATCACAAAATTTCCGTCAAAATCAGTGTAGATCTCTTTATCGAATTCCTTTACGTAAACAACAGCTCCAACAAGCGGATCTCCGGTCATTTCTTCAATCACGGTACCATAAAACCGGACGCTTTCTTTTTCTGCGGACTCAGATGCTTTCCCTTTATCTTCAGGAGCCGGGTTGCTTAAAACAAGCGCAAGAAGCAATGCTACTAGTTTCATACCGCAATTTTACGGATGAAACCGGTATGCAGACATGCAAAATCAGTTATTAAATTTCGAAATTATTGTTAAGGAATTGTTAATGGGAAATTGCAGGAATTTCATAAGGATTGGATATGGAATTGCGGGATTACAGGGTTGAAGATCCGAAACCTCAATAATTAAATATTCCGGCTGTTAAGGATTGTTAGTATTCAGCCAAAGTTTGGCAAAAATTCCCGAAAAGGATCTTTTTATTAGTGGGTTAACCTAATTGACCTGTTTCGCATATACCTCTTCACCCAGCAGGTTCCCATTTTCATCATACCTTTGCCAGGTACCTACCCTTTCACCCTGATCGTAGTACATAACACATCGCAAAGTACCTTCGCTATCCCAGATCTGCCATTTATTATGCTTTATCCCGTTGTTGTAGTACACTTCGCCGGTCCTGGTCCCATCAATGCTTTTTTTGATCCATTGCCCATCTTTCGATCCATCGACAAAATGCCCAGATTCTTTCAGGTTTCCATTTTCATAATAAGTAAGGTATTCCCCGTCTTTGAGGCCATTAGAATAATTGAACTCTTCTTTTATCTGGCCATTGTCATAAGTAGTAAAATATTTCCCATTGAGTAACTGATCATTTTTATCATATGCCAGTCCATTTTTTACATGGATATTTTGGGCAGCAGTGATACTTCCGATCACAAATAAGGAGACAAGTGTTAAAATGATAGCTTTCATGATATTATGTCTTTAATTGCCCCTACTCTATTTAACGTATATATTAACACAATGTTAAGCAAATATTACGATGAAAACAATAATCGCACAATGTTTTGTAAAAAACTTGATTCCATAGAATTTTAGGGGGGCAATGTTAAGAAATTGTTAACAAACAGCTCGAATCAGTGAGATACATCCTTGTTACTGTCAGGGTCCCTTTCCAGCCCTGAAGATATACCATTCACAATCCGTGAAGTCATTTTCCTGGAGACACTGCGATACCGGTAAACTCTTCATTACACAGGCTGACGAAGCATAATTACCTGATAATCCCTAAGAAAATCAACTCATTCACATCTGCAGATTGATTGATCCGACAGAGTATGGACTAAGAATTTGCGCTCATCAGGAATAATCCTGAAACGCATCTCAATGATCAAAATTGAGATAAAGGTAAAACCTATCAGGATAATATTTTGATTTAGGCATAGACCAGGCTGAAATATTGGAATATCATACGGCCAATTGATCGGGATTATCTTCTCTCATAAATTAAACCGTAACCCCACACTAAATGACCTGCCCGGATTTATGCTGCTAAAGGGCTGTTTACTTGCCCGAAAGGATCTATAGAAACTTTCAATTCGATCATTAAGCAGATTATCTGCTTTAATACTTAAAATCGTATTCTCATTCTTGCCAAATTTTTTATTTACGCTAAAAATGAGGCTATGGAAAGGTTCATCATAAATATCCGGAAACAGACCTGCGCCCACAATATTTATTGCAGGTCCTTTAACATTATAAAAAATGCCGGCTTCCCAATTAGTCTCATAATTATCATATGTAATTCCTAAATTGACCATATAGGGGGCCTGTCTGGCCATTTGACGCGAATCCGTTACGTTTTCCCCTGATTTCTCATATGTTTTCCTAGAATTGAATTCTCTTTCCGTCATCTCTATTTTGGATTCAACAAATGTGATATTGCCTGATAAAGTCAGATGACGCAATGCGGATGAAATAAAATCTAAATTCTTATTCATTTCAAGTTCAATTCCGTACAAGCTGCCATCACCAACATTTCTCGGTTGATATTCAGTGCTGGTTTGTTGTTCCGGAATTCTGACTAGTTCGATTGGATTGTCGAATTTTTTATAAAAAACACTGGTGGAAAAAATCTGACCGCCTCCCATAAACAGTTCCCAGCGAAGGTCGTAATTGTCTATCCTTGTTTCCGTTAAATTACCCTCCCAGTCTGAATAGGGAAACAGGCTGCCATTAAATATCCGGTTGGTAATAGGATCTATGATTTGGGCAAAGGACACCTCCTTAAATGAAGGTCTTGCAATGGTACGGGAATAGGATACCCTGATATTCTGATTTTGTGTTACAGAATATATAAAGTTCAAGGAAGGAAATAAATCGGGCGACTCCAGCACTTTTTCATTATTAAGGTTTCTTCCGTTTATTTCATCCCCGTTGGCATACATCTGATCCCTGCCGGTGTGACGTTGAATATAATTTTCTGACCTTAACCCGATAATTGTTTTCAGAGCAGGAAAAAAATTCACCTCACTGGAAAAATAAAAAGCGGTATTATTAATATTCGACTGATACTCATTCGGATTGGGATCATTATTCCCTGACTGGTAGTATATCCTGTTGGGCCGGTTCGGATAGATATGCTCTTCATTAAGAACCATGTCCGGCTCCGGTACAGGCCAGTCCTGCCCACCAAAGAATTGAATATCAAAAAAAAGTATTTCATAGTCCCGCTCCTTATAGTTATGGCTGACACCGAACTTGATTTCAGCCTCCGAATTCCTGAAAGTAAACTTTTTTATAATATCAACTTTGGCCACTGCATTTAATTCTTTAAGTGACCGCCAAATCCTTGTCGGATTGCCCCCTGCTCCGGCTATAAATGATGTATCGACATCTGTCAGTGTAAAGGCGGTCTTTCTGATATCAGGATCATCCAGAGTGGAAATAGTTGGCGATAAACGCCAGTCGATTTCCCATCCGGAATTTTTAAATACATGGTTTCCGTTTAAAAAAAAATTTGTTAATGACCGCTGGTTATATTCCAGGTTATCGGAAGATGCAATATATCCGGATTGGCCAACCGCCTCGCCGTCATTGTCAATACGGAACTTTCCTGCACGGCTTTCCCCGTTTTGAATTCGCATGGCTGTAAGCCTGATCTTCGAATAATTGTTTTTAAAAGCTATGCCTCCCAATCCTCCAATTAATATGTTTCTTTCCCCAAGTTGTCCTTTTTGTATGGTGGCGTACCGCATTTCATAGATATCCGGATCAATGAACCGTTGGTATTCACCATAGGTGACATCATCAAAAAACCTATATTCATTTTTATAGGTAAGAGACAGGATATACCCCAGTTTTGATTCCCTGGAGGGCATATCAGCATTAACTGCTTTTTTACTTCCCAGGCCGATCTGATTGCCAAATGAAAAGCTTGCGCTATAATCCAGAAGACTGGTTTGTTTATTTACACCCAGTTGTGAATTAAAACTGGTAACAAAATCAAAAACTTCCTGATCTGACGCCCCACTTATAGGAGTAGGAATAATGGATTGGTCCGCTCCTTCAGGTAAGGCCCTTGTACCGTCATCATATCCCAGAAAGTCTGTTGCCCCTCCCTGATATCCTGGAAAATCCTTTCTGAAGTGCATATTCGGATTAAATTCGGTATTAATTGAAATGGATATCGTTTTTTCATCCGGAAAATCCTTGGTTTCTATATTCATCAGACCGCCTGTGAAATCTGCCGGCATATCTGCGGTAAAATTTTTATTCACCAGCATATTATCAATCAGATTCGTCGGGAAAATATCCATTTGCAGGCTATTCCTGTCCGGGTCCAGACCGGGAATCTCTACATTATTAAGCATGGACTTTGAGTAACGGTCTCCCAGACCTCTAACATATATGTATTTACCTCCTTCAATAGAAACACCGGTAATGCGCTTTGCTGCTTCCACCGCGGTGGCGTCGCCTATCATTTGGATCTTTGCGGCAGAAATTCCATCCATCATAACCGGTGATCTTTTTTTAAGTGTAATCAGGGCTTCTTCCGTTGTCCTGATCGCCTCGGCTGATACTACAACCCCCTCCAATTCTATCGTATTATCTTTTAACCTGATATCATTAAGAACCGTTACCTCATCAGGGATCACCCTTACTGCTTCTATGGTTAAAGTTTGAAATGAGACATAGGATATTTGAAGATCGTAGACTCCTTCCGGCAGTTCCAGTGAAAACTTTCCATCAAGATCGGTAATCGTCCCGGAAACCGTGCCTTTTATGGCTACTGTGACCCCTACGAGAGCTTCACCTGTAGCATCCTCAATAACAGATCCTCTTATCGTCCCATTTTGTGAATAAGAAGCCGTTGATAAGAACGTATAAAAAAGCAATAATAATAATCGCATATTTTAAACTGTATATGTATTTGAATGAAATAAACAAACAGACTTGCAAATGTATTTTTGCAAGTCTGTTCACAGATTTATTTTTACAATAAGAATGAAATGTCCCCCCTTGATTAATTTGATTATAACCCTGACAATTCACCTGCCTGGGCAGCCCAGGTCCATCCTAAATCAGATGCATTTGCCTTTGGCGAACCTCCGGCTTTAACTCCGGCAGGAACATCACCATTCACATAATTTTCCAACTCCCCGGAAGGAACATCCAGTTCAATATTTTCAAAAGTCACACCCGGCGCATCCACGCGATTAATTTTCTGGCCATCATTTAAAGCAGTGAAATATAGATTTTTAAGCGCCACGATTGAATTGTTATCTACATTAATAAGATCTTCAGCCGTCCTGTCATCGTTCGATGCCACAATAGTTCCGTTTTGGATTGTATGTCCGGCTTCAAATGAACCTTCCGGACCATCCAACTCAAAACAATGTCCGGTTGGAGTCACGACAATAAAGTTATCCAACGTTCCTGACCACGACTGATCGGTATCTATACCATCATCACCCACATTCCAGACTACAACATTGGTAACATTTACCGTCCCCCCGAACCATTCTATTCCATCATCCTGGTTGGCTACGATTTCAATATTCTCAATGACAGTTGCGGAACCGACCCCGCCCAGTGAGAGTCCGTTTATTTCATTGCCGGCACCGATATTGGCACCGCCATGGCGAATAGATATATACTTTAAAACCCCTGAGTCATCATCCTCAACATCACCACCATACAGGCCATTTGTATCGGAAGTAGGTATTCCTTCAACCTGGACCTCGCTAACGTCACCATTGTCATTCGAGGCTGAAATTGGGGCTTTCCCCAAAACAATTACTCCGCCCCAAAGGCCATTAACGTCGGGATCGAGGTTAGGACTGGCAAAATCACCTGCAGCAATGTTTTCAGGCATGATCTCGTCCGCAATGGAAGTAAAGATGATCGGGGCATCGGCTGTTCCTTCCGCCATCAATTTTCCCCCACGCGCAATCAACAAGGCCGTGGCATTGGCTCCTGTTCCGGCCTCACCTTTAATGATTGTACCGGGCTCTATAGTCAACGTTGCTTCGTCAAGGACCGTGATCCTTCCTCCCAGTATATATACTTTGTCTGAGGTCCAGGTAGCATCTTCAGAGATGTTACTGGTTAACCTGACTTCTGTTTCTTCCGGGTTGATGGTTATGGCCACGGTAGCATCATCCGCATCCTTTTCATTATCGGTAATTGTTAATGTAACCGATCCGGCGCCTGCATCGGTACCCGCAACAAATGTAACCACCACATCACCGCTGTTGGCTCCGGCTGCAGGTTCTGATTCAATAGACGCTGTTCCCTTTGTAGCGTTCACTGAAGCGGAACTGTATCCAGCCTGGGCGGTTACTGAAAATGTCAATGAAAGGTCGCTGTTGACCCCAACTGATAAATCGCCTGATGGAGCTGTTACGGATGGGGCTGCGAGATCCGGTTCGTCATCATTACATGATGTGATAATCAGGATGCCTCCAATGACCGCAAATAATAAGAATCCTCTAATTTGTTTCATAATAATTAAATTCATTTGATATGTTAAAATGATTTTATGCTACAAAAATGGGGAAGGTAAATTAACGGAAGGCTCAGCAACAATTACTTTTCTGTTAATTAAACAGGGATGCTTATTTATTTAATGTTAAGAAATACTATACATATTATCTGCAGATTAATGCCCTTAAGAATGGGCTCTGCTACTGTATTAAAAAGAGTTCAGCGCCGGCTTTGAATGCACCCGGCAAGCCCATTTAATCCCCGGATTTAATAACCAATAAATTCAGCGTATATTTAACCTATACCAAATCCCTGCCACAGGGAAACAGCCTGCGGAGGCTGGAAAAAATAAAACCCAATATAAAATCGGATACAGTATAAAACGACAGGTATAATTTAGTGGGTTATAACCACTTTGACGGATGAAGAATGAAGGTGTGTGATTGAAAAAATTTTCTTTCATTCCTTCCGGTAAATGTGGGTTCCCTTATTGTAAATGCCGACATTGTCGGCTGCTTCTTCCGGGAATTCTTCGTGATTACCGAGTAACAAATAACCACCTTTATTCATTTTCCGGCTGATCTTTTTAAAAATTTTCACAGCCAGATCTTTTTCGAAATACATTCCCGCCAGATTTTTACAGAAAATGATATCGAAGTTTCCTCTGGGCATGGTTTCCTTAATGTCCTGTTTTTCCAGACGGACCCGATCCCGGTATTCTTCCATTAAATGATAGACTGAATCGGTTTTGTCAAAATATTTGTTTACCCATTCTTCAGGCACATTTTTTAATGATCCGGCTGTATACCCGGCCCGTCCGGCACGTTTTAGTAAATGATTATCCGCGTCGGTGGCAATTATATCAAGCGGTAAACCCGGAAATTTATGGGCAACCTTACGATCCCATAACATAATAAAGCTGTAAGGCTCTTCCCCGGAAGCGCACCCGGCAGACCAGCAACGTAAAGCACGGCCTTCCTGACGTGCTCTTTCAGCCAGCTCCGGAAGAATGCGGTCTCCCAGTACTTCCCATGATCTTTTATCCCGGAAAAACCGTGAAATCGAAATATGGGTAAGGGGTTCCAGTTCCTCCCATTCATCCGGGTTGTTTTCAAGGTAATTCCTGTACTGGAAATAATTATCCAGGTTTAATCTGTGGAGACGTTTTTTGATCCGCTTGCAGACCTGGCCACGCACCTTCTTAAAGCCCTCCCATCGTAATTGCATCCTGGGCAATGCCCATTTCAAAAAATTCACACACTGTTGACCGCCTTTCCCCATGAATATAATATACGTAATTTGGTGGACAGGCGGGCAAAGGTTCGGTGAAATGGCAGACACAGATTCGGTGAACCTGCGTCAGGCAGCTTCGGTACTAAGGGATCGGGGAGGTTCCGGCTCGGTGAACCTGCGCCAGGCGGGAGTATGAGGGATTGGGAAACTTGGGTCGGACGGGATCGCTGCGCCAGGCGGACAAACCCAATCAGCAGAAACTGACTTTATTTACTGATCGGAACCTTTTTCAGGATCTTATCTATGATATAGCGGGTATCCACGCCATCAGCCTCCGCCTCATAATTGAGGATCATCCGGTGATTCAGCACATCCATGGCAACTTCTTTGACATCTTCCGGCAGTACATATTCCCGTTCATCAAAATAGGCAATGGCCTTGGCGGCAAGGTTGAGATAAATAGAGGCCCTGGGTGATGCGCCAAACTGAATATAACCGGATTCCTCCTTCAATCCGTATTCACCCGGATTCCTGGAAGCGAATACAAGCTCCACGATATATTTTTCCAGGGATTCCGACACCCTCACTTTATTGATCTCATCCCTGATCCTGAAGATATCCTCCTTGGTAAGAATAGTGTTGATATGATCATCAAAACTCAGGTTCGACATTCTCCGCATGATCTCCAGTTCATCTTCCTTGGAAGGATAATCCACAAACACTTTCATCATAAAACGGTCAACCTGGGCTTCAGGCAAAGGATAGGTTCCCTCCTGATCTATAGGGTTCTGGGTAGCCATCACCAGGAAAGGTTTATCCAGCTGATACGTAGTTTCACCAATGGTTACCTGTTTTTCCTGCATGGATTCCAGCAAGGCCGACTGCACCTTGGCGGGTGAACGGTTCACCTCGTCTGCAAGGATCATATTGGCAAAGACGGGCCCTTTTTTAACTTCAAATTCCGCCTTCTGTTGATTATAGATCATGGTGCCGATCAGGTCGGCGGGCAGCAGGTCGGGTGTGAACTGTATTCGGTGAAACTTGAGATGCAGTACACGCGCCAGGGTATTCACGGTAAGTGTTTTTGCCAGTCCGGGCACGCCTTCAAGCAATATATGACCCTGAGTGAACAATCCGATCATCAGCCGGTTGATCATATATTTTTGCCCTACCACGATCTTCGCTACCTCGGAAAAGACATCCCTGATCTTCTGCTGGTTTTCCAGTTTCTTTTCTTCAACTTCAGCCATAATTCAATAAATATGAATTTGAAATGGCTACAAAAATATACAATCCATTTAAATTCCCGAATTTAAGTATGCCTCATTATTTAAAATCTTCGGCAACGGGTACGCCCAGCTCCTTTGAAAGCGTATCGGCTTCAAGCACAAGATCCCCATACAGGCCCATTGAGGCGATTATGGCTTCATCCGCTTCAGCCGGGATCAGCTTGATGAGAAATATTTCATTGTAAATATCCGAAGATACGGAAGATCTGCGCATGAACCGTTTTCGTGGCGCCAATACGATTTTGCCTATCAGGGGCAATGGCTGCCACTTTCCGATTTTTATGCCCAGGACAGAAAAATAGGATTTATAACGTTGATGATTGTAATCGATCTGAATCCCGTAAAAAGCACTCAGGCTGGAAACCGTGATCAGCATGACAAGGATTCCAAGAGCAAGGATCGAATTATCATACTGATAACCATATATCACAGCCCCGATTCCAAGCACGATAAATATGATCAGCATATTCCGGATTGCACCCTGAAAAAAAGGGGTTATTCGTTTTGAAAACATGTTTTTCTTTTGTGTATTCCGAATACTAGAATAAATAAATCATTATAAAAAACAAAGTGATTGTGTTTCCGGAAACTTCAAGGATCAAAGCTTTCCAACAAAATGTGAATAGGTGGCGGTCCTGTTCAGTACCGTTTTTCATGAACAATCAACTTATTCTGCTTTCTGCTTTCTGAAAAGTCGTAATTCGGCACGCCGGTTGAGTCGCCTGCCTGCCAGGGTGCTGTTGTCACCAAGCGGCCTGTCCGGTCCATATCCGACGGTGATGATCCGGTCATCATCAATGCCATTTTCCACAAGATAATTCTTAACCATCCCGGCACGCCATTCGGATAATCGCTGGTTATATTCATCCGGACCCACACTATCCGTATGACCACTCACCTCCACCATGAGTCCCGGATTCTCCTTTAATCTTATTAACAGATATTCAAGATCATTATAGGAGATGGGATGCCGGCTGTCGAAATAATAATATACATTAAACACATTCTGGTAAACCAACTCTCTGGAAGGAGAAAAAACAATTGAATCCGGTTTACTGGCCGTAGCTTCCTCTTCCTCTGTCGTGGCGGTTATGACAGGATCTGCCGGATATATCCCTGATTTATACCGGACGGTCAGATCCATCTCTACAGAATCAAGGGAGACCGGGAATTCAAAATGATAAGCCCCGTCACTGATTTGTTTACCGGTCCTTTTAGTGCCATCTGAACCAAATAACACCACTTCCGAGCTTTCCGGACTGTTACCCAGGGAATCTTTTAAATAAAGATTCAGCTTAACTTTGGGTTTCAGCCAGTCGTCACTATGGATCTGTTGCATGAGATATCGAAGATCCTTTGGCTCGTACCCTTCCAGATCCACATGGTATATATCCTGTTCTCCCCGGCTTTGAAATTTAACCGATGAAAAATATCCGCTATTCCCATCTTCCGACAACACAAAATAAATGTCGTTTTCCACTGAATTAATGGGATATCCCATATTCAATGGCTCCTTCCATGATTGTGTATCCTCATCCCATTCGGCACGGTATATATCGAGATCACC
Source organism: uncultured Roseivirgaceae bacterium (assembly GCA_964543195.1). Taxonomy (GTDB): domain Bacteria; phylum Bacteroidota; class Bacteroidia; order Cytophagales; family Cyclobacteriaceae; genus JAGTVG01. The sequence goes on from CAZIXF010000058.1 coordinate 10,418, forward strand.
CATGCCATAATGCCCGAATGAACTGAAGTATAAATACTTTCCATCATCACTTATGAATACGGCCTCTTCATCAAATTGGGTATTGATAACCGGACCCAGGTTCCTTGCATTGATCCACTCCCCTTTTTTATTCTCCTCCGCCCGGTAAATATCCATTCCTCCCACACCTCCCGGCCTGTTACTGGTGAAAAACAAAACATCGCCGCCGGAGGTAACCGTAGCTGAATTTTCGTGCCATTCTGAATTTACCTGTCCTTCCAGGGCATCCGGAGGCGTCCAGCTGCCATCTTCCTTCCGGTAAGATTCATAAATATCGCCCCCATTTATGTCTCTGTAAATAAACAATTTGCTTCCATCAGGCGATAGACCCACATTGGCATTATGAAACGGTGTATTCACGGGCTGACCCATATTTTCCGCTTCCTGGAACTCACCGTTCTCATTATAGGAAATAAAAATGTCCTCATAATATTCAAAATCGGGAGCCAGGTTCTGATTGATATTATCGTCGCGGCGTGAGGTAAAGATCAGGACCGATTCATCGGCCGATATGATCGGTGCATATTCCGGGAACTCCGTGTTGATGGCTTCACCCAGGTTGGTAATGTCCACATCAGCAGGATACGCTTTATAGATCAACCCGTTCCGGCATTCAAAAATCTTTCTGTCCACCTCAAAAATTTTCCTCGATTTTTCAAAATCCATTGAATGTGCCAGTTTCTGCCTGTACCTGATGTAATAATTGATGGCTTCCACAAAATCTTCCGAGTAGTGAAAACCCTGGCCGAGAAGATAGTGGATCTCTTCATCAATATTTTTGTCAAGATGATATGCCGTCAGGAAATGCGGCAAAGCTTCTTCTTTATGCACGGTAAGCATGATGGATTTACCGGTCATAAGCTGTGCCATAGCGTTATCGGGATCGTAGCTGATTGCGAGCTCAAAAAGTTCGCGGGCCTGTTTGCGATGTTCGTAATCGAAAACTTCCAGGCCCATCTGCAATAGATCTTCCGCTATTGCGCTCGAATCGTTTGCATTTCCCGGTTCATCGCTCTGCTGGCTCCAGGCTGCTTTTTGAAAAATAAAAATACAGAATATCCCCGCGAGTATATTCTTAACCATCACTGTACGTTTACTATATGAAAACCTGAATTTATACCTCAATACCAATTATTCCAATATTTAGGTACATTAATACGCAATAATTTTTCCAATAACCTCCGGCATTAAACTTTTTCGTATTTGAAAGGAAGACAATTTTTTCTAACTTATTGCGCACTTTTTACAAGTTATTAAGATGATCCTAAAAAATTTATTTTCATGTTAAACCGATTTTTTTATCCCCTTATTGTACTGGCCCTTTTTTTAATCATCATTAAATGTTCTGTTTTGCGTCCTCAAAAAGGCTATGAAATCAAAAAAGAGGATCCTCTGGCTGAAAGGGAATTCAGAGCAGCCTGGGTAGCTACCGTGGCCAATATAAACTGGCCCAGCAAACCGGGATTGCCAATGAAGACCCAGAAAGCAGAAGCAGTTCATTTACTTGACCTGCTGGAAAAACATAATTTTAATGCTGTTATTTTCCAGGTCAGGCCCCAGTGTGATGCCCTTTATCAAAGTGATCTCGAACCCTGGTCCTATTATCTGACCGGGAAACAGGGGAAAGCTCCCGAACCCATTTATGATCCACTGGAATTCTGGATCGGGGAGGCCCATAACCGGGGGCTGGAATTGCATGTGTGGCTTAATCCGTACAGGGCCCATCATGTGGCCGGCGGTGAAGTGACGGAATACTCTATCGTGAAAAGAAAACCGGAGCTTGTGGTTAAACTGGAAAACGGATACTGGTGGATGGATCCGGGAAAAAAGGATACCAGGGAGCATTCCACGGCTGTGGTGATGGATCTTGTCAGGCGTTATGATATCGATGGGGTCCATTTCGATGATTATTTCTATCCCTATCCCTCCTATAATGCGAACAAAGACTTCCCGGATGATGAAAGCTGGAGAATATATAAAAACCAGGGAGGTAAACTATCCCGTGATGACTGGAGACGACACAATGTAAATATTTTTATCGAACATTTGTATGATAAGATCAAAAAGGAAAAAGCACATGTGAAATTCGGGTTAAGTCCTTTTGGTGTCTGGAGACCTAACTATCCGGCCTCTATCCGTGGATTCGACCAGTATGATCAGTTATATGCCGATGCCAGGTTGTGGTTGAACGAAGGCTGGATCGATTATTTCACTCCGCAGTTGTACTGGCCGATCAACCAGTATTCGGTGAGCTATCCCGTGTTGCTGGGCTGGTGGGCGAAAGAGAATACTGAAGGAAGACATTTATGGCCGGGAATGAATATCGGGCGGTTCAGTGGAGAAAAGGGGATCGATGAAACCATCAACCAGATCATGGTTACCCGGGGTATTCTACAGGAAAATACAGGAAATGTCCATTGGAGCATTGGGCCCCTCGATTACAATCCGGCCCTGGCCAACGCGGTTTCGGAAGGCCCGTACAGGAATCAGGCCCTCATACCTCCCTCGCCCTGGCTGGATAAGAAGGCACCGGTGCGGCCCGCGGTAAACACGGCAATGGCTTCCGACTCCATTGAGGTTTCTTGGAATCACCCCGATAAAGCCGATGTTTTCCGGTGGGTGATCTATTACCGGTATGGGGATACCTGGAGCTACCGGATCGAAAACCGTACCTCCGAAGCGCTGAAATTATCAGCATATTCCACCGACCAAGTCGCCCTGGCCGATGCTGAGATGGGGCCTGATTTTGATATGATGTCCGTAATCGATCCGCTTAACGAAATAAGGGTAACCGCCGTCGACAGGACCGGAAATGAAAGTGAATATACGATTATAGGGAATATTGACCTGTCTGAAGTTCCTTTACCTGATCCTGAAGGATTACAGTTAAAGTTTAAAACGGAAGAGCAACCCCTGGCTGTGCTGAGTAACCGGGCTATTGTTGAACCGGGTATTGAAGTCCTGGTTGACGACCATCTCGATCTGCTGAAGGATAAAAAGGTGGGACTGATCACCAATCCCTCTGCAATCGGGACCGATCTGCGAAGCACGGTGGATATACTCGCCAGTCACCCCGGGGTAAACCTGGTAGCGCTTTTCGGAGCCGAACATGGCATCCGTGGCGCCAGGCAGGGAAAAATAATCCGGGAAGGGGAACCGGATCCCCGGACCGGTATACCGGTCTACAGTCTTTACAGTGATACCTATGCCCCGAAAGATGACTGGCTCGAAAAGATCGATGTGCTGCTTTTTGATATTCAGGGCGTGGGTTCGGCCTGGTACACCTTTAAATATTCACTTTCCTTCTCGATGGAGGCATGTGCAAAAGCAGGCATACCGTTCATTGTACTGGACAGACCCAATCCCCTGGGAGGAAGAGTCGTGGAAGGCCCTTACCTGAACCTGAAGGGTATCTTTCGTCACCCTCTTCCCCTGAGGCATGGCATGACCTATGGAGAACTGGCCGCCATGTGGAATGAAACCGAAGGATTCGGGGCCGACCTGACTGTGATCACGATGAAAGGCTGGAGGAGAAACATGACCTGGGACGAAACCGGACTTTTATGGATCATGCCTTCTCCCAACATGGGAACTTTTGAGACGGCAGTGGTATATCCGGGTCAGTGTCTCTTTGAAAGATCGAACATATCGGAAGCCAGGGGTACGACCAAGCCTTTTCTGATGACAGGAGCACCCTGGATAGACGGTATTGAGGCGGCAAAGGATCTGAATAGCAGGGATATAAAGGGTGCCGTATTCCGGCCGGTGTATTTTATCCCGGAGAAAGGGGATCCGGGAGCCAATCCAAGGGAAAAACCATGGAACAAAATGTGCTCCGGAGTGGAGATCATGCTGACCGACCCCGCCGAATACCGTTCGGTTGAGGCTGCACTTCATATCATCGATGCTTACCGGAAAAACAGCCCGGATTCATTGAAATGGAAACCTCCCGACATCCTGAAAAGACTGGAGGAGCCGGGCATGTCTGTTGATGAAATAGTGGCAGAGAGCCAGGAAGAAATTCAGGATTTTGTTGAAAAAAGAAGAAAACACCTTCTTTACAGATAAAATAGTATATTTCCCTTTTACCCGAACCTTTACATCGATGTTGAAAAAATATTACCTGCCGATACTGATTTATTTATTTGCGGTTGGAGCCTGTAAGGTAGCTGAAGTGCCCGGGCCTGCGGAACAGCAGGCCCAACCTGAGACGGAGATCCAACCCGAACCTCTAATACCCGGGGAATTGAGAGGTGCCCTGATCACCTCTCCTTTCTGGGTCGATGATGAACAGCAGGCCGAAAAAGAAAATCTGTTTTCCCTCCTTGATAACCTGGAAGAGAATCATTTCAATACAGTCTTTTTTCAGGTTTACGATGGATACGGACCCCTGTATCTTCACACCGGGAGAAAATTCTCACCGGTCAGGAGATTTATGCGGGAATATGATCCGGTTAAGGAAGCTGTTTTGCAAGCCCACAGGAACGGTCTGCAATTCCACGCTTTGTGGGATATGAATACGATTCTCGAACAGGTTGAAAATTCTGTGGATTATCCCGGCCTGAACTTTGCCGGATTCAAATCCTATATCAAGGAACTTATCCTGCCATTTCTTGAGCATTACAATATCGATGGTATGCATTTCAGGGTTAACGATTTTTCCCTTCTTCAGGAAGTTTTATGGGAAAACGGACCGGAGGAACCCGGGTTGAATGTCCGGCAGATCGATGAAAAATTTCTCGTGAAGTTTACCGATCTTCTGGAGGATATCCAGGTAGAGATCATGCTGCTCAAACCCTACCTCATCACCTCTGTATCGCTTGACCTCCCGTTGGAACTGGAAAATAACAATTATTTGATACCGGGGCAAACAATTTCCAGCTGGCTTGGTACTGGGATTGCGGACCTCTTCATTCCGGTATTCACACCCGATGCGTATACATATGACAGCATCCGGTCAGGACTCATGGATGAGAAAAGCACACCCCTGAACCGGCGGATCATTCCCGGGCTGAAAGTAAACCTCCAGGAAATCGATAGCGTAGACTTTGCCGGCCTCATGGACCGGATCGATATACAAACACAAACCCGGTCGGTCCTTGTCATCCCTTCTGAACCCCTTAACGAACCATTCAGAAGAAAATATCCGGTCAGTTTCCCGGAAAAGATGGAATTACCCGATTCACTGAAACAACTGACCACCCGGCAGGCAGTTGGCCTTGACTTCTCTGAAATAACCGGCCAGCACGATCCGGAAACACGTCCCGTAATCCTTCACCTCCATGATGAAGACCAATCAGAATGGCCGGACCAAGAAGGGCGTATTGGTTTTACCATCCATGAGCTGCCGGATACATTAAAACTGACCTATGGGGATAATCTGATTGAGCTACCTACCCGTTTCTGGCAGATCCCTTTTTCGTATACCATTTCTCCCGATCTGAGGGCAGAAAGGGTAATGCCCTGGCTGGAATTGCGCAGCATGCCCCATCCGGTAACGCCGGAAGCCGAACATCATATGCTGTATAAAACGAAACACCCTGCAAAAGCCTGGATCGGTATGGATACGGTAAAGGTGTACAAAACAGGCGTATTTTTTAACCGGGTTGCCTTTAAGGAAGGAAAAAACAGGATCCGTGCCGGTGTGCTTTGCCGGGATTCAGCCACCGCATTTTATGAAACAGAGTACGTATACCGAAAAACAGATCAATTAAGGGATCCTTTGCCTTTGTGGATTGAAGAACGATCCGTTATGCCACGCGAAACCATGATCCTCACTCCGGAAGATGTAGTCCTTTTCCGTTTTCATGGTTCGCTCGGGCAGGAAGGGGCTATTAAGGTATTCCCCGGCGATATCAACCTGCCCTGTTCCCGTAACGATTATGAGGATTACAGTATTTATGAGGCGGAACTATCCCTGGATGAACTGGATGCCGGTACGGAATATTCATTTGGAGCGCTTATCCGGTCTGCCCCGGAAAATGAGGATGACTCACTTACATACCCGATACCCGGCCGGGTGGAAGTGCGGGAGTCAAAGGATTTTCCCTATGTAAAAACAATAGATGATCATGTACGGATGACCTATACTCTGGGGGATGTTCGCCTTGGCGGGCCCCTCAGGGCAGAATATCCGCCGGGCGTGGTCCTGAAAACCACCGGCCGGATCGGCGATCAGTACCGTGTTGAGCTCAACTCCATCGATAATGGATATATTTCTGCTGAAAATGTGACCAGGATGCCGGAAAATCACGTGAGGGAGCCTTTCTATATCACATCCCTGGCCTGTGGTCCGCTGGATTCGATGGATATCGTAAGCATTCCTTATCTGAAACCGGTCCCCTATGCCGTTTATCCCGAACCGGATCTTAACCGGATCAGGATCACCCTATACGGGGCAAAGACCAGCAGCACCTGGATCACCCACCGGAAGGGCCGTAAAATAATTGATAAGGTCACCTGGCAGCAGGTTACACCCGTAACGTACGAGATCTATGTGAACCTGAAGAGCCCTGAGATCTGGGGATATGAGCTGATCAGGGATGAGAACCGGCTGATCCTTTCGGTAAAGCATCCTCCTGAAATTTCAGGTGAAGCGGCAAGTCCCCTTTCGGGCCTGAAAATCGCCATAGAGGCCGGACATGGTGGTGTAAGTACCGGGGCTGTTGGGCTATCCGGATTGCTTGAAAAGGATATCAATCTCGATCTTGCCTTTAGACTGGGAGATGTACTTGAATCCTATGGGGCTAAGGTGCTGCAGGTACGCCCAAACGATACGACCATGTCGCTGGTTGACAAACGCGAAATAGCAGTTACCTCCAGTGCCGATCTGCTGATCAGCATCCATGCCAATGCAGCCGGAACCCGGAGAGGCTATCTCGGGGTGAGTGGTACCAGTACCTATTATCATAACCCGTTCTGGGCTCCTTTTGCTGAAATGGTGTATGACCGGCTCCTTGAAATGGATCTTGCCGAGTTTGGTGTGGTGGGCTCATTCAATTATACGGTGACCCGTGTCAGTCAAATGCCTTCCATCCTGGTGGAACAGGCCTTCATGACGCATGCCCTGGATGAAGAGAAGCTGGCCAGTGAAGAATTCCGTCAGCAGATGGCCGAAAAGATCCTCAAGGGATTGCTGGATTACCTCGATTATATGAAAAATTAAAATGAATAAAAATGAAAAAGTTACTATGCCTTATTGCGCTTATTGTTTTAACGGCCTGTGATCCTGAACCTACTGAAAGGGGAGAACAAGAACAGGCAACTTTGGATGGATACTGGTACGAACATCCCTTGAGGATCCAGCAGACCGTGCTTCGCGAAATCGATGCGATCGATTATAACGTGGACAGCGTAATAGCCTATCTGAAAAAAATACACGCCAATGTGCTTGTGATCAATGGTGGTGGGATTGTCGATTTTTTCCAGAACACCTTGCCCCTGGCCAATGTCAATGAATATATGGGTGAAAGGGACCTTCTTGCCGAGGTGGTACAGGCCTGTCATGATAACGGCATCAAGGTAATTGCAAGGGTCGATTTTCGTGGCGTTCACAAAAACAGGTATGAACAGCATCCCGACTGGTTTGCCGAAAATGAAAACGGTGATCCGATAATTCTCACATGGAATACACCCCTGCTCTATGCTCCCTGTTACAACAGTTATTACCGGAATGAACATGCCGTTCAATTCATTTCAACCCTGTTCGAAAAATACAAGGTAGATGGGATCTGGCATAATGCGGTTAATTTTCATAATACCTGTTACGGTGAGCGGTGCCAACAGCAATTTTTCGAATACAGCGGCAAAAGGATACCTACGGAAAACAGTCCGGAGGAGGATTGGGAAGAGTATTATAAATGGAAAGCAAAAGACGCGGACGAACAGCTTACGCTGATGCGGGAAACGGTTAAAAAATACGGCGACGATAAAGCCTATACCGCAGAAGTGTTCAATATGTTTAATGTGGAACAACAGAAACATACCGGCATCGATCTTTACAGTGCCGCCAATTTTTTCGATTTCCTGGTTACGGTGAGTTTTATTGCCGATAACCGGGCGGATGTGGAATACAAGGATCTTTCCTATGGGGCTTCGATAATAAAATTCCTCAAGTCGCTGAAGCCGGATAAATCCCCAGTGATCCTTTTCGGAGGGAACGGCACCGAGCACCGGTATATTTATGATCCCCCGGTTGACCTGAGGCAATGGCTTTGGGAGGCGGCAGGAAATGGCGGTGGATTCTGGAACTGTTATTTCAACGGCTCATACCCCGCCAATACCATCGATACCCGGAATGCTTACCTTCCGGAAGATTCCTATGCATACCAGGCCAAAAACGAGAGGTTGATCCAGGGCCTGCAACCTGTGAAAGACATTGGCATTTTTTATTCCAAAGCTTCCGCACAATTGCTCGGTGATGAAGAATTTTCACATCCCATAAGAGGTATGATACGGATGCTGGAGGAAGCCCATCTTCAATTCAGCTTTATATCCGATTATGAACTGACGGAAAGCAGTCTTGATGAATTCAAAGTGTTGATATTACCCAATGTGGTTTACCTGACTGATGAGCAGAATTCTCTGATCAGGGAGTGGGTGCATGACGGAGGCCAGCTGATCGCTACACATAAAACTTCCTTGTATAACAATAACGGGATAATGAGGGCAGATTTCAAGCTGGGTGATCTGTTCGGTTGCAGCAGCACCGGTTCAGTGGCCGATACCCACATGGACTGTTACCAGGTGATCAATGAACGTACGGCTGTGCTGGATGGTTTTGAAAAGACGGACCTGATCCATAACGGGGGAGAAACCCTGATATGCAAGCTGAATCCGGGTGCCATAGCGGTAACGGGCTATCTTCCCAAGATCAATAACCAGCCTCCCGAATTGGCTTATCCGACCGACTGGGAATGGGAATTCCCCATTATTGTTCAGAATGAATACGGCAGGGGCAAGGTGATCTATTTTGCCAACCAGCCCGGCAAACTGAATCATATGACCGGGCATCCCGATTATCATCAGACAATGGTCAATGCACTCGGTTACTTGCTGGGTGACCACATCAGTCTAAGCACCAATGCCCCTGAAAGCGTGCATATCTATCTGAACAGAAGCCGGAAGAATCCCTCCATATACCAGCTTTCCCTGGTCAATGTTACATCCGGGCCCCACCGGCCGTTAAGGGTGCTGGTCCCGGTAAGGAATATTGAAATAGAGTTACCGTTTGAGATGACTTCCTGCGAGGTTATCAGTGGAGACGACCCCGGTATTGAAATCAGGGGTAACACATTATTCATTGAAAGGCTGGAGGAGTTCTGTTCATTCAGGATAGAAGGTTGATTTTCCCTGAGGTTATCGGGGATGGGGAATTATCCAATGTGAAGTGCAAGCTCTTCCCGGAAGACATCTCCAGGATTAAAATTTTTTTCTATCGTCGTCTTCCGGGAATGCTTACTCCATTTTTATGATCAATTTCCCATAATTATTCTTTCCCCAGCAGATCATCGGATGCCAGCACCAGGAATACATAATTCATGGCTCCACCTCCCATTACGTATTCCGTCTGCTGCCAGATAAAAGGCCAGATCTTCAATTCAGGCAGATCGGGCCTGATCAATGCGGTTCCTGAAGCCGATCCACCCGGTATAAAGGACCAGTCGGCCCGGTTCACACCATAAGCCACCAGCAGGGAATTGGCACCGACTCCGGAGACAAAGGAGGCATTATTTTCCCCGGGATGGACCCCGAGCACAAAATTCATCGAATTGAACACGGGATCAGCGGAAAAGATCTCGGGAAAACCTCGATGGAGAAAATACTGGTTCACGCCAAACCGCTGGATACCCCAGCCCGCACCCCAAACATCGGGACGGTAACTGACGCCATACGGAGTTTCATTCACCAGTTCATCCACCTCTACAGCATATTCCTCCAGGGCTTCGCGTATATCGGCCATAAAATCCTGATCGTCTATCCTGCCGGCGATCCTGCCCATGGCCGGCCCCGTAGACCTAATATTTTCTACAATCAGGTCTTTGTTGGAAAGGATAAAGTCATAATATTTGCTCTCTTCAGTCGACAGATACAATTCAACCGCTGCATCGATCAATCCGGGTTGCCGCGAATTAGAATGCTGTTCCCATAAGGCTTTTGCCGCCTCCAGGCAGTCATCTGCAAGCCGATTGTTAAAACCAGCCAGGCTGCGATAAGCAGTAGCCAGACAGGCCGACACAAATAATTCCCTCCTTGGATTCTCCTCCGTAAACACCCAGCGATCATCCCGGATACCTGAACGATTGGCCGTATGCTGTCCCGAATCCAGTGAGAGATCATACACCAGGTTATCGGTCATCACGGAGGCATCCCCCAACAGGGAATATTGCCTTCCCGTCGGACAGATCATCCCACGGTACAACCTTCCAAGCGCCTTATATGCACCGATTATGGTAAGGGCGCCATGTTCGATCTGCTGAAGTACATCCGGTTTCCCATCCGGCACATGGATCTCCACCAGGTTATTTTCCTGGTCGACTGTAGTCTGGTCATAGTCGGTGTCGAACAATTCCCATGAGTAGGCCAGCATACGAACCGTATTGGCCTGGGATTCCACACGCAGATCGTAATCACCCGCATCATGCCAGCCTCCCTTATTCAATCCTGGCACAGGATCGAATGGCTCATATTTCGTCAGTGTGGACGGTCCCTGGCGGTAACCATCAAAATGTACATGAGAAGTAGGCGCCATCAGCGCATCATCCATATGGCATAGCCCATGCCAGACCCTGGATAGCTCATTGATCCGCATATGGCACATCTGAACGGGCAGATAATATTCTATGGTCGGCTGCCAGACATGTCTTTTATAGATTTCTTCATGGATCATGAAAGGATGAGATCCGGTTTCGTCATACTGTAACTGATACATTCCCGGCTCCTGCACATCGGAAAAATCAAAGCGGGCATAATTATAGCGCAGAAACTGACCCCACGTAGCCGGTATGCCGCTTTTAACCTCTTCGGTTCCTCCATCCGGGGTGATCCTTACCAATGTCATACGGGCTGGATTATCTACTCTTTTATCCAGCTCAACCACAGCGATCTTCTCCTGGTTGGACCGGTAACCTACCTGTGATACCTGGATCACGGGATCATACATATAACCGGGCTCCACTTCGGGAGTGATCAGCCATTCCACCGCGTTTTCGGTTACCCCTGAACGTAAGGTGGAGCGAACCGTAAACCAATTAATATGACTGTATGCACGTGAATCGATAAGCTCCAGCTCATTTGCTTCGGATCTGATGGTGATCATATCATGATCAGATTCCGGATAAACTACCAGTTCCCTTCCTTTTGCCAATGGTTTTACGGTAATATCCCCCTCAGGGGTCGTGGAAACCGGGCCATTGGGCTGCCTGGGAAAGGTGCCCGGTTTGCCATCCATATAAAATGTTTTATCAAAATATTCACCCGGGAACAGATCGAGCCTGAACACCACCTTGTTTTCCCATTTTTCGGCAAGAGGCTCCTCCAGATCCACGGAAACCCGGATGGATTGCCCTTCCGCCTTAATTCTGACGGTACTGAGCATGACAATATCGGGGAAGGTAGACCGGGGGTCCTCATGGAGAGCCTGGAGTGAGTCCGGATAACCCACCTGAAGACTAATTGTGTTGGCTTCTTCATCTATCATCCGTTCACCATGCACCGGGAAGGGCCGGCGTTGGTCTTTGAGTCTTATGTCTCCATTGGCAGCCACACGCCTTCCGTTCTGCACGATAGTCACCCCACTTTGCTGCCCCACTGCATAATAATCATGATAGACCATTACATTCAAACCCGGCATCTCGAAATATTCCTGATCGTTGATCAGTAAATTTCCGGTGCCGGTATCGGGTGCGGTACACCGGATAAAAAACAACACCGTAAGAAGGTAAAAAATACAGGTAAATCGATTCATTGTTGCGTTATTTAAATGGTAAAAAATAATTCAAATTACATTTACGGTTCCCGGTCTGAAAATAAAACCCGGGTACGATCAACCCCGTTAACAATAAAAACCAGTTGCATTCGATCCCGTGGCTTAAATATAATCCGGCTGCATTCAATCCCCGGACTTCTAAAAATCCGAACGTACAAAATCCCGGACCAGATAAAAAAACCTGGACGGTAATATGCAAAAAATATACCCCAAAATAAATATTGTGATCATTTTTTGTGATTGTGAATTTCTTAATGTTTGATTTACTGAGAATTTTTAATCAATTTACCGGCATAATAAACTGAATTAAGAAATATGAGATCATTGAACTTTTACATTCTTCCCTTCATCCTTTTGTTTACCACGTTTTCAGTGGCCCAGGAAACAAAGATCGAATGGCCGAACGGGGCCAGAGCGGCTATCTGCCTGACCTATGACGACGCCATCGACACCCATCTCGATGTCGCCATCCCGGATCTTAACAGGCACGGTTTCAAGGGCACCTTTTACCTTCAGGGAGATAATATATCCGTTAATCGGTTGGAAGAATGGCGCCTGGCGGCCATGAAGGGTCATGAGCTGGGCAATCACACAGCCTTCCATCCCTGTTCCGAAGAGCTCGATTTCATAACCCCGGAATATGCAGCCGAAAATTATACGGTTGACCGCATTTTGCGGGAGCTGGAGGTGATGAATACACTGCTTTATGCGATCGACGGCAAGGAGGAACGGACTTATGCTTATACCTGCGGCCAGACGGAGTTCGGCGGTGTATCGATCATTGATTCATTACGTCAATCCGGCCTGTTTGTGGCGGCAAGAGGCTCCGGCCGGGGTATGGTCAGTGATTTCAGAAAGGTGGATCTTTTCGATTTCCCCAGCGGAGGAAAGACCGGGGGAACGGGACAGGAACATATCCAAATGGCAGAAAGCGCCCACGATGACGGAGGTATATTTGTCTTTACTTTTCATGGTGTGGGGGGAGATTATCTCACCATTTCCCGGGAAGACCATGAAAAACTTCTCACCTACCTGGACAAGAACAGGGATACGTACTGGGTAGCGCCTTTCAAAGAAGTGATGAAATACGTGAAGGGAGAGATAAGATAATCGTACTTCATGCCATGACCTAGAGTCAAATCGGTACTCATCCTATGATTAATCGGTACTCATCCCATGATTAATCGGTACTCATCCTATGACTCCGAGTCATAGGATGAGTAAAAAACTATTTAAAACTCATCGCCGCCTTCATCGCCACCGCCTCCGGGACCGCCGCGTTTTCTCTTATAGTTATTAAAGCGGTAATTCACGGTCAGGGCAACACGAGGCGCCAGGTTATAAAACTCTCCGTAAGAATAAAATCCCCTGCCTGATGATTCCCGGTCACGTACCACCCTGCCGAACATGTCACGAACCTGCAGGATAGCCGTCATTTTTTCCTGGAAGAATTCCTGGCTCAGGGCTATATCGGCCGACCAGTAATCTCCCCGTATACCCTGGGCGGTGACCGTGGCGCTGTTGTATCGTGAATTCAACTGTATCCGGGTGCCGGTCTCAAACCGGAGGGTATTGCTCCACCGAGCATTCCAGTTGAAACTCTGCCGGTCGAACCGCTGTTGTTCAAGGCTTCCTTCAAGCCGGTAATTGTAAAAATTGCCGGAAAGATCCATCTTCCACCATTTCAACAGGGCCAGATTCAACACCATTTCACCCCCAAGCGCATAATCCTGGCCTACATTGGCCGGCTTCGAGAGCAACACGTTTTCCTGGTAAGCACTTTCTATGCGTTCCACCTTATTGTGCGTGATCCGGTAATAGCCTTCAAAGCTGAGCGAATGCTCACCCAGGCCTTTCATATAGGCCAGTTCCATGGCGTCGATGTATTCCGGTTTGAGGTCCGGATTACCCTGGCGTACGTTAAAAGCATCTTCCCAGGTTAAAAAGGGTTCCAGCCACCAGGAACGGGGGCGTTCTATTCTCCGGGAATAACTGGCCATCACCTGCTGGTCGGCAGGCAACTTATACGAGGTGTGAAGGGTAGGGAAATAATCCAGTCTGTCGATTATAAATTCCGAATTGGTGGCCAGGGAATTGATCATCCGGTACGTATATTCCCCCCGGAGTCCCACCTGGTAACCTAAATTGCCGTTCTCTGCCGCATAGATCCCGTAAAGACTGTGTATGTCACGGCTATAGTCCGTTATATTGGAAAATTCAGGCTGAAGCACATAATCATCGACCTCGGGATCATAAGACGACAGGGAGGTGGCATCGGTGCTTCGTCCTATCCTGCTCTGATATCCCGTCTCGAATTTGTTGTTCTCTCCGATAGGCAAGGTGTAATCGAGGTTCAGTTGAAGCACATTGCCGGGTCCGTCTTCGGTATTCACCTGGCCGCTCGTAATTGTCTGCGTGGTGTCTACCAGTTGGTTCACCGATCGTTCCTCGCCCTCACGGCTTCTGTAAGATACCTGGGCATCCAGCACATGACCCTTCTGCCTGAAATTATGTTTATAACTCAGGTTGAACGAGTAAAAATTCCCGGCCCGCTTGCCGAATTCCTCACTGATGTAACGGTTGATCAAACTTCCCGGCTCTATACGCTCCACAAAATTCTGATCGGTGGAATTCTGCCAGCTGAAATAACCGTAATTGAATTCAGCATTAAGAATATCATTATCGGTCAGGTTATAACCCAAGCCTCCACGCAGTATCCAGAAATGCCGCTGCCCTGTCCGGTCACCCTCAGACTCTGTAAAATAAGTCGTATCCTCTTTTTCCGTTATCCGCTCGGTGTATGAATGGCCCGGTCTTTCTCCATGATTGACATCAGCACCAACAAAAGCATTCCATTTCTTTTTGGTGTAATTCACAAGAAAACCTCCGCCATAGCGGTTGAAATTTCCTGCATTCAGGTTGGCCGTCCCGGAAAGCCCTTTAAGCTTGTTTTTTTTGGTCACGATGTTAATGATACCGGCCGTGCCATCCGGGTTATATTTTGCAGAAGGGTTGGTGATGATCTCGATGTTTTCGATGGTATTGGCCGGGATCTGCTGCAGGACTTCCGAGGCTTCCAGCACGGTAGGGCGTCCGTCAATAAGCACCATAAACCCGGTACTTCCCCTGAGGGCCACATTGCCATCCACATCGACCGTAATAGAAGGAATATTTTCAAGTATATCGACGGCCGAACCCGCGGCAGAAGTCAGTTGCTGGCTTACATTGATCACCTTCCTGTCGATCTTGTACTCGACCGACATCTCATCGGCCACCACCTCTACCTCGTCAAGCTGTTCAACAGACTGGGGTAAAACGATGCTTCCCAGGTCAACATTGGCATTCCGTGTATCAATCTCAATATCATTCATTATTTTTTTACCATACCCCACAAAAGTCACTTCGAGGTAATATGTGCCCCTGGAAAGCCCTTTCAGTGTGAATGCTCCATCCTCACCCGATATGGCACCGGTGACCAGTGATTTATCTTCCGAATCGTAAATGGCCACCGAAACGTATTCGAGTGCATCTCCTGTCTCTTCATCGATGATCTTCCCGCTGATCGTCCCCGATACGGTATTGCCGGCCACACTTTTCAGTGGAATTATTGTGACGAATATAAAAAGGAGTAAAATTCTGTTCATATCAATTTTGTGATTTTAAGGATAGTAACAAAATAGCACCCCGATTTTGTTTAGAATTTGATTTAATTCTGAAGGAAATTTGAAATATTGTTTCTCAGAAAATGTCTGATATACGGGACAATCTAATTTTTCAGTAAAAAATGGCCGATAACTTTTGTGAAAAACACAGTCAATTACTGAAAAATTTTTACAGGAAATTCTCAACGAAGGATAAACAATCAGGATAATGCTTCATTAACGAGGTTGTCACAGGCTGGTTATAATCCGGCTATTCAATCCTGACCCTCAATCCTGGGTATAGTAGATCCTGCCTTTATTGATCATCAAATATTTTCTGCATAATTCATCCAGTCTTCTAAAGCTTCTGTGGCGGGCAGTCACCCGCTTTTCTTCAGGTGTGCTTACCTTGCCCCAGACGGTATTTTTCTGGTCGACCGGAGGATATTTAACTTCAGCTTCGGTATAAAACGAATTGAAAATTATGGTATCTCCATTCACATCCAGCGAGACCCTTTGTTTCTTACTGTAATCGGTTTCCACGATCAGTGCATCTTTATTGAAAACGCCTATCGCATATCCGGACTGAAGTAAATATCTTGTGACGCTGGCGAACAGATCTTCCCCCTGCAATGAATCCGATTCAATCAGGATTGTATTGGTATTCCGGGGTATCTCCTCGTAACTGACCTTTTTAACCTGGTCTTTGGAAAGGGTACTGAGCGACCTGTCGGTTCCATGGAAGGGATAAAAATGGACCTCTTTTTTTTCCTCCTGTACGATCCTAACCTGGATCGTGCTGTCATCTTTTGTTTCAATTATATCCTGTGCAAGGGAGCACAGTGGATGGGATATAAACAGCAACCATATTAAATGTTTCATCAGACCGGGTTTAGTTTGATTTAATGGGGTTCAATTTATTAAAATAATACTATAATTAAAATGAGAATTGTTAAATCGGGAGACCGGGTTTAGTTGAGAACCCGATTCCAACCTCTTTGCTGCGTTTTATTAAAACATAATTGAATGTTTTACCTATTCGCATGATTGAATTGGCACCATTGTGATGAAATTTTGATGCATTTCACAATATTATAGCCTGACATGAAAGGGATAATGCACAACCCCCATATCTTTCATAACCTTTTTTAGTTCTTCATCCATGTTACCATAGGTTCTCTGCCAGGTACTCCATGGCAATTTCAGGGCTGCTTAGTATCGGGACCTTTTTTACTTCTTCGGGCAACTGACTGACTATGCGCGCCATTGACGCCTGGGCAAGCACGATCACATCTACATCCCCGGAAATATCCTGTATGGCGTCAGCCAAAGCCTGGTCATGCATTTCCTCGTTACCGTTCATCAATGCATCAAAGGCACCTTCGCAAAGTTTTGCCGTGATCTCAATTTCTTTCCCGGCGATCTCCGCCCTGCTCCTGACCAGATCACGGGTGGGCTCAAGTGTGGTGAACAATGTGGCCAGTATACCGATCTTTTTGCCCATCCGCACAGCCTTATCGGCCATTGGCTGGTCCACGCGCAACACGGGGACCGCGGTGAACGGCACGGCAGCTTCCACTGCAGGTCCTATCGAGGAACAGGTGACCAGGATGAAGTCTGCGCCTGCTGTCTCTGCAGAGCCTATATAGTCAACCACCCGGCGGGAAGTGCCTGCATTAAGTCCGTTATTTTCGATGGTATTCCTAAGCAGACTGTCATCCACTATGTTGAATACTGTGATGTCCTTTCCACTGAACTTTTTCTCAGCCAGCTCCTGAAAAACAGGCACCAGGGTAGCCGAAGTATGGATCAATGCCAGTTTTTTTGTCATATTTTATTTGGGTTGAGTTGATGAAAACACATTTTAAGCAACCGGGCTACCGGTTTTTCCGGATATCGGTACTGGCATCCGGTCCTACAGGACTATCCACCTCAACCTGATAAAGGATTTGCCATTTATTCCGGAATAACATGAAGCAAAAAAAATATTTCATTGACAATGTTTTATAAACATTCCAATGTGGGTACATTTAACCCCGGTGTTGGAATAAAGTAAATTTAATGAATATCTTGCGCGCTTGAAAAAATCCCTGATTGAAAAAGCATTATTTTTTTAAAATTGTAATTCTAATTCTATGATACCTTATCATTTGCAGTTTGGACACATATCACGTATTGCACGGATCATTGTATTACTGACTGTTCTATTAAGCTTTTCCTGCTCTACGGAAACGGATAACCGGAGCGATCTTCCCAATGTAGTATTTATTATGGCCGACGATATCGGCCAGGGTGACATCGGTTTTTATCACCGTGAACGCACCGGGCAGGCGGAAGTGATCGCAACGCCCAACCTCGATGCGCTGATCTCGTCGGGTATCCGTTTTGACGATGCCCATACCGTGTCCGCCCTGTGCTCGCCTACCCGGTATTCGGTGATGACGGGCAATTATACCTTCCGCTGTTACCGTCCCTGGGGTGTATGGGCCGCCACTAATCCTTCCGGTATCGGGGAGGGCCAGCGTACCGTGGGCCATGTGATGCAGGACGTGGGGTACACCACCGCCTTTTTCGGCAAGTGGCACCTTGGCGGCGACTGGCATGTGAAGGGTACGGACAAGATCTACCGGGGCGCCGGCACCGGCGACGAGACCACCGATTTTACTAAACTGGTAGGCGGCTCCCCCAACCACCTGGGTTTCGACTACTCGTTCATGCTGCCTTCCGGCATACAGAACAACCCTTTCGCCTATTATGAAAACGCCGAATGGTGGAAGCTGGATGAAGATTCCGGGTTCATCATCAATATGGCTTTACACGGGGGATTCCATGAGCGGACCCATCCGCGATTTGCCGATTCCCACTGGGAAACCCCGGCTGCCGGCCCCCTGCTTACCCGGAAGGCGGTGGATTTCATCGGCAGGCAAAACCGGGAAGATCCCGGACAGCCGTTTTTCATGTATTATTGTTCGCAGGCCGTGCATGTGCCGCACGAGCCTCCCATCACCTTTTTCGGGAGGATGACGAAGGGGCAGACCGTCTCGGCCCACGGCGATATGATCCGGGAGCTTGATCTGCAGGTAGGTGAGATCGTAGAGGCCCTGAAGAAAAACGGGCAGTATGAAAATACGTTGCTGATCTTTTCATCCGATAACGGCGGCCTGAACATCGGGGATGCCGAAGAGTCCGGCCATGATTCCAGCAACGGCTACCGGGGTTACAAGACCTGGATCTACGAGGGCGGGCACCGGGTGCCTTTTATCGCCACCTGGCCGGGCCGGATCGCACCGGGCGGAGTAAGCGATGAACCGGTGATGGTGCACGACCTGGCGGCCCTGTTGTATGCGTTGACCGGCCAGGACATGCCGGACGACCAGGCCCTGGACGCGTATAATATACTGCCGCTGCTGTTGCAGGAAGAAGGTGCCGCCGGCAGGGAGGTGATGTACCTCCAGGGCAGCGGCAGCCGTGGCAGGGTAGCCATCCGGCAGGGTGACTGGAAGCTGATCATCCAGAGCGACCGGGACGACCCGGGCCTGAGGGAACCGGTCGAGCTCTACAACCTGGCGGAAAATGTGTATGAAAAAGAGGAGGGCAACCTGATCGACGACCCGGACCAGCAGGACAGGGTGGAGGAAATGCTCGACCTTTACCATTCGATATACGACTCGAAAACACGGACCACGGTGCGGGTAAAAAACTGAATGCCGGGAATTTAGTTTCCTGGTTATGAACCTTATGGCGCGGGTGGAAGCCATAAAGCATATTGCCGTTGACGGGGTGTATCCGGATTACCGGTCCATTAAAGGCAGGAAATACCCGTACATGACGGAGGCATACGCCGTGATCCGGCAAGACCTGGATAAGTCATCCACAGCAATCAGTTATATCAATGGATATGATCACCTGCCGGGGAGCAGGTCATTAAGGAAAACGGTTAGGTGCCGTATTGAAACGGATTATTACGAATTGTATTTTTATAGGGTTGGATGATTTTATTATTGAACCGGATTTTTTTATCCGATCATTAAATCTATTCCGAAAGTTACCGAACAGGGTATATTACACAGCATTTTCATCATATGGAATCCTGACAATGATATTTCAGATCCTGCTCCAGGAGCCGGGTACATTGCCCCAAGTACCCGGAATGGCGCCCGGGTGCATAAAATATGTAAGTCTCATAGTATGACTTTGATTTGCCAATGGAGATTTGAACTTAAAAGGGATTTGGGTTAAATACTAAAATAAAACTTCCTCAGGTTGAGTCATACTATGAGATATCTACTACCGCATACTGGTGCTCCTACTCTGTGGATATTATGAATATATAGGATGTTTTTCATGATAAAAAACAGCAGAAAACTTTGACGGCCAATATTATTTATTTGAGTTCCAACTATTTCAAAGTAAGAATCGTCTTGCCTGTAAAAATCAGATGACACGCATTATGATCGATTTATGATCTAACGCGGATAATTTGTGCCGGTAAATTTTTTAACAATAAAAGTACGCTTATGAAAAAAAAATCAAAATGGCTTTTTTTCCTGACCGCTGTTTTACTTTTTATAATTCTGGAAGCCAGGGCTCAAAGTATAAAAAGGCAAAGCATAGGCAGCTATGG
>CAZIXF010000058.1:30807-32624 GCA_964543195.1 uncultured Roseivirgaceae bacterium
TAATTCTGGAAGCCAGGGCTCAAAGTATAAAAAGGCAAAGCATAGGCAGCTATGGCTGGGGAGGGGTTGCTGACGGGGTTTTTATTAGCCACACGATCGGTCAACCCTATTTTACCTCAACCTACAGCAAGAACAAGGTCGGCATAGTACCAGGTTTTCAACAACCTGTTACTTATTCTATTAACACATCCGAATTATTTTCTGTTTTTAATTCACCGAGTATTTTCCCAAATCCCGCATCCGGGCTTTTCAGTATAAAGACTTCCGAAATGGTGGAAAACGCCATGGTCAGGGTAACCGACATAAACGGAAAGCTGATTTGGGAAGAAAAAGTGCCTGAACTCCGGAATTACCAGATAAACTGTTCCCACTGGAAAAACGGGCTTTACATAATCAGTATTTCCGGTGGACACAAAAAAAACAAT
The DNA here is from genome assembly GCA_964543195.1 of uncultured Roseivirgaceae bacterium. Taxonomy (GTDB): domain Bacteria; phylum Bacteroidota; class Bacteroidia; order Cytophagales; family Cyclobacteriaceae; genus JAGTVG01. The sequence goes on from CAZIXF010000058.1 coordinate 31,233, forward strand.
TCCAGGACAAAAGTAATCATATCAAAATAATACAACTATGAAAAAAACACTATCACCAACCATTTTATATTTAGCTATTGCAATGCTTGCCAGCGTCACATCTGTAAATGGACAGCTTATGATAAATACAGATGACGTTCCCCGAAATGGACTATCGGGCATAACTATTGACGCATCACAACAAATGACAAATTTCGTATTTGTGGATGGAACAGGGGTACAGGAAAACACCTACCTGATGTTTGGAAAAGATAATCTGTATAAACCGGCCTATAGCGGCACGTATAATGTCGGTTATTTTCATATGCTTGATTTTGGATTATTTTTTAGAACCAGTCTCGGAATGCGCAATGCCGGTGCTACAATGGTTTTCGATGCAGCCAATTACCAATGGGATTTTAAATATATCCAGGCAAAACTTGGTACCGGTTATGCATATGATCTCGGCCTTTTCAATCCTTATCTGGGCGTATCCGGTTATCTCGGTTATCTGGTAAAGGCTAATCAAACCGTAAACAATGAAGATTTCGATATCATTGATTCGGAATCCATCCAAAAAAATGATTTCGGGCTTTATTTTTCTCCCGGCGTCAGAATGGATGCCTCCGACTATATTTCGGTATATTCCGAATTCAGCTATTTAATGGGATTACAAAACATCGAATCTGCCGATAATAGCCAGAAAGCTGTAAATGTGGCTTATATGGTAACGCTGGGACTTTCTTTTACTATCAATTAAGTACAGGAATTAAATAATAAAATTTATAAAATCCAAAAAAATGAAAGCAATTACGAAGATATATACGATAACAATTATAGCCATACTGATTGGAGTTCAGGTTCAGGCCCAGCGAATAGGTGACCTGAATGGGATCAATTACCAGGCAGTAGCTATTGATGAGGAAGGAAAAGAAATTGTCGGAATGGATATCGAAGGCAAGCCGCTTTATGAGAAAGAAATAGGTGTAAGGTTTTCAATTCATAAAGGACAGGACGGTGAAATTCAATACCAGGAAACGCATACGACATTGACCGACCAGTATGGTCTTTTCTCGCTGACAATAGGTCATGGCACCCAAACCGGGAACGGTCAATATTCCGATTTATTAAGCATGCCCTGGATCGATGCCGACCAATGGTTAAAGGTTGAAATATCCATTGAAAACAATGGCAACTACAAAGTGGTAAGCCTGCAGCAATTTATGAGTGTGCCCTATTCATTTTATACCGATGATATTGCCGATAATGCTATTACGACTGAAAAAATCCTGAATGAAACGATCCTGGCGGAAGATATAGATACCGGTGCCGTGACGACCTCTGAAATATTAAACGAGACCATCCTGGCCGAAGATATTGCAACCGGTGCAGTTGAAACTTCTGAGATATTGA
>CAZIXF010000059.1:0-31242 GCA_964543195.1 uncultured Roseivirgaceae bacterium
TTAAGTATAAGAATTTCAAAACCCTATATAATTCTTTGATTATCAAGAAATTGCACTTAATCGGCCCTTCGGGCGAAAAATTTATGAATTTTTCGGGTTAATTTTTAATATGCCCCGGAACTGTATTGATCTCATAAATATTTTTTACACCTTGAATACTCTTAGAAAAATCATACTATGACACGCGCACAGAAAATTCGACTTAACGGAATATCGATCTCCCTCGTATGTCTTCTACTGACAGTTCAACCCACACTTTCACAGGAAAAAACAACCGATGCCTTTGAGCAGAATAAAAAACTCGGCCGGGGAGGGAACTTCGGCAATATCCTGTATCAATGGGATGACTGGAACAAGGAACGCGACCGCGACGATATGGATAAAATGAGAGAGGTGGGGATGAAAGGAATACGGATCAACACCAGGCCTTTCCTGCATATGAACCAGGAACCGGGGTATAACCTTTCCAGGGAAGCGGCTCATGGGAGGGTAATCGATATCCTTCTTGAGAAAGAACCTCCCTACGTCCTTTCGGAAGAATTTTTTGAACGCCTCGACTGGACGGTTAATGAAGCACTCAAGCGAGGATTCACCGTGATCATCGACAATCACCAGTACCGGGTGATGGGCCAGGATCCTATGGGGCTGAGGGATATGTTCCTGGCCTCATGGCAACAGATGGCCGATCATTACAAAGACTATCCGGCCAATGTGTATTTCGGGATATTGAATGAACCAAACCGGAATCTCACACCCTATCTATGGAATTATTTCATGATGGATGCCTATGAAATAATCCGTGAGTCGAATCCCAACAGGACCCTGGTGACCGGACCGGGAAAATGGAACGGTATCGATGCACTCGATGAACTCGAACTTCCTGAAGAGGACCGCAACATCATCGTGGAAGTCCATTATTACAGCCCTCACAGCTTCACCCACCAGGGAATCGCCGGCCGCGAAACCAATGTAACCTGGGAAGGTACACCGGAACAGAAACAGGCCGTGGAAGAAGATTTTGAAAAAGCCGTGGAATGGGCGGAGAAACATAACCGGCCACTTTACCTGGGAGAATACGGAGTGATCCATACCGCCGATAGGCAGTCAGCGGAAAAATGGCTTGGTTTCGTGGTAAGTCAGATGGAAAAACACGGTATGAGCTGGGCGATGTGGGACCTGATGGGATCGCACATGGGTGCTTTTGACGAAGAAAAAAGAGAATGGATCGAATACAGGAAAAATGCCATCCTGCCACCATATGATTAAACTTTCGTCAGGCCGCCTAATAAATCTATAATCCACTGGGATTGCCGGGTGTCTGAAATAAAAACACATCACTCCCAAACAAACGTATAGGTGTATTTTAATAATAGTGTATTCCTGTCTACCGCAGGCAAATGAGGGATTTCCCGGTAAAGGTGGGTATTATAACTGCCGTTATAGACCAAATACAGGTCATGCCCCTCCCGTGGATTATATCTGAACCGCACATTGTTTACACCGAATTTTTCACCGCTGGAGTATTGAATAAAGGCAAACAGGGAAAGCTTCGTGGTAAAAGTCAGTTCCGTCCTTAGCCGGGCCAGGTGGGCATTAAAATAGAGGTCTCTTTCCGGCACATCAACCTGGCTGTATTGATAGTCCAGGCCTATGTTGAACACGGAAGAAAACCTGGCCGTTATATCGAGTGGTCCAAATGCATAAAGAAATCCATCATAATAAGAACCTGCATTGAAATTCGCACTCAGCCTGATCAGTTTATTGGAAGGAGTACTTATACCTCCTTCAATATTAAAATAATCATAATATCCCGGAGGGAAGGTTGCGTCATCATACAGATCGAACGGATCGACAAGATATTCATGATAATAATACAGGTTGGCATTGGCGCTGAATCCGGTCTTCAGCGAAAAATCGTATCCGAGAAAATAGGTCGAATAATCCGTTATAAAATCCTGGTTCCGTTTATTTACCCATGCCCAGAAGGTCAACTGCTGCGTCAGCATCTTTTTTTCCTCTTCATTGAATACCCAACCGTATCCCAGCAGGGCATAGGTCCGGCTATAATCCTCCAGCCGCTCAAAACCCATCTCAGGTTCATAATACTTTCCAGCACGGGTCAGGATAAGGTCATAGGTAAGCCCTACATTAGAACGGTTTTGCCAGTTGAAGAAAAATTTGCCATGGTCGGGAATATTCAGGGAAGGGGCAAATTCATTGTCGAATGTCCTGACATAATTGATGTTGACATAATCGTTCCGGAAGGGATTATAAAGCAGGTCGAGGGCGGTATTTAAATTATAATTTCCTTCCGCATCGATACGGCTGGTGATCATGCCGCCTGCATAACTGGTCCGGTTGATCACCTGCTTTCTTGCCCGTAACACACCATGGTTGGTGGTGGGAAGATGAATGACTGAATCGGTATCATTATCCATCACTTCCCTGGAAGCTGTCTGCAGGTCCATAACACCCAGATCCCATTTTCCTACCCTGCCTACCAGTCGGGCTCCCCCGATGATGGGAATGATCTCTCCTTCATGAAGACCGATACGGCGGCTGTAAAACAACTGATCCTCATAGCCTGTCCGAATGGTAAAAATGCTGGAACGTTCCACGAAAAACTGCCGTTTCTCCGGGAAGAATACGGAAAAACGGGTCAGATTCACAACCTGGTCATCGGCCTCCACCTGTGCAAAATCGGTATTCAGGGTAAGGTCCATGGTCAGGTTACTTGTGAGGGCGTATTTTATATCGAGTCCGGCATTCAGTTTATGTTCATTTTTAAGTTGATATTCATTATCCGATACGCTGAGTTCATTCGATTGTTCAAGTCCCGCAAGTGCATAGGGCGTTATATAAACCGGGTTGGTCCGCTTAATGTCTTCGAGCACGATCTTTCTTGCCTGGGAGGGTTTCCAGATACTGAAAGGTCCCAGTTCATTGGAGATCAGGGGAAAAATATTCCATTCCTGCTTGCTGGCCACCTGGCGCCAGATGGTCATCCCCATCATCACTTTCCCGTCCACATCCTGAAAACGGAGGGTAGAAAGAGGTATCTGCATTTCCACATGCCAGACCTGCCCTATAACCTTCATTTTAACATCCCAAAAGGCATTCCAGCTTCGGTTGAATGGCCGGGCTCCAAGGATCACCTGGGCATCATTGGCTATGGTGAAATCCGATCGCAGGCCCGATGGATTCGTCTCGAAGCACAGGGCGTTTTCATTGTCATTGAAGGTATCCAGCAGGATCCCGAAATTATCGTTGCCTCCCACAGCCCCATCCCTCTTTTTTGTGGTGGCCCTCATCACGCCACCATGGGTATACCACATCCTGGCTCCCAGGTAAAAATATTCGTCGTCAAAGGTCACGAAAATTTCAGAATCCTCCGTTGGTTCGTTCCCATGGTGCGGACGGTACATGGAAAGGGGAATATTGGTAAGCCTGTCCCAGGCCGGTTCATCCAGCACACCATCGAAAACAATTTCCCCTGAAGTTTTCTGTATAGTCAACGTTTCGGTGGGTCTTTCCAAATCCACCCGATCCTGCGCGAGTAATATGTGAATTTGGGTAAAAGACAGCAAAAAAATAAGCCGGGTTCGCCTCGATAAAAAATTCTTCATAACAACACTAAAATAGGAACAATTTCATATTAATACCCGGGTCTTGCATGATTTAATATCATCGGTTTTACTTGAAATTGACTCACCGGATTCTTACTGGATTTCACTCACCGTATTTTTTTCAATTGTGACTCACCGCATTTAGCCTGGATTTATTGCAACGGAAACAAGTCACTTTAAATGTTCGCCACCGGTCAGTTCCATTCCAGCTTGTCTCTTTCATTCCAGTATGACGAGATACCCTGTCTGCAACTGTCCAGTTCACGTAGGTCATCGCCTGTAAGATCTATATCAAGCGCCTTCAGATTGGATCTGAGATGATCCTTGCGTACCGCCCCGCTGAGTACTGTATGGACAAACGGTTTTTTAAGCACATAGGCCATAGCAACCGCATCTTCACCCGTTTCATGTTTTCTGGCGATCTGATGCAATGTGTCAAAATAGGCAGGCTTCCGGTTTCTGTCGGTCAGGCGACCATTGGCCAAAGCCTCCTTGATAAGGATCCCAAGGCCCTGATCATAGGCTTTCTTCAACACCTCCTCCGTTGACTGTTCCAGCAAATTGTAGGTAACCTGGGTCGCACCGAAAAGGGGCTTGCCGGAAATCCTGATCTTCAACGCAGCATCCAGCACTTCCGCCTGTTCTTCACCGCTCACCGTGATCCCGATAATGAATCCTTCCGTTCTTATGCGTTCCAGCGCTTCCAGCACTTCATGATTATCCAGTATGCCTGTTTTAAAAGTAGCGGAGTGGATCTGGTAAAGTTTCAGATAGGGGTCCAGGAATTCCCTGCTTTCAGGCCATTGCATTTTCAGGCGTTTCAGGCTGTGATCCTTTACTTCATGCTCGTAGGCATCCACCTTCCAAGCCGCCGTATAATAATATCCCCACTTTGAACCGACAACCACCCTCACCGGGGCCCTTTTTTCGAGCCAGGATCCCAGAAAGGCTTCTGCCTTGCCATAGGAACGGGCTGCATCAAAATAGTTAATACCCGACCCAAGGGCCAGGTCAAGCATTTCGTGCGTATGTTCTTCCATTGCAGTCACTCTGCAATCTTCACCGATATCGGTATCATGCCCCAGGTTGATGTATCCCGGGCGACCCAGGGCAGCCAAACCGAGTCCGATCCTCGATACAAGAATGCCGGAACTTCCGAATTCTTTCATGATATCAATTTTAGTTTATGTTAAAAACCCTTCCTAATATGAGTAAGCATTTAAAAGAAAGAATGCAATTTTTCCTGCTTCATTTATCCTAACAGCCATTCAAATCGCTTATTTTTACATCACATCATATGTTTTATTAACTTTTTGGAGATCTAACAATGAAATTTTTACCCGTTTTCCTTATAACAGCCTTTTTCTACGCACAGCCTCTTCTGGCCAAGATACTACCCGTCGATCTTGTCTGCGAATACATGAACGATCCTTCCATAGTGGATGTAAAAAAGCCGCGTCTTGGCTGGATCCATACAGCGGACGAGGATGGTCGCGGACAGTACCAGACGGCCTGGCAGAACCGCGTGGCCAGTTCCCCCGACCATTTATCCGATCCCGATTTATGGGACAGCAAAAAGATAAACCCGGATCATCCTTTTCTGCCTCAAATAATATACTATGAATTGGCTTAAGACCGGAACTATAGTAGTCGTTTTTCTCTTTCCATTCCTGGTCAGTGGGCAGGAAACCGCTGCTGGCCATGAGTTCATCATCCGGGGCGTACTGCCCTGGCATAATTTTCTTTCCGGTCCCAGTGCATGGAATGAACAGGACTATGAAAAATACCTGGATTACTGCCGGGAAAAGGGAATTAACTTCATTGCGTTCCATAATTACACGGGTGGTGGTCAGCGATATTTCAACTATGTGGAACCTATGATCAGGATCCGGTATAAAAATGTACTTCCGGAGGCAGGTTTCGATCATTCAGGTATGTCGCGGTGGGGTTATCTTCCCATGAAAGTGGAGGATTTCCCCTACGGTACCGCTCAGCTCTATGACCTCCCTGAAGGAGCAGAATATTTCGGTGCAGATTGTGCCGTAACCGCAAAAAACAATAACGAGCGTTATGATAAGGCCCAGGCATTAATGAAAAAAGTACTTGAAATGGCTCATGAACGGGATATGGAAATGGCCCTGGGTTTTGAGTTCGGTGTGGCTCCCCCCGAATACGCCTCGGTATTTACTCATCCTGATATGTACTGGATGGGAAACGGAAGCCTGGTCTATAATCCCTTCGATCCCGATGCCACGGGTATATTATATGCCACCATTGATGATATCCTGCATGCTTACGAAGGGCTCGACTGGATCTATCTCTGGCTGAACGAACACTGCATGTGGGGGGTCGATGTGCAGGAGGCATTGAAAAATAACAGGATGCGGACTTTTTATGAGGAAAATGCCCGGTTTTATGAAAATGAACAGACCACGGCATCCCTTAAATTTCTGGGGGTTTGGGCCCAGGCCTATATTCAGAAAGCTTATGATTATATAAAACAGCATTCACCCGGGACAAGGATCGCCATTGGCGGCTGGGGAGGAAAGGAACAGATGATGATGTTGCTGGAAGGGCTGAACAAAATGCTGCCGGACGATATTGCCTTTTCCATGCTCAATCCCGGTCAGGGTGCCGAGCCCCATCCGGATTTTTTCAGTCAGATCGCTGAAAACCGCAGGGTTTGGGCCATTCCATGGCTGGAAGGGGATCAATCGCTATGGCACCTGCAACCCAGGGTAGATGATATGAGGCTGCAGGTAAGCAAGGCAGCCCGTGACGGGCTGGACGGCGTGATCGGAATACACTGGAGGACCGAGGAGATCAGGGAAAACTTTGCCATGTTCACGCATTATGCCAATAATCCCGGATCGGACCTGTCTACCTATGAATTATATGAAAAATTCTATCAGGAGAATTACGGAAAATGTGCCACTGAAAATCTTGCACCCCTTTTAGCCCAGTATGATATATCCGGTACATTCGGAAATATCATTTCACAGGTATATTATGCCTACACCCCCCAGTGGGGCCGGCTTAACGAAGACCAGAAAGAAGCAGCCGAAAAAATTATCCGGTCAATAGAAAATTGTCTTGCCGAAGAAAAAGGGAAGGAAAAGCGGGGAAACCTCCACTGGCTTAAGGCCTGCTTTGAATTCATGCTGCTCTTTGATCAGGTAAGCACTCATCTTGAACCAGCCTGGGAATTGCGTGACCGGTATTATTCGGGGATCGGGGATCCGGGCTTATCGAAGGAAGTGATCCTTGAAGCCAGAAAAGAGCTCGAGGAAGCTCCCGTTGAAAAGATGATCCGGACGTTTGCCTCACGGGTCCGTTCCAGGGGTGAGCTGGGTGAACTTTCTTCCATCAACCAGCGGGTATACCGGGAATACCTGCTGTTAAAAGATTTTCTAAACAATTTATGATTGCTGAATCCGGATATGGACGGGAGGATGTTCTCCCGGAAGACAGTTTTCGCTGGTTTCAGCAGCTTCCGGATTATCTCGCATGAAGTTTCCTGCAAGATTTATCCGCGAACGCTTCTCCAAAATGAACCGAAAATAGTATATTAAAAATGTAAAGATCCTTATAGATTATGATACGGTATTTAAAATTCATCACACTTGTTTTAACAGCAATTCCGCTTCTGTTTTCATGCACTGAAAAAAAGAAAGACACTGTAACATCCGGAGACACTCTCCGGCTGATCACCTATAACGTCTGGTATGGGTTTACCCGGCTGCCTGAACGCAAAACCGAGTGGCTCGAATGGATGAAGCAACAGCAGCCCGACATTGTTGCATTGCAGGAGCTGAACGAATACACACCGGAGCAACTTGAAGAAGATGCCCTTACATGGGGCCATTCACATACCGCCCTGCTTAAAACCGAAGGATTCCCCACGGGTGTTACCTCCCGTTTTCCCATTGAGGATGTGCAAAGGACCCAGGAAGGTTTTCATCATGGATTAATGCGGGTAAAGATCAAAGGGATCTACTTTTATATCATCCATCTGCATCCCAGCAACTGGGAGGTGCGCATAAAGGAGGTTAACCAGATCCTGAAAGATATCGGTCAGCTTCCTTCAGATGTTCCTGTGGTACTGGCCGGTGATTTCAACACGTTTTCACGACACGATTCCGTATTTTATTCGCACGGCCGGCTGATCCCTTTCTTTCAGCAACGAGATGTTCAGTACAATGAACAGAACCTGAATGAGGGCAGACTGGATTACACGGCTATTGACGAGCTGTTGAAGCAGGGTTTTGAAGATACTGAAGTGATGTTCAGAGGCTCTGAATATGAATTTACCGGTAGTTTCCCCACACTTATTGAGAAAGAAGGCGAACATGGGGATCTGCGACGCCTGGATTATGTGTTCGTCAACGATAAACTTTCCGGTAAAATTTTGGAAGCTGAGATCGTCGCAAACCAAACCACCCGGTTTTTATCCGACCATCTTCCCATGATCGTCGATTTCCGGCATCCCTGAGAAATTTGAAAATCCTCAAGAGATCTTCTTTTCGACCCATGAAAAATTCGAAAATTCATTGATTACCCAGGAAGTTTTCCTTTTGATATCCGGGGATTTTAACAGGAAAAAGAATAAAAATTACCGGGATTATTCGAATAATTTCAGGGATAGAGGAAATGAAGGACAAATTATCGGGTAATGACCATAAATTACCGGAAGGAAGAAAATTCATTTGAGAAAAAGGGGGTTCTTTCGTAAAAGCAGAAAATTCCTCAGGGGCAAACGAACAGTTTTCGGAATAAGAGATAGGTAGCCTCCCATTAACTGTGTAAATGAGGTTCGAGTAGAAAATTTCCCGGGGACAGACGATAATGCTATCGGGTAATTCTGATATTACGCTGGAAAAGCCTGCAATTCCTTTTGATAATGCAAGAACATCACTGGATCAGGCTGCGACATCTCTGGATCAGGCTACAATACTTCAATATTAAACTGTGATACTTATGGATCAGGCTGCGACTGCTCTCGATGGATATATTCAGGATATGTTTATTAAACTATGTGCCTATGGGGGTCTAAAAACCATGATTCTTGACGCATAAGTGCCTCCAAGGCCAAAAACAAATGTGAACCTTAGTGTCCTGGTTTCCTGGTGTCCAAAAACAACCGTGGCTCTCAATGTCTTGATGCCTCCGTGGTTAAAATATTTTTGCAAATAATGCAAACAAATTGCGTCACGGTTTTAATGATGAAAAGATTGTCTTAACTTATTGATTGAGGATATATGTTCATAAATTATGAATGCTGCTAATGAGTCGGTCCCGGAAAGGTCATGGAATCTTCTTCAGAACAGATTCCTTCATGATACTGCTCTTTTAATCCTTTTTATAGGTTTTGGGTTCTTTGCACACCCTTTACATGCACAAACCGGGGCATCGGATTACACTGATCCGGCGCCTTTGTTTGCTTCAGATGAGCCTCTTGAACTGACCATCGAATCGGACTTCAGAAAACTGGTTAGGAACAAAGAAGATGAGCCCGTTTATTTGCCAGGTAAGCTGGTATTAAGGAATTCAGGAACAGACGGGGAAAGCTTCGATATCGAAGTACGGGCAAGAGGATACTCACGAAGAGTCTATGACTTCTGTACATTCCCCCCATTAAAACTCGATTTTAAAAAGAAAGCCACCACAGGAACAGTATTCGAAGGTCAGAATAAAATCAAACTGGTTACTTTCTGCAAGGATGTCAATAAATATGAAAATTATGTGCTGCAGGAATATTTGATTTATAAGACGTATAATATAATCACGGACACCAGCTTTCAGGTAAGGTTGGCCAGGATCACTTACAGGGACTCGGAAAGGGACAAAGAGGTCGCCAGCCGTTTCGGCTTTCTGATCGAGGATATCGATGATCTGGCCGAGCGCTTTGGCGGAAAAGAGATCGATAAACTCCTTCCAAATCACGATATGTGTTACCGGCCTATTCTGGATAAATTCACTGTTTTCCAGTATATGATTGGGAATGTGGACTGGTGGATCGCATCGCCCAAATTGCATAATGTAAAACTCATTACCACTAATTCAGGTGCACCCATTCCCATTCCTTATGATTTTGATTATAGCGGAGCCATAAATACGACCTATTCGGCGCCTCCGGATGAATTACCTATAAACAGTGTAAGGGAACGCTTATTCAGGGGATATTGCCGGTTGCCGGGTGAATATGAAGACATATTCCAGGTGTTCAAGAATAAAAAAAAGGAGATCTATTCCCTTTACAGGGATATCCCCTGGCTGGATGAACGGTCAAAAAAGATGACCCTTAATTATTTCGATAAGTTCTATGAAGAGATCGAGGATCCCAAAGCCATTAAAAAGAATTTTTACGATGCCTGCCCGGTAAGGCATGAGCATTTGCATGAGATGAGTATAAAATGAAATCATCCTGATTCCTGAATATTTTTTGTATTTTAGTAGTAAGATGATTTCCTGTGGAAAAAAGAACTGTCCACACTGAAGCTTTACTTGGGAAATTGGTACATAGCAATGGTTTATTGAAAAAAGATGTATTCTGGACTAAAATAATAGCTATTTCATCATTGATTATCGCGCTATTATCATTTTTATGGTCAGTCCAGATTTATTTATCGATTAATTGAGCACACCTTCAGTCCCTGGAAAGGAAACAGCCATTCACCTTGTATTATAAATCGATTAAATACTTTTTATCCTGGTCGCCAATTTTTCAATTCATTTTAATTTCCTAATTTTATGCCAGGCATTTTTTACTTTTCACCTATGCAGAACAAATCATTAATTATCACAATTATCCTGACCATACTCACCACCGCTTTGCTTGCGGCCCAGGATAAATTCAGTGAATACCCTCAGACTCAAATTGAGAATGACAAGGTCACCATGAAGCTTTACCTGCCCGATCCGGAGAACGGATATTACCGTGCCACCCGGTTTGACTGGTCGGGCGTGATCCATAGCCTGGAATACAAGGGACATGAATATTTTGGTGAATGGAAGGAGACTCATGATCCCCTCGTATTTGAAGATATCACCGGTCCTGTTGAGTCCTATATCGATCCCGGTCTGGGATATGAGGAAGCAAAGCCCGGCGAAGGTTTTATACGTATTGGTGTGGGCGTACTCGAAAAACCCGAAGAGGAGGAGTATGTCTGGATGAAAACCTATCCATTCCTTGACCATGGCTCCTGGAAAGTGGACCAGGGGGATGACTGGATACACTTTACGCATGAGGTACAATATAAGGATTATGGTTACCTGTATGAAAAAAAGATCGAGTTAAAGAAAGAGGAACCTGGATTCAGGATCATTCATCACCTGACCAATACCGGTAAAAAACGCATCATGACCGACCAGTATAACCACAACTTTTTTGTGATCGACGCAGAAAAGTCCGGTCCGGCATTTTCCATTAAATATCCCTATAAGATCTCCACGGACGACGATCTGAAAGGGCTGATGGAGATCGACGATAAAACGCTTTCCTTTATCGAGACACTCGATGACAATTCGATCTGGATGGAATTGTTCGGTTATACCGATGAAGTAGAAGACCATAAGGTAACCGTGACCAACCACAATTCCGGTGCCGGAATAACCTTTACATTGGACAAACCCGTCTACCGTATGGTATTCTGGGCCTGCGAGACCACCCTCAGCCCTGAGAATTTCATTTTTATCTCGGTGGCTCCGGGTGAAAAGGAAACCTGGACCTCGGCTTATACGGTTTTTGTAGAAGAATGATGGTGTAAAGAATATCCGGAAAAGGCCGGGGCCGCGATCATCACTCCTGCTGAGGCTCCCGTGGATTTTCTGATAAAAGTTCGTCGGCCGAACTGGATTATTACAGGAAAATGACCGTTGGCCTCCTGGTTAATCTTTCAGTACCGGGACATGTAATTCCATAATAAAAATTCAGTTATTCCGGTATTCAATTTTCGGTTTATTATCCTGAATATCCTGGTTTGCCAATATAACGGTTCAATATCCTGATTTTCAAAAAGTAAAAATAATTCATTTACCATTCCGGCCGGTAGCCGCCCAGTATATCCCTCCATATAAAAAATCCAGGTGGTTTTTATCCTGAAAGCTTTCAGGAATATGTCCCAGGGCTGAATAAAAGGCCCTGCCCCCATCAAACTCATGGTACCAGGCGATGGGATGAAAATCGCCCATGGCCGATTCTGGATTACCATATCCCATACCCACATCATAAGAAGATTCATCCACCTGGAGCAGAATATTCAGGTCATCCACCTTTGCTTTGCTGAAATTGTACCATTCGTCGGTCCACATCCATTTTTTCTTCAAATGCCAGGTGGCCGGGAAATCCGGCTCCACCACTTTCAGTATCCCGGTCTGGACCGGGGGATGGTCGGTAAATACCCTGCCCACCAACTGGTCGTACCACGGCCACTTATCCTTTGTAGTGGATGCACCGTGAATGCCCACATAGCCCCCTCCTTCGTTGATAAATTTTTTGAAACCCGCACGCTGTTCCTCACTGAATGGATCGCCATCAGCATTCAGGAAGACGACCACATCAAATTCAGCCATATCCTCACTGGTAAATATTTCCGGATCCATGGCCCATTCCAACCCGAAACTATGCTGGCGTGATAAGGATTTAAAGGCTTCGATCACGGTTGGAATATTATCGAGATGGTAACCATCGTCTTCGGCAAAGATCAATACCTCGAACTGGTTCTGGGCTTTTGAACTAAATGACAACAATATAAGGCATAAGGCTGGAATTAAAAATGTTGATTTTGTTTTCATGATCATTGTTTTTTGGATTTCAAAAAATGCAACGTTGGCATGCGGCAGGAATCGCACACCAGATTTGTTAGAAGACTCATCGTATGACTCAGAGTCATACGATGAGTAATTATACGATGAGTAACTATATGATGAGTAACAGGCTAATCCAGCGGCTTGAGCCTGATGTTCCTCCATCTTACCTCGTACGTGGGTGCATCGTCGGGCACGCTGTGCACCTGAAGCCCGATTATACCTTTTGAGGTCATGGCATCCTTGATATCGGCGATCATCATTCCGTTCACCCAGGTTTTAATGGATTGTCCGTCACACTCAACCCTGTACTGGTTCCATTCTTCATCCTTGAAGGCCTTACTTTTTTCCGAACCTTCTTCCACCCACCATTCGCTTATCCCTCTGCGCCGTGCTTCATCATAAATACCGCCTGCCGAACCGTTATCCGCTATCTCCACCTGGTAACCATATACTCTGTCTTCGGGTATGGTCCTGGGTTCAGGTTCACCATCATTGTTCCTGAGCCAGAGGGTCAATTCTTCCGGCGCTATTGAACTGCGGAATTGCACCCCGGAATTAAGTCCCGGATCCAGCAACACCTCGAACTCCAGCACAAAATCCCCGTATTCCTGGTCCGTGCATAAAAAGGTATTGGGACTACCCTTTACTGTATTCCCTACAATGGCTCCATCCTCCACCCGGTATTCTGCAGATCCGCTGTGAATCGACCAGCCATCAAGCGTTTCACCATCAAACAATTCGATCCACTGGTCATCCTGACCGTTGATAGTGCATCCGGCAATAATCAATACTAATAAGAACTGTAATAATTTTTTCATGACGCTATGTTTATTATTTAAAAAATGTTTATTGCGACCATTCAGTAGGTTCACGGTCCCATCGATGTTTTTCAAGTTCCTTTATCAGCTTGTCAGGCAAAGGTCCGGCATCGCTGGTAGCTATATTCATCTTTACATGGTCCGGTTTGCGCATGCCGGGGATTATCGTGCTTATCGTACGCTCACCCAGAATAAAACGTAATGCCATTTCCGGCATCGTCATATCATCCGGCACAAGCGGTTTCAGTGCATCGGCGTGCTCAACACTCGAATTAAGATTCTCGGGAACAAAATAGGTGTTGCGCCAGTCTCCCTCGGGCCAGGAACTCTCTTTGGTGAGTGTTCCCGTGAGAGAACCTTCGTCAAAAGGCACCCGGGCGATCACACCCACATTGTATTCCCGGCACGCAGGGAAGAGTTCGTCCCTGGGATTCTGATCGAAAATATTATAGATCACCTGAACGGTATCGATAAGACCGCTTTCTACAGCCTTGACACCATTCCACGGCTCCCACCGGTTGATGCTGATCCCGATGGCCCGGAAAAGACCCTGTGATTTAAGATCAAGTATCTTCCGGATCCATCGATCGTCATTGAGCCAGTGATCCTCCCAGGTGTGAAACTGCATCAGGTCGTAAGACTCAACACCGGCATTTTTCAAACTGCTGTGTACATATTCTTCAATATGGTCTGGAGGGAAACAATCATCCGCCGTATATTCCCGTTTGCTGGGCCACTTGAAATTCTTTGGCGGGATTTTGGTAGCCGTATAGAGTTTTTTGTCTGCATTGGCTCTTAAAAGTTCTCCTAAAAGGCTTTCACTTTTTCCTTCTCCGTAACCCCAGGCCGTATCGAAAAAATTACAACCATAATCGACGGCAAGCTGTAAAGCATTCATGGATTGTTCGTCATCGGAACCGGTCCATCCCCCCATGCCCCACATCCCGTACCCGATCTCACTGACTTCCCAATTGGTCCTTCCAAGTTTTCTGTATTGCATTTGACTGGAATGTTTTGCGATTTAAAAAATAATTTCAGAAAATAATGGTAAAATTTAAGCTCCTTCCCGGTAAATTCAAAGTAAACTCCCCATTCTTACTGATCCGGATAAAAAAAATGTGATAAACGCGATTTATTTACCATCAGTAAACAAGGAAGCAGCATGCACAGCAATGGGAAAACGGAATATATATGATTTATCTGCCTCACTTTGATTAATCGATCGCATTAACTAACTTTTCATCATTCTAATTGAAATCCCGACATAATTTTTTAAACATGAACCGAAGAAAATTTATTGAAATTTCAGGCACAGGCATTGCTTTCTCGCTTGCATCGGCACCCTTTATCAGTTGTTCAGAGGTTTCAGGCAGTATGACAGCAGCCGGGTTAAACGATTATCTGAGATCCATCGTAGAGGTGGAAGAACCCTCCGTCGACAGGGTCATTATTGGAAAACCGGATACCAGGATCACCAAAATAGGTACTGCCTGGACGCCTTACTGGGACACATTAAAAAAAGCCTGGGAAGCGGGAGTGAATGTGATGGTGGTGCACGAACCTACTTTTTTTACGCACTGGGACCTCGATGCAGAGAAATGGGATTATCTTGATGCACCTGACCCGGCCAGGAAAAATTATATACAGTTGCGAGATGAAAAGAAAAAATGGATCGAGGATAATGGCATGGTGATCATACGGTGCCATGATGTGCTGGATAAGATAAGTGAATGGGGTATTCCTTATGCCCTGGGAGAGGGCCTCGGGTTTACTAATGATGATATTATCCGGTCGAAAACTTATTACAATGTGTATAAGATCCCGGCCACTCCTGCCATCGAGGTGGCCAGGCGTATCGCCAGGCAACTGGGCCGTGTAGATCAACCAGGTGTAGCCTTTTACGGTGATGAAAACTATCCGGTAGAATCAATAGGTCTCGGAACCGGTTGTATATCGGATCCTTTGAATTATTCCGAACTCGATCCGGATCTTTTTATCAGCATCGACGACACCATACGCACCTGGATCCAGACTACCTACGCCATGGATTCGGGTCAGCCACTGGTAGTGATCAACCATGGCACGAGTGAGGAGTTTGGCGTACGCGCCCTGAGCGATCATCTGCAAGAACATATCCGGGACCATGAAGTGATCCATTTCAACCAGGGTTGCAGTTACCAGTGGGTCACGGTATAAACAGGATGGTAAGCCCAGCGAGCAGGATGTGTAGCCCTATGAACAGAATGATAAGTTATATAAGCAGGATGGTAAGCTCTATGGGCAGTATGGTACAATTTATAAGCAGGATGGTAAGCCCTCCAAGCAGGATAACAAGCCATTAAATAAAACAGCAATCATGGATCTTTTGATTAAATTTGTTCTCGGACTGGCCATTTTTATGGTCCTGATCACCATGGCGCTCTACTTCCTTCAGACCCGTCTCATTTTTTTCCCAGAAAAGCTGCCGGACAACTATACATATTCTTTTGATACACCCTTCGAAGAACTCAATTATCATACTTCCCCGGGAGTTTCCATAAATGCCCTGCATTTCAAACTCGATGACCCAAAAGGCATCATCCTCTATTTTCATGGTAATGCCGGCAGCCTGAGGGGCTGGGGCGATATCGCACAGGATTTTATACAGTACGGGCATGAGGTGCTGGTGATCGATTATCGAAGTTACGGAAAGAGCACCGGACAGATCTCCGAACAGGGATTGCATCACGATGCCCGTTATATTTATAATAAACTTTCAGAAAAATATCCTGAAGACCGGATCGTGATCTACGGAAGATCTATTGGAACCGGGATAGCCACCCGGCTGGCTGCCCGGAACAGTCCGGGGCAGCTTATCCTGGAAGCCCCGTTCTATAATTTTCCTGACCTGGCCAAAAGATATTTTCCCTGGGTTCCCCGGTGGATGATCCGGTACAAATTCAGGAATGACAAATATATAGAAAGGGTAGAATGTCCTGTGTATATCGTCCACGGCACGGCGGATGAGGTAATTAACGTGGCGGAAGGGAAAAAGCTGGCAAAAAAACTCAAACCGGAAGATGAACTGATCCTTATCCAGGGAGGTCATCATAATGACCTGAATTTTATGACGGAGTATCATGAACAGCTGGATAGGATTCTGAAATGATAAATTGGATCGCTGTGGGCGGGGCGAAATGTCAATTCAGATACATGAACCCCGATCGTGCCTAATCTTCCAGCACGATCTCATCGATAAATAACCAGGCGGGTTTGCCTTTCGCATCATGCCACACAGGTAAACCGGGGAGTGGCTTTATTTTCAGGACCATGTAGGATAGAGGGATCTTTTCAACCGGCACCTGAATAAAATTGAATTTCGATCCCTGATGATATTCCAGCCCGGCGGGTTCGAGCCTGCCTATCACCTTCAAATCCTTCGGATTTTTTCCTCCTTCAACAATGATCTGCTGTGGTGGGAACACATGGATCCCCGTGTTGATAAAGGAACTTATAACGACTGAACTCAATTCAACAGGCCGGTTCCACTTTCCCTGAACGACAAAATCTTTACCCCGGAATCCCATCCAAAGACTGTCCTTCAGATTAAAGCTGCCTTTTTCCAGGTCGAAAAGTAAAACCGCACCCTTACCCGGATATTCGGGATCTGGTGAAAATTGCAGGGACACGCTGTCCGGACCCCGCAAAGTCCGGAAAAATCGCATTGAATCCACCGGGCTGGATACCCAACCCTCTTTAGACGCCATAAATTTCATCACACTGCTTTCACGGATCGTGATCTCATCCTTAAACGTGCCGGATGTGGACCCCGGGTCACTCCCATCCAGGGTATAAAGAAGATCTATATCCTGCAACGGATGAGTAAGGCTGATCTTCAGGGGATCGATGAAAAAAGCCTTTTTTGGTTCTACCAAAGGAGCAGGCAATACCGAAACGAATTCGATCTCTTCGTCAATCCCCGAATTGATCCGGATACCGGGTAAAGCGGACCTCAGAATATCCACTTCCTCGTCTTCCATCCCCGTATCCCACACAAACAGGTTTTCCAGGTTATTCATCTGGCGGATTATATCCAGACTTTTTTCCGTCAAAGGAGTTCCATGGATCTTCAACGTCTGCAATTTCTCCAATACGCTCAAACGTGAGAATAGTGCATCGTCAACAGGCGTGAAATCCAGCTCCAGCCATTCAATGGACGCGCATTTTGACAGAAAACCAATCTCCTTGTCGCCCAGGGACAGATAACTAAGATCCAGCCGGACAATATTACCGGCAATTGGTTTTAATGAAGAAAGTAATTCGGGCGAGTAGCCGTCATGCGGGAAAATTACCACACTCAATGCGTCGGTTCCTTCGGCCAGCCGTTCGATGGTGCAATAATCCGTAGCCAGCTCGTCGATCAGGTTTTCACTTACCGGGGCAAGGCCGGACCAAATCTCTTTATTTCCGGATAAAACAAACGATCCGGCGATCTCTGCCAGAGGATTCTGCTCATCCAACTGGCTCAGGGTTACCGCCGGGGACGCTCCATTCGCGATCCACTCTTCCAGTAATTCTATCTCGGCTTCGTTAAGCTGAGGCTTGTTTTCGGGCGGCATATGATCATCATGGTCTGCCGGCAGATGGATCCTTCGCATGATTTCACTCCTATCCGGATCCCCCGGTGTAAGCACAGAACCGGATTCACCCCCCTTCATCAGGCTGGCAAAACCGGAGAGTATCAATCCTCCTTTGGATTTGTTTTCACTATGGCAGGAAATACATTTTTCTTCAATAACAGGCTGTGCCAGATGTTGAAAAATGACCGGATCATCCGGAAGACTGGCCAGTTTTTCCGTTTTACTGCCGGGAAATGCCAGGAAATCATCCCCGTGTGTGATCATGGCCCCGTAATGACTGGCTGAAACCACCAGAACAAGCAGGGTAGCCTGCAGCGAACGAAGGGCCCATCCATTTTTCCTCCCAATGAATTCAAGACCATACCAGACACCTGACAGCAAGGCGAGCGCAGTACCCAGCCATTTATGACGCGTCAACAACAAGCCCCCTTCGTACCCTCCACTGCTCAGGAAGAATCCCAGAATAGCCGTCAAAAGAGTAAAGATCACGGCAATCCCGAGCAGAAAATGCAGGTGGTGTTTCTGCCTTGTAAAACTATTAGCCACTGCAAGAATGAGCAGCACGATCGGAAAATGCAGGATAAGGGGATGGAAGCGTCCCGAATAGTGCAGGATATCCGGTATCGCCACACTTTCCTCAAACAGTAAAATAAAAACAAGGAAAACGGCCAGAAAAAGGATCGTATTATGAAATACCTGCCTGATGAATTTAGGTTGCATGGAGATCAACTGATTATATCGTTCACTACCTTCCCGGCCACATCGGTAAGCCGGAAACGCCGGCCCTGGTATTTATAGATCAGTTTTTCATGATCGAGACCCATCTGATTCATGATTGTAGCATGAAAATCATTGATATGGACGGGATCCTTCACTATATTATAACCGAATTCATCGGTTTCGCCATAGACAAGGCCAGGCTTTATCCCGCCGCCGGCCATCCATATGCTGTAACTCCTCGGATGATGATCCCTGCCGTAATTATCAAGCTGGAACCGACCCTGACAATAGTTGGTGCGGCCGAATTCACCACCCCAGATCACCAGGGTGTCTTCGAGCATGCCCCGTTGTTTCAGATCAAGGACGAGAGCAGCGGAAGCCTGGTCCACATCTTTGGCCTGGGAAGCCATCTCACTGGGCAGGTTGCCATGCTGATCCCATCCCTGGTGATAGAGCTGTATAAAACGAACACCGCGTTCGGCCAGCCGCCTGGCAAGAAGACAATTGGCAGCATAGGTGCCCGGGATCAAGGGTTCGGCTCCGTACATTTTAACGATCGATTCGGGTTCCTTCCTGAGTTCCATCGCATCGGGTACCGACATCTGCATCCGGTAAGCCATTTCATACTGGGCTATCCTTGACTGGATCTCCTCATCACCTTTCTCCTGGTAATGATACTGATTCAACGTATTGACCTGATCGAGCAAATGACGTTTGTCAGAGCGGTCCATCCCATCCGGATCATTGAGATAAAGCACGGGATCCTTACCCGATCTCAGCATAATACCCTGATGCCTTGAATCGAGAAATCCACTGGACCATAGCTTGGAATAAAGTCCCTGGCTGTTTCCTTTCCCGCGTGAGGTCAGCACCACAAATGCGGGGAGGTTTTTGTTTTCACTGCCAAGCCCGTAACTCATCCAGGCTCCCATGCTGGGCCTTCCGGACTGCTGGTGACCGGTCTGCATGAAGGTGATGGCCGGGTCATGGTTGATGGCTTCGGTATGCATACTCTTTACGATGCATATATCATCCACGATTTTGGCAATGTTGGGGAAAAAATCACTCACCCAGGCCCCGTTACTTCCATATTGTTTAAAACCGGCAATTGAAGGCACAAGAGGAAAGCTTTCCTGCCCCGAGGTCATACCGGTCAGTCGCTGACCCATACGGATCGATTCGGGTAGATCCTCGCCCATTCTTTTTGCCAGCAACGGTTTATAGTCGAACGATTCGAGCTGGGAAGGTGCGCCTGCCTGGAACAGATAGATTATCCGTTTTGCCTTCGGAGCAAAATGGGGGTAACCGGAAACCAGTCCCGGTCCGGTTTTACCGGAAGTACTGTTTTTGAACAGATCGGGTATGAGTATGGAACCAAGCGCCAGGCTGCCGATACCTACGCTCAATCTGGAGAAAAAATGCCTTCTGTTTATCTTTAACGCTTCTTCAGGAATTCCCTTTTTATCCTTCATAATTGAATATTTATTCTTTTGTAATGGTTTCGTCGAGGTTATACAATACCTGGGCTGTCATCATGAGGGCCGCGGTATTTACCTTCCGTTGTATATCAGGTCCGAACTCACCCACAGAAACCAACTGTTCTGCCTTTTCCGGATCTCCTTCAAACTTTTCCTTCATATCCGCATAATAATCACTGAGCACTTTCATTTCCCTGCTGTCCGGTTCCCTGAGCAAAATATTCCTGCATAATTCCCTAATCCCATCCTGTCCGCTCAGATCCTGTGTATCGAGCTGCTGGGCCAGTACCCGTGCGGCTTCAAGCATCTGCACATCATTCTGTATGACCAGGGCCTGCAGCGGGGTATTGGTCACCTGCCTTCTCACTTCACAGATATCCCTGCTAGGCGCATCAAAGAGGGTCATGGCAGGAGGAGGCAGTGTTCTTTTCCAGAAAGTATAGATCGACCTGCGGTAGAGTTTTTCGCCATGATCGGGCTGATAGCTGGTAAGTATACCCCGGTTGTTACCTGCATTCGTTTCTTCCCATAATCCGGGTGGCTGATAGGGTTTTACACTGGGTCCGCCAATCTTCCTGTTGATCAACCCACTTGTGGCCAGTGCATAATCCCTGATCATCTCGGCACTCATCCTGAACCTCGGCCCCCGCGCAAGCCATATGTTTTCAGGATCGCTGGTTTTCAGTTCAGGGGTTATTACCGATCGCTGCCGGTAGGTGGATGACAGCACCATTTTTTTCAATAAGGCTTTTATATCCCAGTTGTTTTCCATAAAATCCACAGCCAGCCAGTCAAGCAGTCCGGGATGGGAGGGCAGACTTCCCTGGGCACCGAAATCTTCCACGGTTTCCACTATGCCTCTTCCAAATAACAACGCCCACATCCGGTTGACGAACACCCGGGCGGTAAGCGGATTTTTATCAGAAACAAGCCATTCGGCAAGTCCCAGCCGGTCGGCAGGCAGATCATCCGGAAAGGGCAAAATGGCTTCAGGCGTACCGGGCTTGACGGGTGTTGAAGGGGCATCATAATTCCCTCTTTCAAGCACGAAGGTTTCGCGCGAAACGGAATCATTCATCACCATCACCTTTACCGTGCCGGTGTCCGGTTTGTTGATGAAAGGTAGAATTGATTGAATATCCTCATCACCGATCTCTATAAAAGGAGCATCGGCGTAATATTTTCGATTGGCAGCCTGTACGGCATCATACCGGAGTCCTTTTTCATCCACTTTATTAAAAAATGCAAAAAGGCCGTAATAATTTTTCATCGATATCGGATCGTATTTGTGATCATGGCAACGGGCACATTCCAGTGTAAGACCCATGATCCCTTTTCCAAGCGTATTGGTCCGGTCCGCCACATATTCCACCCGGTATTCTTCGTCGATCACACCACCCTCCTGTGTTATGGGGTGATTCCTGTTAAAACCCGTGGCCAGTATCTGACCCTTGGTGGCATCCGGAATAAGGTCACCGGCCAATTGTTCCCTTAAAAAACGATCGTATGGCATGTTGGTATTGAATGCATGGATCACCCAGTCGCGCCAGGGCCACATCGACCGGTAGCTGTCATCCTGGTAACCATGCGAATCGGCATATCGGGCCACATCCAGCCAGATACGGGCCATTCTTTCCCCATAAGCTTTGGAATCGAGCAGTTCATCCACCACCCTTTCCCAGGCCCCGGGATCATCGTCAGTGACAAAATCCACTACCTGTTCATAACCGGGGGGCAGTCCGGTAAGATCGAGGCTCACCCTGCGGATAAGGTTTTCCCTGGAATCTGGTTCAGAAGGTGTCAATTCTTTTTCCTCAAGTTTGGCAAGTATGAAATGATCGATTTCGTTGGCGGGCCATTTTTCATTCGTCACTCCGGGGAGAGGTGTTTTTTTCACCTGCAGAAAAGCCCAATGGGGCTGATATTCCGCTCCCTGCTGTATCCATTTTTCAAGTAATATCTTATCCTGTTCACTGAGTTTGAGATTGGATCCGGGAGGCGGCATCATTACGGCCGGATCATCGGAATTAATGCGTTTTATCAATTCGCTTTGGGTGGGATCACCGGGAACTATGGCATATTTTCCCGGGTTTTCCGTCAGCACCTTCATTGCTTCCGATTCCAGGTCGAGCCGGAGATCCGCCTGCAACTGGGCCTCATCAGGCCCATGGCATTTAAAACATTTATCCGATAAAATCGGCCTGATATGATAGCGGAATTCAATTTTATCGGGAATATTTTCATTTTTATCCAGCGTGGCGGTTTCTCCTCCGGGTGGATTGATACTGATTTTTAATGCAAAAATCAGGAGAAACAGGATAATAACGATGGCCAGTGTATGCTTCATGAAGCGATTAAAGTATTAACAAACTTTAAAAATAATCCAATGGCCGGAATTTTACAAATGAAGCGGGGCCTGCGCTTCGGGATGACGTTACTGAAAGGGGACTCCCACGCCTGCGGCTCGTAGTGACGTTACCGGATCATTCATGCGCGATATTCCGAGCATCCATGATCCCTTTCATGTAACCAAAAGCGAATACTTTACCCGTCATTCCATACCCCTTGCTTTCCTCGCTTTCTCCCACCATGGTCGGGGCATGATCGGGGCGTATCGGGCCATTGAACCCGGCCCGGTAATAAGTCTCCAGCATTTTAGCCATATCGGTCGGACCGTTATCGTGAAATGTTTCATGAAAACGTTCACCCCGCCCTTCAATATCCCGGTAATGGACAAAAAACACCTTGCCCTGTTCACAGAACTCTCTGGCAAGTGCATAGATATTTTCACCCATCGCCCGGAAATTGGCCTGGCAGAAGGTGATTCCGTTCACCGGACTGGGAACAATATTCATTATACGCCGGTAGTTTTCGGCACTCGTGCATATCCTGGCTATGCCCCGTAAAGGCGATATGGGTGGATCATCGGGATGAAGCGCCATTTTCATATTGTGTCTTTCAGCCACCGGGATCACCCTTTCGAGGAAATAGGTGATATTATCCCACATCTTATCCTCGCTCACCTCTCCCCATTCGGTAAGCCCCTGTTTATTGGCATCATCCTGGCTGAACTCGCTGGTGCTGGCTCCTCCCCGGGCTGGAATATCGAAGGTGGTGCGGTACCATCCCAGGCCGGCCATAAAATTATAGCAAATCATATGAATGCCTGCCTTGCTAAGGGCTTCGATAGCGGCATTGGTATTCCTGATCTCTTCATCGCGGCCATCCAGGCCGAGTTTTATCTTTTCGAAAGCCACCGGATGGCCTTCTATGCCGGCAATGGTAAACCCCGCTTCGGCAAAATCATCCCTGAGCTTCCGGGCTGCCGCCGCATACTGATCCCGGCCTATATCCCAAAAAGGAGCGCCGGTGATCGCATGGGTAACCCCCATCTGCCTGCAAAGCTTCAGCCGGTCGGGATCCCTGAGACTGAGATGCATGGAAAGCTGGAATTTACCCAGCCTGGTGGCATGGGTTTTCAAAGGATACATCGAAGCTGCGGTCCCTACTGCAGCAAGAGCCACATTTTTTTTAATCCAGGTTCTTCTTGTATATTTAGCCATAGGTATTGTATTAATCAATTATTCCGGTAGTAAGAATTAAAAATTAGATTGAAAAGAATTCAATGCTAATGGAAATGTCACAAGTAAGCGAAGATTTTTATTAAATTCAAATTGAATTACATAATCCAAGGTCCTGTAAAGGCCCTTTTTTCCGGTTTTTCAAAAAATAAATTTTTTTATCCATGAATATCACACGAAGAAAATTCATTCAGCTGAGTTCTTCCTTCACTATATCAGCTCCATTTATTATTAACGGGTGCCATCCCGCTCCGGATGGAGGTAAACCCGGGAAGAAGAAAGCGGAAGACCTGTATGAGGGGTTCAGGAACCCTCCAAATTCTTCAAGGCCTTTCGTGCGCTGGTGGTGGAATGGAAACCGACTGACCACCGGAGAAATCGCCAGGGAGCTTGATATACTCAGAGAAGCAGGCATCGGGGGTGTGGAGATCAACCCCATAAGTCTTCCGCAGGGTGCCGATCCTTCGGGTTATGAGGCCATAGAATGGCTAAGCGATGAATGGATAAATATTCTGAAAAAAACCGTTCAGACAGCCTCGGAAAGGGGGATCATCTGTGACATGATCGTAGGCTCCGGCTGGCCTTTCGGCGGGGAATTCCTCGGAAAAAATGAACAGACCCAGCTGATGACCATCGATACCCGTGAGGTGAATGGCCCGGGAACATTCTCCATATCGAAAAAAGAATTGCTTGACCAGGTAGATCCTTCTATCCACTCGAAACATGACCGCATCTACAAGGAGATCTACGGAATTCGACTTGTACCTGCAGAAATAGATCAGTTTGAACAGGGTGTGGATATGCCTGTTGGGCCGGGTGATGAAAATATCACGATCCGTATACCGGAAGGAAATCATGTGATCTACTTTATCGTAAAACTCACCGGTTACCAGGCAGTGATCCATGGGGCCCCGGGAGCATCCGGTCCGGTGTTAAACCATTACAATAAAAAGGCGGTTGAAAAATACCTCAACAGGATGTCCGGCAAGCTTAAGGAAACTTTCGGCCGCCTGGGTGATCATTTCCGGGCCATGTTCTGCGACAGCCTTGAAATAGAGGGTGCGAACTGGGCCGATGATCTGCCCGGTCAGTTTGAGAAGCGACGGGGATATTCCCTGATACCCTATCTGCCCTTTGTACTTTACCGTATAGGCCATATGGGCAATCCGGTGGAAGAACAATACGGAAGCCGGTTTTCTATCGAATCCGAAGAGATCATTCAACGGGTTCGGTATGATTTTTATATCACCCGGATGGAGCTGTTCAAAGAGCGGTTTATCGATACATTCAACGACTGGTGCCATGCCAATGGAGTTTCATCCAGGGTACAGGCTTATGGAAGAGGTTATCACCCGTTGGAAGCCAGTCTCCACATCGACATCCCCGAATGTGAAACCTGGCTGAGGGAAACGGTCGGTACCGAATTCGCTGATACCGGTTGGCGAGGAAGGGCCTATTCGGTGATCAACAAATTCGTATCGTCGGCAGGACGGCTGGCAGGCAGGAAGACTATTAGCTGCGAGGAGATCACCAATACCTCCAGGGTTTTCAACGCCAAACTGGAAACCGTAAAAGTAACCGGCGATCAGAGCAACCTGAGCGGGGTGACCCATTCGGTGCTTCATGGTTTTAACTACAGCCCACCGGAAGCACCCTATCCCGGCTGGGTTCAGTTTGGAACCTTCTTCAGCGAACATAATCCCTGGTGGCCGTACATGCGTCAATGGACTGATTACAAGGCCAGGTTGTCATCGGTTTTTATGAAAGCAGAGCCTTATGCCGATATAGCCATTCTGCATCCTCTGGCCGATATGTGGATGAAATACGGCCCCCAGCGCGACCCCTTTCCCGTGGTAAAACACCCGCCATACCAGCATAATGTATGGGAGGCCATACAGCAGAATGGTTACGGTTGCGACTATGTCAGTGAAAAGATCCTGCAGGAAGCCGATTTCCAGGATGGAAAAATGACCTTTCGAAACCGTGCTTATTCAGCCATTCTGCTCCTGGAAACAGAATCGATCCTGCCTGCCACGGCAGAAGCCCTTGAAAAATTCGCCCGCGCAGGAGGAAGGATAATATTCATTGAAAAAAGACCCCGCCGGTCTCCTGAACTTGATGATCATGCAAATAAAGATAAAAAAGTGGAATCGACGGTTGACCGGATCCTAGGCGATAACCCGGGAAGGACCGGCATTAATGAAGCGCCATCCGGGAATATGTTGAAATGGTTCAGTGAACTGGCGGAAAGATACAACCTTTCACCTTATATGGAGATCGTCAATCCCGGTAAGTTCATCAACCAGGTGTATTTCAGATATGGTGAGTCGGACATATATTTTATTTCGAATTATAATCTTGACGAACCCTATACCCTAAAGGTAGATTTTAAAAAAGAAAATAAAACGGCCTGGCTGTGGGATGCCGAAACGGGTAAAAGAATGACCCTGGCTGAAAGTGGGGCCCCGAAACCCATGACCCTTCGGTTTGAACCTGCCGAAACCAAACTGATCGTTTTCGACTCGCAGCAGGGCGGGGAATATTATTCTACCATGTTACCCGACCTGTCCATTGCCAGGCAACTGGAAGGCGGATGGAAGGTACGCCTCGAACATATCAACAGAGAGAATAAAACAATAGAGCTTGAAGAACTGGTTGATTTCAAGGAAAGAAACGATCTCAGGACTTTTGCCGGTATTATTCACTATGAAAATACATTGGATATACCGGACCCCGGACAATATAATTTCCTTGATCTCGGAGAGGTGGAGGGCGTATCGGAAGTCAGCATCAACGGAAAAGATCTCGGTATAAAATGGTATGGCTTTCACCGATATCCTCTTAACGATTCGCTGGAAAAAGGAAAAAACACCTTTGTGATCAAAGTAGCAACCGTGGCCGGCAATTATATAAAAACACTTGAGGACAATCCTGTATCCTGGCGATGGATCAACCACCAGGATTTTCAGTCGATGGGATTAATCGGACCGGTATCACTGCTGGGTTAAGGAGAAATTTTGCGAAAAAAATCACCGGGAAAAATTAAGGGTTCGCTTACATTTTAATGCTGGGCTTCCGAAGACTCTACTAGCTAACCTAACCGGAAGGACCAATGTGGTCTGACATGTCAGCACGCAAATAAATTTTTCTGTTTATACTCTCCTTTACAGGCTCGATGAAAAGGTACCCCGATGGACCCCCTTCGATTTTTTCAAATTCATATCCGGATTCAGGAGTTATTTCAAGATCCTGTTCATTGATTAAACCGATATCCGGAATGTAAAACATAGACGGGTTGGAACGATCCCCATCCTCTATCCATTCCGTGGTCAATTCGCCGGTGGCAAACAGATATTCATATTTCATCAGCCTTCCATTTACTGCCATGGGATACGGCTTTTTCAAAACCTCAAAATATGGCATCTTATCCAGCTCGTTGAAATAACTCCAGTAGGAATCGCTGAAAAGTTTTTTTTCATAAATACTCAAAATATGATCGGCTTGCGCCACGACGGCCGGATGTTCATTACTATAGAAAGCGCCCCATTCCCCAATGATTACCGGCATATTCAAACGATCTGCAGTCGTTTCGATACGTTCAAAAATAAAATTCAGCCGGTCAAAACTTGAAGCTTCCTGGTATTCCGTATCCGTCACAAGATCATAACCATGGGGAGCATAGGCTACCAGGCTGTCGACATGACCGTTTTTATCAACCAGAGGACGGATGGCGCTCAGCAGACCGCTATTTGAAAAGATTCCATGTTCCAGGAATATAATATGATGCTTATTCACTTTACGAATTGTATCACGTGTTCTCTGATAAAAATCCATTAAAACTCCACTTTCGAAAGGTTCCTGAATTGGGTACACGGCATCTACGATCCGCTTGAATTTTCCCGAATCGATCAGGTCTTCAAATATTTTTATTCTGCCTTCTTTTGTTTCGAGCATCCGGATCAGTTCTTCCGTATCCGGCAGTTGTTCACCGCTTTCGGTAAGCATTTCCGCATAGGCTTTCAGTTGGAGCTCACGCATACGGGTAGCTCCGGATCCCATAAAGGGTTCATTCATCAGGTCAAACCCGATCACCGTGATATTGTCAGCATACCTTTCAGCCAGATGTTTCCATGCCTTTATGAAATGATCCTGTACGCCCACACCATCCGGGGCCGGTTCATTCTTCCAGAAATTATCGAACGCCGTCTGAACCGCAGGACTTATAAAATAGGACTCACTCCATACTTCGCCGGTCAGGTGAGGTTTACCTTCATCAAGGGTAGCCCATTCGGGTGCGCCATCCGAGAATTTAACCGAATAAAGATCCTGATGCATGTCAAGGTAGACATAGATACCATTTTCTTCTGCCCAGCTAATCCGCTCGTCAATGCCTTTAAGATATTCCTCATCGAACCTGCCCGGCTCAGGTTCCAGACCATCCCATATCACACCCAGGCGAATACAATTAAATCCCCAGGATCTCATTTTACTAATGGCTACCTGGTCGTTTTTACCCAGGTAGTTGACATCAGGATTTTTATTTACCAGGTTAATTCCATGCAGAATCAGGTCGCGGCCGAGGGTATCCAAGAAACGCTGATCCTGAACGGAAACATGCTGGGGAAAACCGGTATCCTTCGAAAAATCATTACCGATCTCTCTACATCCCAACAAAAGCGAAAAAAATAGTACAGGAACGATGTGAACAAGAATTTTCATCCTTTTGGAACTTAAATTAGAGTGAAAAAATTTTTTTGATTAAATTAAGATTTATAATGTGAGTATTACAAATGATTTGTGTATTGTCTCTTTCGGGTTTTGAAAATAAATTATCCCCGTTAATTTGCTTCTCCGAATTGTATAAAAATCGTGAAAATTATACTTTAAATAATTCATAATGAATAACAGAAGAAAATTCATTAAAACATCGTGTATTGCAGGGATAAGCCTGTCGTCAGGAATTCCTATGGCTTTTTATCAAACCGGAAAGCGCAAAAATGCAAAAATAAAACTTGGCATAATCGGGTTGGACACATCGCATAGTCCGGCTTTTACAAAATACATCAATGATCCTGAAAACGAAAAAATGGAGGATATCGAGGTAGTGGCTGCTTTTCCCCACGGCAGCAGGATCATCGAAGCCAGTTACAGCCGTATTCCTGAATATACCGAACAGGTTAAGTCCATGGGTGTAGACATAGCAAACAGCATCGATGCCCTGCTGGAAAGAGTAGATGGCATTCTGCTTGAAACCAACGATGGTACGGTCCATTATGAGCAGGCGCTCCCTGTTTTCAGGGCCGGGATACCTGTGTTTGTTGATAAGCCGGTGGCCGCCGACCTGGTTGATGTGATCCGGATATATGATGCAGCCCGGGAACACGATGTGCCCGTGTTTTCCTCCTCATCGCTGCGATACATGGAAAAAGCCCAGAAAGTAAGGCATGAGGAAGTTGTAGGCGATATTATTGGTGCCGATACATTCAGTCCGGAAAAATGGGAGCCATTGCACTCCAACCTGTTCTGGTATGGTATTCACGGTGTGGAGATCCTTTACACCATAATGAATACAGGCTGCCGGCGGGTAAAAAGGATCCTGACGGATAATACGGATCTGGTAATTGGTGAATGGACAGGGGAAAGGCTGGGTACTTTCCGTGGAGACCTCCATGGCCGTCAGCAATACGGCGGTACGGCTTTCGGGACAAAGGGGGTTGCGCATCTAGGGTCCTTTGATGGATATGGAGCCCTTCTGGATGTAGTCGCCGATTTTTTCCGAAATGGTAAACCACCTGTTGACCCTCAGGAAACGATCGAATTGTATACCTTCATGCGTGCTGCTGAAATAAGCAGTCAGAATAACAGCGACTGGGTGGATCTGAAGGAGGTCTATGATAAAGCTGCAGAAGAAGCCAGGATGTAAGAGAAGGGGATATTATTGGTTCGGGGAGGATTCAGATTCGGTGAACCTGCGAGTGAAAGTGAGTACGTGCCCGAAAGAAGCATAGGAGCGTAGTTCAGGGATTCTATACCAAATGGATGATTCCGGGAGCATATGCGGTCCAAGGTTGTCAAGTGAGAGGGGTATCATCTGACCGATAGTGGCTGTCCCGATCCAGACCGCCACGGTGGCAATTGACATGGCCCTTCCCGGCAGGACTGATCAAAGCACTTGTGATCTGGAATGTCGCGCTTATGCTCATATAAACTTATTGGGTACCAGCTTTCAGTATCATATTCACGGGGCCCAACCCGGTTTCAGGTAACAGAATTTTAAGGTCACTGCTTTCCTGATGAAAGGTTACCGGTGTTTGGTCACCAAGAAGGGTAATTTCCTTTACAACATACGTGAAATTAATATTCAGCAATTTATTTTTTCCCAGGATATGCAGATATACGGAATGATCCCTTCTGGTAGTTACCCCCCAATCATGCGGAGGAAGCGGTCCGCCGCGGGTATT
The DNA here is from genome assembly GCA_964543195.1 of uncultured Roseivirgaceae bacterium. GTDB lineage: Bacteria > Bacteroidota > Bacteroidia > Cytophagales > Cyclobacteriaceae > JAGTVG01. The sequence goes on from CAZIXF010000059.1 coordinate 30,112, forward strand.
ATAGATCGATTCTCCGTATTTATCCAGCCAACTGCCAATCTCCCTTAACCGGTCAGCCTGCCGCGGTTCGATGGTCCCATCCGGCCTTGGACCGATATTCAAAAGCAGGTTGCCATCCCCTCCCACTGTCCTTACAAGTATTTCAATGCATTCTTCGGCTGATTTCAACCGGTCATCCGGTTTCCAGGCCCATTGCTTACCAATGGTGATGCAGGATTCCCAGGGTGTAAGTGTATCGAACCGGCCGATCTGTTGCTCGGGTGTGGCAAAATCACCGGCATATTTATTCGATATGGAGATCCCTTCCATACCTTTTCTGCCCTTATCAACCCGGTTATTGATAAGAATATCATTATCCAGGGATCGCACATACGCATAAAGATCCATTCCCATCTGATGAGTCCATGGTTCTTCCCATTCGCCGTCAAACCATAAAATCTTCGTGTTGTAATCATGGACCAGCTCCCGGATCTGTGCTTTCATGTATTCGATGTAACGGTCCATGTCTGCCCCTGGTTTTTTTCTGTCCCGCATATGTTCGACGGGATAATCAGGATGCCTCCAGTCGGCAATAGAATAATATGTGCCGAAGAGTATGTCAAGACGTTTACAGGCCTCCGACAGATCTTTCAGCACATCCCGGCCGTAAGGCGTGGACATAATATCATAATCGGTTGTTTCCGAGTCCCACATCACAAAACCATCATGGTGTTTGGAAACCACAACCAGGTATTTCATGCCTGCGTCTTTGAGCAACCCGATCCATTCATCAGCATCGAATTCTATGGGATTGAATTTTTTATATAATTGATCGTATTCCCCGACCGGGACCTCTCTGCCCCGGGACCAGCCTATTTCCGTTCCCCGAAGCGATACCGGTCCCCAGTGAATGAACATGCCAAATCTTCTGTCCCGCCAATCTACAAGGGCCCGTTGATTGGTTTTCAGGTCCGGATTAGCCTCACCTCCACCCGTCAGGGCCTGCGCCCTGCCTGACACATCAAAAAAAATGAATAAGAACAGGCTGATTACGATTCGGGTTAGTATCATATTGAAATAAACTATTTATCAATTAATGAATATTAACCCCGATTATTCATAAACCATTCTCAAAATAAACCGTTTTTACTA
>CAZIXF010000060.1:0-30449 GCA_964543195.1 uncultured Roseivirgaceae bacterium
TTTAAATAGTAAAAACGGTTTATTTTGAGAATGGTTTATGAATAATCGGGGTTATAATTCGTATTCATATAAATCCAACGAAATTCTGTATCCGGTACTCCGGGAATAGGATAATTGGTGAAAATTTTCGCTACTTAACAATTAGACAATTAAATTTTTAACTCATGAACAAGATATGCTCATTTTTTTTCGTATCCATTCTTACCCTTGTACATTTCCAATGCGCCACCGATAAACCCGACACGATGGATCGTTTGTTGCAGACTATTGATCAGATCGATGTGATCAATACACATGAACATCAGCGCATGCCTTACCAATGGGGCGATCATGATTATGGATTCTATCATCTGGCCACGGTCAGTTATCTGTCCGCTGACATCCGCTCGGCAGGCGCCCCGGGAATGGATCTGGACTTAGCAGATTCATTGAGCCTGGATGAATTATGGAACCGCTATGGTGAAGGTTTGAACAAATCCAGGGGTACCAGCTATTACGGACATTTTATAAAGGGATTCCAGAAATTATACGGACTTGAAGACCTTTATTTCACACAGGAAAATATCGCCAAGCTGGATCAACAGGTCAGGACCAATTATGAAAATTACGAAACTTGGCTCGACAACGCTGTTAAAAAAGCGGGAATAGAGCTCATGTTCAATGACCAATACTGGGATCCGTTTAATTGCGATATAAACGAAAAGTATTTTGCCCTTGTGTTTCATATCAATCCACTGGTTTCTCATGCCAGTGAAAAACCGGAAAAAGACTCGGATAAATGGGGAATCTATAAAGAAGCTGAAGAGGCAGGGTATACCATTGAGAATTTTGACGATTACCTGTCATTCTGTGAATATCTTTTTGAAAAAAATGTCAGGAACAAAGCGGTTTGTGTTAAAAATTCGATGGCTTACGGCCGTTCCCTGGATTATGAGGATGTGCCGTATGAAACTGCAGCACAATTATTTAGCAGGCCTTCGTCATCATTAACTTCTGAGGAAGCCAAAAAGATCCAGGATTTCATGTTCCACTGGATCATTAAGCAAAGTATTAAACACGATCTTCCCATCCAGATCCACACAGGATATCTTGCAGGAAATGGCAACACTTTGGATAACGGAAAACCGGTTAAATTGAATAACCTGTTCCTCAAATATCCGGACGCAAAATTTGTGCTCTTCCATGGCGGTTATCCCTGGACCGGGGAATATGCGGCTTTTGGGAAGATGTTCCCGAATGTTTTTCTGGATATTGTCTGGCTTCCCCAGATATCAAGACAGGCTGCTGTAAGCGCTCTGGACGAAATATATGATACCGTTCCCTACAACAAATTGTTTTGGGGCGGTGATTGTGCTTTTATTGAAGAAACGGTGGGCTCGCTTCAGTTTGGGAAAGAAGTGGTGGCAGAAGTACTGGCCAAACGGATCGAGCGGGGGCTTTTAACCGCTGAGGTGGCTGAAGAGATGGCCAGGGGGATATTCAGGGAAAACGCCATAGAATTTTTTAACCTGGAGGAAAAACTGGATCGTAAATTCACCCTGGGAAGACGGGAATTATGATTTGAATATTCTTTTTAGCCGATTATTCCCAAAATCAGCAGGATTTTTCTGTTCGTGATTATTTATAGCCAACCAGATGTTTTTTATTTCATCAAAAAGAGTGACAATAATCCGTTGTAAATTAGTGCATTCGTGGCTTTTATGCCTTTCCAGGGTATATTGGATTACCTCGAACAGGATTACGGTTACTTAAATTTCCCGACCAGTTCCCTGTATCTATTTAAGTGATCTGCCGTTTCACGTACTATCCGCTGAACAGCCAGCCCGTGCTTCAGATCGGGAATAAATGATCCCCGTTTATCGCCTGTTAGAAAAATATAGTGGGCGTGAATCATTGCCCTGAGCCATCCACCGGGAACATGGCCCGAAGGAAAACTGGTAACCGGATTGTAACGGCTACCCACGTCTTTCCTCACCCAATTGCCCTCTTTTTCCAGATAATACTCAAAATAATCCGGTTTATGGGTCGAAAACTTAAGGGAACCCTTATCTCCATAAAGGATAAATGAAAAAAGATCACCCGTACCGGAACTTACCCGGCTGGCAGACAAAGTACCGGTCGCCCGGGTATGGGGATCGAACAGTGATAGGGAGCTGAACAGATCCGAACCCTCATCCACATCGGTAAAGGATCCGGCCTGCTGAGCATTCAGGATCTGAAGATCTTCTCCCAGGAAGGCCATCATCATGCTGATGCTGTGCGATCCCAGGTCTGCCATAGCCCCGCCTTCAGGCGCCGGACCAAGACGCGATCTTCTTTTGTCACGATATGACTTTTGAAGATAATCACCATGATAATACCTGAATTCAAAATGGAAGGGATTTCCCAGTTCTTCTGTTTCCCATAATTGCAAAGCTTCTCTTACCGGGGAAAATTGCAGGAACTGAAATCCAACCTGGATCCTGACATCCGAAGGCACCATTTCCAGCAGTTTATGCATTTCGTTCTCTTCCTCTTCGGATCCGCATACCGGCTTTTCCAGATAAATGTTTTTTACATTGGGCATATCCAACGCCATATTGAGGTGATTCCAGTGCACATTATTGGGACCCAGAATAAATATGGTATCGATCTTCTCGTTTTTAACAAAATCACCGATTTCCTGCGCCTGTTCAAACTCATATTCCCTGGCAAATGCCGTTCTGCTTTCCCTAGTTCTTGAGGTCACGGCCTCGAGCGTGATATCAGGGGCCTCATCATAAAAAAACTTCAGGGAATTCAAGGCGTAGGCATGGGCCCTGGCTATTCCCCCTGCACCCATAAATCCGATGTGTGATGTTTTCATATTTGGTATTTTACATTATAAAATTAATGAATTATAAGTAATCCGGTCCGGTTTTATAGCATCTTTATCCGGATTTATAGCATCTTTATCCGGATTTAGTGAGAAGACAGGTACAATTTCGGTGAACCTGTGCCATGGAATGTCGGTGAACCTGCACCAATGGAAAATAAGGACGTGAAACTGGAGCTTTGCACCATCTTGGAGCTTGGTAAAACTTGTGTACATTATGAAAGGATTGAGCACGAAGCTGGAGCTTCACGCCAAGTATTATGTATTTAATTCGGCTATCAATAATTTTCAAGGTCATCAACAATTCTGATCTTTGGAATACCTGAGGATTCTAATACTGTATTATTCCACCGATAACTGCCAGGCATTTTTCCTATAAATGTAACCTCTGTAGGATATAATAAGGCCGGAAGCTGATTTACATCTGTAATCCGGAGGCAATTCAGCATCTCAATGGCGGGTCCGCGTCCGTCCGGTCTGCTGGGTTGGTTCTGTGTTTCCGGTGGATTTTCTACAATCACCGATTTGCAGTTCCCATCCATCAAAGCTGAATAAAGTGCAACCACCGCCATATCATCCCTGGCGGCAATACCCAGTTGGTCCGGATCTGCAATTTCAAGCGTACGGCAAAACTCCAGGGCCCTCAATACATCGTAAACCTGCATGGAAGCAATGGTCCGGCCAGTCCAGGCGGAAGCCCGCCGGACATGCCATTGCAATTCCGGGGCCCAGCCAAATTCTCCGATCCCCCGTACCTCCAGATAGGCAATATTCCAGTTATCATTCAATCCAGAAATAAAAGCTTCGGAAGCCCAGCGTTTTTCACCGGAGTTCCTTAGAACGATCATCAGCGGATGCTTTTCAGATCCAGGATTCATGTACCGTATATCGATCTTCAGGCGCCAGTCCTTTTCCGTATTGAAACTGTAGATTCTGGAGCCGAATGGTGCCCTGTCCAGTGTACGGAATACCAGGACCGAATCGAAAGGAGGAGGATCATCCGGAAAGCCATTGAATGTGTTCTCTTTTAAAAAGGTTTTAACGAGTTTACTATGCTTTATCAATTCATCCCTTTCCGTGATATCCGGCAAAGTAGCTGTTTTTATGAATGATTCCTGAATAGCCTTCGTCCTGTCGTCAGCAGGCGGGCCGTCTACATATACCTTTAACTCATCGGCTGACAATTGTATTGCCGGAGATTGATTGACATCGCCTGCCTCTACCGGGGAAATCTCCTTTCCCATCAGGTGCTTCATAAAAAAAGAGAAGATCATTTCCCTGGAGTTTTCATGGTAGGAATGGCCTCCGGGCGTTTCTATATAACCCACGTTTTCAGGAACTTCATACAGCTCATAAAAACTTCTGATGCGTTCATGGATCTTGCGCACCGATTCCACTTTATTCAATCCATCCCTGTCGGCCTGGGCAATAAGCAAAGGTCTCGGTGCTATCAACGCTCCCAATTCGGGAATATCCCATAACCCGGTGTTAATGTACATCATGCAGTCACAATGTCCGTCAATGGTCCGGGTCGTGATCTGCGCTTCCAGGGTGCTGGCACCGCAAACGGGAGCTACCGCCTTTATGCGTGGTTCTACAGCCGCCATGAACCAGGCAATGGCTCCGCCACCGGAAATGCCTGTTACACCTATGTTTTCCGGATCCACTTCAAGTCTTTTTTCAAGCAGATCCAATCCCCTGATCGCATTCCACACTTCCACCCCGGCCGGGGTATATCCTTTACTGTACCAGTGAAACCACCCATTGGCATAACATCCCCAATGTTCACCAAATACTTCACCATATTGAATGGTTTCTACGATCAGGCATACAAATCCCAACTGGGCAAACTTCCTGGGATGTTCCTGATAATGCACTTTCTGTGTCCGGGAATGACCACATAAATAAATAATAGCCGGTCTTGGTTCCTTAATATTTTCCGGTACATACAGATTAGCCACTACATAAAGACCCGGCAACGATTCGTAAAACAATTTTTCGATCCGGTAACCTTCTTTGTGGACAGTCCCGGTGATTTCAGTATTTAACGGAGGTCTTTCACCTTCAAAAGGCACATCAATGAGACTGATCATTTTCCGCATTCGATCCAGTTTGATGCTGCGCAGATCTTCCCAGTCTTCCTTTGTTTTTATATTATCAAGCGATTGACTTGTGATCTCTTCTGCCACCCTGGTGAGGTGATGACGAATATTATTGGCTGGTTGCTGACTTGATTCGTATTGGATTACCGTATTCTTTTCCGTATTATCACATGAAACAAACAAAAAAACGATGGATGCTATCAGGGTTAAATTTTTCATATCCTATTATATTTATGGGCAATATAAAGTTGGAGATTTATTTTCATTTTAAATAAATAAACGTAACCGGGTTTTAAAAATATTATGATCAATTTCGAAATGTCATGAAAATTCATAAAAATAATTCCGGGAACTGTTACTTTTTCTACTATTTTACCGATGAGCTGATGAGCATATCGAACAAGGATTATAACGCCTATCATTGGACTGATCTGATTTTTTTAACTGCATTTATTTTATTGATGTATTCCTGTTCCGAAAAGGCAGAAAAACCCGATTATCATAACTGGCATATGTACAGCGGGGATGAATCGGGGGGTGACCTACTGGTCGGAAGGGGAAGAAAACCGCCTTTTTTTCGTGGCAGGCGCCTGGCTTTATAGTCTTGATCCGGATACCGGGAAACTGGTCGAAAGTTTTGGCCATGAAGGCAAGGTGGATCTTTATGAAGGCCTTGGCCGCGAGGTTCACCATTTATGGGTTACTGCACCAACTCCCGGAATCGTTTATGATGACCTGTTGATATTAGGATCAAGAGTAGATGAAGGTCCCGGCCCGGCAGCACCCGGCCATGTCAGGGCCTATGATGTCCGAACAGGTGAGATGGAATGGATCTTTCATACCATTCCTTTCCCGGGAGAGGTAGGTTATGATACATGGCCCGAGGACGCCTATCTGAGAACCGGGGGAGCGAATTCCTGGGCTGGTTTTACGCTCGACAGGGAGCGTGACTGGGTATTTATTGGGGCCACAAGGGATGAACGATTCCGGGCTTTTGACAAAGATACCGGAAAAGTTTTATGGGAGTTTCAGCTTGATGCAGGTGCCTATGCCACTCCAGCGAGTTATGAGATAGACGGCAAACAGTATGTCATAGTAGCGGCCGGAGGTGGTGGCAAACCGGAAACCAAGCCCGGGGATACTTATTATTGTTTTGGTTTGCCATAAAGAAACATTGAATTGCCGGTCTTTTGGTCCCCGGTACTCAGTAAAGACCGACAACTACTTTCCGAACTTCCCTTTCAATTCCGACAACTTTGCTTCCAGGTCGCCTTTCGTATCGCGACTCTCTTTTTTCTTTTTCCCGGAAGGCTTTTTCTGCGTGGTGCCTTCACCGGTTTTCATGGAAAGAGAGATCCGCTTTCGTTTCACATCCACATCCGTCACTTTGACCATCACCTTCTGATGCATTTTTACCACGTCCGAGGGATCGGATACATACCGGTCCGCTAACTGGCTGATATGGACAAGCCCGTCCTGATGGACACCGACATCCACAAAAGCACCAAACCGGGTGATATTGGTCACTATGCCTGGCAGGATCATGCCGGGCCGGAGATCCTCGATTTCTTTAACATCCTCACTGAACTGAAAAACCTCAAACGATTCCCTTGGATCACGGCCGGGGCGGCTGAGTTCCTGCATAATATCTTGCAGCGTGGGTTGACCTGCATCATCCGAGATGTAACGGTTTATATCGATCTTTTTTCGTAACTCTTCGGAAGTCATCAGATCTTTTACAGAACATCCGAGATCATCCGCCATCCGGCTGACCAGCTGATAACGTTCCGGGTGTACGGCCGAAGTGTCCAGTGGATTCCGGGCATTCCTGATCCGTAAAAATCCGGCGCACTGTTCAAAAACCTTATCTCCCATCCGGGATACCTTCATGAGAGATTCCCGTGTATCGAAAGCGCCCTTTTCATCCCTGTATTTCACAATATTGTCAGCAAGTTGAGGTCCGAGACCGGAAACATAGGATAACAATTCCCGGCTTGCCGTATTCAGTTCAACCCCTATGGCGTTCACGCAACTCACTACCACATCATCGAGCGACTTTTTCAGAGCCGTCTGATCCACATCATGCTGATACTGCCCCACACCGATCGATTTGGGATCGATCTTTACCAGTTCGGCCAGTGGGTCCATAAGGCGGCGACCGATCGACACGGCGCCACGTACGGTAACATCGTGATCCGGGAACTCGTTACGGGCCACTTCCGAAGCAGAATATACCGATGCGCCACTTTCGTTTACCACCACAATGGGCATCGAATCAGGTATGCCGATCGACCGCATAAACGATTCCGTTTCACGACTGGCTGTTCCGTTCCCTATTGCAATGGCCTCAATCCTATATTCCTCTATGAGATGTTTAACTGTTTTTGCCGATTCAAGAACGGCTTTTTGAGGCTCATTGGGGAAAACAGCCGTATGATCAAGTAATTTCCCCTGGTTATCGAGACATACCAGCTTGCATCCTGTCCGGAAACCCGGATCGACAGCCAGGGTCCTTTTCTGACCGAGAGGTGCTGCTAGCAACAACTGCCTGAGATTATCCATAAAAACTGCAATGGCCTCGTCATCGGCCGATTTTTTCGTGTGCAACCTGACCTCGGTTTCCATAGAGGGTTTCAATAAACGTTTGTAAGCATCCTTAATGGCTGTCTTAACCTGTTCAGAAGCCTGATTATCCCCTTTCACCTTATGGTCTTCGATGATCGCAACGGATCGTTCTTCATCCGGATGTATATCGAGGCTCAGGATCATCTCTTTCTCACCTCTTCTCATGGCCAGCATGCGGTGGGAAGGCACCTTTGAAACCGCCTCACTGAAATCGAAATAATCCCTGTATTTCTGTCCTTCCTCTTCTTTTCCCTTTAGCACCTTGCTGGTAATGACCCCTTCCGTGAAAAATAATTCTCTCAGGTCTTCCCGCACTGCTGCATCTTCCGATACCCATTCGGCAATAATATCCCGGCTACCCTGCAAAGCCTCTTCAACCGAAGCCACTCCTTTTTCTTTATCGATATATTTTTCTGCCAGTTTTTCAATATCCTTTTCTTCCTGCCTGAACAGAATTTCCGCCAGGGGTTCCAGTCCTTTTTCCCTGGCTACCGTAGCTTTGGTACGCCTTTTTGGTTTATAGGGCAGGTAAAGATCTTCCAGCTCGGTCATCGTTTCAGCCTCCCGGATCTTTTTTTCCAGTTCCGGGGTCAGCTTTTCCTGGTCATCGATGGTTTTCGTGATGTAGTCCCTGCGCTTTTCCAGTTCCCTGAGTTGACCGATCCGGTCCCTGATCGTAGTCAGCACCACCTCATCCAGGCTGCCGGTTTTTTCTTTCCTGTACCGTGAGATAAAGGGTATGGTAGCACCCTCATCCAACAGGGATATTACATTCTGCACCTGCCGGGTGTTCAGGTTTTCCTCCCCGGCAATAACTTCTATATGAGATTTACCCATCCTTATGCGACTATATTCGTATACCTTTGTTGTAATTGCGCCAAAGATAAATAATAAAAAAGCAGAATTAAATAAAACCTGAATTTGGAAAAGAAAAAAAAGAAAAGAACGCTGAGGCGGGAGATCATCGAATGGTCGATCATTATTGGTACAGGAGCGATACTTTATTTCACCGGATTACATACACAGGTGATCGGTACCATCCAGGGACTGGTACTGGAAACCGGACTGATGAGGCCCGAGACCTCAAAAGAAGAGTTTGTTGCAGAGGCTGATTATAATTTCAGGCTGATGGATGCTGATGGAAAAACGATTGAAGGCAGTGAGCTGAAAGGTAAAACCATATTCATGAACTTTTGGGCCACATGGTGTCCTCCATGTATTGCAGAAATGCCGGATATACATGATCTCTATCGGAAACTAAAAGATGACGATAATATTGAGTTTATCATGGTCTCTGTTAACGAGGATTTTTCGAAGGCCAGGCAATTTATTGAAAAAAAAGAATTTGATTTTAATATCTACCGTTTCACATCAGGTGTTCCCCGGATATACAGCAGCCAGGCAATCCCCACCACCTTTGTTATCTCTCCCGAAGGGAAAATTGTAGTTAAGAGGGAAGGCATTGCCAAATATGATACACGGTCATTCAGGAATTTTCTCGTGGATCTGGGCAAATAAAAATTGTGTGAAAGGTGTTTGTATATCGATTTAATATATATATCTTTGCAGTCCCGAAAATTTTACAAAGAATATATAGTTAGTTTATGGCGAATCATCCATCAGCACTTAAAAGAGTCAGGTCGAGTGAAAGTAAAAGGGCCCAAAACAGGTACCAGGCCAAGACCACCCGGACCTTCATGAAAAAACTAAAGGAAACCACAGATAAAAAAGAGGCCGTGGATCTGTACAAAAAGGTGTCGAGTATGCTCGACAAACTGGCCAAGAAAAATGTGATCCATAAAAACAACGCAGCCAATAAAAAAGCAAAACTGGCCAAACACGTTCAAAGTCTTAGCAAGTAGTCTTATAATAATTTATAAAGAAATTATCTGGGAGCCCCGGTTTTATGACCGGGGTTTTTTTATTTCCGGTAATTCTAGTAATATTGATAAAAGTTCAAACAGCTATGGAATACAACAAATCGTCTTATCTCCGTATTCCCCAATGGGCCGAAGAAGACCGCCCCAGGGAAAAACTCATGCTTAAAGGTAAAAGCGCTTTATCAGATGCAGAATTGCTTGCTATCTTATTCGGAACGGGTACACGCTCCATGAGCGCGGTAGACCTGGCAAAACATCTGCTCAAACAGGTGGATTTCAACCTTAACGATCTTGCCCGGCTTACAGTGGGTGATCTGGAAAAACAAAAAGGCATTGGAAAAGCAAAGGCCATAACCCTCGTTGCCGCACTGGAACTTGGTCGTCGCAGAAAAGACAGCATGCAGGTTCGACGACCGAAGATCACCTGTTCGAATGATGTCTATGAACTTATCAAACCAGAATTACTGGACCTGAATCATGAGGAATTCTGGGTGGTTGTCCTCAACAGGGCTAATATGGTCATTAAAAAGAACCGGATCAGCTCGGGGGGCATATCCGGAACCGTGGCCGATCCCAAACTGATCTTCCGGTCGGCAGTCGAAATTTTCGGCAGTTCGATCATCCTGGTGCACAATCATCCTTCGGGAAATCTGAAACCGAGCGAAGCAGACCTTAAACTGACCCGGAAACTCAAACAAGCCGGTGAAATGATCGAAATTCCTGTACTCGATCACATAATTTTCAGTGATAAGACTTATTTTAGCTTTGCGGATGAAGGATTATTTTAATCATCTCTCAGTTCGAGTTATGAAGTATCTAATACCCGCCGTATTGATCATACTGGCTGTCATCCTGGTGTATACCTTCAGATCTACTGCTCCCTCCAGTGCGGACTACATCCGGGAAGTGGAAAAACACCGTGATGAGATTGATTCGTTTATGAAGAACGATCCCCGATCACCTTTCAGTAAAAAAGGAGAATTAGAATACAAGGGCCTGAATTATTATAATATCGATCCCGATTATAAAGTGAATGCCCAGGTGATCAAACTGATGAATCCCGAACTGATCAACATACCCATGAGTGACGGAAGCTATGCGGGGTATTATCGGTATGCCATTGCCAAATTCGATCTGCATGATACGTCCCAGCAGGTCGTACTCTTGAAGTCAAAAGAATACTGGAACGAAGATTGGGTATTTTTACCATTCTATGACGAAACCAGTGCCGAAGAAACCTACGGAGGAGGTCGTTATCTTGAAGTGGATTATGACGGGGGGGACGAGGCCATCATTGACTTCAATCTGGCTTATAATCCGTATTGCGCCTATAATGATGACTACAGCTGCCCTATCCCTCCCCGGGAAAACCATATTACCGTAGAGGTAAAAGCAGGTGAAAAAAAATATAAGGCTCCCCATTAATGATTTGCTTACGTGTGATTGAACGATCAATTCATTATTTTTGCAACTTGTTTTTTTAAATCGTTATCATGAAAATTTCATATAACTGGCTCAAAGAATACATCGATATTAAACTTGATCCGGAATCACTTGGGAAGCTGCTTACCAATACCGGTCTTGAGGTAGAAGGGATTGAAAAATATGAAGAGATCAAGGGCAACCTGGAAGGTCTTGTGATTGGCAAAGTACTGACCAGTGAAAAGCATCCGGATGCCGACAAGTTAACACTTACTACCGTCGATATAGGCCAAAAGGAACCGCTGCAGATCGTCTGCGGAGCTCCGAATGTAGAAGCCGGACAAAAGGTCGTAGTGGCCCCTCCCGGAACTACCTTACATCACATATCGGGCGAAACCCTCACACTTAAAAAAACCAGGATAAGGGGCGTTGTTTCGGAAGGAATGATCTGTGCGGAAGATGAGATCGGATTGGGACAGGATCATTCTGGTATTGTCATTCTGGATACCTCCATGCCTAACGGAACCCCGGTATATGAACATCTGCTCCCTTTTTCGGATCATGTGTTTGAGATCGGTCTTACCCCTAACCGTTCTGACGCCACTTCACACATAGGCGTAGCCAGGGATATCAGGGCCATGACGCTTAAGCCGGTCAATTTTCCTTCTGTTGATGATTTCAAGACAGATAATCAGGATCTCCCCATTGAGGTGAAAATCGAAAACCGGGAAGCTTGTCCCCGTTATTCGGGCCTCACCATAAGCAACCTTAACATTAAAGAATCACCCCGGTGGCTTCAGAATCGCCTTAAATCGATAGGATTGATCCCCATTAACAATGTGGTGGATGTGACCAACTTCGTACAGCATGAAATGGGCCAACCTTTACATGCTTTTAATGCGGATATGATCACCGGGAATAAAGTGATTGTTAAAACCATGGAAAAAGGCAGCCGGTTCACTACCCTCGATGAGGTGGAAAGAACACTTACCGGTGATGACCTGATGATATGCAATGCGAAGGAAGGTATGTGTATTGCAGGCGTTTTTGGAGGGATAAAGTCCGGGGTGACACGGAATACAAAAAACATTTTCCTTGAAAGTGCTTATTTTTCGCCAGACTATATCCGAAAGACGGCCCAGCATCATGAATTGAAAACCGATGCTTCATTCCGTTTCGAACGGGGCACTGATCCGAATATCACCGTATATGCATTGAAAAGAACTGCCATGCTGATCAAGAAGCTGGCGGGGGGAACCATCACTTCGGAGATAGTGGATATATACCCGGAAAAGATCGAAGATAACAGGGTAGAAATGAAGTCCAGGAATATAGACCGGTTGATCGGCAAAAAGATCCCGTTCAGCAGGATAAAAAAGATCCTGGAATCCCTTGACATAAAAGTCGATAAGGAAACTGAAAAGGGATTTCAGGCCTTAGTGCCTCCGTACCGGACCGATGTTGAGCGGGAAGCCGATGTAATTGAAGAAATTCTCCGGATCTATGGTTACGATAACATTGAAATATCTGAAAAGATAGGTAGTGAATATCTTGCCGAATTCCCGGTAAAAGATCCTGAGCGGATACACGAACAGTTGGTGAACCTTCTTGCATCGAGTGGATTTACCGAGATAGTCACCAATTCCCTTACTTCTCCTGAATATTCAAGCAGAACACCTTCGGTTAAACTGGGTGATGATGTGGAGATAATCAATAAACTGAGTGAAGATCTTGGAGTGCTCCGGCAGGACCTTCTGTTTACCGGACTTGAAGTGGTTGCCTATAATATCAGGCATCGACATAAAGATCTGAAATTTTTCGAGCTCGGTAAAATTTATTCCAGAACGAATACCAAATATGTGGAATTCAATCAGTTGGCTTTGTTTATGACCGGCAACTATCTATCAGAAAACTGGAGAATTGAAAACCGGGAAGTTGAATTTCACGATCTTTATGAGGTAATTCAAAAAATATTCCATAAATTTAATATCGATGATTACAAGCTTGATTTTTTTCAAGATAATATATTTGGGGAGGGTGTGCATATTCTTAAAAACGGTAAAAAACTGGCTTCTTTGGGCTGGTTGACACAGGAAGTATTATCTCATTCTGAAATTAAGCAAAACGTTCTTTACGGTAGTATTGATTGGGATCTTTTGGTTAAAATCACATCGACGGATATTATGATTGAAGAAGTGTCAAGGTTTCCGGAAGTCCGCAGAGACCTATCACTCGTAATCGATAAATCGGTCACTTTTCAGGATATTCTTAAAATCGTGAAGAAAAAGGAAAACGAACTGATTCGAAACATAAATGTATTTGACTATTACGAGGGAGAAAAAATTGAGAAAAATAAAAAGGCGTATGCGTTGAGCTTTATTCTTCAGGGCCGGACAGAAACCCTTACCGATAAAAAAATCGATAAAACCATGAACCAGCTGATGCGTACTTTTGAAAATGAATTAGGGGCCATAATAAGAAAATAAAAATGAACAAAGAAAAGCTGAATTTAAGTGTAGCGAACCTCGAAAGAAGAATAAAAATTCTAGTCAATGAGCATAACACCTTAAAACAGGAAATGGCCTCAATAAAAAAAGAAAAAGAGGAACTAAAAGAACTTGTAAGAAGAAAAGACGAACAAATTATAGATTTTCAAAATAAATATAAAATTAGTAAAATTGTTAAGAATGTAAGGGATGGAGAAGCCGATACATCTGAATTAAAAAATCAGTTAAGCGAATACATACGTGAAATAGATAAATGTATCTTGCATTTAACTCAGGCTTAAATTAAATATGAATAATGCGGGAATTGTCTATTAAAATCAAAATAGCGGACAGGGAATACCCCATGAAAATTGATCCTGATGATGAGGAGAGAATTCGGAGAGCAGGTAGGATCATCAATGAAAAAATAAAACAATATGCCAAGCAATTTGGAATAGATGATAAACAAGATCTTCTGGCCATGGTGGCCTTTGATATACTGGTGGATAAGAGCCAGAAAGAAGAAATCGATATCATTAATGATGAAACCATACAGGAAAAAGTCAACAGTCTGAATAATCTTCTTTCTTCAGTGGTCCAATCCTGATTGCCGCATTTTTTAATCAGAATGTATCCATTCTCCAACCCTTTTCAAAATAAAAGGGTAAAACAATGGATGGTATCATAACATTAATCATAGCCGGACTCGCCGGCCTTATTGTCGGAGGCCTGGGCGCGTATGCCGTCTTCAAGGTCATTCTGAAAAAGGATGAAAAAGAGGCAAAAGAGAAAACCAGCCTCATAATCAGGGAAGCAGAGATCAACGCGGAAAACCTCAAAAAGGATAAGATCCTCGAAGCCAAAGAGAAGTTCCTCAAGATCAAATCGGACTTTGAGGAGGAAGCCAACAAAAAGAAAAACATTCTAATCAGTAATGAATCAAAGCTGAAGCAAAGGGAGCAGAATCTTTCCACGCAAATGGAGCAGGTCCAGCGGAAAGAAGCCGAGCTTGACAGTGCAAAGGAAAACCTGACCGCCCAGCTTGAGATCCTCAAGAAGAGAAAGAATGAACTCGAGAAAATGAAACTTGAGCAGGTTTCCGCGCTGGAAAAAATTTCTAATCTTTCACGGGAAGAAGCGATGGATAAAATGATGGAAACCCTGAAAGATGAAGCCCAGGCCAAAGCCTCTTCATATATAAAAAACATACTTGAGGAAGCCAAGCTTTCGGCCAGCAGGGAGGCTAAAAATCTGATCATAAAAACCCTGCAGCGCACGGCCACTGAACACACGATCGAAAACTGTGTGTCGGTCTTTAATATTGAGAGTGACGACATCAAGGGAAAAATTATCGGTCGTGAGGGCCGCAACATCAGGGCGCTGGAATCCATAACGGGCGTAGAGATCATTGTAGACGATACGCCTGAAGCCATTATTATATCCGGCTTTGACCCGGTACGAAGAGAAATTGCCCGGTTGTCTCTTCACCGTCTTGTGGCAGATGGCCGAATACATCCTGCCCGCATCGAGGAGGTAGTGGCCAAGACCAGGAAAAATATCGAGGAAGAGATCGTGGAGCTGGGTGAGCGGACGGTAATTGACCTGGGCGTGCATGGTTTACACCCGGAACTGATCAAAATGGTGGGCCGCATGCGGTTCAGGTCGTCCTATGGGCAAAATCTGCTACAGCACTCACGTGAAGTGGCAAAATTATGCGCCACGCTGGCTTCCGAACTCGGGCTGAATGCCAAACTGGCCAAACGGGCCGGGCTTCTGCATGATATCGGCAAGGTGTACCCGGACGAGCCGGATCAACCCCACGCCATTGTGGGGATGGAGCTGGCTCAGAAATTCAAGGAGCACCCCGATGTATGCAATGCCATAGGCGCCCATCATGATGAGGTTGAAATGACTGCCATGATCTCTCCTCTTATTCAAATAGCCGATGCCATCTCGGGAGCACGACCGGGCGCTAGACGTGAGGTAATGGAATCTTATCTGAAACGGCTCAAAGACCTGGAGGATCTTGCCCTGAACTTTGATGGCGTAAATAAATGTTATGCCATTCAGGCAGGTCGCGAATTGCGGGTACTGGTGGATGCTGAAACCGTATCGGACGAACAGTCAAATCAATTGTCTTTCGATATATCACAACGGATTGAAAAGGATATGCAATATCCCGGCCAGATCAAGGTAACCGTGATCCGGGAAACCCGCTCGATTTCATTTGCCAAGTAGGGATTAAATCATCTCTAGACCAAAAAAAGCTGCCGGGATCTTTGGTCCCGGCAGCTTTTTTTTAATACATATCATCATGCATCGGCGGAGCGGGTATGTCCTTTTTCTTCTCCGGTTTTTCATACACCACCGCATTGGTCGTCAGCATCAGGCCGGCTACGGAGGCTGCATTTTCAAGGGCGATCCGCACCACCTTGGTCGGATCGATGATACCGGCCTTGATCATGGATTCAAACTTGCCGTTGTTGGCATTGAACCCGGTATCTTCCTTACTTTCCATTACCTTCTGTATAACTACGGAAGCATCCTGTCCGCTGTTGAAGGCGATCTGTCTCAACGGGGCCACGAGCGCTTTCCGGATAATGTTCACTCCGATCTGCTGATCCTCGGTATCGGTTTTTACCTTATCCAGTGCTTTGATGGTTTTAATATAGGCAATCCCGCCTCCCGGCAGGAAACCTTCCTCCACGGCGGCCTTGGTAGCGGACAAAGCATCCTCCACCCGGTCTTTTTTCTCCTTCATTTCCACTTCGGAAGAAGCGCCGATGTAGAGCACGGCCACTCCGCCTGAGAGCTTGGCCAATCTTTCCTGCAGTTTTTCCCGGTCATAATCCGAGGTAGTAGTTTCAATCTGTTTTTTGATCTGACCTATTCTTCCGGTGATGGCTGCTTTATCGCCATCCCCATTGATAATGGTGGTATTGTCCTTATCGATGGTCACCTTTTCACAGGATCCGAGGTCTTTTAGCGTAACATTTTCCAGCTTGAGCCCTTTTTCCTCAGAAATAACCGATCCGCCGGTTACGATGGCAATATCCTCAAGCATGGCTTTCCGGCGGTCGCCGAAACCGGGGGCTTTTACCGCTGCGATCCTGAGTGTGCCTCGCAGCTTGTTGACCACCAATGTAGCCAGGGCTTCGCCTTCCACATCCTCGGCGATAAGCAGCATGGATTTCCCTTTTTCGGCTACCTGCTCGAGCACAGGCAGCAGATCCTTCATCCCGGAGATCTTTTTGTCAAACAAAAGGATGAAGGGATGATCGAGCTCGGCTACCATTTTTTCAACATTGGTCACAAAATAGGGTGAAAGATAACCGCGATCGAACTGCATGCCTTCCACCATATCCACGTGGGTTTCCGTACCCTTGGCTTCCTCCACGGTAATCACACCCTCCTGTTTAACCTTGTGCATGGCCTCGGCGATCAGTTTACCGATGGTTTCGTCATTGTTGGACGAAATGGTAGCTACCTGGCGGATCTTTTCGGTGTCATCACCCACCAGCCTGCTTTGTTTTTTCAACTCGGACACTACCGCTCCCACTGCTTTATCGATACCCCGTTTGAGATCCATGGCATGCGCTCCGGCAGCCAGGTTTTTCAGGCCTGCTGAAATGATCTCCCGGGCCAGAAGAGTAGCCGTGGTGGTGCCGTCTCCGGCTACCTTGGCAGTCCTGGAGGCCACCTCTTTCACCATCTGGGCTCCCATGTTTTCCACAGGATCCTTGAGTTCGATCTCCTTGGCCACGGTCACCCCGTCCTTGGTGATCCTCGGAGCGCCGAATTTCTTGTCCAGTATCACATTACGGCCCCTGGGACCCAATGTAACTTTCACAGAATCAGCCAGGATATCCACTCCGCGCTTGAGGCGGTTCCTGGATTCAATATCATATATAATGTTCTTTGCCATTTTTTATAAAAATTTTAAATAATTGCATAAATATCGGATTCCCGCATGATCAGTAATTCTTCACCATCCACGGTAATCTCTGTACCGGAATATTTTCCGTACAATACTGAATCGCCCTTTTTTACCGTCATGGGTTCATCTTTTTTACCTTTTCCCACCGCCATCACAGTACCTTTCTGGGGTTTTTCTTTTGCCGTATCGGGAATGATTAAACCCGAAGCGGTCTTTTCTTCAGCGTCGGCCGGACGGACCAGTACCCGGTCTTCCAGCGGTTGTATTTTCGTTTTTGTCATAATATGAAAATTTTTGTCAGTTTCTTAAAAAATCAGGATTCAAATATGACATAGCATTTTAAGTGCCAATTTTTCCGGCCGGCAAAAAATGACATTTTGGCAGTTAACCCGGGTGACCCGACCACGGAGTGGATCGTATGGAAGGATAACCAAATAACAAGATCACCGGTGATTCACAAAGTTTTTTAATGATCCGAATCAAACAACGGTTTATTTTTATATATTAAGCGTTGCTGAGATAAACTGAAAACTAAATATTGAACTCTATGGATTGGTTATTTGAACTGAATCCCATCGTTCAGGCCCTTATCGCGACTTGTTTCACCTGGGGAGTGACGGCGCTGGGTGCCTCCATTGTTTTTTTCTTCAAATCGTTCAATCGCACCCTGCTCGACTCGATGCTGGGATTTGCGGCCGGTGTGATGATCGCGGCCAGTTTCTGGTCCCTGCTCAATCCTGCCATCGAGATGGCCAAAGAGGAAGGGATCACCTCCTGGATACCCGCCGCTACCGGATTTCTTCTTGGGGGCTTTTTTATCATGGGTATCGATAAAATATTGCCTCACCTGCATCTTGGGTTTCCCCGGTCGGAGGCCGAGGGGATCCAGACCAACTGGCACAGAAGTATCCTGCTGGTCACAGCCATCACGCTGCATAATATTCCGGAAGGGCTGGCCATCGGCGTGGCGTTTGGCGCCGCCTCACAGATCGAGGCAGCTTCCTATGCTTCGGCCCTGGCCCTGGCCATCGGTATCGGCCTGCAGAATTTCCCGGAAGGGATCTCGGTAGCCGTACCCCTGAGGAGGGAGGGGTTTTCGAGACTGAGAAGTTTTAATTATGGTCAGATTTCCGGGGTAGTAGAACCCGTAGCAGGGGTTATCGGGGCGGCCGCGGTGATCCTGATCAAACCCATCCTGCCCTATGCCCTTTCCTTTGCCGCCGGGGCCATGATCTTCGTGGTGGTGGAGGAACTGATACCCGAATCCCAATATCATAAACACACCGACCTGGCCACCATCGGTACCCTGGTCGGGTTTACGGTAATGATGATCCTTGATGTGGCCTTCGGATAGAATAGGCGGTTACACCGGCTTCGTATTACCAAACAGCAGGTTTAAATTAAATGATTGAAAAATGAAAAAATTAATCTTTTTATCCGTATTCCTGTTCATCGCACCATCGGTAAAATGCCAGATCCTGTTTGCCGAGAGCTTCAACATCATACTCGATACAACCAAATCGATCCAGGGTTCCATTACTCCTGACCTGAAATTCCAGACGCAGAAGGAAAATCTGATGGAGTTCGAAAATCGGGCCGATATCTCTTTCAGGGTAGGTACGGACGCCATCACACTTGCCAATAAATTCGAGCTCACAAAATACGGCAACGAAACAATATTGAGCGGCGGTTATATATTTGGCGAATACCGCATATTCGAAGACAAGGTGTTTATCCCAGAATTTTATTCACAGATGCATTGGACCGAAGCCCGCGGATTAAATTTTAAATTTGCCGGTGGGGTCATGGGCCGCTTCCGTCTCTTCCTAAGGAAGCATATCGGTATCTTTGCCGGCACAGGCCCGTTTTATGAGTATGAAAGATGGAATCATGACGGGGTGCCCGATGCCCGGATGCCTGATGATGTCGCCGATGTATTCAATGAAAATATAAAACTCGGTTCGTATCTTAGTTATAAACATGTTTTATTCAGAATCATCAACCTGGACCTGAGCCTGTACCATCAGTCAAGGTTCGATGAAATATTTTCGACACCACGGCTGGCATCGAGTTCAAAGATCGGTTTTCAACTCAATGAACACCTGGAACTGGTATTCCTATATCAGAATATTTACGATTATAAACCGGTAGTCCCCATCGATAAACTGTTTCATAAATATACCCTTACACTGTCGGTATCGTTTTAAAAGGCATTTTAAGTATGATTTCATGTACCGGTAAAGGAACTCCGGTTCGGCTTTTGCAAGAAATTCATTTTTTTAGTATATTATATCAATAAAAGAAAAAATCATGAACAGAGAAGAATACAGGCTGAAAGCCAAAGAAACCATTGACGAGATTTTTTTAAGGATCGATGAACTGGAAGCAAAAAAGGATCAGGCCGATGCGGAAACGCAGGGCAAGATCAATGAACAGATTACTGCATTAAAAGCAAAGAGGCAGGAATTGAAAGACCGGTATGACGAGCTATCCAGGGCCACCGAGGATTCCTGGGAAGAAGTGAAAAAGGCCTTCACCACCACTGCCGAAACCTTCAAAAGTCATTTGGAGAATATCAGAAAGAATTATAATCTATAGATCAATAAGGCAGGGGAGAGCTTCCTTCAATATACACAAGGTTGTCCGGCGGGAATACATGTCCACATTTATTCCCCATTACCTGAAAAAAATTTTCCGGTGAGGTGGTATTTCCGCAACCCTTCCGGTGGATAATTCCAGAAAAAAAACAGCGCAGATAAAGGTTTTACATCGGATTGCCGCTCCCCCGCGAAATTGAGGAGTGGTGGTTTATTGGTTATTGTTATTTCCTTCCGGTTTTTCCTCAGGCTCGCTCAGCATGGCAATGATGGTATGCCCGGGCCTGGGTTCATCATATTCGTCGGTGGTGATCACCTTTATCTTCCGGTTTTCGGTGATGATGAACATGGGGATCACCTCTTCGCCATAATATTTCCTGAAAGCATTGTAGTCGAATTTGTCCGTCAATTTGGTGGATTTGATCCCTGCACCGGCATAATATTTCCGCGAGAGGGTATAAAAATCATACTTTTCATCAAAGAGGAACCGGCCCCGCAGGTGTTTGGGTGAGGCCTTTTCCGTATCGTATTTCAGCGGTCCTCTGGGAGGAAGCTGATAAAGCTCTTCCTTGCTGAATACTTCATTGTAATGGAGAGTAGCCAGGGAGTTGACCTCGTCATTCGGTGTTAGGGCCACCATTTTTCCCAGCCCGTCGAGATTGATCTCCCCCAGTATATGCTCGGAGAGCACACTGCCGTATACGGCATCGATGTCGTCCATCCGCGCCTTGGAAATATACCCGTAATTGGTGTCGATAAGGACCGCCCGGAAACCCGCAGCCTTGATCACTTTGGCTATTTCGAGAGCCCATTCGTGCGCACCCACGATCAGCAATCCCTGTGGATTGGCCTGGGCCACCTTCAGCCATTTCGATAAGGGGGGTGCGGTAAGCCCATATATGCCCACCGTACCTACAATGATAATAAAGGTGAGCGGGATAAGGAATTCTGTCTGCGGTATGTCGGTATCCGACAGACGGAGGGCAAAAATGGAAGACACCGCTGCAGCCACTATACCCCTGGGGGCCATCCATGAAAGGAATATTTTTTCCTTCAGATCAAGTTTTGACCGAATAGTAGCCAGAAAAACCGAAAGCGGACGTCCAATGAATATCAATACGGCAAGGAACAGCAGACTGCTCACGGATATCAGGTTAAATACATCCATGTCGATCCGGGCCGAAAGAATGATAAACAGGATGGAAATGATCAGGATACGGAGATTTTCCTTGAATTCGAGAATATGCCGGACGTTCACGGATTTCTGGTTGGCCATTACGATCCCCATCAGGGTGGTGGCAAACAGGCCGGATTCATGCTGGAAATAATCGGAAATGATATAGGCGACGATCACCATGGCCAGGGTCACCGTTTCCTGCAGGTAATCGGGAACCCAGAACCTTTTGAGAAACAGGATCAGCAGACGGGCAAACACATACCCAATGGTAAACCCGAAGAATATTGTTTTGCCCAGGTTCAGCAAAACGACCTGGCCTGCATGAAAAAGCTCTTCGGTCACCACCGCTTCAAATACGAGCACGGCCAGCAGGGCCCCGATCGGATCGATCACAATGCCTTCCCATTTCAGGATGTCGGCGATCTTCCCGTAAGGCTGGATCTCCCTGACCAGGGGTCCGATCACGGTGGGACCGGTCACGACCAGTATCGCCCCCAGTAGGACGGATATCTGAAAATTCAGCCCGATTATGTAATATGCTCCCACTGTTCCAATGATCCAGGTGATGATAACACCCAGCAGGATAAGGGATATCACTACCCTGCCGATATCCTTCAACTCCTTCAGGTTCAATGTCAAGCCTCCTTCAAACAGGATCAGCGCCACGGATATGGACACAAAAGGCAATAAAATATCACCTAAAAGGGCATCCGGATCGATAAATCCGAACACCGGCCCGGAAAGGAAGCCAAATATAAGCAGGAATATGATTGAGGGAAACTTCAATAGCCAGGCCAGCCACTGGGCTCCGATACCCAGCAGTATGATCACGCCGATGTTAAAAAGTATATCCGAGGTAAAGTCCAAGACAGTTAGGATTAAAATGTACTGTTCATTATCTGATAAATTAACAATATACTATATATAAATGGATATAAAAGAGAAAATGTTTTTGGATCAATCCAAAAAATTATTTTTTATCATCGAATAGTTAAGAGGCTTTTTCGAGGTCAGACGTGTCATATATTACAATCTATTCCACGATCAGCACACCCCTCATTCCTGCCGCAAAATGACCGGGAAAGGTACACACGTAATCGTATTCTCCCGGTTCGGAGGGCGCCTTAAAGGTAACGGCGTCCCTGTTACCGCCTGCTACCATTTCGGTTTTTGCAATGATCCAGTCGGTATAATCCGGCTCGATATATCCATTGATTTAATGCTTGGCCGATTCATTGGCAAATTTCGCCGGGGATTTTAAAGGTATGGCTGAATTCCTTTCCGGCCCGAGTCTTCCCGAATTGAACGGTTCGGCTCCATGCAGAATGATAACCTGAGCAATTAAATCAACAAAATCGAGTAAAATTATCCCCAGGATCCGGGGTTGTTTCTTTTTGGCGGAGGTAGTAATTTTTACGGGCATGATGAATAACCCGTATAATCCTTAAGTCAGGGCCCCTTTTGATTCTCTGACCGGCAAATTCCCTAAAATGGCATAGTTTTTTTATTAATCAGGCAGAACAATTTTTGTATAACCAAAAAACGTAAATACCATGAGTATTGTTAAAGTAATTGAAGTAATTGCAGGTTCAGATAAAAGTTTCGATGATGCCACTAGAAATGCATTGAAAGAAGCCTCAAAGAGTGTAAAAAATATCAAGTCTATTTACATTAAGGAGATGAATGCAAATGTTGAGAATAATGAAATCGTTTCCTATGGTGTAAATGCCAAGATATCCTTTGTAGTAGAAGGATAGGAAGTTCAATTCGTATAGGTTAAAAAAAATGACCGGAAGGTATTACGCCCTCCGGTTATTTTATTGTCGCGTTTCAAATAAATCGCATAATATATTTTCCAATTGGATATAATTTTTCAACTTTAATCACTTAAACATCCAACCGTATCGGGCTGAACCTGATTATCCATTATGGCTATGACCAGGATTATATATTTATCCCTGTTGCGATTTTTTATTCCGGCAGGTCTTATTGCCGGCATAGCTCTTCCTCCCCTTAATTCTCAACCTGTTTATCGTCAGATAGAAAAAGTGTACAAAACGAAAGACTCCATCGAGCTTTCGCTGCATTTCTATTATCCGGAAAGCGGAAATATGAAGAAAATACCGGCGGCAGTTATTTTCTTTTTCGGAGGGGGTTGGCAAAAGGGGGGTCCAGGGCAGTTTGAGCCTCACAGTATTTTTCTTGCGGAAAATGGCCTGGTGGGGATCACGGCAGAATACCGGATCAGATCGAAGCATGGTACTACCCCCCAGGATGCCATTTCCGATGCCAGGTCAGCCGTCCGTTGGCTCAAAGCCCATGCCGCTGAACTGGGTATTGATTCTTCAGGGATCGTAATTGCCGGGGGCTCTGCCGGGGGGCATCTGGCAGCATGTACCGCTACCCTTCCCGGCTTCAATGATCCGGAGGATGATACCTCGATCAGTCCGGTACCGGCCGCCATGGTATTATTCAACCCCGTGCTGGACGCCACCGTATTTGCCGAACGGTTCGGAGGCATGGAAAAAGCCAAAAAAGCCTCACCACTATGGTATGTGAATGGGAGTACCCCACCCACGTTGATATTCCACGGGACGGATGATTATGTGGTGCCCGCGGAATCCATGCTCGAATTCCAGGAACTGATGAGGGAACAGGGCAATTATTGCGAGGTCATATTATTTGGAGGGAAAGGCCATGCTTTTTTCAACAAAGGCAGGGATGAAGACCGGCCTTTCAAAAGAACACTGGTGATTATGAAACAATTTCTCACGGAGCAGGGCTTCATGCAATAAACAGGATCAATACTGATCGTTATGAATATATTTCTAAAAATTATCATGTGGATCTCGATCTTTATCCTGATTTTCCTGCTGGGTGCCCTGGGTAATTTTTACCTGGCCGGCTACCAGGCAAAAAAAGCGGTAAAGGGATTTCATCCGGACATGACCCGTATCAGTGACGGGCATTATCATGGCACATTCAGTTTTCTGGGCAATGTGAAGGCAGAGATCCGTTTTGAAGTGGTGCGGGGAAAGGTGGTCAATTACCGGTTCGAAAAACTGACAGGCACACCGGGCTATGGGGCCGACTATGCGGTGGGCGTGCAGATCGACCGGGCAAAAAGCCTTGATTTTGAGGCTGCTTCCGGAGCTACGGTCACCAGCAATTTTGCCAAAGCGGCCATCAGGGATGCCCTGGAAAAGAAGTCAAAACCTGAGTGAGGTATCCTGCAACAGGCTCCGATGCAACTGCACGTCCGGTAAGGCTGACAGGGCGGGTTACGGGCCATTGCCAAATGCGTGACTGGCAAACCCTTATCGTGATGAATGCAGCGCGAGCCTTATTTCTCCAGTATGTCATCGGCCCAGCTCAGGGCGGCCATCATATTGGGAAACCCGATGGTATTGGTAAGTAGGACAATGGCATGGCGTATCTCTTTCGGGGTAGCTCCTGCCTCCAGTGCTCTGCGGGTATGGCTGTGAACGGCACCTTCAGAACGCATAGTAGCGGCTGCACCCAGCTTGATCAGGTGTACATATTTATGAGGGATCGCCACATCATGGGCAGCTTCACCAAGCTTTTCATAAGCATCCATAATGGCAGGAAATTCTTCCTTGATCCTCTGGTATCTGTCAGGCGGTTTTGTTGTCATGATAAAAAGAATTAATTAATATGGTACATATCCGTATTCACTTAAATTTACACAAAAAGGGATTCCGGAAAAACTTAATTACCTTTAAATAGTTAGCACAGAAGAAAACAAATCAATATAAATCTTTTATAAGCGACATTATGGGCAGGGAATTCTGGGATGCAAGGTATGATGATAAGACCTATGCATACGGTACACAACCGAACCGATATTTCAAAACGTTCCTGGACAAGCTGGAACCGGGAAAATTATTGTTGCCGGGTGAAGGAGAAGGCCGGAATGCGGTTTACGCCGCTGAAAAGGGATGGGAGGTGGTGGCTGTCGACCAGAGCATTGCCGGGCAGCAGAAATCAGAGATGCTGGCTGAAAACCGGGGAGTTTCATTCGAATATTATGTGGGTAATATCCTGGATTATCCGTTCAGGCCTGCCGAATTCGACGTGATCGCCATGATATTCTTTCACCTCCCTCCTGATATCAGGATCCATGTACATAAGCAGTTCATTGAGAGCCTCAAGCCTGGAGGTTATATGACCGTAGAGAATTTTTCAAAGGATCAGCTTGGCAGGGCCTCCGGCGGCCCCCCGGCTATTGAGCTACTATATGATAAATACATGATGAACCGTGATTTCCAGACCCTGGATATCATGGAACTATATGAGACCGAAGAGGATCTGGATGAGGGCCCCTTTCACCAGGGAAAGGCCGCCCTGGTACGGATGATTGGGAAGAAGAATGAGGATTGAGGATGGAGGAGGATGTGATGAGATGGGGAATTGTGGAGGTGTGGATTGAGGACCGGAGACCGGAGACGGAAGACCGGTTTTTGGGGTGAGCAGGATGTTGGGTGTTTGGTGTTAGGTACCGGAGACCGGGGACGGAAGACCGGGTGTAAGGTGTAGGGTGTAAGGTGCAAGGACCGGGGACCGGTTGTTGGGGAGAAATGCAATTAGTCCTGAGTTGCCTGACGAAGGAAGGCAGTATCGAAGGACGGTCTTTGAGGATGTGGAGTTGTGGAGGTGGGGAGGTGGAAGATGGAAGATGGAGGATTGAGGATGGAAGATGGAGGATTGAGGATGGAGGATGGAGGATGGAGGATGGAGGATGGAGGATGGAAGATGGAGGATGGAGGATGGAGGATGGAAGATGGAGGATGGAAGATGGAGGATGGAAGATGGAGGAGGGTGAGAGGTGAAAGGTGAAAGGTGAAAGGTGAAAGGTGAAAGGACCGGGGACCGGGGACCGGATACCAGGTGTAAGGTGTAGGGTATAAGTTATTAGCTATTAGCTAACTGCTACACACCTAAACCCTAAACCAATGAACGAATGAACCAATGAACTTATTCAGGCCGGAGTGTTTTTTCTGAAGCGCGGCGAAAGAACAGAACAGGGATATCTTTTTATTATTCCTTCCGGTTGAAATGATCCCAGCCCTGTGCCTTGAGGGGTACACTGGTACCTCCCCTGGTGATCAGGTTTACACCCTTGTCTTTTTTCTGCATATAACCGATAAAATGAATATCCCGGTGGTTTTTCAGTTTCTCGAAATCATCCTGGGAGATGGTAAAAAGCAATTCATAGTCCTCTCCCCCATTCATCACACAGGTGATTACATCGAGGTTGAATTCAGAAGCTGTGGTGAGTGTGGAATGATCATAGGGAAGCTTATCCTCATGGACGTTCACGCCCAGACCGGACCCGGTACAGATGTGCATCACATCGGAAGCCAACCCATCCGACACATCGATCATGGCCGTAGGTTTTATTCCCATTTCGCCCAGTTCATAGATAATGTCCATCCTGGCCACCGGTTTCAGTTGCCGTCCCACGATATAATCATACCCCCCGAGTTTGGGCTGCATTTCGGGATTTTCGACATATTCCTGTTTTTCCCGCTCCAGTACCTGCAAACCCGTGTAGGCCGCGCCCAGGTCACCGGTCACACAAAGAATATCATTTTCCCCGGCAGTTGACCGTCTGGTCACCTTCTTTCTATCCACCTCACCCAGGATCGATACCGAAATGGCCAACCCGGAGGGCGAGCTTACCGTATCACCTCCCACCAGGTCCACATTATAATCCTTGCAGGCCACAAAGATCCCTTCATAAAGGGCATCCACCGCTTCCACCGAAAACCGGTTCGACAGACCAATATTCACGGTAACCTGTACCGGTATGCCATTCATGGCGGCGATATCCGATACATTGATGGCAATGGACTTATAACCAAGGTGGGGAAGAGGCATAAAGGAAAGGTCAAAATGAATGCCTTCAAGCAACATATCCGTAGATAATAACGTATAATAATTGCCGGTATCGATTATGGCCGCATCATCGCCAATACCCAGGACAGTGGATTCATGGCTGACGGCCGTTTTCGATCTGATCCGGTCAATCAATCCAAATTCTCCAAGTTGCCGGATCTCTGTGGGGGATTTCTTCATAGGATGTCAGTAATTGGATCTATTTTATGCAAAGATGAAAACTTTTTTTTATCTTGGCAGGTTAAAGCATATAAGATAATATAAATATTGCAATATGATACAGGTAACAGATACGGCAAAGAACAG
Source organism: uncultured Roseivirgaceae bacterium (assembly GCA_964543195.1). Classification (GTDB taxonomy): domain Bacteria; phylum Bacteroidota; class Bacteroidia; order Cytophagales; family Cyclobacteriaceae; genus JAGTVG01. The sequence continues at coordinate 27,306 of CAZIXF010000060.1, forward strand.
AATTATCGAGCTAAGAACGCAGGAAGGACATGCTGATACAGCCAATGTGAGGGTTTCAGTAAGGGGCGGAGGATGTTCCGGTCTTATGTATGATCTGTCCTTTGATGAAAAAGTTGAAGAGGGCGATAAAGTATTTGAAGACAAGGGGATCAAGATCCTGGTCAACAAAAAAAGTTTGCTCTATCTTCTGGGTACCAGGCTGGATTTTTCCGACGGACTGAACGGTAAGGGATTCCAGTTTATCAATCCCAATGCCTCCCGTACCTGCGGATGCGGTGAAAGTTTTGCGGTATAGTCAGCTTTCCGGATAAATATTGTGCAACCGGTTCAACCTGTCAATCAGAAACGTCATTGCGAGAAGAAGGCTGAAAGTCGACAACGCGGCTATCACCAATTCAGTACCGTCATTGCATGACCCGCCGATACGGGTCAATCCCCATTCAATAACGTATGTTGAACCGAAGGACTTACTATAGTATTCATCGTATGACTCCAAGTCATCCGATGAATTATAACATTACTTATCAGGGGGACTCCCATGGCTGCGCCTCGGAGTGACGGTTCATAAGCCGAGCCATCGGCTCGGAGTAATGGTAAGGGATAAGGGAAGCATCAATAAGCCCTTACGGTCAGGCCTTCCATAAAATTCATAAATGATTTATTTACGACCCGGTTACCCCCTTCGGTTGGATAGTTACCGGTAAAATACCAGTCGCCTATATGGTCCGGGCAGGCTTTATGAAGATTTTCAATGGTCTGGTATACAATTTCCATTTCGGATTTCATATTTCCCGGCGTAACGATCTCAGCGATCTTCCGTGAAATCTCATCCGTCTTAAACAGGTCGTAGAGTTCCTTCACGTAGTTGGGTTGCCTGACATTTTCTGCATCAGCTCTGGCCTTTTCATATACTTCGTCGAGCTTGAACTCCATGTTATTTTCTTTGAGGAGTTCCATTAAAGCCCGGAAAGCCACGAATTCATTCATGCGTGACATATCGATGCCATAACAATCGGGATAACGGATCTGCGGTGCCGATGATACGATCACGATCTTCTTCGGCCCGATCTTATCGAGCAACGTGAGAATGCTTTTCTGGAGGGTGGTGCCTCTGACGATGGAATCATCCAAAACCACGATGGAGTCCACTCCTTTGCGGATCACTTCATAGGTGGTATCATACACATGGGTGACCAGATCGTCGCGGTGTTCGTCATCGGTAATGAAAGTGCGCATTTTTACATCCTTCCATACCAGTTTTTCTATACGTGGCCGGAAGCCAAGCAATTCTTCTTTGGAGTCAAGAAAGGGTTTATTATCAATAAACACATCCCTTCTCTTGGCGATCAGGTATGAATCGAGTGCATCCATAAGTCCCTGAAAGGCAGTCTCCGCCGTATTGGGGACATAGGAGAATACGGTGTTCTTAAGGTCAAAATTGATGGACCTGAGTATCTGTGGAAGCAGGAATCTACCCAGTTTTTTCCTTTCATTATAGATATCGGGATCGGTACCCCTGGAAAAATAGATTCTTTCGAAACTGCAGGAAAGCTTTTCTCTGGGCTCGACAATCCGGCTTTCGTTGTAATTTCCGTCCTTATTGATGATCAGGGCATGACCCGGTTGTATTTCCTGTATCTCATTAAATTCCACATCGAAGGCCATTTTGATGGGTGGCTTTTCCGATGCGGCCACGATCACTTCATCATTGGCATAATAATAGGCTGGCCGGATCCCGTTCGGGTCCCTGGCTACAAAGGCCGCTCCATACCCCGTAAGCCCCACCATGGCATATCCGCCATCGAAATCCTTACAGGAACGTTCGAGCACCCGGGCCAGGTCGAGTTCGCTTTCGATCAACTCGGTGATCTCCGGGTTGGTGAATTTATCCTTGTACTTATCGAAGATGGACTGGTTTTCGAGATCCAGGAAATGCCCTATTTTCTCCATAACCGTCACCGTGTCGTTCTTTTCCTTGGGATGCTGACCGATCTTCACGAGCTTATTGAACAGTTCATCCACATTGGTCATGTTGAAATTCCCGGCTATAACCAGATTGCGCGAACGCCAGTTATTCTGTCTGAGTAAAGGATGAACCTGCTCGATGGAATTTTCTCCATGGGTACCATACCTCAGATGTCCCAGCCATAATTCACCGGTAAAAGCCACATTTTCCTTCATCCATCGCCCGTTATAAAATTTCTGAGGGTTTTCTTTCTGGACTTTTTTATACTTTTTGGCAATTTTTTTGAAAATATCCGCAATGGGTTGGGGTTCCACGGACCGGAACCGGCTGATGTAACGGTAACCCGGATCGATATCGATCTTTATATTGGCCACCCCGGCACCATCCTGACCCCTGTTATGCTGTTTTTCCATCAGGATATACAGCTTTTTCATCGCATAGGTTAAAGAACCATATTTTTCAATATAATAATTGAGGGGTTTCCGTAACCGGATGAGTGCTAATCCACACTCGTGTTTGATCTGTTCACTCATTATTCTATACTAAGGTGCAAAGTTAAATGTATTTAGCCATTCCGGCAATCAAACCTCCTTAAAGATCATCATTTACCCGGATATCCGTAAATCTAATGGTCCCCGCCAAACAAGAGCAGTGTTCCATCCGGACCAACCTTCCGGAAGAACTGTTTTTTCCAAATAAAGAATTTTAAAATAATAAAACAACTGCATTTTATTAAATAACCGCCTTCCGCCCGGCAGATCACCATGATGGTCTGATTACCAGCATGTTTCTATCCGGTTATCAATCAGCCGTTCACATATGCCACCGGATAAATTTCAGGCCTTGATCATTCCGTTTACATTCACACCCACAATAACGGGATTAGCGGGTCCAGGTTTCACCTGGGATGCCGTATCTTTCCAATTGAAAACCAGGGTTTTTCATGGTGTTTGGCAGGACTGAAAGACCACTGACCGGACCTGTATTCATCGATCGCCCACGTCTACTGTTACACCCTTGGTTTATACAGGCAATATTTCTGATATCTTACAGGGTTCTGACAGAAAGTAGATTTTAGTACTACTTAACCCCGATTATTCATAAACCATTCTCAAAATAAACCATTTTTACTATTTAAAATATTTATTATCAGGTAGTTACAAAAAGGGATTAACCCC